>NZ_CP014578.1:3982345-4646070 GCF_001634365.1 Paraburkholderia phytofirmans OLGA172
ATCTGGGCGGCATCAGCAATATCACGATCCTGAACGCGACCGGCGGCGTGCGCGGCTTCGACTGCGGGCCGGCGAACGTCCTGCTCGACGAGTGGGCGCAGCGCCATCTCGGCAAGCCTTTCGACGAAAACGGTCACTTCGCCGCGAGCGGCCAGGTCGACCGCACGCTCCTTTGTGCATTGCTCGACGAACCTTTCTTCCCGCAACAACCGCCGAAAAGCACCGGCCGTGACTTATTCAACGCGCAATGGCTGGATGCAAAGCTCCAACCGTTCGCCGCCCTCGCCCCCGCCGACGTACAAGCCACACTGGTCGCGCTGACCGCGGTAACGGTTGCACGCGAAATCGAACGACATGCATCGGACGCCAGGGCGGTCTATGTGTGCGGCGGCGGGGCACGCAATCCGGAGATTCTCAAAGCCCTGCGACAGGCGCTGGAGGACAGCGGCGTAAGCGGCGTGCCCGTGATGACAACCGACGCGCTCGGCGTCCCGCCGAGCCAGGTCGAGCCGCTGGCGTTCGCCTGGCTTGCCATGCGCTGCGTGGCGCGCTTGCCAGGCAATTTGCCGGCAGTCACTGGCGCCTCAGCCGAGCGCGTGCTCGGGGCGATCTACCCGCGCTAAGCGAAGAGTCCGATGTTTGGCTCAGGCAATAAGAAACGGGGCCGAAGCCCCGTTTCCTTTACAACCTGTCGCCTAACCGGCCGGCCATCAAACCGAGAACGACGAGCCGCAACCACAGGTGGTCGTAGCGTTCGGGTTCTTGATAACAAACTGCGCGCCGTTGATGTCGTCCTTATAGTCGATCTCAGCGCCGACCAGATACTGGTAGCTCATCGAATCGATCAGCAGCTGGACGCCGCTCTTGTTCATGACGGTGTCGTCTTCGTTGACGGCTTCGTCGAACGTAAAACCGTACTGAAAGCCCGAGCAGCCGCCGCCCTGCACGAAAACGCGCAGTTTCAGGTCCGCATTGCCTTCTTCTTCGATCAGTTGCTTGACCTTGTCAGCCGCTGCGTCGGTAAAAACGAAGGGGGCGGGCATCTCGGTCACGGGTGTATCGGTGACTGCGTTCATTCGAACTCTCCAAAAAGCTTCTAACCGCTATTGTAGGGCTGATCTCAATATCGTGCTGAAGCCCACAAAATCAATGGGTTCTTCCAGGAAATTCTATCGATCGACGCCGGCCGCCATCAGCCTGCCTGAGCGGACAGAACCACCGCCCCAGCGAGAAAACCGTCGTCGCCAACCCAGCGCGGAAAAACCATAAAAAAAGCCGCCTTCGCGAAAGCGTTGGCGGCTTTTGCAGCATTCCAGCCCGAAAGCCGGATTGCACACGAAGCGATTAACGCTTCGAGAATTGCTTCCTGCGACGTGCCTTGTGGAAGCCGACCTTCTTACGTTCGACTTCACGAGCGTCACGCGTCACGAAGCCAGCCTTCGACAGTTCCGGCTTCAGCGTTGCGTCGTAGTCCATCAGTGCGCGGGTGATGCCGTGGCGAACCGCACCGGCTTGACCCGTTTCACCGCCACCCGTCACGTTGACTTTGATGTCGAACGTAACGCCGTGGTTCGTGAGTTCCAGCGGCTGACGCACGATCATCAGCGACGTTTCGCGCGAGAAGTAATCGGCGATAGGCTTGCCGTTCACAACGATATCGCCCTTGCCTGCCTTGATGAAGACGCGTGCGACGGCGCTCTTGCGGCGGCCCGTGCCGTAATTCCAGTTACCGATCATGTGGGCTCCCCTTAGATCTCGAGCGCTTTCGGCTGTTGTGCCGAATGCGGATGCGTTGCTTCAGCGTAGACCTTCAGCTTCTTGATCATCGCGTAGCCGAGCGGGCCCTTCGGCAGCATGCCCTTGACCGCTTTCTCGAGCGCGCGGCCCGGGAAGCGTTCTTGCATCTTGCCGAACGTCGTTTCATAGATACCGCCCGGGTAACCCGAGTGACGGTAGTACTTCTTGTCAGTAGCCTTGTTGCCCGTGACGCGCAACTTGCCGGCGTTGATAACGATGATGAAATCACCGGTGTCGACGTGCGGAGTGAATTCAGGCTTGTGCTTGCCGCGAAGACGGTGTGCCACTTCGCTGGCGACACGCCCGAGAACCTTATCCGTCGCGTCAATCACGTACCATTCACGCGTAACCTCATGGGCTTTTGCGGAAAACGTCTTCATGATCGATCCAAAAAAATTGCTGCGCCCAATGTGTTTTTTCCTGCTTGTAGTGTGCGCATCGAGGCGCGTGCAGGCTCTCCCTGGTTCTTCCTCCGCGGGCGCGGATGCGGAAAAGCTCTGAATTATAAAGGAATTTGTCACGCCGAGTCAAAGCTTGCAGGGTTTCGGGCGACAAGTTGCGTGCGGCGACGGCCGGATAGCGCCCTTTGACGCTCCTCGTGACACGCCGAACGGCATCGGCTCGGGACCCAAGCGCGGACGAAAAAAAACCCGAACGAGCGGTTCGGGTTTAATCCACCAAAGGAGGAGGCGGAGGAGACAGCGGAGGTTGCAGAGTTGTTGCAACCGATGGGCTCGATTATAGGAGGCGGTCTTGTGCGACGCAAGAACATTTGCATTGCGAAATGCAATCCCATAATGTGGCACGGCGACTTGCAGACCGCAAAATAGCTAATTCTCTTTAAAATCAACCAACCACGCCTTTTTAAGCCAATATATAAGCAGACATCAACTAGAGTAAAAACCCTAAACCGGTCAGGACTTACCCGAATCGGCGGAACATGCCGCACCGCAACACGCAAGCGGTCATTGGGCATAAGTTCCGGCGAAAGTCCCTTCGGGCGGACGCGCAAACACCGGGCTACAATGCGTTTTCGATATAAGCGCAGCGCGGTGGAGCACAGCATGGAATGCAAAGTTAGCTGGATGGGGCAAGACGGGATGGCGTTTGCGGCCGAGACGGGCAGCGGCCATCTGGTCACGATGGACGGCGCGCCGGAAGGCGGCGGCCGCAATCTCGCGCCGCGTCCGATGGAAATGGTTCTGCTCGGCACGGGCGGCTGCACGGCGTACGACGTCGTGATGATCCTGAAGAAAAGCCGCCAGGAAATCGCCGGGTGCTCGGTGACGCTGAAGGCCGAACGCGCCAGCGAAGATCCGAAAGTGTTCACCAAGATCCACTTCCACTTCACCGTTACGGGCAAAAATCTGAACCCGGCTACGGTGGAACGCGCGATCAATTTGTCGCACGACAAATACTGTTCGGCGTCGATCATGATCGCGAAGACCGCTGAACTCACGCACTCGTTCGATATCGTCGCGGGTTGAGCGCGGCGCGGCGGCTTCGGTGCGGGTAGCCACGCATCTGAGCAAACCAGCGCGTCAAAAGAAAAATGCCGGCGTCCGCAAGGACGCCGGCATTTTTTGTTAGGTGGCAAAGCAAGCCGATAAGCCGGATTCTGTGCACGCGCCCCGTCCGAAAACGCGACGCGCGTAGCAGTCATTCCTCTAGGCGCGCCATTACTGACGCGCTCAAGCTTCCTACCCGCAGACGTGACGGGGGCCCCGTCCTGCATCTCGAAGATGCTAGCCTGCCTACTTGGAATTGCTCCGGGTGGAGGTTACCGTGCCGGTCTGCCTTGCAGCAGCCGCGGTGCGCTCTTACCGCACCGTTTCACCCTTACCTGATCCCGGCTTGCGCCGGGCCATCGGCGGTTTGCTTTCTGTTGCCCTGTTCCGCGTGTCGCCACGGATGGCCGTTAGCCATCACCCTGCCCTATGGAGTCCGGACTTTCCTCGCCCTCTTTGGCCGAAACCGCAGAGGCCGCGACTGCCTGGCCTGCTTTGCTGGGGCGCATTTTAACACTGCGGCGGATACGTGCGGCCTCGACGGCTGGAACGGCCGGATGGCGCCGCTATCCCGCTCAAACCGGATCGCCCCTTCGACCCTTCGACCCTTCGACCCTTCGACCCTTCGACCCTTCGACCCTTCGCCCCTTCGACCCTTCGCCCCGACTCTACGCGCGGCAACCGCCCAAGCCGCTTGAACCGGGGCACATGCACCGCGGGCCATTAGCGCGAACGCCGCCCGGCGCGAAAGACGGACGTGTCATCGTAAAACGCGGCGTATTCGTTCTCCGCCCACCAGCCCGGAATCCCCAGCACCGGCAGCGGCGCAAACATGCGGCTCGTCAATGCCTCGGTGCTCAGAAGTGCCGTGCTGACAGACTCGTCGAGGCATTTGTCGCGCGCGGCGGCGTCCCAGCCAAAGTATTCGGACGGCACGTCGACGATCCACGCGTGGCCCGTGCAGGCCTTGAACGGGGCAATCAGCTTTTCCAGCAGCGCGTGGCCGAAGCAACGCACTTCGCAGCGCGCGCCCCAGGCATCACGATGAGCAATCAGCAGCGTCTGCCAGTCGAACCCGCGCAATGCCGCGCTCAACGCCGGATCGGCACAGGCGAACAGCAACGCGTTTTCGTCGAACAAGGTCAGCGTATCGCGCACGCCGCCGCGGGTCGGGCCGACGCCTAACACGTCGATCGCCGCAGACTGTCGCGCGTTCAGCGCCGCCTTGATCCGCGGAAACGCAAACCACATCGACCCGTTGAAAAAATCATGCAGGTTGTGGCGCGTCGGCACGCAGCCCGTCGCCGCGATGTGCGCCTCGTAAGCCGCACCCGGCGGCAGCTCGTCCTGCGCAATGAACGCGAGGCGCTGGCCGCGCCCTGTCACCTGCCGCATCTCGCCGGCGTCGGCATTCATTTCTGCGAGCAAGGCGGCGTAGCTCGTTAGCGCGCCCCGCTGCCAGCGCTCGCCGCGCGCCGCGAACTGCGCGAACCACGGCTTCGACCAGTCGATATCGGCGAAACCGAAGTCCACGCGCACCGCCTCTTGCACCTGCATCTAACGCAACCTCAGACGAGACGCCAACCAATCGACTCACCGCCGCGCAGCGGCACAACAGGCGTGTCGCCGACCGGCAATTCAGCCGGCAACGTCCATTCTTCGCGACGCAGCGTGACTTTCTCCTCGCTACGCGGCAGACCGTAGAAATCCGCACCGAAGAAGCTAGCGAAGCCTTCGAGCTTGTCCAGCGCGCCGGCCTTGTCAAATGCTTCCGTATAGAGTTCGAGCGCATGCAGTGCCGTGTAGCAACCCGCACAGCCGCACGCGTGTTCCTTCAGACCCTTCGGATGCGGCGCGCTATCCGTGCCGAGGAAGAAGCGCGGATTACCCGAGGTCGCCGCCTCGACCAGCGCCACGCGATGCGTCTCGCGCTTCAACACCGGCAGGCAGTAATAATGCGGGCGAATGCCGCCCTGGAAAATCGCGTTGCGGTTGTACAGCAGATGATGCGCGGTGATCGTCGCACCCAGCAGCCCCGGCTCCACGCCGGCTTCACGGATGTAGTCGACGGCATCCTTCGTGGTGATGTGCTCGAACACCACCTTCAGCGCCGGAAATTCGCGCCGCAACGGCGTCATCACGCGGTCGATAAACACCTTCTCGCGGTCGAACAGGTCAATCGACGAATCCGTCACTTCGCCGTGCACCAGCAACGGCATGCCGGTTTCCTGCATCACTTCGAGCGTTTTGGCGCACTTCATGATGTCGGTGACGCCCGCGTCCGAGTTGGTCGTCGCACCCGCCGGGTACAGCTTCACGCCATGCACGAAGCCGCTTTCGCGCGCGCGGCGGATTTCGTCGGGCGGCGTGTTGTCGGTCAGGTACAGCGTCATCAGCGGTTCGAACTTCGCCCCGGCCGGGATCGCGGCGACGACGCGCTCGCGATACGCCTGCGCCATTGCGGTCGTGGTGACCGGCGGTTTCAGGTTAGGCATGATGATCGCGCGACCGAACTGGCGCGCGGTATCCGGCAATACGGCAGCGAGCATCTCTCCGTCGCGAACGTGCAGGTGCCAGTCGTCCGGGCGGGCGATCGTAACAGTGTCGATGGTGTCGATCGAATCGAGGGAGGCGTTGGAAGCGGTCATGGCGAGAGGGGAACGAGATTCGGCGGCAAAAAAGCCAATCGGCATGCTCAAAGCGGTACAAATCACAGCAATTCGCAACGCTAGAGCCTAAACACACGTCAATTTTGCTGTTTGGCGCTTCTGGCTCGGTGATATGCTTGGAAAATCATCATTGTAACGGCTCGCCCCGTTCACAGGCTTACCCGCAACATGTGCCAACTTCTCGGAATGAACTGCGCCGCGCCGACGGACGTCACGTTCTCGTTCACCGGCTTTGCGGCGCGCGGCGGCGTCACCGATCACCACGCGGACGGCTGGGGCATCGCCTTCTTCGAAGACAAAGCCTGCCGCCTGTTCATCGACCATCAATCGTCGGCCACCTCGCCGATCGCCGAGATGGTCAAGCGCTACCCGATCAAATCGAAGAACACGATCGCGCATATCCGCAAGGCGACGCAAGGGCACATCCTGCTCGAGAACTGCCATCCGTTCATGCGCGAACTGTGGGGGCGCCACTGGATCTTCGCGCACAACGGCGACCTGAAAGATTATTCGCCGGCGCTTAACGGCGTCTATCAACCGGTCGGCACGACCGACAGCGAACTCGCGTTCTGCGCGTTGCTGCAAGGTTTGCGCAAAGCTTTCCCGGGCACGCAGCCGCCGCTCGGCGAACTGTTCGCCGCACTCGAGACCCTCACGCGCGAGATCACGCAGTTCGGCGTATTCAATTTTCTGATGTCGAACGGCCAGGCGCTGTTCGCGCACTGCTCGACGCATCTGCACTACATCGTACGGCGCTGGCCGTTCTCGACCGCGCATCTGGTCGATGCGGACGTGTCGATCGATTTCGCCAAGTACACGACGCCGGAAGACCGCGTCGCCGTGATCGCGACCAAACCGCTCACTGATAACGAAGTGTGGACCGCTTTCGAACCGGGCGATCTGATGATGTTCCAGCACGGTGAAGTGATCGACCGAGTCAACGTGCCCGTGCCGGCTTCGGTGCTGGAGAAGCTGCGCAATCCGGCGTTGGACGCCTCGGCTTCGGCAACTACGATTGCGGCTTCGATTGAGGCGGTGGCCACTGCCGAGGTCGATCTCGAAGCCGCGGACGACACCGCCGCTTTCGAATCCTGATCTGCGCGTGCGTTCGCTAACGCCCGAATGGCTGGAGCCCGCATCTACCAGCATTCGCCAACTGAAGAACGCCTGAACGGCGGGCGCCGTCGCAAAGGCCCGAACGTCAAAACGTCAGAACGTCAGAACGTCAGAACGTCAGAACGTCAGAACGTCAGAAATAAAAAAGCCGCTTCTTTGAACTGTCCAGCCTTTTGGGTGCAGTTCAAAGAAGCGGCTTTTTTGCATGGGTCACGCCAACCAGTCAGCGCGGCTCAAGAACAACCTCAGTGCAGGATCTTCGCCAGAAAATCCTTCGCGCGATCCGACTTCGGATTCGCGAAGAAGTCTTCCTTCTTGTCGTCTTCCACGATCAAGCCCTTGTCCATGAAAATCACGCGGTGCGCGACCTTCTTGGCAAAGCCCATTTCGTGCGTGACGCACATCATCGTCATGCCTTCCTGCGCGAGTTCGACCATCACGTCGAGCACTTCGTTGATCATTTCCGGATCGAGCGCGGAAGTCGGCTCGTCGAACAGCATGGCGATCGGGTCCATCGACAGTGCGCGCGCAATCGCCACACGCTGCTGCTGACCGCCCGACAGTTGCCCCGGAAACTTATCCGCATGCGCACGCAGACCAACGCGATCGAGCAGCTTGTAGCCCTTGGTCGTGGCCTCGTCCTTCGAACGGCCGAGCACCTTGATCTGCGCAAGCGTCAGGTTCTGCACGATCGACAGATGCGGAAACAGTTCGAAGTGCTGGAACACCATGCCGACCTTCGCACGCAGCTTCGACAGATTGGTTTTCTTGTCGGTCAGCGATTGGCCGTTGATGACGATCTCGCCCTTCTGGAACGGCTCGAGGCCGTTAACGGTTTTGATCAGCGTGGACTTGCCCGAGCCCGACGGCCCGCACACCACCACCACTTCACCTTTTTTGACTTCCGTCGTGCAGTCGGTCAGCACTTGAAACTGACCGTACCACTTCGAAACATTCTTGATAGAGATCATCTTGCGACCTTTTTCTGAAGACCTTTGACGAGGCTCGACGCGATCACGCAGATCACGAAATAACACGCGCCCGCGAACAGTACCATTTCGACATTCGTACCGTCACGGTCGCCAATATTCGTGGCGGTGCGGAAGAAGTCGGCAAGGCTGATCACGTAGACGAGCGACGTATCCTGAAACAGCACGATACCTTGCGTAAGCAGCAGCGGCACCATCGCGCGGAACGCCTGCGGCAGCACGATGAGGCGCATCGCCTGCGGGTAGCTCATGCCGAGCGCAAACGCGGCATTGACCTGCCCGCGCGGCACCGCCTGAATGCCGGCGCGGATGATCTCCGAATAGTACGCAGCCTCGAACAGCGAGAAAGCGACCATTGCCGAAGCCAGCCGGATGTCGATATCCGGCGACAAGCCCAGCACGTTCTGCAGCACCTGCGGCACGATCAGGAAGAACCACAACAGCACCATCACCAGCGGGATCGAACGGAAAACCGTGACGTAAGCCTTCGCGAACCATTCGAACGGCTTGATCGGCGAGAGTCGCATGATCGCGAGAAGGGTGCCCCAGACGATGCCGATCACGATCGCAATCAGCGTGATCTTGATGGTGACGATAGCGCCGGTCCACAGCGTAGGCAGTGCGCCCGGAATACCGCTCCAGTCGAAATGATGCATCACTTACCTCCGATATAGCCGGGCAACCGGGTCTTGTGTTCGACCCAGCGCATCAGTTGCATCACGATCAGATTGATCAGCACATACGCCAGCGTGACCGCGATGAACGACTCATACGTCTGCGACGTGTAGTCGACCAGTTGCCGGGCTTGAGCTGACAGATCCAGCAGACCGATGGTCGACGCGACCGCCGAGTTCTTGAAGATGTTCAGAAACTCGGACGTAAGTGGCGGCACGATGATCCGGTACGCCACCGGCAGCAGCACGTAGCGATACGTCTGCCATTGCGTGAAACCCATTGCCAGGCCCGCGGCGCGCTGGCCGCGCGGCAACGCGTTGATGCCCGAGCGCACCTGCTCGCACACGCGCGCAGCGGTGAAGAGCCCAAGACAAATGATCGACGACGAGAAGAACTGCGCACTCGGCGGCAGTTGCTTGTACCAGGTCCCGATCGACACCGGCAGCAACTCCGGTATCACCAGATACCAGATGAAGAACTGCACGATTAGCGGGATGTTGCGGAAGATTGCGACATAGAGCGTGCCGATACCCGACGCCCATTTATTCGGCACCGTGCGCAGCACACCAAAAAGCGAACCGACGATCAGCGCGATCACCCATGCCGAAAGCGACACGGTAATCGTCACCCAGAAGCCGGACATTAGCCAGCCGAGATAGGTAGTCGGCTCGCCGGTAGAGACCGGACTCAGCAGAATGCCCCAGTTCCAGTGATATGACATGACCAAGACTCCAGCAAAAAGAAACGGAAGAAGCGCGTGGCCCCTTCCGTCTCGTTCAGCGTTTCAAAAAAACAGCTGAGGTTTAATCGATTGCCTTGTCATTCGGGCTCTTGAAGAGCGCCTTCATGTCATCGCTTTCCGGGAAGTTCAGGTTCAGGCCCTTCGGCGGAATCGGCGATTCGAACCATTTCTTGTAGATCTGATCGGCTTCGCCCGAGGTTTCGACCTTGGCGATTGCTTCGTCGACGACCTTCTTGAATTCCGGATCGTTCTTGCGAATCATGCAGCCGTACGCTTCATGCGATTGCGGCGTGCCGACGATCACGAAGTCGCCCGGGTTGTTCGACTTGGCGCGTTCGCCTGCCAGCAGTGCGTCGTCCATCATGAACGCAGCAGCGCGGCCGGTAGAGAGCGTCAGGAACGACTCACCGTGGTCTTTCGCGCTGATGATGTTCATGCCCATGCTCTTGTCCTGGTTCATCTTGCGCAGGATACGCTCGGACGTGGTGCCGGCGGTCGTGACGACCGTCTTGCCCTTCAGGTCGGCCCAATCCTTGACGCCGGAATCCTTCTTGGTCATCAAACGCGTGCCGATCACGAAGATCGTGTTCGAGAACGCAGCCTGTTGCTGGCGCTCGGCGTTATTGGTGGTCGAGCCGCATTCCATGTCGACGGTGCCGTTCTGCACCAGCGGAATACGGTTTTGCGATGTGACCGGCGTCAGCTTGACCTTCAGGTTAGGCATGTTCAGCTTCTGCTTGACCGCCTCAACGACCTTCAGCGCGAATTCCTGCGAATAGCCGATGACATTCTGCTTGTCGTCGTAATACGAAAACGGGATCGACGATTCGCGATGACCCAGCGAAATCACGCCCGTGTCCTTGATCTTTTTCAGCGTACCGGCGTCTTGCGCATGCGCGCCAACCGTAAACAGTCCGAGAGTCGCGAGCAGCAGCGCAGCTTTTTTAACCTTCATGTGTGATCTCCTTGGCAAGAACCGGCGCCAGTTTAGCAAAGTAATTATTCTGAAAGTATCGCTATAAACCATGTTTGTTGCGTGCTCCCCAGGGCACTTCCTCCGGGGCGCGCGCCGCTACGCGTATTGTCGTTTTATACGGCGCTTCCGGGTCGGTCAACCTTTCCGGACATACAAAGGCGGGCGGCATCGTATCGATGCCGCCCGCCGGGTCGAACACGCGGTCTTTTGAACCGCGTCGAAGCAAGGATCGGAGAGGTCCGCGAGGTAGCGGACCCGCCGGTTCACGCAATCAGATCAGGGATACAGACCGCGCAATTCGCGCGCTTCCAGGATCCGCTTACATGCGACGATAAACGCCGCGGTCCGCACGGACACCTTCTGTTCGCTCGACACCTGCCACACTGCGGCAAACGCTTCACGCATCACGCGCTCGAGACGCTGGTTGATCTCGTCTTCGGTCCAGAAGAAGCTCGAGAAGTCCTGCACCCATTCGAAGTACGACACCGTCACGCCGCCGGCATTCGCCACCACGTCCGGAATCACGAGGATGCCGCGGTCGTGCAGAATGTCGTCCGCTGCCGTGGTGGTCGGGCCGTTGGCGCCTTCCACGACGATCTTGGTCTTGATCTTGCCGGCGTTCTTTTCGGTGATCTGGTTTTCGAGCGCAGCCGGAATCAGGATGTCGGATTCGACGTTCCAGAATTCTTCGCTCGCGATCGCATCGGCTTCCGGGAAACCGCCCACGCCACCGTGCTTCGCCACGTAATCCAGCAGCGCGACCGCATCGATACCGGTCGACTTGTACAGCGTGCCGGTGTGATCCTGCACCGCGACCAGCTTCGAGCCCGCTTCCTGGAACAGACGCGCAGCGATGCCGCCCACGTTACCGAAGCCCTGCACGGCGATACGTGCGCCTTCGATGTCGACACCAATGCGGCGTGCGGCTTCGGAGGCGACCACGAACACGCCGCGGCCCGTCGCTTCACGGCGGCCCAGCGAACCGCCCAGCGTGATCGGCTTGCCCGTCACGACGCCCGTGGCCGTTTGGCCCTGGTTCATCGAGTACGTGTCCATCATCCACGCCATGATCTGCTCGTTCGTGTTCACGTCCGGCGCGGGGATGTCGGTATTCGGCCCGATGATGATGCCGATTTCGCTGGTGTAGCGGCGCGTCACGCGCTCCAGCTCGCCACGCGACAAGGTGCGCGGGTCGACACGAATACCACCCTTCGCGCCGCCGTACGGCACGTTCACAGCAGCGTTCTTCACCGACATCCACGCCGACAGCGCCATCACTTCCGACAGCGTCACGTCCTGGTGATAGCGCACGCCGCCCTTACCCGGACCGCGCGACACATTGTGCTGCACGCGATAGCCTTCGAAGTGCGCAACTGTGCCGTTATCGAGTTCGATAGGCACATCGACGATCAGAATGCGCTTCGGGCGCTTCAGGGTTTCAAGCCAGCGGGACAGTGAGCCGAGGTACGGCGCGACGCGGTCGACCTGACGCAGGTAGTTGCCCCACGGGCCGAGGTCGTCTTTATTCAGGTAGGAAGGAACCGACTGCAACGTTGATGCGGATTGTGCTGCTTGTTGCTGGGATGACATGAACGCTCCGGCGTTGATCGAGTGACAGCATTGTCGAAAAACGCCGTTTTGAAATCCAATGCCGTTTCCTTATCCGATTATGTTTTTTTTGCATAACCGTTGAGAAGCCGCAAATTCGCGTCGTGGGGACGCAGGTTTTCAGGCAGCGCTTGCGCCTTGCGCCAACTCCTCCGACACCACGTCCCATAACTGCCGCACGAGTATCTGCCGCGCATCGTCGCCTTTCGCGGCCAGCTTGTCGCGATAGAGGCGAATCTCCATGGTCAGCGTGAGCTGCCCCTCCGGCGTGCCACGCGTTGCGCGATCGAGGCGGATCAGCTTGCCGTCGGCAACCGCGTCTTCCACGGCGCTGTGGGGCAGAAAGGCGATGCCGTGGCCGGCCAACGCCATCGCTTTGAGCCCCTCGGCCATGTCGGTTTCGTACAAGCGGTCGAGATACAGGCGCTCTTGCGCATTAGCGAGGATCACTTCGGTCATGCGCCCGAGGTACGCGTTCGGCGTGTAGGTCAGATAGGGCGTGGGCGTTTCGGCCGTGCCCGGCAGCGTGTGCCGGGCACGGCCGGCGCGGCCCGGCGCCGAGAACGGGCTGATCGGCTCGTTGCCGAGCGTCAGCATGTCGTAGCGCGCCGGGTCAAGCGCGATTGGATGGCTCGGATGGTGATAGCCCATCATCAGATCGCAGCCGCCTTCCACCAGCGCCAAAGCCGCATCGTGCACGTTCAACGCCCGCAGCCGGGTGTGAATCGGGCCCATTTGCGCTTCGATGCGCTGCAGCCAGCGCGGGAAATACGTCAGTGACAGCGTGTGCGGGACTGCGAACTCGATGGTCGCCTGCGGCGTCGCCGTGTGCCCGCGCAGCAGGGCACGCGCCTCGTGGAACTGCGACAGCATCGCCAGCGCCTGCTCGTAGAACACCTGGCCTGCCGCCGTCAACCGCGTCGGGTAAACCGAACGATCGATCAATTCCGTGCCCAACCACGCTTCCAGTGCCTGAATCCGCCGCGAAAACGCCGGCTGCGTGACGTGACGCGATTCGGCCGAGCGGCTAAAACTACGCGTTTCCGCGAGCGAAACGAAGTCTTCGAGCCATTTCAGTTCCATGCGAAGCCTGCTGCCAGCGGGAGGGAGGAAGTCAGCATTCTAGATCGGTGTCGCGATGCATACCGCGGCCATTAACCTCCGTTCTTGCCCCACGGCGACATGCGACGACCGTGTGCCGGCAACAGGCCGGGTGCAAGAGACGCACTAGGCCTCGCCCCCTTCCATGACGCGATGGTTCCCAATACGCTCGACCTCACCGAGTCCATTGATCACGCATGCCTGGCCAATCAGCCCTTCGCGGTCCAAGCCGGAATCTTCGAGTTGTTGAGCCGTCAGGCTGCCACTCGCCACACCGATATACACCCAATACTGCAATGGCCGGCAGCCGATGCCCAGTTCGCCGGCATCGCTGATAACTCCAAAATGCTTCAACGCCCGATAGTGATCGGGCCGGGCATTCTTGTCGTCATCCGACTTCCATTGCTCGATGAAACTGTCGTAGCGGTTCGCCCGCAACGCGACGAAATCGTACGTCCATGCGTCGTTGAACACCGATTCGAGAAAGGCCCGGCGGGCGCCGTCAGCACCCATGACCCTGCACATCTCGCCGAGTAGCCCGCAGTTGAGATTCGCCGTCGCATCGTTGAAGTGGACAGGCAATCCCACGACCATCCAGTTCGCGGCGCCCTCCCCTTCACTGGCTGCCGGCTGATCGAACTCCATACGAATACCACGCGCATCCCAGTCCAGAAATGCCCGCATCAGGCATTCAATATCGTCGGCGAACAGCCATTCATCCGGCCCGGCCTGGGCGCCGCCCGGGTCGTCGCCTCCACAGCTGACTGCGAACCGTGGACGTCCGATTTCGTTGATGTATTCCTCGAATTGTGCACCGCTGGTAATGACCGACCGGAAGACCGTTACACCCTGCCGGGGAGCTTTCATCATTTACAACCTCCTCGCTTTACTTGATTTTTTTGGAATACAGGAGCCGACACAATACTCAATTTTTTATAAATATAGAAGCATAGCCGTTAGATTCAGCAAATACTTCATTATTACGCCGGCAATGAACCGGATAGTTAATTGACGATGCCACACCATTAAAGCCGCTCTGCAACAGGTATTTCGTATTCGAGCATTACACCTCTACGGCGCCTCGCAACATGCTATTAATTTGAAAGGCTTAACGAAAATTACCTGGCGATCATGTATATCGCATATCGCGCAGTCGCCTTCGATAAGAAGATATTTAAAGCCATGGTGAAGCGTTGTCGACTTATTTCCTCCTTTTTTCCGTAGGAAGCTGACTGCAACCTTTTACGGAGATTAAGCTAGACTCCTGCAACAGTCCTTAGTCGTTCCTCGGTGCATGGCGGCCTCTCCCCGGGCCGCAGCATTGTTAATGCGCCCGTTAGTAGCGGGCGTCTTTTTTTTGAAGGTATTCGACGCCGCCCTCCGGGCGTCTCGGCATAAACAAGCGTGTCGTCATAAATAGCTTTCGCGCAGCGTAGTAGATGTGCTATGTGCAGTGAATAAAGTCGCGATCCGTATGTTCGACATTCAATGAACATTCTTGAGATTTGCTGGCAGCGATCGGTTCGATTTGCGGAGGTTCCGCCTATCCCCATTCGGGCGTTACATCGCCAGGCCACGCTTATTAAGCGAATTTTTTGCGCATATCGATTCCCGCACCACGGATTTGAGCTCGGCCGTTGGAATTATCCCGGTAAAAGTTTATTTTCCCGGGCACGCATCGGTCGCTCGATAGTGAGCATCTGTTTCGAAGGCGAGGTTTTCTTGTGGGATTGAGTGGCCTGCTTCCGGCAGCCGGATGATTACCCCGTAGATGACCTGAGTGGCACATCGCTATTACTGGTACTGGTTTATCGTCTCCGGGCTATTGACTCCACAGCGAGGCATTGCGAAAAATCCATGTCAACGATCAGCCCTTCCGTACGGATCGAAGGCAGCATCAGCCAGCCCAGGTTACGTGCATCCGACCCGTTCCTCCCACCCTTCGGCAACGAGTGGGCGTTGCTGCCCCCCGAGGGCAACTTGCGCGCTGAACTAGGCGCGCTTCTGCGGACGTTCTGTCTACATGATGAAACTATCTGGTCGATGTGCCACTGGGCGTCCCCGTGGCCGGAATCGCCGTCTGCGCCTATGGCGGTGCCGCCCCCGCTCAACGACGCCATGCCGCTTGGCGCAAGTGTCCTGCCGGACGCGTCCGCCATGCGCATGACGCCGGATGTAGCTCGAGTGCCCGGCAGTTCTGCTCACCATGTTGTGGTAAGGGCCGCCTGCGCCATCGGCGCCGCCGCGGTCCTGATATGGGTCGCCTTCGACGATTTGCCGCAGCGTCACGCGAAACCCTACGCCACTTCGGCGCAACTACCCGATGTCGCAAAACACACGCCCGCTCAGGCACACCCACGTGACGTCGGGTTCCCTACCAGCGGGCAGACTCTTGCGCCGGCCACCTTACAGCCGCATCGGGTTGAAGCGCGCCCCGCGCACCGCGTGATGCGTGACGAGATTCACGTTATGCGCTTCGAAGCCCACCACCCCGATTCGCGGACTGTCAGCAGTGCGCGGCGCTCAGGTAGGGCTGTATTGTCTACAGCCTCGCCCAAACTCGCGCCGGCGGCCATCACGCACCGGTCGTTGGCTCGCCCGTCGGCAGCGGGAAGGTACGCGTCATTCGCGCCGATAACGCTCGGCATCGACGAATATGCGGCCGTCACGCTGCCCACTGATGCGCCTCTTCACGACGCTGCGTTGGTGCAGCCGGCAGTACATCGCGGCAACTTCGGCGATACCGAGTGGATGAGCCATCTACCGCAGCGGCGCATAACCGAAGTGCCCGGCGAGTTTTCGAAGTAGCCGTGGCGAGTACGGAACTGGGGCAGAAAGGATTCGGACAGGCCGGAACGATTCCTTGGCGATCCGCGCGCAAATCTGGCGATAACGCTAAATGCCAGAAATCGGATTCCGCCGGTTGGCTCACCGCAGGAAAGCCAATATTTTGCGTTGGGTGACGCAGCACCTTATCAGGCGCTCCGCCATGAGCATCAGCGGCAAAATCAAGCTTTTCCTCTGTGCCGCCGGAACGCCCCGCGGGCGTCGCGATGGAATCAGGGGTCCAAGCGTCCGGTGGTAAAATTCCGGGTTCCCGCAGTTTCCCCGCGTTTTCACCCTTGCGTCACGCCCCCATCATGTCCGACACCCGCCCCGACACCCTGTTCGCGCTGAACGCGCTCTCCCCGCTCGACGGCCGTTACGCGTCGAAAACCGAAGCCCTGCGCGAGTGGCTCTCGGAAGCCGCTTTCATGCGCAATCGCGTGACGGTTGAAATCCACTGGCTGATCGCGCTCTCGCACGCCGGTTTCGCCGAAGTGCCGCGCTTTTCAGCAGCGGCCGAGCAATTCCTGCTGCAACTGGCCGAGCGCTTCACCGCGCACGACGCCGCGCGCATCAAGGAAATCGAACGCGTGACGAATCACGACGTAAAAGCGGTCGAGTACTGGCTGAAAGAATCGGTCAAGGGTCAGGAAGAACTGGAACGCGCGAGCGAGTTCATCCACTTCGCCTGCACGTCGGAAGACATCAACAACACGTCGCACGGCCTGATGCTCGCCGGCGCGCGTGAACACGTCATTCTGCCGGCACTGCGCTCGGTGCATCAGCGACTCGTCGCGCTGGCTCACGCGCAGGCCGAACAGCCGATGCTGTCGCGCACGCACGGCCAGCCGGCCAGCCCGACCACGCTCGGCAAGGAAATCGCCAACGTCGCCGCGCGGCTGGAACGCGCGATCGACCGTATCGCCAAGGTCGAACTGCTGGGCAAGATGAACGGCGCGGTCGGCAACTTCAATGCGCATCTGTCTGCGTATCCGGAATTCGACTGGGAAGCGTTCTCGCGCGAAGTGGTCGAACAGCGCCTGAAGCTCACGTTCAATCCGTACACGATCCAGATCGAACCGCACGACTACATGGCCGAACTGTTCGACGCCGTGTCGCGCGCGAATACGATCCTGCTGGATCTGGACCGCGACGTGTGGGGCTACATCTCGGTCGGTTACTTCAAGCAACGCACGAAGGCCGGCGAAATCGGTTCGTCGACGATGCCGCACAAGGTCAATCCGATCGACTTCGAAAACTCGGAAGGCAACCTGGGCTTGGCCAACGCCACGCTGCGCCACCTCGCCGACAAGCTGCCGATTTCGCGCTGGCAGCGTGACCTGACCGACTCAACGGTGCTGCGCAATATGGGCGTCGCGTTCGGCTACTCGCTGCTTGCGTACGACTCGCTGATCCGTGGTCTCGACAAGCTCGAAGTGAATGCGCAGCGTCTGAATGAAGACCTCGACAATTGCTGGGAAGTGCTGGCCGAGCCGGTGCAAACGGTGATGCGCCGTTACGGCATCGAGAACCCGTATGAGCAGTTGAAGGAACTGACGCGCGGCAAGGGGATCACGCGTGAAGCGCTGCAAACTTTCGTGACTGGTCTCGCGATTCCGCAAGATGCGAAGGATCGTTTGCTCGCCATGACGCCGGGTTCGTATATCGGCAAGGCAGTCGAACTGGCTAAGCGGATCGCTTAGAGCCGGACAATCCGGCTCTAAGCGATATAAAAGGCGCTCCGTGAACTGCACCCCACAGGTTGAACCGGTGTCCAACTTTTCGGGGTCAGTTCACCAAGAAGCGCCTATTTTTGGCCGGCAGCCGAGTCGTAGGTGTTCGATTTCGAGTTCCAAGCGTCGGTCATAGATATACTGTTGCTCTGAATAATCTCCCCCCGTAACCCCGTACACCAGCCAACGTTCGGGTGATGCGATCGCCGCATTGATGGAAGTGGTAATTTGTTTGCAGCGCGGATCGTTTGAACTAGTCGAAGCGGTTGAAGACGCCGCCTGCCGAATATTTCTTTCAACAGTGCTGAGCAACTTTACTTCGGCCCCTTCACTTGCTGAGGCAAGGGGAGCCCCCCTTCCCGCGTGAGCGGCGCCGGCTAGCAATAACACGCCGATTGTCGCCGCAAATGCTCCGCTGCCATTCTTTATGAGAGAGAGTTCCGCCATCGTTCGCCTCCAACAGGATTGGACAACATAAGTGCAGCTGACTGACTGCGACTAATGCTTCTGCAACCTTCATACAGAGTGTTTGGCTGTCCCATTCTGCAAAGCCAAAACGCATAAAAAACTCAGACAATTCCCAAATTCACGTCAGAATAAAGTTCAAAGGCGATTGCACCAAAACCCGGCTACCGAGTGAGTCGGACGCCTGTTGTGGGCTACTGTCGTAACGGCGTGCATTCCGTCGAGGGCGCCCCAAAATGAAACGCCTCGGCCACGCAAGCGCGGCCGAGGCGTCGATATCAGGAGAACGTCGCTGAAACCTTACCGGATCTTCATCTGCCTCAACACGTCGTCGACGATCTCTTCCGGCGACAACTCGATGCTCACCGTGATCGCCTCGTCCGGGCCCGGCTCTTCGAGCGTATCGAGCTGACTTTGCAGCAGCGATGGATCGAAGAAGTGACCGGTACGCGTGGTCAACCGCTCGCGCAGCACCTCAAACGAACCCTTCAGATAGACGAAGCACACGCCCTTATCACCGTTGCTACCGCCGCGCAGAACCTCGCGATACGAACGCTTCAGCGACGAACACGTGAACACCGCCTGCTCGCCCGCCCTCTGCTTTTCTTCGATCGCCGCACGGATGGTTTGCAGCCACGGCCAACGGTCTTCGTCGGTAAGCGGAATGCCGTGGTGCATTTTCTCCTTGTTGGCGGCGCTGTGAAATGCATCGCCGTCGGTGAACGCGCAGTGCAGGCGTTCCGCCAGCATTTCGCCAATCTTCGTTTTGCCGGCGCCCGACACGCCCATTGCGATCAGAATCATCAGAAACTCCTTACACGACCGTCGCGAGCGCGAAAGTCAAACCCAAGCCCATCAGTGAAATGATGGTTTCGAGGAGCGACCATGTCTTGAAGGTCTGCCCCACCGTCATACCGAAGTATTCCTTGATCAGCCAGAAACCGCCGTCGTTCACATGCGAGAAAATCAGCGAACCCGAACCCGTGGCGAGCACCAGCAATTCCGGCGTGACCTGCACGCCGCTGGCGGCGGTGATCGGCGCGACGATGCCGCAAGCGGTGGTCATGGCGACCGTCGCCGAACCCGTGGCCAGACGAATCAGCGCGGCCACCAGCCAGCCGAACAGCAGCGGCGACAGGTGCATGGCCATCGCGACGGCGACGATTTCCTTCGAAATGCCGCTATCCATCAGCACGCGCCCAAAACCGCCGCCCGCGCCGACGATCAGCGTGATGCCCGCGATCGGTGCGAGACATTCGCCGCAGAACTTCTGGATCTGCTCACGATTGAAGCCGCGGCTCGCACCGAAGGTCCAGAAACTAACCAGCACGGCAATCAACAGTGCCACGTCCGAATTGCCGACGAAATGCAGCAGATCGTTCGGCAAGGTCTTCGGCGTGGAGACGAGGTCGGCCCAGCTGCCGATCAGCATCAGAATCACCGGCAAGAGGACCGTGAACAACGTGACGCCGAAGCTCGGCAGTTCGCGCTTCGGCGCCGCGCTCTTCGCGTTATTTTGCGCGTCGTCACCATGGCCGAGGAATTGCGCGGCAAGCGGGTTGTTGTTCGGCAGCTTGATGTAGCGGCTGATCAGCAGCGCGAACAGCGGACCGGCCACGATCGCCGTCGGCACACCCACCATCAGACCGTACGCAATCGTCTTGCCAATGTCGGCGTGATACGCCTGCACCGCGAGCATGGCAGCCGGGTGCGGCGGAATCAGACCGTGCACGACGGACAGACCCGCGACCATCGGCAAGCCGACCAGCAGCAGCGACTTGTTGGTGCGTTTAGCGACGTTGAACGCGATCGGAATCAGCAGCACGAAACCGACTTCGAAAAACACCGGCAAACCGACGATGATCGCCACGACCATCATCGCCCAATGAATGTTCTTCTCACCGAACCACTCGATCAGCGTGGTGGCGATGCGCTCCGCGCCGCCCGATTCGGCCATCATTTTGCCGAGCATCGTGCCGAGGCCGACCACGATCGCGATGTGGCCGAGCGTATTGCCGTTACCGGTTTCGAACGATTTGACGATCGTGCCGATCGGCATGCCGGATACGAGACCCAACAGCAGCGAAACAATGATCAGGACGAGGAACGGATAAACCTTGTAGCGGGTGATCAGCAGGATCAGCAGTGCGATGGCGATCACCGCGAAAACCAGCAGCATGCTGCCGTGGACAGCTTCCATGAAGCGCCTCCTTTGCGTTATTGATTGTCGGTGCGGAACACGGCTGGCACCTGTCTCACTGCGACCTGAAGCGGTGCCTGAAAACCCGGCAAGCCGCGCGGACGCCGAATTTTACTGTTTGTTGTCTCTAAAAGCGCGCGAATCTGGCACGCATATCGAAAAGGAGCCTCGCCGCGACAGCCTGACAGACTGTTTCGACGAGACCCCTTTGCGTAGGACCTGGCTAGCGAATTATCGTATCGTGCGCCGATGCAGCTTAGTGAGCAGATGGGACGAGCTCGCTGGCGGCACGCGCGAGGCGCGTGACTTCGTCCCAGTTTTGCGCGGCGAGCGCGGCTTTCGGCGTGAGCCACGAACCGCCGACGCACACCACGTTCGGTTGTGCGAGGAAATTGATAGCGCTTTCGGCAGTGATACCGCCGGTTGGGCAGAATTTTAGCGTTGGGAACGGGCCGTAAAACGCCTGCAGCATCGGGATACCGCCGGCTTGCTGCGCCGGGAAGAACTTCACGATCTCGTAGCCGAGTTCCAGCGCGGTGATGATGTCGGTCGGTGTCATTACGCCCGGCAGCAGCGGCAAGCCGGCGTCCTGCGCGGCCTTGTGCATGTCTTTCGTCAGACCCGGCGAAACGCCGAACTGCGCGCCAGCTTTCTTCGCCTGAGCGCAGTGCTCCGGCTTCGTGATTGTGCCGACGCCGACAACGATGTCTTCCGCCAGTTGACTCGCGCGCTCGATCGCTTCCAGGCCGGCTGCAGTGCGCAGCGTGATTTCCAGCACCTTCACGCCACCCGCGTGCAGTGCGCGCGACACGTGCTCACCCTGCTCGACCGAGTCGAACGCGAGCACCGGAATCACCGGACCGAGGCGTACGATATCGCTTACTGTTTTCGCTGTCATAGTCAGACTCCTTGTTTCTGCAGCGTTTAGCTGGCTTGAGTGGTGCTTGTGTGTTTTTTGGCGTGTGCTTTGGCCCGCTCGCCGTGGTGCGCCGCGTGCTCGCCCACCATCGGACCGAACACCGAGGCGCCCTGCTCCGCCGGCGCTGCCGCCGCGCGGAACACGCCGAACAGTTCACGGCCGAAGCCGACTTCGTTTTCCGCCTGATGCTGCGGCAACGCTTCTGGCCGCGCCGCCCATTCGGCCGCATCGATTTCGATGTCGAGCACGCCCGCGGCCGCATCGATCACTAGCATGTCGCCGGTGCGGACTTTGCCGATCGGGCCTTGCAGCAAGGCTTCCGGCGACAGGTGAATCACCGCCGGCACTTTGCCCGACGCGCCGGACATGCGGCCGTCGGTAACCAGTGCAACGTGGAAACCTTGATCCTGCAACACACCGAGCAACGGCGTCAAACGATGCAACTCGGGCATGCCATTTGCGCGGGCGCCCTGGAAGCGCACCACGGCGATGAAGTCGCGTTTCAGTTCGCCTTTGTCGAATGCTTCCTGAACCGCTTCCTGCGAATCGAACACGATGGCCGGCGCCTTCACCTTGCGATGCTGCGCTGCCACCGCGGAAATCTTGATCACGCCGCGACCGAGCTTGCCCTGCATCAGACGCAAGCCGCCGTCCGGCTGGAACGGTTCCTTGATGCCTCGCAACACCGCCGTGTCTTCGCTCTTTTCCGCACCCGGCACCCATTGCAGCTTGCCGTCGATCAGCTTCGGTTCTTCGGTGTAGTGATGGAGACCCTTGCCGGCGACGGTGTTCACGTCTTCATGCAGCAAGCCTCCTTCCAGCAGATTGCGGACCAGGAACGCGACGCCGCCCGCAGCATGGAAATGGTTCACATCGGCCTTGCCGTTCGGATAGATCTTCGCGAGCAGCGGCACGGCTTGCGACAGCGTGTCGAAGTCGTCCCAATCGATCACGATGCCGGCCGCCCGCGCAATCGCGACGAGATGCAGCGTGTGATTGGTCGAACCGCCCGTTGCCAGCAATGCGACGATGCCGTTGACGATCGCTTTCTCGTCGACCACGTGGCCGATCGGCATGTAGTTGCCGCGATCCACTGTCAGATCGAGCACGCGGCGCGCGGCCTGCGCGGTTAGCGCGTCGCGCAGCGGCGTATGCGGGTGCACGAACGCCGAGCTCGGCAGATGCAGGCCCATCACTTCCATCAGCATCTGGTTGCTGTTCGCGGTACCGTAGAACGTGCAGGTGCCGTGACTGTGATACGCGGCGGCTTCCGCTTCGAGCAGCGCGTCGCGGCCGCATTGGCCGGTAGCGAAGAGCTGACGGGTCTTGGCTTTGTCGTCGTTCGACAGGCCGCTGCCCATCGGGCCGGCCGGCACGAAAATCGTCGGCAGATGGCCGAATTGCAGCGCGCCGATCAGGAGACCCGGCACGATCTTGTCGCAAATGCCGAGGCAAAGCGCTGCGTCGAACATATTGTGCGTGAGGGCGACTGCTGTGCTCATCGCGATCACTTCACGCGAGAACAACGACAGTTCCATGCCCGCGTTGCCTTGCGTGACGCCATCGCACATGGCCGGCACGCCGCCGGCGAATTGCGCGACACCACCGTTTTCACGCGCAGCCTCTTTGATGATGTCCGGGTAGTTTTTGTACGGCGCGTGCGCGGACAGCATCTCGTTGTACGAGGACACGATGCCGATGTTCGGCTGGCGGATCTGCTTGATGACGAGCTTGTCGTGGCCTTCGAGACCAGCAAACCCGTGAGCCAGATTGGCGCACGAGAGCGCGCCGCGTGCCGGGAATTTGCCCTGAGCGTGCTCGATACGGGCCAGATACGCCTCGCGAGTGGGCTTGCTGCGCTCGACCACGCGTTGCGTGACCTTCAACAATTGCGAATGCGGGGAAACCATCGGAGCTCCTTCGTCGCTGGCGTGAGGCGTAGGCGCACTATGCCAGGCAGGTATCGCGGGGATGTCGAAACGGTCGACGTCGTAATGTTAGTAGAAAAACTACATGATCGCAATCACGACTGCCGTTGCGTCGCCGCATCTTTGAATAGCTACACCGCCTTACTGGCTTTGCCTTAGCGGCATAGGCATCAAAACCTAGGGAATACACCTACCGCCATATATGTAGTTTTTGTACCTTATTTTGCAATCAGATATAGTCCATGCATTCTTCAGCATAGTGCGAGTTTTTCAATGATGCTGTCCCAGGTGGAAGAGATGCGCGACCAGTTGCGCCCGTCCGAGCGCAAGCTGGCCGATTACGTGATCGAAGCGCCGCGCGAGGTGCTCGATCTCTCGATGACCGAGGTGGCCGCGCGCGCCGGCGTCAGCCAGCCGACCATCGCGCGCTTCTGTCATGCGCTCGGGTTTTCAGGCTTTCGCGAGTTCAAGATCCGTCTGGCGCAGGGCATTGCGGCGGAAGTGCCGGCCGTCTATCGCGATGTGCGACCGGACGAGCCGACGCCGGGCGTCGCCGCGAAGGTGCTCGACCGGACTATCGGCGCGCTGATCCAGGTGCGCAACAATCTGTCGTCGGACAGCGTGGCGGCGGCGATCACGCTGCTTGCGCAGGCGCGGCGCATCGAGTTCTACGGCGCGGGCGGGTCAGGCATTGCAGCGCTGGACGTGCAGCACAAGTTTTTTCGCTTGGGTATGCCGAGTGTCGCGTATTCGGATCCGCATACGTTTCTGATGTCGGCGGCGCTGCTGGGTGAAGGCGATGTGGTGGTGGCGATTTCAAACACCGGGCGCACACGCGATATCGTTGACGCGACGAAGTCGGCGCTGGCAAGCGGCGCGAAGGTGATTGCGATCACGCACGGCAATTCGCCACTCGCGCGGCTCGCGACGGTCGGCCTGTTTGCGAACGTCGATGAAGATACGGATATCTTTTCGCCGATGACCTCGCGCGTCTCGCATCTCGCGATCGGCGACATTCTGGCAGTGGGAGTGGCGTTGAGCCGGGGACCAGAACTGGTCGAGAAGCTGGCGCAGGCGAAGGAAGTGATCAACCGCCGAAGGATCGATCCCCGCGGATAACGGGTGACCCTGCGCGCCTGACCACTCCTCCGCAAGCGGTGCACGCGAGGCAAAATGCGCTTGCTAGGCATCGACGTGCCGAGACGCAAAAAAGGCGGGCTCCCCGAAAAGAGCCCGCCGTTCAAACCACCTACCTAAGATCGGTTCACGAAAAGCACCCAAACCGCAGCGCTTTTCGCGACCATCACCCAATGCTTACCACTGATACGACGCGCCTGCGCCGTAGGTCGTATCCGCCGCGCTGATCCCCGCGCCGACCTTGACCTTCAGGTTCGCGGTTACACGCGCCGACGCGCCCAGTGCCATAGCCTGATAGCCCTTGTAGCTGCCGCCGGCAACGCCGACTGCGAGCGTCTTGCCCGGATCGACTTCCGGAATCATCGTCAACGCGGTAGCAGCTGCAACACCGCTATAAGCGTTACGCGCGACCGAGCCCAAGCCCGACTGGAATTGACGCATGTTCACGGCGTCCGTCGGGCCTTGGCCGTCAGCGACGTTCGTGATACGGCGTTCGTTGCCCAGCGAACCCACCGATACGGTGTTCGCCTGATCGGCCACCGAGCCTGCGCCGAGTGCCACCGAATTGTCGCCACTGGCCTGCGCGCCGCCGCCCATCGCCATCGAACCGCTGCCGGTCGCCGATGCTGCCGGACCACCTGTGTCAGTCGCGATGCTGCTGCTGCCGGTCGACTGCTGGTTCTGCACCGCCTGGTTCAGGTTAGCCACTTGCTGGTTGGTGTTCCACAGCTGTGCGCCAGTTACCGCATCTGAGCTCGTTGCCGACAGTTCACCGTCCTGCAAATTGGTCAGCTTCACCTTCGGCGCGCTGGCCGAACCGCCCAACGTCACCTGGTTGTGTGCCGCGCTGTCATACGACACCGCGTTCGCCACCGAGCCGCTCATCGTGCCGACAGTTGTTTGCAGGCTAGCGATGTCCGACGTGTTCTGCGTCACACGACCGTCGATGTTGGTGATTGCTGCGCCGACGCCGTTCACGGTCGTGCCACCAACGGTGTACGTGGGCATCGAGATCGTGCCGTCCTCATTGACGGTCGAACCGCCGCCCAAGGCGTCTGCCGTACTCTTGGCGTTTGCATGCAATTGCGCGCCGTTCACCGCGTCGCTGCTTGACGCATTGACCGCACCTGCCGCAACTCCCGTCACGACACGGTTACCCGCTGTGCCGGCCATATTGACACGCAGACCGTCCGTAGCCGCACCGACAAGGATGTCGCGCGAGGTCTGATCTTGCGTGACCATGCCGATACTGCCGTTGTTGATCTGCGTCTGCAGCGTCGACAGACCGTTATCGAGCGAATCGAGTGCGCCGCCGACCGTATTCTGCGTGCCGCCTTGCACGTGGTACGTCGGGCCGGTGACCGAACCATCGGCATTGACCTGCGCACCGCCGCCGAGCGACGCAACAACCGGACTCAACTGACCAACGTTGACTGCGGAGTTGCTCGTCGTGCCGGCTGCGACGCCGACCAGTTCACGTGCGCCTGCGGTGCCCGCAAAGTTGACGTGCGCGCCGTCCTTGTCGCTCGCAACCATCAGGTCACGTGAGGTCTGGTCCTGTTGCACCAGACCCAGTTCGCCGTTGTTGAGCTGGTTCGTGATGTTGCTCACCGAACCTTCAACGTTCGTCACCCGCGAATCGATTTTCGTGATGTCGCCAGCGTTCTTTGCAATGTCAGTCGAATTCTGAGCGATGTCGTCTGCGTTCTTTGCAATGTCGCTCGAATTCTGGGCGATGTCGCCTGTATTCTTTGCGATGTCGCTGGTGTTCTGCGTAAGCGCTTCGCCGTTCGCCGCCACGTCCAGGTTCGTCTTGTTCAGCTGCGAGCCATTCACCGCGTCGCTGCTCGTCTCGCTCAGCGCGCCATCTGCAATACCCGCCACCACGCGGTTGCCCGCCGTGCCGGCCATGCTGATCTGCAGACCGTCCGTCGCTGCACCAACCGTCAGGTTACGCGTGGTCTGATCCTGTTGCACCAGGCCCACTGCGCCGCTGTCGAGCTGTTTCGTGATGTCGCTCACCGAGCCTGCAACATTGTCGATCGCGTCAGCGTTCTTCGTGATTGCATCGCTATTCTGCGCAATCGCGTCGCTGTTCTGGGCGATGTCGCTGGTGTTCTTCGTGATCGCTTCGCTGTTCTGCTCCACGGTCGTGTTCGTCGCAAACAGTTGCGAACCGTTCACCGCGTCGCTGCTCGTTGCATTGAGCGCTCCGGTCGACACGCCCTTCAGTTGACGCGCGCCCGCCGTGCCGGTGAAGTCCACCGTCGTGCCCGCTGTCGCGCTCGCCACCGTGATAGCATGGCTCGTCGCATCCTGTTGCACAAGACCGGTCGAACCGCTGTTGATGTTGGTGATCGCCGTGTTCAGCGTCGAGATGGCGTCGGCGTTCTTAGTGACGTTATCGTTCGTCGTGTACAGCTGCGCGCCGTTCACTGCATCCGTGCTCGATGCCGACACTGTGCCTGCCGCCACTTTCGAGAGCATCGTACCTGAAGCGCCGCCCAGCGTCGCTCTGCCCTTGGTCGCATCGTCGTAGGCAACGAACGAGTTCGTTGCGTTCCCGCTCGTATCGGTTTTCAAGCCGGCAGCCTTCAACTGCGCGTAATTTACAGCATCAGTACCTTGCGTCGCGGCTGCCACATTGACCAGCTGGCGCTGCGCGGTTGCAGATCCGATCGAGACGGTGTTATCTCGGTCAGCAGCAGCGTTAGCGCCCAAAGCCACTGAATTGCTTCCGGTCACGGACGCCGCAGTACCCAGAGCAACGGCGTTGGCTGTCTGCGCTTTAGCCGTTGCGCCCAAAGCCATCGCGCCCTGCTGCGAGGCGATTGCCGTGTCGCCAATTGCGATAGCAGAATTGGCAGTGGCGGATGCCGCGGCGCCCATAGCGACCGAAGCAAGTCCAGACGCGTTAGCATCAGCGCCAATGGCAGTTGCGGACCCAGCAATGGCCTTGGCACGCACGCCTACAGCTAACTGATCCCAGTTGCCATTAGTTTTACCGGAAATTGAGGTGCCGGTCCCTGCACCGCCCGCTGTTGCGGAAGACCCAATAGCAACGGAACTCGTCCCGCTAGCCGTCGTGCAGTAGCCAGTACTCGCTCCGTCGATTGCGATACTCGTAGCGTCCTGAGCACTGGTGCAAGCGCCTAAAGTTGTCCCTGCAAAAGTATCCATTGAACCGCCCGCAGCAAGCATTGCCACTACAAGTGCGATCTTGTTGCGGCTGCTCTTACCGCGGCTCCTCGTCACTTCCGACGCGGCGACATACGTCCCGGCGCGTTCATTCCATACGCTCTTGTACGACTTGTTCATGATTTCATCCTTCTGAATATCAGTTATGGGTTTGATGTCGCGGGAGGTGTCTTACCGAAGTCCTGCGCGCGTCACTGAGTAGCAGAAGGATTAAAAACAGGGCCGTCGCAATTGGCATTTTTTGACCATCCCATTAATCCCTCTGGAATGGAACCACTATATGACCGGGCAATTCTCAAATTAATAGGACAGTTCCGAAATCCTAGGGAACGATAAGGATTCACCTACGACAAATTGACAAAAATAGGACTCGCGAACAGGAAACCGCCGACAGTGTACGGCTGGCAGACAACGGACACACAGGGGGACTCAGCGCAAGCGCACGAACGATGTCACGCTCAGATTAAGAATAACCTGAACGAATCACCTACTACGGAAGCATTTTGACGGGAAGAGATTGGCGCAAAAAAAGCCAGATTAAATCAACACTTCTTGACGAATGCCAACTACCCAACATTCGATTATTAAATCGCATCCTGCACGATATTAAACGCCGTGCAGGCGGACAAACAAATCTGATCAGAAAAAATTAATAGGAGAATTCCTATTTATTAAAACGGCTTAATAACAACCAATGCCACTGCCGCCAGCATCCCCAATACGGGCAGTTCATTAAACATCCGATACCACTTATGCGAGCGGCGATTCTCGCCACGCTCGAACGTCCGCAACAGCACGCCGCAATAGGCGTGGTAAATGATCAGCAACACCACCACACCGACCTTCGCGTGAATCCAGCCTTGCCCGCGTCCGATGCCGATCGCGAGCCACAGCCACAGACCGCAAGCAAGCGCCGGCACCGCGATAAACGTCATGAAGCGGAACAGCTTGCGCGCCATCGTCAAAAGGCGCGCCGTGGCGGCGCGTTCCGTCTCCATCGCCAGATTGACGAAGATGCGCGGCAGGTAGAACAGGCCGGCAAACCAGGAAGCAATCAGAACGATGTGAAACGTTTTTACCCAAAGCATCAGCGGTCCTCGTACTGCTTGTCAGCGTGGAAATGGGCGGGGGGCCGCCAGCGCGCTGAATGGAAAGCGTGTGCCCATCCTAGGGATGGTGACAGCGCGTCGGCAGCGAACCGCGTTATTGCCGGCCTTCGCCGTGCCCCAGCACTATATATTTCAGCGACGTCAGCCCTTCCAGCCCCACCGGCCCACGCGCATGCAGCTTGTCGTTCGAGATGCCGATCTCCGCGCCCAAACCAAATTCGAAGCCATCGGCAAAGCGCGTCGACGCATTGACCATCACGCTCGCCGAGTCGACTTCGCGCAGGAAGCGCATCGCGCGGTCATGGTCTTCGGTGACGATCGCGTCGGTGTGCTGCGAGCTGTAAGTGTTGATGTGGTCGATGGCCGCGTCGAGCCCGTCCACCACCTTGATCGCCAGCACCGGTGCAAGATATTCGGTGCGCCAGTCTTCTTCGGTGGCCTCGACGAGCGGGCCCACGCCCGCATCCGACAACACCGCGCGCGCTGCAGCGTCCACGCGTAGTTCGACTTCCTTGTCGCGATACAGCTTGCCCAACGGTGGCAGCACTTCAGCCGCAATGCCACGCGCTACCAGCAGCGTTTCCATCGTGTTGCAAGTGCCGTAGCGGTGCGTCTTGGCGTTATCGCAGACGGTCAACGCCTTCGCCACATCCGCGCGATCGTCGACATATACGTGGCAGATGCCGTCGAGATGCTTGATCATCGGCACGCGCGCTTCGTTCATCAGCCGCTCGATCAGGCTCTTGCCGCCACGCGGCACGATCACGTCGACGTATTCGGTCATCGTGATCAGCTTGCCGACCGCGGCGCGGTCCGACGTGGCCACGACTTGCACCGCGTCCTGCGGCAAGCCGGCGGCTTCCAGTCCTTCACCGATCAGCTTTGCCAGCGCCGTGTTGCACTCCAGCGCTTCCGACCCGCCACGCAGGATCGTCGCATTGCCCGACTTCAAACACAGCGCGGCCGCGTCGATCGTCACGTTCGGGCGCGATTCGTAGATGATGCCGATCACACCGAGCGGCACGCGCATCTGACCGACCTGAATGCCGCTCGGCCGATACTTCAGATTGCTGATCTCGCCAATCGGATCGGCCAGCGCGGCGACTTGCCGCAAGCCTTCGACCATCGTCCCCAGCGCCTTGTCCGACAGCGTCAAACGGTCGATGAACGCGGCGTCGAGCCCTTTCTCGCGTGCACGGGCGACGTCGCGCGCATTGGCATCCTTGAGCAACGCAGCATCGCGTTCGATTGCCTGAGCGACGGCCGCAAGCGCGGCGTTCTTCGCCGCCGTCGACGCCCGCGCCATCGCACGCGATGCGTGGCGGGCGCGGCGCCCGAGGTCGGTCATGTACTGGTCGATATCCATGGTGATTCTCATAGCGCCGCGCACGTCGAGGTGCGGCGGACAGGCAAAATTAGCGAAAGATCAAAAGATTGTAAGTCGGGTGGCGGAGCTTTGCTTGACGCGGTGGCCGGAGTGGCTGAGGTGAAATCCTTTGCGCCACCAACGTCGACGCTGCGGGACCTGGTACTGCGCCGACATAGACTGTGACGCGTCTGGATGCCTGCTGCTAGTTGGGAAAACCTCGCCGGCCCCTCGTCAACCTGTAAACCTCATCAGCGACTTCGGCTGCGCCGATGGTCCAGATCAGACTGGCCTTCGTGCTGGTGCGGCCACCGCAGAGCGAGGTCGTGGCGGCGGCACGGGCGCCGCCTTTGCCGGCGACGCCACCGTCATCGCCAGTTCGAACAAGCCGGCCCACGGATCGGGCGGCGGATCGTTGCGATGATTGCCCGGCGTGCCGCCGGACAATCCCTTCACCTGCCGATCCAGCCGCGCCGCCAAAGCGAGCGCCTTTTCAAGCGCGCTTTCCGTGACACGCGACAGCGCCGGCCCGATCAGCCGCTCACGCGGCCCCCACACACGGTTCTCGCGCACCAGCACCGCGAGCGGCTTGCCCGCCGCCACGCCGCGCTTGATCCGCAATAGCGTCCGCACTTCTTCAACCACCGCCCACAGCACAAGCACCGCTGCCTCACCCTCGCCGCGCAGGCCGTCGAGCATGCGTGACAAGCGACCGACATCGCCCGCCAGCATCGCCTCGTTCAGCTTGAAAACGTCATAACGGGCGACGTTCAGCACAGCGTCCTGAATCTGTTCGAAGCTCAGCGAACCAGCCGGATAAAGCAGCCCGAGCTTCTGGATTTCCTGATGCGCCGCCAGCAGGTTGCCTTCAACACGTTCGGCGATAAACGCCAGCGCGCGGCGCCCTTCTTCACCGGCAACAACCCGCTGGCCTTGAGCCGCGAGCCGTTGACCAACCCAATTCGGCAACTGCGCGCGCTCGACCGGATCGATCTTCAACGCGACGCCGGCATCGGACAGCGCGGTGAACCATGCCGACTTTTGCGTGGCCGCATCGAGCCTCGGCAGCGTGATCATCGTCAGCACGTCGTCATTCACGGCGGCGGCCAGCGCCTTCAACGTCTCCGCGCCTTCCTTGCCGGGCTTGCCGGACGGAACGCGCAATTCGACCAGTTGACGATCGCCGAACAGCGACATCGACTGACTCGCGCCAAGCAGCGAACTCCAGTCGAAACCACGCTCGACGGTGAACACCGAGCGGTCGGTAAAACCGGCTGCACGCGCCGTCGCCCGAATCCGGTCGCACGCTTCCTGCGCGAGCAGGTGCTCGTCGCCGTACACGACGTACAGTCCGGCGAGTCCCTTCGCGAGATGCGCTTCGAGCGCGTCAAGTCGCAGTTGCATGGCTACCGATCGGCGAGGTTAAACGAGTGCATAAGCGAATGCATGAGCAAGTGCTGCAAACAAAAACGACGACACAGCGCGACGCTCACAGCGGCGGCGGCGGCAACGGCGCGCGCGGCGCAACCGACGGCACCTGCTGACCCGGCCCCGGATGCAGCGAGCGCACCAGCGACAGACGGCGCGTCAGCTGGTCGATCGCGTCGTTTTCCATGTCCGCGAACAGAAGGTCGGCTTCCGCAGCCTTGGCCTGCGAGAACTGGTCGCTGTAGGTCATCGCGCGGTTCAGCGCGATCACGCTCGCCGGAATCAGCACCGTACCGTCCTTGCCAACCAGCGTATAGGTCATCGAGAGATTCATTGCATATTCTTCGACGACACCCAGCGAGTTCAGCGTAAGCGTACTGACACCGCGGCCTTCGGTGATCTGCAACGTTGCGTCCGCATTCGCTACGGAAGTGACCACAACCGTGTCGCTGCCGCCCTGCACGAGGCGCGTCAGCCGCGCGCCGGCCGCTGCCGAACCGCCGGAGATATAGAGTCGTTTGAATGCGTAGTCCTGCTGGCCGCGCAGCTGGAAGCCACAGGCGGACAACATCAGCACGCTGCACACCAGCGTCAATAACGATCTGCGAGTCACGTTGGCTCCTGGTTCGCAGTAAATTCCGCGGCGAGAGACAAGCGCCGCCATGCGCGACGGCGTCCTGCCTGCTGTCATGTTTCGGTGGGCTGTCAAACGACCACGTTCACGAGACGGCCCGGCACCACGACGATCTTCTTCGGTGCCTTGCCTTCGCTGAACTTCTCGACCGCCTCATGCGCAGCGGCGAGCTGTTCGATCGCTTCACGTGTCGCGTCTTTCGCCACCGTGAGCGCGCCGCGCACCTTGCCGTTCACCTGCAGCACGAGCTCGATTTCGGCCTGTTCGAGCGCCTGCTCGTCGACCTTCGGCCATGCTGCGTCGAGCAGCGAGCCGAATTCGTCGGCGTAACCCAGTTCCTGCCACAACTGGAACGTCTGATGCGGCACGACCGGGTACAGCACGCGCAGCATCACGCTGTACGTCTCGCGCAGCACTGCCGGTTGCGCGCCTTTCGCGCTGTCGAGCGCGTTGAGCATCTTCATCGCCGCCGACACCACCGTGTTGTACTGCAAACGCTGATAGTCGAAGTCGGCCTGCTTCAGCACACTGTAGATCTCGCGGCGCAGCACCTTGTCGACTTCGCCAAGTTGCGCGGCGTCGAACTTGCCGCCGGCGCGCAGCGCTGCTTCGTTCGCGTGACCGAAGCTCCACACGCGGCGCAGGAAGCGGCTCGCGCCTTCCACGCCCGAACCGGACCATTCGAGCTGCTGTTCGGGCGGTGCGGCAAACATCACGAACAGACGCGCGGTGTCCGCGCCGTGTTGATCGATCAGCAATTGCGGATCGACGCCGTTGTTCTTCGACTTCGACATCTTCTCGACGCCGCCAAGCACCACCGGCTGGCCGTCCGAGTTCAGCACGGCGCCGACGGGGCGGCCTTTGTCGTCGAACGAGACGGTGACGTCGGCCGGGTTGTACCAGGTCTTCTTACCCGCTTCGTTTTCGCGGTAGTAAGTTTCGTTGAGCACCATTCCCTGCGTCAGCAGGTTCTTGGCCGGCTCGCCGAACTCGATCAAGCCCATGTCGCGCATCACCTTCGCCCAGAAGCGCGAGTACAAGAGGTGCAGAATCGCGTGTTCGATGCCGCCGATGTACTGGTCCATCGGCGCCCAGTAATCGGTGCGCTCGTCGACCATGGTCTTCGCGTCCGGCGCCGCGTAGCGGTAGAAGTACCAGGACGAATCGACGAAGGTGTCCATCGTGTCGGTTTCGCGCTTGGCCGCGCCGCCGCAGGTCGGGCAGGTGCAGTTCACAAACGCTTCCGACTTCGCGAGCGGATTGCCCGTGCCGTCCGGCACGAGGTCTTCCGGCAGCACAACCGGCAGATCTTTTTCCGGCACCGGCACGTCGCCGCAGGTCGGGCAGTGGATGATCGGGATCGGCGTGCCCCAGTACCGCTGGCGCGACACGCCCCAGTCACGCAGACGCCACGTGATCTGCTTGTCGCCGAGGCCGAGTTCTTTCAGATCGGCGGCGATCGCGTCGACCGCCTGCGTGTAGTTCAGGCCGTCGTACTTGCCGCTGTTGACACAGACGCCGCCTTCCTTCTCGCCATACCATTCCTGCCAGGCTTCGGTGGAGAATTCCTTACCCTCAATCGCCACCACCTGCCTGATCGGCAGACCGTATTTCTTCACGAACGCGAAGTCGCGTTCGTCGTGCGCGGGCACGCCCATCACGGCGCCTTCGCCGTAGCTCATCAGCACGTAGTTGCCGATCCATACTTCGACCTGTTCCTGCGTCAGCGGATGCGTGACGTAGAAGCCGGTGCCCATGCCCTTCTTTTCCATCGTCGCGACATCGGCTTCAGCCACACCGCCGCGCTTGCATTCCTCGATGAAGGCTTGCAGTTCCGGCTTGTCTTTGGCGAGACGCGTGGCAAGCGGATGCTCGGCGGCGATCGCGCAGAAAGTCACGCCCATGATCGTGTCGGCACGCGTGGTGAACACACGCAGCAGCTTCTGTTCGCCGTCGATTTCATACGGGAAGCCAAAGTTCACGCCGAAGCTCTTGCCGATCCAGTTCTGCTGCATGATCTTGACGCGCTCGGGCCAGCCGAGGCCTTCGAGGTCGTTCAGCAGCTCATCCGCGTACTGCGTGATGCGCATGTAGTACATCGGGATTTCGCGCTTTTCGATCAGCGCGCCCGAACGCCAGCCGCGGCCGTCGATCACCTGCTCGTTGGCGAGCACGGTCTGATCGATCGGGTCCCAGTTGACGGTGCCGGTTTTCTTGTACGCGATGCCCTTTTCGAGCATCTTCAGGAACAGCCACTGGTTCCACTTGTAGTAATCGGGGCTGCAGGTTGCGACTTCGCGCGACCAGTCGATCGCGAGGCCCATCGACTGCATCTGCTTCTTCATGTAAGCGATGTTGTCGTAGGTCCACTGCGCCGGCGGCACGTTGTTCGCCATCGCGGCGTTTTCCGCCGGCATGCCGAACGCGTCCCAACCCATCGGCATCAGCACGTTGTAGCCGTTCATCCGCAGATAGCGGTACATCACGTCGTTGATCGTGTAGTTGCGCACGTGCCCCATGTGCAGCTTGCCCGACGGGTACGGCAGCATCGAGACGCAATAGAACTTGGGCTTATCTGTGGTTTCCGACGTCTTGTACGCGTCGATGGCGCGCCATTGCCCTTGCGCAGCGGCTTCGACGTCGGAGGGAACGTATTTTTCGTGCATGGTGTGATGGGATCGCTGGGTTCGGTGCTTTCGCACCGGGCCTGGTGCTCTGCTGGATGAAATGGCGTCGTTTCCCCTTCTGCAGGGGAAAGGGCTGATTATACCGTTCGCGGACGGGTGCGCCGCGGTGCGCGGTGCGCGGGGGCGGCAGGGTTGAGCCGGAGCGGGGCCGATGCGGTGACGTTACCGCCTGGCTCGGTGCGGCAGCGGCAGCGGTAACGGTAACGGTAACGGCAGCGGCAGCGGCAGCGGCAGCGGTAACGGCGACCCAACAGGCTCGTGCCCGGTGACACGATGCGAGCGTTGCTATTTGCTTGCCGCGGGCGGCGGCGGGTCCGTCACGAAACCGATCCGCTCGAGCCCGGCCTGTTGCGCTGCGCCCATCACCTGCGCGATCACCTCATAGCGCGTGGAGCGCTCGGCGCGCAACTGGATCTCGGGCTGGTCGGCCTGCCCTTCTTTGCCCGCTTCCACGAATCGCGCGCGCATCTGCTGCAGCGTGATGACATTGCCGTTCCAGTACAGCTTGCCGGCGGCGTCGATTGAAAGAGAAATGGTTTGCGGTGTTTGCCGCGCGGGCGCTGCCGCGACTTTGGGCAAATCGAGCCGGATCGCGTGCGTGAACAAAGGCGCGGTAATGATAAAAATCACCAGCAGCACGAGCATCACGTCGATTAACGGCGTCATGTTGATCTCGGCCATCGGCGCGGCCGTCTGCTTTTTCTCGAGTCCGCCGAATGCCATGTCGCCTCCTTCTGTCTTCCAGTCTCAGCGGTGCGTCTGGTGGGTGCGGGCGGGGGCTTGCTGAGGCTGCGGCTGGGGGCGGGGCTGATCCGCCGGCGCGCACACGTAGGCGTGCAGATCGTGCGCGAAGCCGTCGAGTTCCTCCGACAACTGCCGCACCATCCGCCCGAGCACGTTATAGGCAAGCACCGCCGGAATCGCAACCACGAGGCCGAAAGCCGTCATGATCAGCGCCTCGCCGACCGGTCCCGCGACGTTCTCGATCTGCGCCTGGCCGCTCGCCGCGATGCTGCCGAGCGCATGATAAATGCCCCAAACCGTGCCGAGCAGGCCGACGAACGGCGCCGTGCTGCCCACCGAGGCCAGCAGCACCTGACCGAACTCGAGCCGCCGCTGCGACGCGTTGAGCGCCTGACGCAGCGCCCGCAATACCCGCTCGCCGCGCTCGACGCGGGCGAGCAGCGCGCCGGGAATGTCCACTTCAGCCGCGTGCAGCGCGGCCTCGGCGAGCGGCGTGAAGACGCGCTCCCGGTCCACGCGCCTCATTGCCGCGACACCGTCCGACAAGGTCGACGCCTGCCAGAACTGCGCAATCGCCGGCACGGCCTGACGCCTGGCGCGTGTGAGGATCCAGCTTTTGACGATCAGAAAGCACCAGCTCGCAATCGACATAGCCAGCAACACATACGCGACGCCATGCGTGATCGCGTCGCTGGTTTCCAGGTAATGGATGATGCCGCTGCTGCCTGCCATCTGACCTCGCCGTTGGAAAGTGCTTAAAGGGTTGCGCGTTGCGCGAACGGACGTTCAGGGGAGCAAAGCGGGGCCGCAACCGGCCCCGTGACACGCTCAACGCAGGCCGAGCACGTCCTGCATGTCGAAGAAACCCGTATCGTGGCCTTCGAGGAAACGCACAGCACGAAGCGCGCCTTGCGCGTATGACAGTCGGCTCGCCGATTTGTGCGTGATTTCGATACGCTCACCGATGCCGGCAAACAGCACCGTATGGTCGCCGACAATGTCGCCGCCGCGAATCGCCGAAAAGCCGATCGTGGACAGATCGCGTTCGCCGGTCACGCCTTCGCGGCTGTAGACCGCGCAGTCGTCGAGATCGCGGCCGAGCGCATGGGCGATCACTTCGCCCATGGTCAACGCCGTGCCGGACGGCGCGTCGACCTTGTGACGGTGATGCGCCTCGATGATTTCGATGTCGTAGCCGGTCGCGAAATGCTTCGCGGCGTATTCGAGCAGCTTCAGCGTGACATTGACGCCCACGCTCATGTTCGACGCAAACATGATGGCGATCTTGTCCGCCGCGGCGCGCAGTTGCGCTTTCTGCTCGCTATCGAAACCGGTCGTGCCGATCACCATTTTGACGTTGTGGCGCTGCGCGGCTTCCAGATGCATCAGCGTGCCTTCGGGCCGCGTGAAGTCAATCAGGTAATCGGATTCGGCGAACACGCGCTCGACGTCGTCCGTCAGCAGCACGCCCGTCTGTTTGCCGAGAAACGCGCCGGCGTCCTGACCGAGTTGCGGGGAGCCCGCACGGTCGAGCGCGCCGGACAGCGTAGCTTCGGGGTCGTTGAGGACGGTTTCGATGAGCATCCGGCCCATCCGGCCCGATGCGCCAGCAATGGCAATTTTCATGGCTACGAGGGTTCGAAAAGGGGTAAAAAGCGGCAAATCCCGGCAAACGCGGCGGCGGGCAGCACGCCCCGGCGCCACGCCTACTGGAACAGCAACGGCCAGCACCGGTACAGCAGAAAGGCTGACGGGCGCTGCGCACGGTGCATTCCGACGCAGCGCCCGTCTTAACGTCCCAAGAGAAGGACAGCGTGCTTAGCCGCCCGTTCCCGTAGTGGACGAAGTAGACGTCAACGGCGCGTTATGCGTCGGGCCGCCGTTATTGCTTTGCGGGCCCGTCGGTCCCACCGGGTTTTCCTGCGTACCCGGAACCTGCGGCGGCGGCGGACGATGGAACTGGAACTGCGGCTGCCCGGCGGCCGTTGGGCCTTGCGGCGGAACCCCGCCACCGTTGGCGGTCGGCGCGGTAGAACGCACCGACGACTGCCTGTTGCCCGACGGCGCTTGCACGGCGTTGGTCAGCCGATTCGCGGCCTGCGCGGCCTCGGCGTTGGCGTCCGTTGACGGCACGGCTGCTGCTGCGGCGGCGTCGACGGACGGCGAAGGCGTGGTGTCCACGGCAGCCGGCGCCGCGGCTACCGGCGCGCTAGCGCCAGTTGCCGCGCTTGCCACGTTCGGCACGGCAGCCTTCTTCTTGCCGAGCTTGTCACCGTCGATTTCCGCCAGCAACTCGAGGTTGGAAGGCAGATCGTCGCCACCCGACCAGCTGGCGACGCGGTCGCCCGCGAATATGATCACGAAGTCGCGCTGTTGCACGACGTTAGTCGAACCGCGCTTGAAATAGAACACGTAGTCCCAGCGGTCCGCGTGGAACATGTCGGTCAGCAAGGGCGTGCCGAGCAACTGCTTCACCTGCGCGCGCGACATGCCGACCTGCAGCTGTGCAGCCGCTTCTTTCGAGACGAAATTGCCTTGCACCACCGTAATACGGTACGGCGTAATGCTCTGGGCAACGCGCTGCGTCAGGCTGTCGTAGGTGGAACATCCGGCAAGAACCGCGACAGTCGCAACAGCGATCAAGGTACCCCGCATGCGGCTCCCCCGGTAGATCAATTGAGATTTTGAAATCATTTCACTCACCGTGCGGGCCCGCTGACGAGCCGCGCGAGTTTCATTCCATCGAAGATGACCAGAACGGCAAAAACACATTACTATGAGAGCCCAGCATTGTACTCTAGGGATCCCTTGTCATGACCAATCCAACCGATCTCAAGAATATCGGGCTCAAGGCGACCCTTCCGCGCCTCAAAATCCTTGAGATTTTCCAGCACAGTGCGGTGCGCCATCTGACTGCAGAAGACGTCTACCGCAACCTGCTGCACGAAGAACTCGATATCGGCCTCGCAACCGTGTATCGCGTGCTGACGCAGTTCGAACAGGCCGGCCTGCTGTCGCGCAGCAATTTCGAATCGGGCAAAGCGGTGTTCGAATTGAACGAAGGGTCGCATCACGACCACCTCGTTTGCCTCGATTGCGGGCTCGTCGAAGAGTTTTTCGACTCCGAAATCGAGAGCCGTCAGCAATCCATCGCGAAGGAACGCGGCTTCAAGCTGCAGGAACACGCGCTGGCGCTGTACGGCGCGTGCACCAAGGAGGATTGCCCGCATCGTAAGCACCAACGTTGAATTGATGCAATGCCGGCCGCGTCGGGGTGCGCGGTTCGGTGGGCAACGAGAAAACCCGGCCGATAAAATCGGCCGGGTTTTTTTATGTGTGCGGCGCTGCGGCCGCGCCGGGAGGCTAGCGCCTCTTTGCATGTGCGGCGTTGCTTTGCCGCCGCGTTGCGACTCCAGCCTACTCCGCCAACTCGACACTCGCCTCAAACAGCAGCCGCCACGGCTCGGCTAACGACAATTCATCGCAGTTGGGCTGCTCGCCGCCACGATCCACCACCACAAAATCGCTCACCTGATCGAGCGCAAGCAGCGGATGGTGCCAAACGCCTTTGGCGTAGTTCACGCCCTGCCAGCCGTCGCTCCAGAAGGCACGCATTCGCGCCGAATCGAGCTCGCCCGCTGGCGCGACGACCACCAGATAGCGGCGCGCCGTTAATGGAATGAAAGCCTGACTGCCCAGCGGATGCCGCTCCATCATCGTGATTTCGATCGGCAGCGCGCGAGGCTGCGCCCGAAACAGATTGATCAGCGGCCGGCCGCCGTTCTCCGTCACGTCGACGTTCGCGAGGTCGTGATAGCGCTCGGTCGTGCCGCCGTTAATCGGGAAATGGCGCGCGCCGGCCAGTTCGATGACGTCGCCGAACGGCGCGAAGGCCGCGCGCGTCAGACGTTCCACATGCAAGGTCTTCATCGATGCAACTCCGTTATGCGAGCTCGCCCCACAAGCGCAGGCGCGACACGCCACCGTCCGGGAAGATGTTGAAACGCACGTGCGTCACCGGCCCGAGGGACGCGATGCCGTCCGCGAATGTGTGCACGTGGTCCATCTGCAGCTTCTGTTCGCCGAGCAGCACCGGCCAGAACATCGCCTGCGTGACGAGCGAATCGTCCGTGCCGCCCGTCACCGAGGCCGCCTGAAGCGAACAGCGATCGGGGTAATTGCCCTTGAAGTGCGCCGTGTCCACTTCGATCTTGTGAATCACGCCCGGCCGCGCGAGCGCGACGATCGCCCAGTCGTTGCCCGGCTCGCGGCGGCGTCGCGTTTCCCAGCCATCGCCCATATTGACGCCGCGGCCCGGCATCAGCATCTGCGAGGCCGGCCCGAAGTGCTGGTTGTTCGCGGCGACAAGGTATGCGCCGTTTTCGATCGCGGCGAGATCCAGCAGCGTGCCGCGCTCGACGCGCTCCCAGTCGCGCTTCGGCTGGCCGTACACACGCAGACGCGCGAGACCGCCGTCCGGATACAGATTCACGCGCAGATGGGTGAAGGCGCGGGCGTCGTTCACTTCGATGTAATGGTGCTGGTTGCCCTGCAACGTGGTGGCCGGCACGAGTGTTTGCCAGTCGGCATTGTCGGGCGGAACTTCGCCGTCCACGTAGCACGCGTCGATCGACGCGGCCGGCGGGAAGTTGCCGGTGAAGTGACTCGTGTCCAGATCGACGCCGTACACGACGCCCGGCCGAGCGAGCCGGATCACGCAATAGTCGTGGCCGGTGGTGCGCTTGCGGCGGGTTTCCCAGCCGTCCATCCATTTGCCGTGGTCATCGTATTTGCCGGGAATGAACACCGCCGGCTGAGGCTCGAGCATGCGTTCTTTCGGCGCGAAGAATTCGTCGCTCGCGTAGAGCGCCTGCGCGCCCAGACGCGGGTCGGCGAGGTTCATGTAGCGACGGGTGAAGGCGGGTGCGTTGGGGTCGAGGATCGGATTGGCCATAGTCTCGGTCAGGCAACGAAAAGTGAGGGAGAGCCGGCGGAGTCAGCGCATCCGCCGGGGCATAACGCGCGCCGCGTTGGCGCGCTATTGAATAGCAATGAATCTGGCGACAGTGCAACGTGCTCGCGGCGGGTCAGACGGCTGGTACGTGTTCGCCGGCAGTGGACTCGACGCCCACGTCTTCGCCCGCGGGCACGTAGCGCAGCGCTTTGTCACCATTCAGCACGCGATGAGCGCGCGCCCGGTCGATATCGTTTTCCCACACGGCAACCACCACCGTCGCCACGCAGTTGCCGATCAGGTTGGTCAGCGCGCGGGCAATACCGACGAACCAGTCGACCGGCAGAATCAGCACGAGGCCGAGCACGGGGATCGCAGGAATCGCGGACAGTGTCGCGGCCAGAATCACGATGGCCGAGCCGGGAATGCCGTGCGCGCCCTTCGACGTCACCAGCGACACCAGCACCACCACGATCAGGTCATGGATGGACAGCGGCGTGTTGGTCGCCTGCGCGATGAAAATCACAGCGAGCGTCAGATAGATGGAGAAGCCATCGAGATTGAAGGAGTAACCCGTCGGAATGACAAGCCCGACAGTCGAATCCTTGACGCCCATCCATTCGAGCTTGCGCATGATCTGCGGCAGCACGGCATCTGAAGAAGCCGTACCGAGCACGATCGACAGCTCTTCGCGCAGATAGCGGATCAGCTTGAAGACGCTGAAACCGGCCAGACGCATCACGATGCCCAGCACGACCGCCACGAACACGAAACAGCTCGCGTAGAACACCAGCACCAGCATGCCGAGTTGCTTGAGCGACTCGACACCGTAGGTGCCGGTCGTGAACGCGATCGCGCCGAGCACGCCGAGCGGCGCGAGCTTGATGATGAAACCCATCACGCGAAAGAACACCTGCGAAAGCTCGTCGATCAGGCTGCTGACGCGCTGCGCTTTATTGCCCAACAGCGATAGCGCGGAGCCGAACAGCACCGAAAACACGAGGATTTGCAGGATGTCGCCGGTCGCGAAGGCATTGATCGCCGTGTCGGGGATGATCTTCAGCAGAAAGCCGGCCGTGTCCTTGAGGCTCTTCGCGTGCTCCGTATAGGTCGACAGCGAAGCGGGGTCGAGCGAATGCAGGTTGATGTTCATGCCGACACCGGGCCGCGTGGCGTAGGCCAGCAGCGCGCCGATCACGAGCGCAATCGTCGTCATGACCTCGAAGTAGATCACCGCCTTCAGGCCGACGCGGCCGACTTTGCGCAGATCGCCGGCATGCGCCATACCGCTCACCACCACGCAGAAGACGATCGGACCGATCACCATCTTGATCAGCTTGAGAAAGCCGTCGCCGAGCGGGCGCAGCGATTGGGCGAAATGCGGGAACACGGCGCCGACCACGATACCTGCCACCAGCGCTATGACGACCCGGCCAAACAGCGAATTGAAGAATTTCAACACGGCTTCCTCCTGGTTACGATACACATCTGTTCAGACTGGTCCGACCAGTTCTGTTATCTCGAATAGTAGGAAGCCGATATACTGGCGTCAAGGATTCTAATCACGGTGTTTACCCGTTCCTTTCCCAGCGTTCCGGGGCCGGATTGTGCGCGTGTCACGACGCCCGTACGGGCGTTCAGAACGCGTATTACAATGCTGGTCAGACCGCAAACACCCAGGTGAGCCACGATGAAAAACGTTCCGCATACCGTCACCGATGCCGCCATTGCGACCATCCGCGAACGGATCGAAGGGGGCGTCTATCCGGTGGGCAGTTTGCTGCCGGCGCAGCGCCAGCTCTCCGAGGAACTGGCGATCAGCCGTGCCTCGCTGCGCGAGGCGCTCTCAACGCTCGAAGCGCTCGGTCTGCTGATGATCCGTCCCGGCAAGGGCGTTTATGTTGAGAGTGCGCAGGCCGCGGCTGCGCAACCGTGGCGCTTCGCGGCGCAGTCGTCGCTGCCGGATACGTACCAGATGCGCTTCGCACTGGAAGGCTTTATCGCGCGCATGGCGGCGCTGGCTGTCACCGATTCCGACCTCGCCTGGTTCGAAGACAACATCACGGCCATGCAAACGGCGCTCGCCTGCGATGAACTCGACGAAGCCGCCCGCCTCGACTACGACTTCCACATGCGCATCGTGAGCATTGCCGGCAACGCGGCGATCGAGTCGATCCTGAGCAGCGCCGCGGAAATCATGAAGGAAAGCCAGCGGATGCCGTTTTACCGGCGTGAACTGGTGCTGTCCACGTACACCGAGCATCGGGCGATTCTCGATGCGCTCAAGGCACGCGATTCCGCAGCCGCCGGCAAGGCGATCGAAACCCATATTTCGAACGCCGCGCAGCGCGCCGGCGTCTATTTCCCGACGCCGCAGGCGTAAAAAAACCGCTCCGAGGAGCGGTTTTTTGCAGTTGCCTTGCCACCGGCCCAAGACCAGCAGCAGAGGCACACGAAGCTAGACCAAGCTTACTTCGCGTTGGCCAGCGCCACAGCCGTATCCAGCATGCGGTTCGAGAAGCCCCACTCGTTGTCGTACCAGCTCGACACCTTCACCAGACGGCCCGACACCTTGGTCAGCGTCGCGTCGAACGTCGACGAAGCCGGGTTGTGGTTGAAGTCGATCGAGACCAGCGGTGCGTCGTTGTAACCGAGGATGCCCTTCAGCGAGCCTTCCGACGCTTCCTTCATGATCGCGTTGACTTCCTCGACCGTCGTGTCGCGCGCGGCGATGAACGACAGGTCGACGACCGACACGTTGATCGTCGGGACGCGGATCGCGTAGCCGTCCAGCTTGCCGTTCAGTTCCGGCAGCACGAGACCCACTGCCGAGGCAGCACCGGTCTTGGTCGGAATCTGGCTGTGCGTGGCCGAGCGCGCGCGGCGCAGGTCTTCGTGGTACACGTCCGTCAGAACCTGGTCGTTCGTGTAAGCGTGAATCGTCGTCATCAGGCCGTTCACCAGCCCGATCTTGTCGTTCAGCGGTTTCACCAACGGTGCCAGGCAGTTGGTCGTGCACGATGCGTTCGAGATCACCGTGTCCGATGCCTTCAGGACGTTGTGGTTCACGCCGTAGACGATCGTTGCGTCGACGTCCTTACCGCCCGGCGCCGAGATGATGACCTTCTTTGCGCCGCCCTTGATGTGCGCGCTAGCCTTTTCCTTGGTCGTGAAAAAGCCCGTGCATTCCATCACGACGTCGACGTTCAGCTCGCCCCACGGCAGTTCTGCCGGATTGCGGTTAGCCAGCACGCGGATCTTGTCGCCGTTGACGACCAGGTAGTCGCCGTCCACCGAGACTTCGCCCGGGAACTTGCCATGCGCGGTGTCGTATTGCGTCAGGTGAGCGTTGGTCTTGGCATCGCCAAGATCGTTGATGGCGACGATTTCGATATCGTGCTTCTTGCCGTTTTCATAGAAGGCGCGCAGCGTGTTGCGGCCGATCCGGCCGTAGCCGTTGATTGCGACGCGAATCGTCATGGTCTATCTCCTGATGGCTGAAAAAAATCTTCCATGTGGGTCTGATTTGCGGGGATTGCCGCGCGTGGGGTCCGCGCGGCAGCCGCGAATGCAGATCAGCCCAAGGCGGCTTTGGCCGTCGCTACCACGTGCTCGACGGTGAAGCCGAAATGCTTGAACAGCACGCCAGCCGGGGCCGATTCGCCGAACGTGTCGATGCCGACCACGCCGCCTTCCAGACCCACGTACTTGCGCCAGAAATCCGTGACACCCGCTTCGATCGCGACGCGGCGCACGCCATGCGGCAGCACGCGTTCACGGTATTCGGCGTCCTGCTTGTCGAACACGGTGGTCGACGGCATCGACACGACGCGTGCCGCGATGCCTTCGCGAGCGAGCGGCTCGACCGCGTTCAACGCCAGTTCGACTTCCGAACCGGTGGCGATCAGGATGACCTTGCGCGCGACGATCTCGTCGTTCCAGTCGCGCAGCACGTAACCACCCTTCTCGATGTTGGCGATCTGCGCGTCGGTACGCTCCGAGAACGGCAGGTTCTGACGGCTGAAGATCAGGCACGACGGGCCGTGGTGCTCGACCGCGTGGGTCCAGGCCACCGCCGTTTCGACCGTATCGGCCGGGCGCCACACTTGCAGATTCGGAATCAGACGCAGGCTCGCGACGTGCTCGATCGACTGGTGGGTCGGGCCGTCTTCGCCCAGACCGATCGAGTCGTGCGTGAACACGAAAATGGACGGCGCCTTCATCAGCGCGGCGACGCGCAGCGCGTTGCGGCTGTAGTCGGAGAACGTCAGGAACGTGCCGCCGAAGGCCTTGAAGCCGCCATGCAGCGCGATGCCGTTGATCGCAGCGCTCATGCCGAACTCGCGCACGCCGTAGTTCACGTAGTTGCCGGCTGCCTTGCCTTCAGCGTTCACCCGCACCGGCTTGGCGGCCTTCCAGTTGGTCAGGTTCGAACCGGTCAGGTCGGCGGAACCGCCGAGCAGTTCCGGCAACACGGCCGACAAACCTTCGATAGCTTGTTGCGAAGCCTTACGTGTCGCGACGGTTTCCGCGCGTTCGTTCGCACCGGCGATGATGGCCTTGGCCTTTTCTTTCCAGTCGGCGGGCAATTGCTTCGCGTCGCGGCGCTTGAATTCCGCGGCTTCCTGCGGGTATTTCGCTGCGTACGCTGCAAACGCCTTGTCCCAGTCGGACTCGATGCGCGCGCCGGCTTCCTTCGCGTCCCATGCTGCGTAGACTTCCTGCGGAATCACGAACGGCTCCCACTTCCAGCCGATCGCTTCACGCGTTGCTGCGATTTCCTTGTCGCCGAGCGGCGCGCCGTGCGAGTCGTGGCTGCCAGCCTTGGTCGGCGCGCCTTCGCCGATCACGGTTTTGCAGCAGATCAGCGTCGGCTTGTCCGACAGCTTGGCTTGCTTGATCGCGGCGTCCACCGCGTCGACGTCATGGCCGACCACGTTCGGGATCACGTTCCAGCCGTACGCTTCGAAGCGCTTCGGCGTGTCGTCGTGGAACCAGTGGACCACTTCGCCGTCGATCGAGATGCCGTTGTCGTCGTAGAACGCGATCAGCTTGTTCAGCTTCAGCACGCCCGCGAGCGAGCAGGCTTCGTGCGAGATGCCTTCCATCAGGCAGCCGTCGCCGACGAACACGTACGTGTGGTGGTCGACGATTGTCGCGTCAGGCTTGTTGAATTCGGTGGCGAGCAGCGACTCGGCGAGCGCCATGCCGACCGCGTTTGCCAGCCCCTGGCCGAGCGGGCCGGTGGTCGTTTCGACGCCCGGCGTGATGCCGTATTCCGGATGGCCCGGCGTCTTCGAATGCATCTGGCGGAAGTTCTTCAGCTCTTCCATCGGCAGGTCGTAGCCGGTCAGGTGCAGCAGCGAATACAGCAGCATCGAGCCGTGGCCGTTCGACAGAATGAAACGGTCGCGATCGGCCCACTGCGGGTTCTTCGGATTGTGGCGCAGATGGCGCGACCACAGCGCCACGCCGATTTCGGCCATGCCCATCGGCATGCCGGGGTGGCCGGAATTCGCTTTTTGAACAGCGTCCATGGACAACGCGCGGATTGCGTTGGCCATCAGGGAAGTGGGTGCGGGAGACGGGGTCGTCATGTCGAGTCCGGAGACAGAGTCAGAAAGCGGTACGCGCTTGAGGCCCGGCTGCTCGAATGCCAGTCCACTTCGGCGCACGGTGCGGCGCCGGGAGACGCGAGGCGGGCAGAGCAAACGGACAAGGCTGAAAGCGTGACATTCTAACAGAACGTTCACCAGCCCCCTCGCGGGGACGCCCGCCTCGCTGCCTGGTCCGCGCTGGGTCCGCGCTGGGTCCGCGCTGGGCCCTAGCTGGGTCTGCGCTGGGTCTTAGCTGGCTGCGAGCTGGTTCTGGGGTGGCCGCACGCTGGTTCTTGGGTGGCCGCGCCAGTTCGAGCCGGCGCTGCATGCGGACGGGGTCACGCCGCGAGTGCGCCTTTACAATTGAGCGACACCAACCCACCGCGCTCCGAAAGGAGCCCGCCATCCGTGAGCGCTCCCCTGCTGTTCCAGCCAACCGCCGACGCAGTCTACGGATTTCCGAACGCGCTGCTGCTTGCGCGCGTCGATTCGCCCTACCAGCGTATCGAGGTGTGGGACACGCCGCAGCTCGGCCAGCTATTTACACTCGACGGCCGCCCGATGACCTCGACCGGTGACGAGTTCATCTACCACGAATGCATGGTGCATCCCGCCGCTCTGGCGCATCCTTCGCCGAAAACTGCGCTGGTGCTGGGCGGCGGCGATGGCGGCGCCGCGCGGCAATTGCTGAAGCACCCCAGCATTGAGCGGATCGTGGTGGCGGAGCTCGACGCCGAAGTCGTGCGCATGACCCGCGAGTATCTACCCGAGGTACAGGGAGGTGCTTTCGACGATCCGCGCGTCGAGCTGGTGATCGGCGACGCTGCGCATTATGTCGCGGGGGCCGCCCACGGGGGGGCTGCCCAAGCAGGGACCGCCCATGCGACGACCGCCTTGGCAACCGCGGAGACCGCAAGGGCATCGGATTCGGCTCACGCGGCAGGACAGGCTGTGGCACAGGCACACGCGGCGACGACGGCTTCGGCTTCGGCGGCGGCCACGGCCACTATGCAGTTCGATCTGGTCGTCTTCGACCTGACGCCGCCTGACTCGCCCGCCGCAGGCCTATACACACCCGACTTCTACATGCAGCTCAAACGCGTCATGAGTCCGGCCACCGTGCTCTCCCTGCATCTCGGCTCGCCGTATTTCCACGCTGAACGCGTCGCCGGCCTGCTCGACGATCTGCGCGACACATTCGCCATCGTGCGCACGATGCACACCTTCATCCCGCTCTATGGCTCACTCTGGATGATGGCGACCGCCAGCGACACGCTCGACCCCGCCTCCCTCGCCGTCGAAACACTCGCTGAGCGCCTTGCCGCGCGCCGAATCGCCTCGCTGAAGCATTACGACCCGGCCCTGCACGCCGGACTGTTCTCGGCTTCCCGCTCCGTGCGCGATAAACTAAGTCAATTCTTAAAGCCATCAAGCTAACGCGTGGGCAAAATGCACGGCTCGGTCGGCGCGCGCTATCGGTGCATCGATACGCGACCGACCACCTGGCCTCGCAGCATGCATCCCGCAAACCCAATAGATCCGGAGAACCCCATGACCGCCCCCCGCCCAGCCGGTGTGCCCTGGTTGACCCCCTATCTGACGGTGCGCGACGCACGTGCCGCGACCGCGTTCTTCGAAGCGGCATTCGGCTTCGAGGTACGCGATAGCGTTCAGGACGACGGTGTCGTCATGCATGTCGAGATGACCTATCAAGGCCAGCTGATCGTGATGTTCGCGCCGGAAGGCGCGTTCGGCTCGGCGGCGAAAACACCCAAAAGCGCGGGCGCGATTGCGCCGCAATCGTTCTATGTCTATGTCGACGATGTCGACGCGGTTTACACGCGGGCACTAGCCGCCGGCGCAAAATCGCTGAGCGAGCCACAGGATCAGTTCTGGGGCGACCGGTTCGCCCAGGTCGAAGATCTGGACGGCTACCGTTGGGCGCTCGCTCGCCACCTTTCCTGAACCAATGAGTATTTTTCTGATGCCTCGCTTCTTCGTCGGTACGCCTCTCAAGCCCGACGACATCATGCAGTTGCCCGATGACGTCACGCGCCACATCCTCGTGCTGCGTTTGCAGCCCGGCGATTCGATCGTGCTTTTCAACGGCGAAGGCGGCGAATACAGCGCCGAACTCGTCGAGGTCGAGCGCCGCTCAGCCAAGGTGAGAATTCACGAATTTCGCAATATCGAAGTAGAAGCGCCGTACCACCTCACCCTCGCGCAGGGCATTGCCGGCGGTGACAAGATGGACTGGCTCATCGAGAAGGCAGTCGAACTCGGAGCCTCGTGTTTCGTGCCGCTGACCACCACGCGCAGCGTCGTGCGCCTTTCCGGCGACCGCGCGCAGCGGCGTCATGTGCACTGGCAGGGCATCGTGCGGGCGTCGTGCGAACAATGCGGGCGCAATCGCCTGCCGGAAGTAATGCCAGTGCGTGAGATCGCCACCTGGCTCGGCGCGCTGCCTCGCACGCCTGAAGAAGGCGAAATGCGCATTCTGCTGTCGCCGCGCGCCAGTATCAGTTTTTCGGCGCTGCCCGCCAATCCGCCGTTCGGGCGCGTGACCGTGCTGGTCGGCCCGGAAGGCGGCTTTTCGGCCGCGGAAGAAGCCGCTGCGACCGACCACGGATTTGCCGCAGTCGGTCTCGGTCCGCGTGTGTTGCGCACTGAAACCGCGGGCATCGCCGTACTTTCGGCGCTGGCAGCACGCTGGGGCGGCTGGTAAGCCAAAAGCAAAGGCCCGCCGATCGGGCGGGCCTTTCTCTTTGTTTTGCTACGGCTGGCAGTGGGTTCGGGGAAACCGCTCGGGCAACCTTTCAGGCATGCCTTATGCAAACGAATAAAACACCCGGAACGCGACCTTGCGCTCGGCCCAGAACTCGGACGCTTCGCGGAACACGTCCAGGAGCGTCTCGCGCCCTTCCTTGTCGAACTTTTGTGCGACCGGCAGTTGCTCGAGAACGATCACAAACCCGGGTTGCGCGCCTGCCTTTTGGACCAGATCCGTCAGGCAATCGTAGAGCGCGTCGTAATTCTTGCCGAAATGTTTCGGAAACAGGAACGACGTAGCAATGGTTTCCAGCACTTCCTGTTTGGACTGCGCATTCGCACAGTACGCATACAGAAAATGCTGGCCGAGTTGATGGGCCTCGTCAGCTAGATCCTGCACGCGAAACGCGCGGATCGACTGTACGATGTTCGGTCGTACGGTCTTGAAAAGACTCATGGGCTCCTCGTTCGAAGAAAGCACAGTGCCAGCTTCGCTCTGGTTATCCCGGTCCTGGTCGCCGGCGCGCATCCGCATGACGCGCTGGAACAAATTGCCCTCGCCAGCCGCGAAAAGATCCGTCGCGACTCCGGTGTCGTGCGCGTAGACGTTGTCGCTCATGCCGTTCATCCCGATGTCATTCAACAATACGATTAAAACTGGTGTAATGGTCGTCCGAGTAGTAACAGTTGTCGATCCGCTGTAGCGGACCTCCGCAGACGATGCGACGCGCCCCGCGGTTTCGTGAGCGAGGCGTGGGGACGGTGTATTCGTGGTAATAGCCGCGCCGATGCGGCGGTAGCAACCGTTCGCGATTGCCGAATACGATGCCGTCCTTCTCATACGGGTAAGGCCCACCCGCGGCAATCAAGTTCAACGTATTGACCGCTTCGCGCGGCAACTGCGCCGCCGCGATGGTGCCCTGCACCTGTGCTTGTGTATCGGCGGGTGCCGTGTAGTCGCGCGCAAACGCGCCAGGCACGGAGCCAGACAAAGCGCAGAGCGTCAAAGCACCGATCAGCACGCCTTTGATGCGTTGCCACTTGCGTGCCATGAATCAAGGTTCCCCGCTGTTAGATCACGAGTTTGACGACCATGAAAGTCGTAAGGGTATCGCTAAAACCCCACAGAATCAACGTTCACCGGACAGGCAAAAGCTTCCAATCGCGCGGGAAAGAGCCACGGAACAGGCTTTGACGACTTTTGACAGAATATTTAGCTCGTGTAAGCTAAAATTAACCTAACGAAGCAAATTGGGCGGGCCCAAACCCACGGGCCACCCATTGCGCAGCCCATTCCTTGTAGTGAAAGCCTTGCGGTTCCGGCGGTCTCTCGAAGGCGGAATGGTCTCATTCAGCCTTTTTTAGGGTGGCTATCCCCTGTTCACCCGCAGGCGTGCCCGTTGCGGGCACGCCTTTTTTTTACATGGCGCTTTAGTCACGACGCCACGCTTCAGTCCCGGATCAAGGATCAGCGGGCGGCGATCACGTCTGCCACCAGCAGCGCCGTCATGTTGACGATGCGGCGAACCGTGGCCGAAGCCGTCAGCACATGCACCGGTTTGGCCGCGCCGAGCAGCATCGGACCAATCGCGATGTTGTTGCCCGCGGCGGTCTTCAGCAGGTTGTACGAAATGTTGGCGGAGTCGATGTTCGGCAGCACCAGCAGGTTCGCGTCGCCTTCGAGTGTCGAGTCGGGCAGCACCTCGCGGCGCAGATTCGCGTCGAGCGCGAGGTCGCCGTGCATTTCGCCGTCCACTTGCAGCTCCGGCGCGCGCTCGCGCAGGATCGCCAGCGTGTCGCGCATTTTCTGCGCGGTCGGCGCATTGCTCGAGCCGAAGTTCGAATGCGACAGCAGGGCGACCTTTGGTTCGATACCGAAGCGGCGCACTTCGTCGGCTGCCATGATCGTAATCTCAGCGAGCTGTTCCGGCGTCGGATCGACATTCACGTGCGTGTCGACCAGGAAAATCTGGCGATTCGGCAACACCAGCGCGTTCATCGCCGCATAGACCTTCGCGCCTTCCTTCTTGCCGATCACCTGATCGATGAAGTGCAGGTGGCGATGCGTGGTGGACACCGTGCCGCAGATCATGCCGTCCGCCTCGCCCTTTTCCACCATCATCGCGCCGATCAGCGTGGTGCGGCGGCGCATTTCGAGCTTCGCCATCTGCGCGGTGATGCCCTTGCGGGACATCATTTTGTGATATTCCTGCCAGAAAGCGCGGTAACGCTCGTCGTGGTCAGTATTGACGACCGTGTAGTCCTGCCCTGCGACCAGACGCAGGCCATAACGCGCGATGCGCTGTTCGATCACCGCCGGACGGCCGATCAGGATCGGCTTTGCGAGCTTTTCGTCGACGATGATCTGCATGGCGCGCAGCACGCGCTCTTCTTCGCCTTCCGCGAACACAATGCGCTTCTTCTCCGGCTCGACGCCACGCGCCAGCTGGAAAATCGGCTTCATGGTCGTGCCGCTGTGATACACGAACTGCTGCAGATGCTGTTCGTACGCTTCCATGTCCTCGATCGGACGCTCGGCAACGCCCGAATCCATCGCGGCCTTCGCCACTGCCGGCGCGACCTTGACGATCAGTCGCGGGTCGAACGGCTTCGGAATCAGGTAGGCCGGACCAAACGAGAGATCCTGGATGCCGTACGCGGTCGCGACGATATCGCTCTGTTCCTGGCGGGCCAGTTCGGCGATCGCATTGACCGCGGCGATTTCCATTTCACGCGTCACCGTCGTCGCGCCCGCATCCAGCGCGCCGCGGAACAGGAACGGGAACACCAGCACGTTGTTCACCTGGTTCGGGTAGTCCGTGCGGCCCGTGCAGAGTATGGCGTCAGGACGCACTTCGAGCGCCAGTTCCGGCAGGATTTCCGGAGTCGGGTTAGCCAGCGCCAGGATCAGCGGCTTGTCAGCCATCTGCTTGACCATGTCCTGCTTCAGCACGCCGCCGGCCGACAGGCCAAGGAAAATGTCCGCGCCGCCGATCGCCTCAGCGAGCGAGCGAGCGTCGGTTTCGCGTGCGAAGCGTTCCTTGTCCGGGTCCATCAGTTCGACGCGGCCCTTGTAGACCACGCCGGCCAGGTCGGTGACGGTGATGTTTTCGAGCGGCAGGCCGATGTCGACCAGCAGATCCAGACACGCCAGCGCTGCCGCACCCGCGCCGGACGCCACCAGCTTGACCTTCTTGATGTCCTTGCCGACCACCTTCAAACCGTTGGTGATGGCCGCCGCGACGACGATGGCCGTGCCATGCTGGTCGTCGTGGAAAACCGGAATCTTCATGCGCTTGCGGCATTCGCGTTCGACGATGAAGCAGTCCGGCGCCTTGATGTCTTCGAGGTTGATACCGCCGAAGGTCGGCTCCAACGCGGCGATCACCTCGACCAGCTTGTGCGGATCGGACTCGTTCAGCTCGATATCGAACACGTCGATGCCGGCGAACTTCTTGAACAGGACGGCCTTGCCTTCCATGACCGGCTTCGAGGCGAGTGGCCCGATGTTGCCGAGACCCAGCACCGCGGTGCCGTTCGTGACGACGCCGACCAGGTTGCTGCGCGCGGTGAAACGGGCGGCGTTCAGCGGGTTTTCGACGATTTCCTCACACGCGAACGCGACGCCCGGCGAGTATGCCAGCGCGAGGTCGCGCTGGTTGATCATCTGCTTGGTGGGGGCGATCGCGATCTTCCCGGGGGTCGGGAACTCGTGATAATCGAGGGCGGCTTCGCGGAGTTTGCTATTGACGGGAGTCGACATAAGGCGGGCTTCGAAGGGCGGATTAGAATAGATGTTCGACGGCATTGTAGCCCCAATTGCCGGCGCAATTCCTTCAATACGGGTACAACTGCCGCGACTGAAACATAGCGAAAGGCAGATGTGGCACGCTCCAGGCCAACTACTCGTTGAATCGGGGTTGAGTGCGAATAGAGCGTTTACCCGCGAACATCCCCGTACAATGCCCGCCGTTAGCGGCTTTTCGTTGCACTTATCCGTTCACCCATTGCCACCATGCTCTCCGAGTTTTCGCTGATCGATCGCTTCTTCGCCCGCCGCGCAGCCGCTGCGTCATCCCCTGCGGCTGAAGGCGAGCTTGGCATCGGCGACGACTGCGCCCTGCTCGCGCCGCGCCCCGGAGAAATGCTGGCGATATCGACGGACATGCTGGTGGAAGGCCGTCACTTCTTTCCTGATATCGATCCCGAGGCACTCGGTCACAAGGCGCTGGCGGTGAACCTGTCGGACCTGGCTGCGATGGGCGCGCGGCCGCAGGCGTTCACCCTGGCGTTCTCCTTGCCGAAGGCCGACGAGGCATGGCTCGCCGCCTTCAGCGACGGCCTCTTCGCGCTGGCTGAGCGCTACGGCTGCGATCTGATCGGCGGCGACACGACCGGAGGGCCGTTGAATCTGTGCATCACCGTATTCGGCAGCGTGCAGCCGCAAGTTGCGCTGCGCCGCGACGCCGCGCAACCGGGCGATGACATCTGGATTTCCGGCACGCTCGGCGACGCACGTGCAGGGCTAGGCGTGCAGCGCGGCGAGTGGTCCGCCGATGCGAGCGACACTGCGACATTTAGTCGCGCCCTCGAACGTCCAGAACCGCGCGTCTCCCTTGGTCTCGCGTTGCGGGGCATCGCGCATGCAGCGCTCGATCTGTCGGATGGGCTCGCCGGCGACCTGCTGCACATCCTGGAACGTTCGAAAGTGCACGCCAGTGTCGACGTCGACGCCGTACCGCGTTCAGCCGCGCTATGCCGCCTCCCACCCGAGATCCAGCAACGTTGCACGCTAACCGGCGGCGACGACTACGAGTTGTGCTTCACCGCGCCAGCTGCGGCGCGCGCCAAGGTCGAAGCAGCCGGCCGCGAGGTCGCGATACCGGTCACCCGCATCGGTACAATAAGCGCTCTTCAATCGGCGGCTGACCGCCCGGCGATCGGTTGGCAGAATGCCGCCGGCGCGCCCCTTACTCTGACGTTGCAAGGCTTCGATCATTTCCATGCCGACTGATCCCCCGCTGGTCCCCGCCGACGACCTCATCGGCCATCCGCAGCCCAACGCGTCCGGCCCGCGCGCGCCGCGTCCGCAGCCGCGCCGCGCCACCGCGCGCTTCATGCTGTCGCACCCGCTGCATATTCTGTCGCTGGGTTTTGGCAGCGGCCTGTCGCCGGTTGCGCCGGGCACGATCGGCACGCTGTTCGCATGGGCATCGTTTGCCGTCCTGAGCCGCTATCTGACCGTGGTCGAGTGGGGCGTGCTGATCGTCGCCGGCTTTTTCGGCGGCATCGCGATTTGCGGCTTTACCGCGAAGAAACTGGGCATCGACGATCCGTCGCCGGTCGTCTGGGACGAAATCATCGCGTTCTGGCTGGTGCTGCTGATGGTCACGCCGGTCACGCTGACCGGGCAGTTTGCCGCGTTCATCGTGTTCCGCTTCTTCGACATGGTAAAACCGCCGCCGATCGGCTATTTCGACCGCCGACTGAAAGGTGGCTTTGGCATCATGTTCGATGACCTGGTCGCCGCGTTTTTCACACTGCTCGTGATTGCGCTCTGGCGCATGTCGGTTTAGCCGTCGCCGGTTCGCCGGTGCGGGCCAACCGCTGCCAGCAGCCGGCCGCCTCCGCAGCAGTTCCTCGTTTTCCGGATTGACGTCATGCCTACCGATTCCGTGGTTCACCAGCTCGCAATTCGCGTGAGCAACCGTCTGCGCGACGAGCGCCTGATGCTCGTCACCGCCGAATCCTGCACAGGCGGCATGGTAGCGACCGCGATCACCGATATTTCCGGCAGCAGCGGCTGGTTCGAACGCGGCTTCGTCACGTATTCGAATCAGGCGAAGTCCGAAATGATCGGCGTGCCGGCCGACCTGATCGACAAGCACGGTGCCGTTAGCGAGCAAGTGGCGCGCGCGATGGCCGAGGGCGCACTGCGCAACAGTCGCGCGCAGGTGTCACTGTCGATTACCGGCATCGCCGGCCCGGGCGGGGGCACTGAAACCAAGCCGGTCGGCATGGTGTCGTTCGGCTGGAGCAATCGGTTGCATACGTCGGTAGAAACCAAGGTCTTCAAGGGCGACCGCGAGAAGATCCGTGTGCAGGCCGCCGCACACGCGTTGCGCGGCATGCTGGCCCTGCTCGACGAGCGCGAACATTAACGTTCGGTTAACCTGCGGTTCAAAACCTGAGGTGCCGCCCATGATGCCCGACACGTCTACGCCACACTCAGCCAAAGACGAGCTGATCCGTCGCCTCGATCTGAAGCCGCATCCGGAAGGCGGATTTTTCAGCGAGACGTATCGGTCGGCGGGGGCCGTCCGCCGCGATGACGGTTCAACGCAGACGCGCTCGGCGTCCACTGCGATTTACTACCTGCTCTGCGACGGCGCGCATTCGGCGTGGCATCGGATCAAGTCCGACGAAGTCTGGCATTTCTATGCCGGCGAGCCGTTGAACGTCCACGTGCTCGACGAAGCGGGTTCGCTGACTACGCACAAGTTGGGCAATGCGCTGACGCATTCGGACGCCGTGTTTCAGGCGGTGGTGCCCGCAGGTCTGTGGTTTGCCGCGGAATGCGCGGACCCGGCTGCGTTCGCGCTGGTGGGCTGCACGGTGGCGCCGGGGTTTGAATTCAGCGAATTCGAGCTGGCGGATATGCATGCGCTGAAGGCGCAACATCCACAGCATGCGGCGTTGATTGAGCGGCTGGGACCGTTTGCCTGACCGGCCTCGACAGAGGCAAAGATTCAGGCAACGTTTGACCAGCCGGAACAAAAGCAGGAACCGATTCACAGGCCGTCGTTCAAAACGGCCCCCCTCCATCACCGGAATGCATTGATCCGGTCACGCGTTTCCATCGCGGCTTTCGCTGCGGCTTCAGCGAAATCATCGTCCTTGCCGGCGTAAATAATCGCCCGCGACGAGTTGATCAGCATGCCCGTGCCGTTCGCCGTACGGCCAGAGTTGACCGTCGCCTGAACATCGCCGCCTTGCGCGCCGATACCCGGAATCAGCAGCGGCATGTCGCCGACGATGCCACGCACCGCTTCGATCTCTTTCGGGAAGGTCGCGCCGACCACGAGACCCAATTGGCCGCTCGCGTTCCACTTGTCCGCCGCCAGTTGTGCAACGACCTGATACAGCGGACGCCCGCCCGTCTCCAGAAACTGCAGATCCGAGCCGCCCGCGTTCGAAGTCCGGCACAACACAATCACGCCCTTGCCCGCGTGCGCCAGGTACGGCTCGATCGAGTCGAAACCCATATACGGATTCACCGTCACCGCATCGGCCTGATAGCGCTCGAACGCCTCGCGCGCGTACTGCTCGGCGGTGCTGCCGATGTCGCCGCGCTTCGCGTCCAGAATCACCGGCAAGCCCGGATGGTTCGCATGGATATGCGCGATCAGCTGCTCGAGTTGGTCTTCCGCGCGATGAGCGGCGAAGTACGCGATCTGCGGCTTGAACGACGACGCGTACGGCGCGGTCGCATCGACGATGGTGCGGCAGAAGTCGAAAATCGCTTCGGGACGGCCCGCGAGCGCGCCCGGGAATTTGCTGGGCTCGGGATCGAGGCCGACGCACAGCAGCGAGTTCGTGCGCTGCCAGGCGTCGTTGAGTGTCTGGATGAAATTGGACATGGTGAGCTCGCGGCGAGCCGATAACGGAAGAGGCGCGTATTTTACCCGTCCTGTGCCGCAGCCCGCGGCCAGGCGTCATACCGGCTTGGGCCGGGGCGTGACGGGTGCGCCGTGCCGCTCCGCCCGGCTCGCCGGCTACTGCCGCCGCGACCCACGCGCACCCGGCATCGAGCGCAAACCGGTACGCTCGACGCTGAAGCGGAACATGCGCGTGAGGCACTCGCCGCGTTTCAGCATCGTCATGCCGTTCTCGCACGCGCCGCCCGCCAGATTCATCGCGTTGATCGGATGATCGACCGGCTCGAAGCAGAAGAAGTCTTCGCCCGGCGGCGTATACAGCACGTAGTAGTCGGTGTCGGCGGCGATATTCAGCGACAGGCGCCGCTTCGGCCACACCACCGCCGCTTGCCCGCTCCAGCCCGTGAATGCGTGATTGACGATGGCTTCCGGCAGCGGATACGCCACGCCGAATTGCCACGCGGGCGGTGCCGGCACGTGACGCACCGGCAGCCAGTCGCCGCCTGAGAGCCACAGGCCGCCGGCCGCCGCCGACAGTTCGGTGTCCGCGTCACGCACGAAAAAGGGATGCACGCCAAGCCCGAAAGGCAACGCCTCACGACCGGCATTTTCGATTTCCAGCGTGATGACGAGCGTGGGACCGTCCAGCGCATAGGTTTGCGTCGCGCGGAACGCATAGGGTTTGCCGTCATGGCGATCGAGCGTCAGACGGACATTCTCACGGTCCGCCTCCGCGACCTGCCAGGCAGAGAGCCAACCGTCGCCATGAATCGGCAAGGGTTCGTCGGCGCGATTTTGCGGCACCTCGACACGCCGCCCCGCCACGTTGAAATGACCGCCGCCGATGCGGTTCGAATACGGCAGCAACGGATAGCAGGCCAGCTGGTTCGGCTGAGTATCGGCCGCGACGTGGCGGCAGCGCCGGAAAATCGGCGTGAGCGCGCCGTCGTTGCGCCAATCGAAACGGGTGACGCCACCGCCGAGCGTCGGCGCGACGTCGAGGCGCAAATGCGCGTTGGCAAGCGTGATGCACGCGAGCTCGCCGCCGCTTGTCTCGCCGAGCGCAACCGCCGACGTACTGGGGGTATTCACGCCCAGCCTCCGTCGACAACGATGTCCTGCGCGGTGATCATCCTGCTGTCGTCGGCGGCGAGGAACAGCGCCATGCGGGCAAGATCGGCAGGTAGCAGTTCAGCGTCGATGCACTGGCCTTCCTTGATCGAGCGGCGGCCCGCGTCGTCGAGCCACAAACGCTTCTGTTTTTCGGTCATCACCCAACCCGGCACCAGCGTGTTGACGCGAATGTTGAAGTGACCGAGGTCGCGCGCGAGGCCACGCGTCAAACCCTGCACTGCCGATTTCGACATCACGTACACCGGATAGCCGCCGTTCTTCAGCATCCAGCTGATCGAGCCGAGGTTGATGATCGAGCCGCTGTTGGCCGCTTTCATGTCTTCCATCACCGCTTGCGCCGCGAAGAACTGATGACGGATATTCACCGCGATGCCTGCGTCGAAAAACTCGCGCGTCACTTCACCAATCGTGTGGCGCTTGTCGTTCGCCGCGTTGTTCACCAGCACCTCAATCGGGCCGAGCGCAGCCTTCACGTCGGCGATCGCTTTCTGCAGCGCGTCGATGTCGGTCAGATCGCACGGCAAAAACAGCGGCTTGTGTTTCGAATCGCCGAGTTCGTCGGCAAGCGCTTCACCCGCGGTCGCATCGATATCGAAGAACGCGACGCGCGCACCCTGCGCCGCGAAATGCTCGACGAACGATGCGCCGATACCGGTCGCGCCGCCCGTAATGAGCACGGTTCGGTCGACAAGACTCGGATAGCGGGCAAACGCGTTGTCCGCGAGACGGTCGTTTGCATTGGCCGGAGACGACATCGTTCGATTCCTTCTAGAGCAAAGTGAATAAGTCGCGGATCGAGCCGCGGGATTAGTCCCGCGATCCGCGGTTCTTCAACTGATCGAGCAGCACAGCGGCGAGCAGAATCGCGCCACGCACGAGGTACTGATAGAACGCGTCGATGTTCATCAGGTTCATCACGTTCTCGACCGTACCCATGATCAGCACGCCGATCACGACACCGGAGATCGTCGCGCGGCCGCCGAGCAGCGACACGCCGCCCAACACGCAAGCCGAAATCACGTTCAGCTCGAAGCCTTCCGCCGCATTCGGCTGACCCGAAGTAATCCGCGAAGCCAGAATCACACCGGCCAGCGCAGTGACGGCGCCCTGAATCAGGAAGATATAAACGCGCGTGCGTTCGACATTGATACCGGCAAGACGCGAAGCTTCCGGATTACCGCCGATTGCCAGCGTATTGCGGCCGTACACGGTCTGATTGAGCATCACGCCGAACACGACGAAGCACAGCAGCGTGACCCAGATCGGCAGCGACACGCCGAAGAAGCTCAAGCCGCCCAGCGCGATAAACGTATCCGACGACACGCCCACGGCCTGCCCGTGCGACACGATAAAGCCGAGACCGCGAACGATTTCCATCGTCGCGAGCGTCGTGATCAGCGCGTTGATGCGCAGATACGCGATCACCGCGCCGTTGACGAATCCGATTACGGCGCCTGCCGCCACCGCGGCGACGATCGCGATGAACGTGTTACCGGTCGCGTTCAACACCATCGCGCACAGCACCCCCGCGAACGCGACCGTCGAACCCACCGACAAATCGAAATCGCGCGAGGCCAGACAGAACATCATCGTGCACGCGACCATGCCGATCTGCGAGATCGACAGCGCGAGACCGAGCATGTTCTCGATCGAGAAGAAGTGATCGACCGTCAGCGACATCGTGATGAACATCACGATGAAGATCAGAATCAGGCTGTACTCGGTGATCTGCTGCCACCATTTCGCCTTGTCGTTCGACTGCGGGATCAGCGCTTCGGCCGCGCCTTTGGCGGCTTGTTGCGCGAGGTTTTCTCTGGCTTGCATTTTGAAGACTCCTCCCGTTCCCCACGGGTTGCCGGACTTTCGTCCAGATAATGTTCAGGCCGCTTGCCCGGTGGCTGCGGTTCCGGCTCCCGGCAGTGCGGTCGAGCTTTGCGGCAACGCGAGGCTCAACACCGTTTGTTCCGTTGCTTCCTTGCGTGACAGTTCGCCGGAAATCCTGCCCTGACGCATCACGACGATCCGGTCGGACACGCCGAGCACTTCCGGCAATTCAGACGAAATCATCACGATCGCGCAGCCGCGTTCGGCAAGCTGATAAATCACGTTATAGATCTCGTGCTTCGCGCCGACGTCGATCCCGCGCGTCGGTTCGTCGAGAATCACCACCTTCAGGTCAGGCTCGGCCAGCCAGCGCGACAGAATCGCCTTCTGCTGGTTGCCGCCCGACAGAAAGCGAATCTTCTGCCGGCGGCTCGGCGTCTTGATCTTCAGCAGCTTGATAAAGCGGTCGGCGGTTTCCGCTTCCTTCTTGCGGTCGAGGAACATCCCCGCGCGCAGATAGTGACGGCGGCAACTGATATTGATGTTCTCCGACACGGTCGCCATTGCGACGATGCCTTCTTCCTTGCGGTCTTCCGGGCACAGCACGATGCCGTGCCTGATCGCCTCACCCGCACTGCGCACCTTGATCGGCTTGCCATCGAGCACGATTTCGCCGCCCTTCTTGTGATCGGCGCCGTACACGAGGTGCATCAGTTCGCTACGTCCTGCGCCCACCAGACCGAAGAAGCCGACGATCTCGCCACGGCGCACTTCGAAGCTGGCCGGCTGAGCGAGCGCATGGCCTTCGATCGCTTTCGCCGCGAAGCGCACGTCGCCCAACGGACGCGCTGAATAGTTGTAGATATCGGCGATTTCACGTCCAACCATCTCGCTCACGATGGTGTCGCGCGACACGCCTCCGAGCGTCGGATGCGAGGCGATCTTGCGGCCGTCGCGGAAGATCGTGCAGGCGTCGCACAACTCGTAAATCTCGTCCATGCGGTGCGAGATATAGATCATCGCGCGGTTGTCGGCACGCAGATCGCGCACCAGCTTGAACAGCACTTCGGTCTCGCGATGCGACAGCGAGCTGGTCGGTTCATCCAGTGCGATCACGCGCGCGTTGCGCAGCAACGCCTTGCAGATTTCGACCATCTGCCGTTGCGCGATCGAGAGTTTGCGCAGCTTCGCGTTGGGATCGAGCGCCACGCCCATCGCTTCGAGGCGTTCACGCACGAAGCGCTTGGCTTCGCGCTTGTTGACCCAGCCGAGTGAATTCGGCAACTGGCCGAGCAGCAGGTTTTCCGCGACCGTCAGATCGGGCACGTATTGCAGTTCCTGGTGAATCACCGCGATCCCCGCCGCGATCGACGCCGCCGCGCTCGCAAAGCGCACCTCGTTGCCGTCGATCATCACGCGGCCGGAGTCGGGCTGATATTCACCGCCGAGAATCTTCAGCAGGGTCGATTTCCCTGCGCCGTTTTCGCCCATCAGGCCATGCACCTGGCCGACGTTGACGTCGAAGGACACACCGTCGAGCGCGCGCACGCCTGGAAAGACTTTGCCGATATTGTCAAAACGTAGCGTCGCTGACACTTCGCCTCCCGTGTCGACGGGAGTTAGCGCTTTAGCGCTTACTCCCGTCCCATACAAAGTTGTCGACCGGAGTTAGCGCTTTAGCGCGCTACTCCGATATTGCTGCTGCCGGTGCGTCCACTCCATGGACAATGACGCACCGGCCGTTCATTTCACTGCACCGCGGCAAAACAGCGGCTTATTTCGATGCGAGGCCCATCTTCTCGCGCACTTCACCCACGTTGTCGCGCGTGGCCAGCATGCCGGTCGTCAGCGTGAGCATCGGCGGTTCCTTGCCTTGCGTGATCCAGTCGTACATCAGCGTCGAGGTTTCTTCGCCGTGACGCTTCGGGCTGATGATGACCGTGCCGTAGAAGCCGGTCGGCGACGGCTTCTTGAACTCGTTCAATGCCGAGTCCGAACCACCGATGCCAATACCGATCATGTTGTCCGCCTTGAAGCCGCGGCCTTCCGCTGCGCGCACCGCACCGAGCACGGCTTCGTCGTTCAGACCGTAAGCGACCCAGTGCTTGAAATTCGGGTTCTTGGTGAGCGCAATGTTGGCGGCATTGAAGGCGTTTTCCGTGTCCGTCTTCGCTTGCGGCGCGGCGACGATGTTCGCCTTCGGGAAACCGGCGGCGACGAGCGCGTCGGTTGCACCGGTGGTGCGGTCAACCGCGGTGGGCAACTGGTTGTAGGTCACGTCGATCGCGCCGACGTCCTTCATGTCCCAGCCGCGCTTCTTGATTTCCGCAGCCAGGCCGTCGCCCACTTGCTTGCCGATGTTATAGGCCGAGATGCCCATATGCGGCACCGATGCGATCGGCTTGCCCGCGCCGTCGACGAGGCGGTCGTCGACCGTCATCATCTTCAGGCCGTCGGCCTTGGCTTTGGCGACGATGCCCGGTCCGAGCTTGACGTCAGGGGTGCAGATCACAAACCCTTGCGCTTTCTGAGCCGACAGGTTGTCGATGGCGCTCATCACCTTCTCGCCCGAGGGCGCGCCGATCTTGACCAGCGTGAAGCCCTTCTCCTTGGCGGCGATTTCCGCGAACTTCCATTCGTCCTGGAACCATGGCTCTTCCGGCTGCTTCACGAGAAAGCCGATCTTGACCGGATCCGCGGCTTGCGCCACCGGTGCGTTGAAGAGCACACCCGCCGCTGCTGCCAGCGTGAGGAAAATTCTTCGATTCATGATGCGTGTCTCCTGACTAATTGATACGAGAAGGTGTCGGCCGCGTCTTCTTGTACCGGTTGTGACACACGCGGCCAGCGCGTCGTCCGGCGAAACCTGGCTACCAGTTATTACTCGTTCTTGCTGCCGGTCCTGCTTCCTGTTGCGTGCTGCTCAACCGTAGCTGGACGCCGCAGCTAATTCCTTGCCGTAGCGCCTTGCGTTACGGACCCGATCCGCTGGCCGACATTACGTTCAGTCGTGATACAGCGCCGAGCGGCCGCCATCCACGGTGATGCAGGTGGCGTTGATGAACGGTGCTTCATCCGAGGCGAGAAACACCGCCGTCATCGCCACTTCTTCCGGGCGGCCGATGCGCTTCATCGGTTGCAGATCGAGCGTCGCCTGTTTCGCTGCGGCCGGATCGGCTTGTTCGTTCCACCAGTCGTGCGTCAATTGCGTTTCGATGTATCCTGGCGCGATCGCGTTGACCCGCACGTTGCGCGGCGCGTATTCGATGCCGAGCGCACGCGTCAATCCGAGCACGCCGTGCTTCGCCACCGGGTATGGAAAACATCCCGGGATGATCTTGAATGCATGCGTCGACGCGATATTCACAATGCTGCCCGCCCCGCGTTCGATCATGCCCGGCAACACCGCGCGACACCCGTTCCATACGCCGTCGAGATCGACCGCGAAGCAACGGCGCCAGTCGTCGTCGGTCATCGTCAGCGGGTCGCAGAACACGTTGATGCCGGCGTTGTTGACCAGCACATCGAGCGCGCCAAACGCGTGTTCCGCCTCGCTCACCGCGTGCTGAACCGAAGCTGACTGCGTCACATCGGTTTGCACCGCGAGCACTTTTGCTCCGCTGGATCCGTGCGGTGCACGCGCGTCATCTGCACCTGCACCTGCACCTGCACCTGCACTGGCACTGGCACTGGCACTGGCACCTGCACCTGCACCTGCACCTGCACCGGCACCGGCACCTGCACCTGCACCGGCATCTGCAGATGCATCTGCATCTTCATCTGCACTGGCACCGAGCGCGGCCCGAATTTCGCGCGCGGTGCGCTCGGCCGTTTCGATATCCAGCTCCGCGAGTACGACCGCCGCGCCCTCGCGCGCAAAGGCGAACGCGATCGCCGCACCGATGCCGCGCCCGGCACCGGTGATCAACGCGACTTTGCCGGCGAGCCGTTTCATTTCTTCGCGCCTGCTCGGGCGATGCGCAACCCGTTGATGAACGCCTTCGCATGCGAGGCCGTCGCCGCCACGCTCTGCCCCGGCTTGTACAGCGCCGAGCCGAGGCCGAAACCGTTCGCGCCGGCACTCAGAAACGGTCCCATGTTGTCCGGCGTGATCCCACCGACCGGCACCAGCGGCACTTCCGCCGCGATCACCGCGCGCCACGCCTTCACAACCTGGCAGCCGAGTTGTTCCGCAGGGAACATCTTCAGCACATCCGCGCCGTTTTTCAGCGCGATGAAGGCTTCGTTCGGCGTCGCCACGCCCGGTGCGCAGGCCATGCCTTGCACTTTCGCGGCGCCGACGACCTCCGGGTCGCTATGCGGCATCACGATCAATTCGCCACCCGCCGACTTCACGTCGTCGACAAAGCTCGCATGCAGCACCGTGCCCGCACCGACGATCGCATCGGCCGGCAACACCTTGCGGATCGCCGCGATGCTGTCGAACGGCTGCGGCGAATTCAACGGCACTTCGACGATGCGAAAACCGGCCTCGTACAGCGCCAGACCGTGCTCGGCGGCATCCGCGGGTGTCACACCGCGCATGATCGCGATCAGTGGACAGACCTCGAACGCCGCGATCAGACCCGCGTGCGGCATGTACGGGGCGGCCAGATTGATGTGAGGTTGCATGTCGGTTCCTTGTTTCGTGAGCGGCGGCGCTTCGCGTTAGCCGGCGTGCACCGCTTGGGGCGCGGGATTGACAAGCCCCGCCTGGGTGGCGACGCGCCACAGGCCGCGCTCGGTGGCGTGCTTCACCAGCTCCGCGTGAGTGCAGCCAAATTGCGCAAGCGCCACGCGATAGCGCTCGCACAGCGCTTCATTGCCGATCAGGCGCAAGTGCTGCCCGGCGAGCGAGTTTTGCTGTTGCGTGAGCAAGGCTTCGAGACCGCCCAGTTCGTGCCCGATCAGCAAGCCCGACAGATAGTCCGGCTGCTGTTCGCGCGAAAGTTGTCCGGTGAGCCCAAGCGTGCGAGCGCTGAATACCGTGGCCAGCATTCCCGCCTGACCTTTGTCGCGGGCGATCTTCACGCCGCGCAGGAATGCATCGGTGTCCGGACGATCCGGCGTGACCATCGTGCGGCCGAGGATGGTGTGCTCGCGCAATGCCGCGAACACTTCACCGGTCATGAAAGTATGGAAACGTTCGATGCGGCCCGCCTGCACGACGGCCCATTTCGCGTGGGTACCCGGCAAACCGATCAGCGCACGCTTGCCGCCCTCCACGGCGCCGGTCTCCTGACCGAGTGCACCGAAGATCTGTGTTTCTTCGCCGCGCATCACATTCGGCAGGTCGCCGCGCTGCAGGACGCCTGGCACGATGTGCAGCGTCGCGCCGCAGGCAGCTTTGACGCGCACGATGCCGGCCACCAGCGCATTGGCATTCGCCGGTGCCTCGACATACGGTGCGTCGACCCAGCCTTGCGCGCTGCCGACCATGCCGGCCGCGATCACCGGCACAGCGGGCGCCTGTTTCAGCCAGGCGCCGCACGCGTCGTCGAAAGCGGCGTCGAAGCCGCCTTGCTCGACGTCGCTACTCGGCAAATTCATGATGCCGGCCGTCGACGCCCGCGTCGCCAGCACTTCGCCGGCCGCGTCGTACAGATATGCGCGCAGCGACGTCGTACCCCAGTCGAGCGCAATGAGCGCTGCGTGCTGGATGCCGGCGTCGGCGGCCGCGGCAGGGTTCACTGGATTGACCGCTCGCGTGCGAGAACCCGCTTGCTTCATCGCTTGATCCTGCGGGTTGCCGGTTGCGGGGCACGCCAGCCGAGTTCTTCCGAGATCGCACGTGCTTCGCGCTGCACGACCGGAATCAGTTCATCCATGCGTTCGAGCGGCATATACGGAATCGTGCTCGCCACCGACAGCGCCGCCACCACTGCGCCTGACGCATCGCGCACCGGCGCCGCGACGCAACGGATCGACGCTTCGTTTTCTTCGAGGTCGAAGGTGTAGCCGCCGGCGGCGTAGTTGGTCATGCGCTGCATGAAGGTCTGCGCGTTGGGGCGGTTATCCGGCTTGAAACTGACGCTGGCGAGCGCGCGCCGCGATGCCTCGAAAAGCGATTGCCACGCGTCCGGCACGAGGTCGAGCATCATGGCTTTGCCGATACCCGTCGACGCCAGCGGCATCCGGTGACCGACGCGCGAGCGCATTTCGAGGCCACGGGTGCCGGGGATCTTGTCGATGTACAGCACGTCATCGCCGTCGCGCACGCCGAGGTGGATCGTATCGAGTGTCTGTTCAGCGAGCGATTCGAGATGCGGGCGCGCGACGGCGGTGAGCGGCATCTGCTCGAGCGCGATGGTGCCGAGTTCGATCAGCTTCGGGCCGAGCAGATAGCCGCCTTGCACTTGCCGCAAATAGCGCGCCTGCACGAGGCTGCTCACTAGCCGGTGCGTGGTGCTACGGGTCGTGCCGAGCGCGGCGCCGAAGGTGCGCAGATCGCGCACGCCGGCGGCGGCGGCTTCCAGAATTGCCAGGCCGCGCAGGAGCGTTTGCGTGCCGGCTTGTTGCGGCGTGATGTCTAGCAGCGTGCTTGGCAGCGCGATTTCGTCGGTCACGGGCAGTTGCGCGCTGGCGCGCGGGGTTTTGGCGGCGTTCGCGCTATTGACGGCGTTCGCGGCCGGTTGCGGCGCTGCGCGGGTCGCGTGATCGGCTGACGGCGCCAGATCGGTTTCGGACGCGCCGGCGGCGTGAGTAGGCATCGCTTTGTTCATGGCGATTGGCTTTTCGGTGGTTTTTTGCGCTTACAGCGCGGGGCCGGAGAGGAGGCTTCCTTTGCTTGCGGCGCAGGGCGTGTTGCCGGTGGCGCGGGCATGCGGGTGCTGCCTTTGAGGCTTGGGCATGGTTTGGCTTGTCTCCGGTTTTTTACTTGCTTTCGCTGGTCGCGGGCAGTTTTTCTGGCTCACGGTGCGTGTTGGATTCGATTGTAGGGCGGCTTTTGGGAAAGCTCCAATATGTGAATGCTTGATTCATATAATGGGATTTGGCCCTGCCAAGGGCTGGGTTTGATTGCCCATGGGGTGGTTTTTGTTTGTTTGCCTATGGCCGCTGGTCTTTGCCTTGTTTATGCAAGTGCGGAAACGTAGTGATCGGTTTTGTGAAGTACTCTTCGGCGCGCGCAGCGCCGCCGGAAGTATGACGCCCTTGTCACTGACGCTTGAGGGTGCGCGAACACCGATTCCAGATGCACCACGACCCTTTGCAAACCACGGCGCCCGCTTAGCATTAGCGGTTTGAGCCGCTTTCTTTGCTTACTTTCTTTGCGGCGGCAAAGAAAGTAAGTGCCTGCCCCGCACAGGGGCGAACGCTAATAAACCACTAACAAATCAAGGAAAGGCACAAAAGCCAGATCAAGGAAAGGCACCAAAGCCAGATCAAGGAAGAGCCAATACCGCAGGCAAACAGACAAACAAGCGCCGAGCAGGCAACCAACCCAGGCAAACCCCAACGCCGTAGGCAAAAAGAACCTTATTCGGGCAATTCCGCCGCCCCCATCCGCCGTGCAATCACGCGCGACCGTTGAGCCAGATACCCCGATCCCCTGTGCTCATCAAAATACTTGGGCTGCGGCAGCATCACAGCCAGCCGGGCCGACTGCCCCGCAGTCAATTTAGCCGCAGAAGTCTTGTAGTAATAATGCGCGGCCGCCTCAGCGCCATAAACCCCATTCCCCCACTCAACGGAGTTGAGATAAATCTCAAAGATCCGCTGCTTATCCATCAAAGTCTCGAGCATCCACGTAATGATCAATTCCTGACCCTTCCGGATATAACTCTTCTCCCGCGATAAAAACAGATTCCGCGCCAACTGCTGGGTAATCGTCGAACCGCCGCGAACAATCTTGCCCTTGGCCTTATTCCGCTCCCACGCCTGCAAAATGGCATCCGTCTCGTAGCCATTGTTATTGACGAAGTTCGCGTCTTCGGAAGCGATAATCGCGCGCTTCAGATTGTGTGAAATCTGCTCATACGGCACCCACGTATGCTGCACCGAAAGATCAGGCCGATCCTGCGCCAACCGCCACGCATCCGACCGCATAAATGCCGTCGACTGAGGATTCACGTAATTCCACACCGCGATCTGCGCGAAGTAAAACGCCTGCGTCGCAAGCCACGCAATCGCCACCACAGCGCCCAGATAGAACACCCATCGCCCCGGACCTGGCCGGCTCGCGCGCCGCGTTGCTGTCATCGTGCCTGGAGTCCTCAAGTCGGTGAGTCGGTGAGTCGGTGAATCGGTGAGTTCCGGAAAGCAGAAAGCAGTCTAGGCGTGCGACGGCGCCGTCAACAACGCTCGCAACTCCGCCAGCACCGGCGCGCCGTCGGGCCGCACGCCTCGCCACACGTAAAACGATTCGGCCGCCTGCTCGACCAACATGCCGAGACCATCGGCGCCGCGCGCACCCAGCTTCTGTGCGTGTTCCATGAACACCGTCGGATGCGCGCCGTACATCATGTCGTAAGCGAGTGTGCCGCTGCCGAACGCGCGGTCGTCGCACTCGGGCAACGAAGCATCCAGACTGCCCGCCGTCGCATTGACGATCACGTCGTACGTGCCTGCTTCGATCGCTCGCGCGCTGCCGCCGGTCAGACGGCAAGCGGCGTCGCGCGCGGCTTGCGCGAACTGGTCGACGAGCGCCTCGGCCTTCGCCGCCGTTCGGTTGACGATGGTCAGCGTATGTGGCGCGCGGTCCAGCATCGGCAGCACGACGCCGCGCGCGGCACCGCCAGCACCGAGCAGCAAAATCCGCGCCCCCTTCAACGAAACGCCGAGATTCACTTCGATATCGCGCACCAGACCAAAGCCGTCCGTGTTGTCGCCGTAGACACCGCTCGCGTCGAACCGCAGTGTGTTTACCGCGCCCGCAGCCGCCGCGCGCGGCGACAGCACGTCGGCAAAAGCGTGCGCGTCAAGCTTGAACGGTACGGTGACGTTCATGCCGCGTCCGCCCGCTTCGATAAAAGCCCGCACGTGCGGCACAAAGGCATCGACCGGTGCCAACAGGTGGCCGTACGCGATCGGCTCGCCGGTCTGCGCAGCAAAGCGGCCATGAATGAACGGCGATTTGCTATGGCCGACCGGATTGCCGATGACCGCGTAGCGGTCGCGTGATTCGTTGGCGCTCATCGTCCTGGCTCCGCGACATGCTGCTGATCGGGTGCCGCGTCGCCGGCGCCATTTTCTGCGTCGCCCGGTTCAGCCGCGCCGCCGTCGAGATCGGCTTCCGCCTGGGCCTCGGCTTCGCCTTCGGCGCTTTCATCCGCCACGTCGATGATTTCCTCTTCGCCCTCGTCGGCTTCTTCAGGCTCGCCGCCGCTCGCCACGGCCGGTGCGTCGAGCACGTGCAACAGGCGCACGGACGCTTCGACGGTCAGTTCGTCGATCGACATCACTTCCATTTGCAAGCGGGTGCCACGTGCGTGCACGCCGAGACCCGGCACGTGCAACAGCAGCGGAATCTCTTCGAGACGCACGAGATCGCCCTTCACCACCGACGCCACCACCTGCTTCCTGTTCTCCTGCTTCAGCCAGCGCAGACACCAGAAGTACTCCATGCGGCGCTGGTGATCGGCATACGCGGTGTAGGTGTCGTCGAAACCTTGCACGACGGCGAACAGATCGGCGTCCTTCGGCTTGAACGGCGCAGCCAGTTTCGCGGTCACGCCATGCTGGACGCAAGCGAGCAACTGCCACTGATTCACCAGGTCGACATAGCGGCGCAGCGGCGATGTGCTCCACGCGTATTGCGTGACGCCCAAGCCTTCATGCGGCGCGGCGTTGGTCTGCATGCGGGTGCGCTTCGGGCCGGTCGGCGCGCCGAACGCGCGTTGCGAACGATAGATGCCCGGCACGCCATGGTCGTGCAGGAACGCGCCCCATGACGAGTTGGCGAGAATCGCGAGCTCCGCGACGATCGTGTCGAGCGGCGACCCGCGCCGACGCGGCGTGATCGTGATGTGCTCGCCCTCGACATAGAAATTGAAATCGGTGTTGCGCTGCACTTCGCGCCGCAGGCCGTAACCGGCGCGCGCGGTCTGACGCTTTTCAAACAGCGCCTGCGCGAACGGCCACAGCACGGCGATGTCTTCCTTGTGCGGATAGTCGCCCGTGCCGGCGGCAAGCGCCTCTTCGGTGACCAGTTCGTCCAACGTGTTGTGGCGCAAATTGTTCTTCACGAACACGCGCTCGGCGCGCGTTTCGCTCGCCACGATTTCCTGCGTTTCGCGATTGATGATCACGTACAGCGACAATGCCGGCCGCAAGCCGCCTTCAGCCAGCGTAAACGCTTCGACGACGCTATCGGGCAGCATCGTGATCTTGTCGCCCGGCATATAGACGGTCGACAACCGCGTGCGCGCGATCGCATCGACATCGTCGCCACGCGCAATGCCGAGTGCCGGCGCGGCGATGTGCACGCCGATCCGCACGCGGCCATCGGCCAGATGCTCGACGGAGAACGCATCGTCGATCTCAGTGGTGGTGATGTCGTCGATCGAGAACGCCTCGACATCGGCTTCCGGCAGATCTTCCGGCAACGCGCCGACCGTCACCGGTGGAAAACCAGTGCCGTGCGGGAAAAACTCGGAAAGGAATTTCGCTTCGTGCAACGCGCGGGCCGACGGAATACCGCCGCATTCGAGCATCAGCCGCGCCTGCGAAATGCCGCGCGCCGCTGCCGCGCCTTCGAGCGCCTTGTATTCGATCGTGTTCTTGTCCGGCTTGGTCAGCAAAGCCAGTGCCTTGCTGCCGCTGAAGCCTTCCGGCAGACGGCCTGCCTTCAGCTCATCTTCGTAACCGGCCTGCACCAGCGCCTGCTGACGCTTGCGCTCCAGCCCGGCGAGCGCCATCTTGAGTTGCTCCTGCGGCGCGCGCTGGTACATGCCGCGGCCCTTGCGGCGGAAGTACACCGGCGCGCCGTGCATGCGCAGCACCAGCGCCGCCCGCTCGATGGCGCCGAATGTTTCGCCGAAGTACTCGGCGCCCAGCGTGGCAAACGGGAACTCGTCATCCGGCGCGCATTCCCACAGGAAGTCCAGATCGATGTCCTGCGCGGCGGCGTCGGCCTGCTGCATCAACTCGCCGGCGGTCGGCTTTTCGAATTCGATCAGTACATCTTTCGCGCGCACCTTGGCGCGCCGGCCGCCCGGCAACTCGACCTGAAAAGCATCGCCCTGGCGCGACAGCACGCTGCCCGCCTTGAAACTGCCCGATTCCTCGAAGAAAACGTTCACTCAATACTCTCGTTCTGACTTGCATCCGCCGGCGCGCCCGATTGGGTTCAGCTATCGGTCACTGCGTGCGCGGCACGGCAACGTGTTCGTGGTGGTGGATCCGCAGCGCGATACGCGCGCGCCAGCGGCATGAATCTGGTGATCCGCAACAGTCTCGCCGCTGGATCGTCGGTCGGGGTCTTCAGGCCGCTTCGCGCGGCGCCGGCGGCTCGACGTCTTCGGCATCGCAAAAAGCCAGCACTTCGTCGACGTATTGTGCGAATTCGCTGATCGCGTGGTCACTCCCTTCGATCAGCGTAGTGCGCGCGCCCGGATAGTGCGCAAGCATTTCGCGGTAATCGAGCACTTCGTCGCCGGTGGCGGCCATCAAATAATAGCGTTCAGGCCGCGTAATCGACGCGACGCCGAGCGCGCGGAGCTCGTCCAGATGATGGGGCTCGACCGTAATGCTGCCGCCGCCATGCCATAACGGCTGTTCGCCGAGATAGGCGCTCAGATCGCGCTGCGGCACGACCGCCGGGTTCAGCAGCACCGCCGGCCAGCCGTGCTTCTCGGCAAGATACGTGGCGAAGTAGCCGCCGAGCGAACTGCCGATCACCGTCACGTTGTCCGGTTGCGCGGCCGCCACCAGCGATTCGGCGAGCGCCACGGTCTCAAACGGCGAGACCGGCAGCATCGGGCAGCACCATTCGTCGCTGCGGCCGAGTTCGGCAAGGCGTGCCGCCAGCACGCGCGCCTTGAACGAATTGGGCGACGAGCGGAAACCGTGCAGATAAAGGATCACAAATCGCCTCGTGCGGAAAGTGCGTCGAGCAGCTTCTGATGCACGCCGCCGAAGCCGCCGTTGCTCATCACCAGAACCTGGTCGCCGGGGCGCGCTGCGTGAACCACAGCCTTGACCAGTGCCTCGATATTGTCGAAAGCCTGCGCTTTGCCGCCGAGCGGCGCGAGCGCTTCGCCTAGATCCCAGCCGAGTGCGTCGCGGCCGGCCGGCGCGCCGTAGCCGAACACCAGGTCGGCGTCGGCCAGACTGGTCGGCAATTGCGCTTTCATCACGCCGAGCTTCATGGTGTTCGAGCGCGGCTCCAGCACGGCCAGGATTCGCGTGTTGTCGTGGCCGACGCGTGCGCGCAGTCCGCCCACCGTGGTCTCGATCGCCGTGGGGTGATGGGCGAAATCGTCGTAGACGGTCACGCCGTCAACGCTGCCGCGCACTTCCATGCGGCGCTTCACATTCCGGAAGCTCGCCAGCGATTTCGCGGCCTGCGCCGGCGGCACGCCGACATGGCGCGCGGCGGCGATCGCGGCCAGCGCGTTCATGCGGTTGTGCTCGCCCTGCACCTGCCAGTCGACCACCCCGACGCGCTCACTGTTGTGATACACGGCGAAACGCTCGTCGACCGGCACGCCATCTTCCGCCGGCAAGGTTTCCCAGCCGCCTTGCACGCCGAAGCGCTCGACTTCGCTCCAGCAACCGCGCGTCAGCACGCGCTCCAGCGCGTCTTCACGACCGTTCGTGACGATGCGGCCGATGCCCGGCACCGTGCGGATCAGGTGATGGAACTGCGTTTCGATCGCCGCCAGATCAGGGAAAATATCGGCGTGATCGAACTCGAGATTGTTCAGGACCGCGGTTTTCGGCCGGTAGTGCACGAATTTGGAACGCTTGTCGAAGAAGGCCGTGTCGTACTCGTCGGCTTCGATCACAAAGAAGCTGGAATCGGTCAGCCGCGCCGAGACGCCGAAATTCAGCGGCACACCGCCGATCAGGAAGCCCGGATTGAGACCCGCGTCTTCGAGCAGCCAGGTCAGCATCGAACTGGTGGTGGTCTTGCCGTGCGTGCCGGCCACCGCCAGCACCCACTTGCCGTTCAGCACATGCTCGCCGAGCCACTGCGGACCGGAGACGTAGGGCAGGCCGCGATCGAGGATCGCTTCCATCAGCGGGTTGCCGCGCGAGACCACATTGCCGATCACGAACAGATCGGCGTTGAGGCCGTTCAACTGCTCGGCGCCATAACCTTCGATCAGACGGATGCCTTGCGCCTCGAGCTGCGTGCTCATCGGCGGATAGACGCCGGCGTCGCAGCCCGTCACGGTGTGGCCCGCGCCGCGCGCAAGGACCGCGAGTCCGCCCATGAACGTGCCGCAGATACCGAGGATGTGGATGTGCATAAGCCTGTCGTGCCGCGCGGGCGTATTTTGCGAGGGATGGGAGCGCAGAGGAGCGGTCGAAACGACCGTCTGCAAAGGACGCTATTGTAACCGACGCCTCCGAATCGCCCTATGAACGGGGCCGCCAGAATGGCCGCCCGCCTCGCCCACGCAAAGCACCGGGCGCGCGCCGCCCGGAAAGGACTGTCATCAATCTCTAGTATGATTGAGAGATGGTTCGCAAATCACATTTCGATCCGCAGCGCGTGCGCGAGGAAATCGCCATCGCGGCTGCCCGGATGATCGCTGAAGACGGTCTGGACTACGCAACGGCCAAGCGTAAAGCGGCACGGCAGGTAGTCGGCGAGAGTCGTGTTGCCGGCGAATGGCTGCCGGATAACGACCAGATCGAAGAAGAAATCCGTGAATATCAATCGCTTTTCCAGGGTGACAGCCAGCCGGCGCTGTTACGGCGCCTACGCCGCATTGCGATCGACTGGATGGAGCGGCTCGCGCCGTTCAACCCGTATCTGACCGGCGCGGTGCTCGGCGGCACAGCCGGCGAACATTCGGATATTCACCTTCAGGTGTTCTGCGACAACCCGAAAGAAGTCGCGATCTACTTTCTGAACGCCAACATCCAGTATGACGTTTCGGAAACGCGGCATTTTGCCGGTCGCGGCTACGTCGAGACGCTGAGCTTCCTCTGGCGTCCCACAAACGAAGGGCGCGATGCGGAGCCGGCCGGCATCCACGTCGCCTTGTACGAGACCGACGACTTGCGCGGCGCGGTACGGGCCGATGCGCGCGGCCGCACTGCCCGGGCGAATCAGCAGGCGGTTCAGGCGCTGCTCGACAGTAGCGACGTCACCCCTTCAACCAATTAGACAGACCTGGAATGAATACGAAACGGATTCTGGCCGGCGCGCTTGTCGCGATCGCCGCTGCGGGCGGCGGGGTGCTGACCAATCATTGGCTAAATGGCGGCCCGGAACTCGCCCACGCGTCGCAACCCGGTTTCACGCAAAACCCGGTTGAGCAACTTTGGGCCGCGCCCGTCACGAACGTCGACGGCAAGCCGCAATCGCTCAGTTTGCTTAAAGGTCATCCGGTCGTCGTCAACTTCTGGGCGTCGTGGTGCGGACCGTGCGTCGAAGAGATGCCGGCTCTTTCGCAGCTTCAGCGCGAATATGCGAAGAAAGGGATCCAGTTCGTGGGACTTGGCGTTGATTCGGATAAAAACGTTCAGGCGTTCCTGCAGAAGGTGAAAGTAGCCTACCCGGTCTATGTAACCGGGTTCGGCGGCGCCGACCTCGCTCGCGCGTTCGGCAATACCGCCGGTGGCCTGCCCTTTACCGTAGTAATCGACGCAAAGGGCAACATTCGCTCGACAAAATTAGGGCAAATCGACCCGCAAGCGCTGAAACAGACGCTCGACGCGCTCTAAATTTCACATTCTCTTGACGATCAGATAGGGGCAAAAGGCGCGAAATTGCGCGCAATTTGCTCGAATTTGAGAGAAGATGGGCGTCCGGAGAAGCGGCAAAAGGTCGCCAGGATCGTTTCCAACGCGCAGGAAACTAGACAAGTTTCTCTAATCAGCGCTAAAGTGCGCCCAATTCCACGGAAAAAGAAGCGACCATGACGCGACTGCTGGTACTGCACGGCCCCAACCTCAACCTTCTCGGCACCCGGGAACCTGAGGTCTACGGCCGGGTGACGTTACCGCAGATCGATCAGGCACTGGCGGATCGCGCAGCGGACGCAGGCGTTGAACTCGCGTCGTTCCAGAGCAATCATGAAGGCGCTCTCGTCGATCGTATCCAATCCGCGCGAACTGAAAAAACCGATTTCATACTGATTAATCCCGCCGCGTACACGCACACCAGCGTGGCCATTCGGGACGCACTGGCGGGGGTCGGCATCCCGTTCGTCGAGATTCATCTGTCGAACGTACATCGCCGCGAACCGTTCCGGCATCACTCGTATTTCTCCGACCAGGCAGAGGGCGTGATTTGCGGCCTCGGCTGGAAGGGATATCTGTACGCGCTCGAATTCGCGCTCGACCGGCTGTCCGCTGGCTCGTCGCGCGGCTGATTCCAAAACACGTCTAATTTGCGCCGGCTGCGTACGCGCCGGCACCTTACGCATTGAAAGGGGCTTCTAATGGATCTACGTAAACTGAAAACTCTGATCGACCTCGTCTCGGAGTCCGGTATTTCCGAACTCGAAGTGACCGAAGGCGAAGGCAAGGTCCGCATCGTCAAGAATGCGCCGCCGGTTTACGTACAACCGTCCGCTTCGTATGCCCCGCAATATGCCCAGCCGGCCCCGTTGCCGGGCGGCGAAGCACCGGCCGCTGCTGTGGGCGCCCCGGCTACGCCGGCCGCCGTCGCGCCGCAAGGCCACGTGGTGACCTCGCCGATGGTCGGCACCTTCTACCGCGCGCCTTCGCCGGGCGCCGAGCCGTTCGTCCAGGTGGGCGACACGGTCAAGGAAGGCCAGACGATCTGCATCATCGAAGCGATGAAACTGCTCAACGAAATCGAGTCGGACAAGTCCGGCGTGGTGAAGGAAATCCTCGTCGAAAACGGTCAGGCGGTCGAGTACGGCCAACCGTTGTTCGTGGTCGGCTAACGCGGCACGCTTTGCGCTTTTTTTGCGCCTGCCGCCCGCGCGCCTGCCCTCCCGAGGCGCGCGACCGATCCTCTGGGGCAGCCTGTATTGTGACCAACCAGGCGCCTATTGATGAGTCGAAAATCCGCTATGTTTGAAAAAATCCTCATTGCCAATCGTGGCGAGATCGCGCTTCGTATCCAGCGCGCCTGCCGCGAACTGGGCGTCAAGACGGTCGTCGTCTATTCGGAAGCCGACAAGGAAGCCAAGTACGTGAAGCTCGCGGACGAGGCGGTCTGTATCGGCCCGGCGCCTTCGAATCTGAGCTACCTGAACATGCCGGCGCTGATCAGCGCGGCAGAAGTGACGGACGCCGAAGCGATCCACCCCGGCTACGGCTTCCTGTCGGAAAACGCCGACTTCGCCGAGCGCGTCGAGCAGTCCGGCTTCACCTTTATCGGCCCGCGCCCGGAAACGATCCGGATGATGGGCGACAAGGTGACGGCCAAGCAAACCATGATCAAAACCGGCGTGCCTTGCGTGCCGGGTTCTGAAGGCGCATTGCCGGAAGATCCGAAAGAGATCGTGAAGATTGCCCGCCAGGTCGGCTATCCGGTGATCATCAAAGCCTCCGGCGGCGGCGGTGGTCGCGGCATGCGCGTGGTCCACACCGAAGCGGCGCTGGTCAACGCGGTCAACATGACGCGCGAAGAAGCCGGCCGTGCCTTCGGCAACCCGCAGGTCTACATGGAGAAATACCTGGAGAACCCGCGGCACGTCGAAATCCAGATCCTGGCGGATTCGTTCAAGAACGCGATCTGGCTGGGCGAGCGCGATTGCTCGATGCAGCGCCGTCACCAGAAAGTGATCGAAGAAGCGCCGGCGCCAGGCATCGCGCGGCGCCTGATCGAACGCATCGGCGATCGTTGCGCGGACGCCTGCAAGAAGATGGGCTACCTCGGCGCGGGCACGTTCGAATTCCTGTACGAAAACGGCGAGTTCTACTTCATCGAAATGAACACGCGCGTGCAGGTCGAGCATCCGGTGACCGAGCTGATCACCGGCGTCGACATCGTGCAGGAACAGATCCGCATCGCAGCGGGCGAGAAGCTCGCCTTCCGTCAGCGCGACATCGTGTTCAAGGGTCATGCGATCGAATGCCGGATCAATGCAGAAGATCCGTTCAAATTCACGCCGTCGCCGGGACGTTTGACGTCGTGGCATATGCCGGGCGGCCCCGGCATCCGCGTCGATTCGCACGCCTACAATGGCTATTTCGTGCCGCCGAACTATGATTCGATGATCGGCAAGCTGATCGCTTACGGCGCAACGCGCGAGCAAGCGATCAAGCGGATGCGCATCGCGTTGTCGGAAATGGTGGTCGAAGGCATTCAGACCAACATCCCGCTGCACCGCGAGCTGATGCTGGACGCGAAGTTCGTCGAAGGCGGCACCAGCATTCATTACCTCGAAAACCGGTTGGCCGCGAAGCAGCAGGCCGCGCCGGAAGAAGCGTAAGTCATGAGCTACCGGGAACTGATCGCCGAGCTGGCACGCGAGCACGCGGAGGAGTTCTCCGACGCGCTGCTCGAGTTGGGCGCGCTGTCCGTATCGGTTGAAGATGCAGACGCCGACACGCCCGACGAGCAGCCGCTGTTCGGCGAGCCCGGTCTCACGCCGGATCGCACGGCGTGGCAGCGTTCGCGGGTGATCGCGCTGCTCGCACCGGAACACGAGCCGGCGGTGCTGCTCACCGCGGCGGCCAATGAGCTGGGCCTCGACCCCGCACCTTCGTTCACCGTGCGCGAAGTCGAAGAGCAGGATTGGGTACGTCTCACACAGTCTCAATTCGATCCGATTCCAATCGGCGAGCGCATCTGGGTCGTGCCCTCGTGGCACGATGCACCGGACCCCGACGCTCTCGTGCTGGAACTCGATCCTGGCCTCGCATTTGGAACCGGCAGCCATCCCACTACACGTCTGTGTATGGAATGGCTGGAGCAATCGGTGAAGCCGGAGCAATCCGTTCTCGACTACGGCTGCGGCTCGGGCATCCTCGCGATCCTCGCCAGAAAGTGCGGCGCCAATCCGGTGTATGGCATCGATATCGACCCGCAAGCGGTCGAATCGGCGCGTCACAACAGCGAGCGCAACCGGGCGGAAGTCACGTACGGCTTGCCCGACGAATGCCCCACCGGCGAATTCGATATCGTGGTCGCCAATATCCTGTCCAATCCGCTCAAGCTGATGGCGTCGATGCTGTCGTCGAAGGTCAAGCCGGGCGGCCGGATCGCGCTGTCAGGCATCCTGGCGCGCCAGGCGGACGAAGTGGCGCAGGTCTATGCACGATGGATCGACATCGGCGTATGGCGCGAACACGAAGGTTGGGTATGTCTCACGGGAACACGCCGCGAAAGCCATTAGAATAGGGCGTATTGTCCAATCAACAGCCTCTCGGCTTACCGGCTCAATATGCTCCTGGCAACGCGTTGCCCCTTCTGCGAAACCGTCTTCCGCCTGCAACCGGCGCAGCTCGCGCTGCGCCGCGGCCTCGTGCGCTGCGGGCAGTGCCATGAAACATTCGACGCGTCGAGCAGCCTGTTCGAACTGAACGAGGACGGCGATTTTTCCACCGCCAAGCCGGTTGCCGCAGCGGCTGCGATCGAGGCTTTGTCCGGTGTACGCCCCAAAGACCCTGATTTCAGCGCCGAGGCATGGAACCCGTGGGCAGCGGCGCCCGACGCCGCGATCGACAACCGCCTGCTTCACAACGCCCGCAATCTGCCGGCTCCGCCGGTCTCCACCGGCGCAGGCGTCGCGGTCACGCCGCGTCATGCTACCGAGCCGGAACTGCCGGCGAGCGCCTTCACCAGGCCGACTCCTCCCGACAACGAACCCATTCTCGCGGACGCGCCACGCACCCCGTTCGCTTACGAGACCGACGCACCCGCCGACGTGCCGCGCGAGCCTTTCGCTCACGAGGCCAATCCGGCTGCGGAGGAAGCACCACGGGTCTGGCACAAGACCGAGCGCCCTTCTGAACATCCCTCTGATGCCGACGAACAGGTTCTGAAGGAGCCGCCCCCCTTGCATGGCATTCCTGATAATGAGCCGTATTTTGGCGCGGCCGGCTCAGGTGGGGCTGGCTCAGGTGGGGCCGGCTTGGGTGCGGCTGGCGCCGGCGGCCTCGGCGCAGGCCTCGGCTCAGGTGCGGGCGGCCCGGGCACAGCCACCTTTGGATCGAGCGGCGAACCCTTCGCGGTCAAGCCGGTGCATGACGGCGCCGATCCCTTCCCGGTGGTGCGTGAAACGCGCCCGGCCGAACCGCGCCACCTCGGCTGGATCATTTCCGGCTCGGTGGCCGCAACGCTGCTGGTTATCGCCCTGCTCGCGCAACTCGCCTGGTGGCAACGCGAAACTGTGCAGATCTACTTCCCACGCTCGCAGACGCTCTATGCAAAGGCCTGCGCGCAGCTCGGCTGCCAGATCACGCCGCCGCACGACATTGACGGTCTGCAGGTCGAGCCTTCCGATCTGCGGCAGATCGACGGCCCGCACAAGCTCGAACTGAAGATGCCGCTGCGCAACCGCTTCAATATTGCGCTGGCCTACCCGGCCATCGAGCTCACGCTACTCGACGACCAGAACAATGTCGCGGTGCGCCGCGTGCTGTGGCCGCAAGACTACGTCGCGCCCGGCACGCCGATTGCAGCCGGCCTGCCGGCGCACACGACCCAGACCATGATCGTCCATCTCGACACGGGCAATGCGGTCGCGTCCAATTTCCGCGTACAGATTTTTTATCCGTAACGCACCCTCGCGCGCCCGGCACTGACCGGGCGTGTTCACCGTCATTACTGACGAATTTTCGGAGCACGACAACATGAGTCAAGTTACGCTGGGTGGCAACCCGATCGAAGTAGCCGGCACGTTCCCGAGCGTGGGCCAGAATGCCCCCGCCTTCTCGCTGGTCGGCAAGGATCTGAAGCCGCTGTCGCTGGCCGACTTCGCCGGCAAGCGCAAGGTGCTGAATATCGTCCCGAGCCTCGACACGCCGACCTGCGCCACGTCGACCCGCAAGTTCAACGAGGCTGCAGCCAAGCTGAGCAACACGGCCGTGATCGTCGTGTCGGGCGACCTGCCGTTTGCCGCATCGCGCTTCTGCACGACCGAAGGCATCGAGAACGTCGTGACGGCGTCCACGTTCCGCGGCCATGAGTTCGCGCAGGCCTACGGCGTCGACGTGACGAGCGGCCCGCTGGCGGGTCTGACGGCACGCGCCGTGGTGGTCGTCGACGAGAACGACAAGGTCGTGCACGCTGAGCTGGTCGGCGAAATCAAGAACGAGCCGAACTACGACGCAGCACTCGCCGCGCTGAAGTAAAACCTTCGCGCACGAACCTCGGCGCCGCGCTTCATGCGCGGCGCTGTCACATCGTAGCGCCCATTCTCTTTATCGATTTTTACAGGAACGCTCGCCTTGGCTACGCTGATTTGCGGTTCGCTCGCTTACGACAACATCATGACCTTCGAAGGCCGCTTTCGGGAGCACATCCTGCCGGAGCAGGTCCACATTCTGAACGTGAGCTTCCTCGTGCCGACGATGCGCCGCGAGTTCGGCGGCTGCGCGGGCAATATCGCCTACTCGCTGCATCTGCTCGGCGGCCATGCGCGCATCATGGGGACGCTCGGCGCGGTGGACGCCCAGCTCTACATGGACCGCTTCAAGCAGCTCGGCCTGTCGACGGAAAACGTGCTCGTGGTGCCGGACACCTACTCGGCCCAGGCGATGATCACCACCGACCTCGAAAACAATCAGATCACGGCGTTCCACCCGGGTGCGATGATGCAGGCGCACTTGAACCGCGCCGACGAAGCGAAGGGCATCACGCTCGGCATCGTCGGGCCAGACGGTTACGACGCCATGATCCAGCATTCCGAGCATCTGGCAGCGGCCGGTGTGCCGTTTATCTTCGATCCGGGCCAAGGTTTGCCGCTGTTCGATGGCGACTCGCTGCGCCGCATGATTGAACTTGCCACTTACGTAGCGGTCAACGATTACGAAGCCAAGCTGGTGAGCAACAAAACAGATTGGTCGATCGAAGAGATCGCCGGCAAGGTCGAGGCGCTGATTATCACGCTCGGCGACCAAGGCGCGCAGATCCATCACGCCGGCGGCATCGAAAAGATTCCGGCGGTCAAGGCACAGCAGGTGCTCGATCCTACAGGTTGCGGCGACGCGTTCCGCGGCGGCTTGCTGTACGGCATCGAGAACAAGCTCGGCTGGTCGACCACCGGGCGCCTGGCGAGCCTGATGGGCGCGCTGAAGATCGAACACCAGGGCCCGCAAAACTACGCGCCCAGCCGGGCGGAGATCAACGAACGGTTCAAGCAGGCGTTCGGATACGACCTGCCGTAATACCGCAAGCTATTGGAGTTAGGGAATGAGAACAACGAGTCGCCTGGTCGTGGCCGCCTTGATCGCCGGTTCGCTGGCCATGTCGGGGTGTGCGTACAACAGCAGCTCTGCCGACGTCTACACGGCGTCGCAGGCACAGCGCGAAGAAACGGTCCGCATGGGCACGGTCGACAGCGTTCGGGCCGTGAAGATCAGTTCGAACAACGGCCAGCCGAGTGGCCTCGGCGCAATCGGCGGCGGCGCGTTGGGTGCGGTGGCCGGCAGCGCGATCGGCGGCGGCCGCGGCTCGATCGTCACGGGCATCATCGGCGGCCTGGCTGGCGCGGTGGCAGGCAATGCGGTCGAGAACGGTGCCGCGGTGCACGACGGTCTCGAGATCACCGTGCGACTCGATAACGGCGACATGCGCGCCATCACCCAAAGCGCCACCGGCGAGATCTTCCGCGCCGGCGAACGCGTCCGCCTGCTTTCCAGCGGCGGCGTCACGCGCGTCACGCACTAGGTTTCCCCTCTCGCGCGGTCGCGCTTCACGCGCCACCGCGACGACCTCAAACGCATGCCCTGCCCTGTCGACCAGAGTTGGCGCTTTAGCGCTTACTCTGGTCCCATGCAGAGCACTTACTCCGGTCCCATGCAACATGGTTGCCGTGCAAGCGTTTTTTCGCCTGCAGGTTCTGGACTGGTTTCTCAAAGCCCGCACCTTCGACAAACCAAAAAAAATCCCGTCGCCAGAAACCCGGCAACGGGACCCTGACCGAGTAGCGCTCGGTCATGCTGCTACTTAAGCGCTACTCGATCATCGACACGGGCTACGACGTGTCGAAGTACTTCTACCGCTCATTTACCGCTTACGGACGGCTGCCCGTCGGGAACGGCCATGCCGCTGCCGGGTTCAGCGCGGTCTTCACCGTTGCCGCCGGTGCTGCGCTCGAGACAGCAGTCGCAGCGGGAGCAGGAGCCGCCTTCTTGGCGACAGCCTTCTTCGCAGGGGCAGCCTTCTTGGCAGGAGCAGCGGCCTTCTTCGCGGCAGCCTTCTTGGCAGGCGCAGCCTTTTTAGCCGCAGCCTTTTTCGCAGGCGCAGCTTTCTTGGCAGCAGCCTTTTTAGCAGGCGCAGCCTTCTTGGCAGCAGCCTTCTTAGCCGGTGCGGCCTTCTTCGCCGGCGCAGCCTTCTTTGCTGCAACCTTCTTCACTGCGACTTTCTTGGCAGCAACCTTCTTGGCCGGAGCAGCTTTCTTCGCTGCAACCTTCTTTGCCGGCGCTGCCTTCTTCGCCGCAACCTTCTTCACTGCGACTTTCTTGGCAGCAACCTTCTTGGCCGGAGCAGCTTTCTTCGCTGCAACCTTCTTAGCCGGTGCTGCCTTCTTCGCTGCAACCTTCTTCACTGCGACTTTCTTTGCAGCGACTTTCTTCGCCGGTGCGGCCTTCTTAGCCGGCGCAGCCTTCTTTGCTGCGGGTTTCTTAGCTGCCGCTTTCTTTGCAGTTGCCATCATTTTCTCCTTCAGGTTTTCAGATGAGAGTCAGTTCAAACACCACCCTTCGTCAAAACCCGCTTCCCGCGGACGCTTCTCAGGGCGCGCGCTACGAAGCGGGCTATTCATCGGCGTACGCAGGTGCTGCGCGCTTACGCTAATGAATGCGGTAAGGCGCGCCGTGCCCTTGGGCACCGCGCGCCAGATCTGGTCGGCGCTGGATCTCAACGCCGGCAATTGCTTGATCGGGCCGCTGGCGCTAACGCCAGCGGCTTTTTCCGGGGGGAAGTTTGCCCATCCCACTGAAGGGTTCGCAAAGTGCCAGCCATGTTTGTGGGCCGCGAAGGCACGCGGCGCACCGGGCACGATTTGCATCAGGCGGTTCTGCTCCTAACTAAATTGCCGCGGCCGAAGCCCGCCGGCATCCCCAAAATGAATGCATCTGCGACTCGGACCGGATCACTCCCAGGTCAGCGCGCCGCCAGTCTGATATTCGATCACTCGCGTCTCGAAGAAGTTGCGCTCCTTCTTCAGGTCGATCATCTCGCTCATCCACGGGAACGGGTTTTCCTCGTTCGGGTACAGCGGATCGAGACCGATCTGCTGGCAACGGCGGTTGCAGATGAAGCGCAGATAGCTCTTGAACATCGACGCATTGAGGCCGAGCACCCCGCGCGGCATCGTATCTTCTGCGTAACGATATTCAAGTTCGACCGCTTGCTGAAATATTTCGCGGATTTCCGCGCGGAACTCAGCCGTCCAGAGTTGCGGGTTTTCGAGTTTGATCTGGTTGATCAGGTCGATGCCGAAGTTGCAGTGCATCGACTCGTCGCGCAAGATGTATTGGTACTGTTCCGCCGCGCCGGTCATCTTGTTCTGGCGGCCCAGCGCCAGGATTTGCGTAAAGCCGACGTAGAAGAACAGGCCTTCCATCACACATGCGAACACGATCAGCGAGCGCAGCAGAGTCTGGTCTGCCTCGAGCGTGCCGGTCTTGAAGGCCGGGTCGGTCAGCACGTGGATGTACGGAATCAGGAATTCGTCTTTCGCGCGGATCGAGGAAACCTCGTGATACGCGTTGAAGATTTCGCCTTCGTCGAGGCCCAGCGATTCGACGATGTACTGGTAAGCGTGCGTGTGGATCGCCTCTTCGAACGCCTGGCGCAGCAGGAACTGGCGGCATTCGGGCGCCGTGATGTGGCGGTAGGTGCCCAGCACGATGTTGTTGGCGGCCAGCGAGTCAGCCGTCACGAAGAAGCCCAGGTTGCGCTTGACGATGCGGCGCTCGTCTTCGGTCAGACCGTTCGGGTCTTTCCAGAGGGCGATGTCGCGCGACATGTTCACTTCTTGCGGCATCCAGTGGTTGGCGCAACCAGCCAGATACTTTTCCCAGGCCCACTTGTATTTGAACGGCACCAACTGATTGACGTCGGTCTGGCCGTTGATGATGCGCTTGTCGGCGACATTGACCCGCGCTTCGGAAACGGCAGCCGTTCCAGCAGCAGCGTGGGCAACTTGAGCCACGGGAGCGACAGCGATGTCGTTCGCGAAGATGTCTTGAGCCGAGGGAGCGTGAGGAGCGGAACGCGTTCCGACTTGCGAACCGACAGCCGATCCCGCAGCGTTGCGCAACACATTCTGTTGCGTAGCGCTCGAGGGAGTTACGGCAGTGATCTCGTCATCCCAGTTGAGCATAAATGTCACCATCAATTTAGAACGGTTTGTACCATCTTTTCACGAGCGATAAAAGAGTTCGCTGATGAAAAATCCTGTTTTCGATTCGCGTTGCTACGTTCATACAACACTTTGTTCAACAGACTGTGTGCGACGCCTCATGTGAAGCGTGTTGAACGTGTGTCGTCGAGGTGCTTCGCGAGCTCGAAGAGCAATGTGTCGAAGCGACGTTTCGCTGCTCTATCTATCTGTATTGCGGAGCGTGCTTGCAGTGATTTGCGATTGCTTCCTGCTGCCTCGCCGACGTGGCGGTTGCCTCGCGGTTGCCTGGTCGTCAGTGTTAGCGAGGTGAAGTGCAATGCAATGTCGGGCGATGCATCGGGCCGGCTGTGTCGATCGACCATCGGCCGGAGCGTTTGCTGAGCGCTTCATGTCGAGCGCCTCGTCTTTGCTGCCGACTGCTGACTGCTTCATCTACTACTTGCCTGCCGCTGCACGGCTTCAGTTGCTTGCCATGCTTCGCTGCTTTTCGATGAGCGGCACAAGGTCGATTTCGTTTCCGATTTCGTTACGTTGCGCCGCTCGTCTACTTCACTTCTGCATCACTTCTATCAGGCTTGCGGATCGCCGCATGCGGGTCTTTACCTACAACCCTCAGCCAGGCAGCGATCCTGCCGCCTGCTTCGTGCTCACCTGGCAGTTACCAGGGCTCTTACTGGCAAGCCTCGCACTCGTCGAAGCCAGGATCACCCGGACGCATCATGCATACCGGACCATCCGCTTCCGGCGCTGCTTCGACTGCAACTGCCGGCGCTGCCGCCGCTGCCCGGATGCCGCCCGAAGCTGCGCCGCCGCTCATGCCGAAGCCGCCTGCTGCGCCACCCGCAGCGCCGCCCGACCCTTCGCCGCCACCCGAGCTCACCGCGTTCAACGCGCCGTGCGCCACCGTCGACTTCTCGACGTGCGTCGCCGCCATCGTGCGGAGGTAGTAGGTCGTCTTCAGACCGCGCACCCATGCGAGCTTGTAGATCTCGTCGAGCTTCTTACCCGACGCGCCGCCCATGTAGATGTTCAGCGACTGCGCCTGGTCAATCCACTTCTGACGGCGCGAAGCCGCCTCGACCAGCCACACCGGATCGAGTTCGAACGCGGTCGCGTAGATCGCGCGCAGGTCGGCCGGGATGCGGTCGATGCGCGAGAGCGTGCCGTCGAAGTACTTCAGGTCGGCGACCATCACTTCGTCCCACAGACCGCGTTCCTTCAGGTCGCGCACCAGGTAGTCGTTGACCACCGTGAATTCGCCCGACAGATTCGACTTCACATACAGATTCTGGAACGTCGGTTCGATGCAGGCGGACACGCCGATGATGTTGGAGATCGTCGCCGTCGGCGCGATCGCCACGCAGTTCGAGTTGCGCATGCCGTAGGTGGCGATGCGCGAGCGCAGTTCGGTCCAGTCCATCGATTCGCTCGAATCGACTTCGACATAGCCGCCGCGCGCGTCGGCCAGCAGCTTCACCGAGTCTTGCGGGAGGATGCCGCGATCCCACAGCGAACCGCGGTAGCTGGAGTAATGGCCGCGCTCTTGCGCCAGTTCCGTCGACGCGTAGTAAGCGTAGTAGCAGACCGCTTCCATCGAGGTATCGGCAAACGCGACAGCCTCTTGCGACGCGTACGGCGTGCGCAGCAGGTGCAGGCAGTCCTGGAAGCCCATGATGCCCATGCCGACCGGACGGTGCTTCAGGTTCGAGTTACGCGCCTTGGCGACCGCGTAGTAGTTGATGTCGATCACGTTGTCGAGCATGCGCATCGCGACGCTGATGGTGCGCTTCAGCTTGTCGTGGTCGAGCGCCAGCGTGCCGTCGGCCTGTTCCTTCAGGTGAGCGACGAGGTTCACGGAGCCCAGGTTGCAGACGGCGATTTCGGCGTCGCTGGTGTTCAGGGTGATTTCCGTGCACAGGTTCGACGAGTGGACGACGCCGACGTGCTGTTGCGGCGAACGCACATTGCACGGATCCTTGAACGTGATCCACGGGTGGCCGGTTTCGAACAGCATGCCCAGCATCTTGCGCCACAGTTGCGCCGCCGGCAGCTTCTTGAACAGCTTGATCTCGCCGCGCGCGGCCTTGTCTTCGTAAGCCGTGTAAGCCGTTTCGAATTCGGCGCCGAACTTGTCGTGCAGATCCGGGCAGGTGGACGGCGAGAACAGCGTCCAGTCGCCGCCTTCGTGCACGCGCTTCATGAACAGGTCGGGAATCCAGTTCGCCGTGTTCATGTCGTGGGTGCGGCGACGGTCGTCGCCCGTGTTCTTGCGCAGTTCGAGGAATTCTTCGATGTCCAGGTGCCACGTTTCCAGGTACGCGCAGACCGCGCCCTTGCGCTTGCCGCCCTGGTTGACCGCGACAGCCGTGTCGTTGACGACCTTCAGGAACGGCACCACGCCTTGCGACTTGCCGTTGGTGCCCTTGATGTGTGAACCGAGCGCACGCACGCGCGTCCAGTCGTTGCCCAGGCCGCCGGCGAACTTCGACAGCAGTGCGTTTTCCTTCAGTGCTTCGTAGATGCCGTCGAGGTCGTCGTCGACCGTCGTCAGGTAGCACGACGACAGTTGCGAGCGGCGGGTGCCCGAGTTGAACAGCGTGGGCGTGGACGACATGAAGTCGAAGCTCGACAGCACGTTGTAAAACTCGATCGCGCGCGCTTCGCGGTCGATCTCGTTCAGCGACAGACCCATCGCCACACGCATAAAGAATGCCTGCGGCATTTCGATGCGCACGCCGTCGTGATGCAGGAAGTAGCGGTCGTACAGCGTTTGCAGACCGAGGTAGCCGAATTGCAGGTCGCGGTTATTGTCGAGTGCGGCGCCGAGGCGCTTCAGGTCGAACTGGAGCAGCTTGTCGTCGAGCAGCTCGGCTTGCACGCCGCGCTTGATGAACTGCGGGAAGTACTCGGCGTAGCGCTCGCCCATTTCCGTTTGCGTGACTTCCTCTTCGAGGATTTCGCGGCGGATCGTGTGCAGCAGGATGCGTGCGGTGACCTGGCTGTATGCCGGGTCCTTTTCGATCATCGTGCGGGCAGCCAGGATCGCCGAGTCGTAGACCTGGCTCATCGGCACGCCGTCGTACAGGTTCTTGACCGTTTCCGCGATGATCGGATCGGCGCTCACGGCGTCGCCCAAGTTCGAACAAGCCAGTTCGATGATGCCGCGCAGCGCAGCCATGTCGAGCGGACGCGTCACGCCGTTGTCGGTGACGTTCAGACCCGGCGTGTTGGCGACGATCTGGTCGTCATGACCGCGTGCCTGGGTGCGCTTCTCGCGATACAGCACGTACGCACGCGCGACGTTGTGTTCGCCGCCGCGCATCAGCGCGAGTTCGACCTGATCCTGGATGTCTTCGATATGGAACGTGCCGCCGTTCGGACGGCTGCGCACGAGTGCGCGCACCACGTTCTGCGTGAGTTGCTCGACCAGTTCGCGCACGCGCGCCGACGCCGCGCCTTGACCACCGTTGACGGCCAGAAATGCCTTCGTCACGGCGATGGCGATTTTCGACGGTTCGAACGACACCACGCTGCCGTTGCGACGGATCACCTTGTAGTCGGCGTAGCTCACTTGCGGCGCGAGCGCTTGTGCGCCTTGTGCCTGGCCGAAGGCCTGGCCAGTCGGTGAGCCCTCATACCGGGTCGTCACGTTGTCGGTGGTTTGCATGTGCAAAGCTCCTGGTCTTGGAAATGTTGCGGAGAAAGCCGCGGATTAAAACGAACGCTGCGCCGCCGCGTGCGCAAGCGATGGGGTGCAGGAAAAAGGCCGGCTGAGCCGGGTGGCGGGATACGACAGCGATGAAGTCTGGTTCGAATTGATAACGGTCTTCATCATGTATGTCGCGATCACTAGCCGAGCCCCTTTCCTGAATGCTTCTGGATGCTGCCGGTGGTCTCTCCGGCCGCGCCACAGGAATTTTTTTCGTTGCCTGGAATGCTTGCGGCGCCATGCTCGGAGAGCGGGGCGCCGCTGACTTATGCACCCAGTTGTGCACTCAGTTATTCACATGGTTATGCACAGCACACCACAAGATATAGTGCGAAACTGAATTTGTGGCACCAAGTATAGTGGAGATTCGAGACAGGTCAAATCGATTTATTTGCTTTCGAAGTCTTGACTTTTGCATCGCGCGGCCGGAAGCGGACTCCCCGGAGAACAAGGCAGCGCCTTGTTCTCCTCGCATCACGCGAAGTCGCGCGAAGGGTCGTTACGGCGTTTTGGAAAACTTGAGATAGGGGAAGTACTGATCGGCTAACGCGGTGTCGCGCTGCAGACGCCGCCACTCGAAATGAGGCCCTGGATCGGTCTTGCGGCCGGGGGCAATGTCCGAGTGGCCGGCGAGCGCCTCTACCGGATAGCGAGCCTTGAGCGCCGTCACAAGTGCGCCGAGCGTGCGGTATTGCGCCGCTTCGAAAGCAGTCGTGTCACTGCCCTCCAATTCGATGCCGATCGAGAAATCATTGCAGCGCTCGCGGCCGAAAAAACTCGACGTGCCGGCGTGCCACGCGCGCTCGTTGCAGGACACGAATTGCTCGAGCGCGCCGTCGCGATGGATCACGAAGTGCGCCGACACCCGCACGCCGCGCAGATGCGTGTCGTAGTACGGGTGGGCGTCGCAGTCGAGCGTGTTCTGGAACAGTTCGGCGATTGCGGTGCCGCCGAATTCGTTCGGCGGCAGGCTGATGTTGTGCACGACGATCAACGTCGGCACGGCCGCTTCGGGCCGCGCTTCGAAATTCGGCGATGGCAGTTTGCGTGCGGCGCTGACCCAACCGTCGGCATCGACGGTGAACGCGACGCTCATCGAGCGTCGCGGCCCGTGGGTCGCGCGCCGTGACGCTGCGCGTGCGCGGCGCTGCAGAACGGCTGCCCCGCCACCACCACGGAGTCGCTCTTCGGCGCGTGTACGCCGCATTCGGCGCAACGGATCATCGGCTCGGCAAGCTGCGGCTGCGCTTGCGGCGCGTTGGGCCCACGCGCGCCGCCATTCGGACCGCTCTGGCCTCTTGCACCGCCGGCGCCCGCGGCGCCATTCGCACCGGCGCCCGTGCGTTGCGACGCTTGCGCGTCATGACGACGCAGCGCCTTGACCAGCCATTGGCCGACGATGAACAACAGGATCAGCAGGAAAATTTGTCGCATGGCAGAACACTCACACTACAGCACGGTGCAACAGCACCTCGAATACGAAACGGCTGCCGACGTACGCCAGCAGCAGCGCGACGAACGACGCCAGCACCCAGCGCAATGCCGCACGGCCGCGCCAGCCGGAAACCTTGCGCGCGGTCAGCAGCGCGCCGAACATCACCCAGGAAAGAATCGCGAAGACAGTCTTGTGATCGAGCCGCAAAGCGCGGTCGACCAGTTGCTCGCTGAACAGGATGCCCGAGAGCAGCGTCAACGTGAGCAGCACGAAGCCGGCGCCGATCAGACGGAACAGCAGCTTTTCCAACGTCAGCAGCGGCGGCAGTGTGTCGAGCCAGCTCGACAGCCAGCCGTTGCCCGCCGCAGCCACATTCCGTTGCGACACGCCGCCGCGCATCGCGTGCAGACGCCGCTCGACCAGCAGCATCAGAATGGCGTGCAGCGCCGCGATCGCGAACAAACCGTACGCGATATTGGCGATCAGGAAGTGCAGCTTGAACATTGGCGCGGCCGAATACGGCAGCACGCGCACGCCATTGAACGCCAGCGGCAATAAGGAAGCGACGCAGGCGAGCGGCAACACCAGCAGGCGCAGGCCGTCGAGCGGAAAGAAAAAGCTCTCGATCCAGTAGATGCCGGCGCCGAGCCAGAACATCGCCGACAGCGCGAACGCGAAACCGAACACCATCGCGTTTTGAGGAAAGATGGTGGTATGCAGCAGCACGCCGTGGGCGAGCAGCGCGACAAACAGCAGCGCGCGGCCCGAGGTGCTCATGCCCGAGGCGGCTAACGAGGCCGGCATGCGCGTGGCGACGGGCACCGGCGGCACGCTCTCGAGCATGGGGCGCAAGGCGGCGTGCCGGTGCGAGCGCCAGCCGGCCACGGCGAGACCGCCGTAGAGGAGTGCAGTGAGGGCATACAGTACAATATCCATATTCGAAGTTTACACTAGGCCCTTGCTCCGCGACGTCTCCTGCATCGCGCCCCGCTCCGGCCGCACTGTTCATCGCTCCCCATGCTCGACAATCTGACTCAACGGATGGCGCGCGTCGTCAAGACGCTGCGCGGCGAAGCCCGGCTCACCGAGGCGAACACCCAGGAAATGCTGCGCGAAGTGCGCCTCGCGCTGCTCGAGGCGGACGTGGCGCTGCCCGTCGTGCGCGAGTTCATCGCCAAGGTGAAGGAAAAGGCGCTCGGCGAGGAGGTGATCAGCAGCCTGTCGCCGGGCCAGGCGCTGGTCGGCGTGGTGCAGCGCGAGCTCACCGCGATCATCGGCGGCGACTATGAAGGCAAGGCGGTCGAACTGAATCTCGCCGTCACGCCGCCGGCCGTCATCCTGATGGCGGGTCTGCAAGGCGCCGGTAAGACCACGACGGTCGGCAAGCTCGCCAAGCTCCTGCGCGAAAAGTACAAGAAGAAGGTCCTGACCGTCTCGTGCGACGTTTACCGCCCGGCTGCTATCGCGCAGTTGAAGATGGTGACGGAACAGGTCGGTGCGGATTTCTTCCCCTCGGAACCGGATCAGAAGCCGGTAGATATCGCGCTCGCCGCGGTGGATTGGGCCAAGCGCCACTACCACGACGTGCTGCTGGTCGACACGGCCGGCCGCCTGGGTATCGACGAAGCCATGATGGCCGAAATCGCCGCGCTGCACAGCACGCTGAAACCGGCGGAAACGCTGTTCGTGGTCGACGCGATGCTCGGCCAGGATGCGGTCAACACCGCGAAGGCCTTTAGCGACGCATTGCCGCTCACCGGCGTGGTCCTCACCAAGCTCGACGGTGACTCGCGCGGTGGCGCGGCGCTTTCCGTGCGTCACGTGACCGGCAAGCCGATCAAGTTCGTCGGCGTCGCCGAAAAGCTCGACGGCCTCGAAATTTTCTATCCGGATCGCATGGCGAACCGGATTCTCGGCATGGGCGACATTCTCGCCCTCGTCGAAGAAGCGCAACGCGGCGTGGATGTCCAGGCCGCGCAAAAACTCGCCGACAAGGTCAAGAAAGGCGGCGACTTCGACCTCAACGATTTCCGCGCGCAGCTTACGCAGATGAAGAGCATGGGCGGCCTGTCGTCGCTGATGGACAAGCTGCCCGCGCAGTTCCAGCAGGCCGCCGCCGGCGCCAATATGGGCATGGCCGAATCGCAGATGCGCCGCATGGAAGGCATCATCAATTCGATGACGCCGCTGGAGCGCGCGAAGCCCGAGCTGATCAAGGCCACCCGCAAGCGTCGCATCGCCGCCGGCGCGGGCGTGCAGGTGCAGGAAGTCAACCGCATGTTGAATCAGTACGACCAGATGCGCACGATGATGAAGAAGCTGAAGGGGGGCAACCTGCAGAAGATGATGCGCGGCATGAAGGGCATGATGCCCGGCATGCGCTAAGCTTTAGCAAGACGGCGGTGCGCGTGCTTCCGTGCATGAACAACGGCACGCGCGCTGACTCCGGATTTGTGCGGGTTTATTCTGTACCGCGCACCGTCGTTCTCTCCCACACTATGTATACAGTTACCGCCCGTCAGACGTCATGAACCGCGAAGAAGCTCTCCACATTTTTAGCCACTCCGAAGAAATCGTTTCGGCCGACGACGTCAACGCGTCGATCAGCGGCATGGCTGCCGCCATCCGCAACGAGATGAGCGAGGACTTCCCGCTCGTGCTGTCGGTGATGGGCGGCGCGGCGGTGTTCACCGGCATGCTGCTGCCGCACCTCGATTTCCCGCTCGAGTTCGACTACATCCACCTGACCCGCTATCGCAACACCACCAAGGGCGGCAATGAGATGCAGTGGCGCGTGGCGCCGGCTGAGTCGGTGAAGGATCGCGTCGTGCTGGTGCTCGACGACATCCTCGACGAAGGCGAGACGATGGCCGCGATCCGCGACCGCATCCTCGCAATGGGCGCGAAGCGTTTCCTGAGCGCGGTGCTGTGCGAAAAGATCATTCCGAAGGCGAAGCCGCTGCGCCCGGATTACTGTGGTTTCGAAGTGCCGGACCGCTATGTGTTCGGTTGCGGGATGGACGCCAAGGGCTACTGGCGCAACCTGCCGACTATTCGGGCGTTGACCGAAGGGGCTTGAGGGTGGTTTGGAGCCGCGCCGGATATCACTCAAAGTTGATGCACAAAAGAGCGGATCCCGCCGAGCATCATCTCGACCGAGATCGCCACCAGCACCAACCCCATCAGCCGTTCGAAAGCCATCATCGCGCGCTCGCCTAGCCACGCCTGAATCCGCTCAGAGAGCATCAGCACGATCGCGCAGACGATCATCGTGACGGTCAGTGCACCGATCCACTCGAACATCTTGCCCGGCGCCTGCGACGTCAGCAGCATCACCGTTGCGAGCGCCGACGGGCCCGCCAGCGCCGGAATGGCGAGCGGCACGATGAGCGGCTCGCCCCCACGCGTGTCGCCGCCAAACGCACCGTCCGGATGCGGAAACACCATCCTGAGCGCAATCAGAAACAGCACGATTCCACCGCCGATGCGCAATGACTGGTCGGTCAGACTCATCATGCGCAGGAAGCTGTCACCGACCACCATGAACACCAGCAGGATCGCGAAGGCGATCGCCACCTCACGAAGGATGACGATCGTGCGCCGCTTCGGCGCCACCCCGCGCAGACAACTGATGAAGAGCGGAATATTGCCGAGCGGATCGGTGATCAGAATCAGCAGGACGGTCGCAGATACGAAGGTGTACTCCACCGTCCGCTCCGCTTAGCCCGCCAACGCGGCGCGAACTTTGCCGATCACCGTTTGGGCGGCGTCTTCGACCGGCAGCAGCGTCGCTTCTGCGTCGCGGCGGCCTTGATACTCGAGCTTGCCGTCCTTAAGACCACGATCGCCGATCACCAGACGATGCGGCACGCCGATCAGCTCCCAGTCGGCAAACATCACACCGGGACGCTCGCCGCGATCGTCGAGGATCACGTCGACGCCCGCTTCGACCAACTCCGCGTACAGCTTGTCGGCCTGCTCGCGCACGGCTTCGCTTCGGTCATAACCCATCGGGCACAGCACGACCTCGAACGGCGCGATCGACTCCGGCCAGACGATGCCCTTGTCGTCGAAATTCTGTTCGATCGCCGCGCCCAGAATACGCGTGACGCCAATACCGTAGCAGCCCATTTCCATCGGGCGCGGCTTGCCGGTTTCGTCGAGGCACGTGGCGTTCATCGCTTCCGAGTACTTCGTGCCGAGCTGGAACACGTGGCCGACTTCGATACCGCGGCAGATGTCGAGCACGCCCTTGCCGTCCGGCGACGGGTCGCCCTTCTTCACGTTGCGAATATCAGCGACGACCGGTTCCGGCAGATCGCGGCCCCAGTTCACGCCGGTGGTGTGATAGTCCACCTCGTTCGTGCCGACGACGAAGTCGCTCATGTTCGCGACCGTGCGATCCGCCACGACCTTGACCGGCTTCTTCGTGTTGAGCGGGCCGAGGTAGCCCGGCGGCGTGCCGAAGGTCTCGATGATTTCGGCTTCGGTGGCCATGCGGAAGTCGGCGAGGCCCGGCAGCTTGCTTGCCTTGATCTCGTTCAGATCATGATCACCGCGCAGCATCAGCAACCAGATGGTGGGTTCGGCGCCTTCGTTTTCCGTGGCGAGAACGATCGACTTGATCGTGCGCTCGAGCGGAATGTTCAGCAGCTCAGCCACGGCTTCGCACTTCGCCTTGCCCGGTGTTGCGGTCTTCTTCATCTCTTCGGTCGGCGCCGCACGCTCCGCGTACAGCGGCAACGCTTCGGCCGCTTCAACGTTCGCGGCGAACTCCGAGGTCGGGCAATACGCGATCGCGTCTTCGCCGGTATCGGCGATCACGTGGAATTCATGCGAGCCGCTGCCGCCGATCGAGCCGTTGTCCGCTGCCACGGCGCGGAAATCCAGGCCGAGGCGCGTGAAGATGCGCACGTACGCGTCGTACATCTTGCGATACGACTCGCGCAGGCCTTCCGCGTCTTTGTCGAACGAGTACGCGTCTTTCATGATGAACTCGCGGCCACGCATCACGCCGAAACGCGGACGGATCTCGTCGCGGAACTTCGTCTGGATCTGATAGAAATTCACCGGCAACTGGCGATAGCTCTTGATCTGGCCGCGCGCGATATCCGTGACCACTTCTTCATGGGTCGGTCCGATCACGAAATCGGATTGCTTGCGATCCTTGAAGCGCAGCAGTTCAGGACCGTATTTTTCCCAACGGCCCGATTCCTGCCACAGTTCAGCCGGCTGCACTGCCGGCATCAACAATTCGATCGCGCCCGCCCGGTTCATTTCTTCGCGCACGATGGCTTCCACCTTGCGGATCGAACGCAGGCCGACCGGCAGGTAGTTATAGATGCCACCGGCGACGCGGCGAATCATGCCGGCGCGCACCATGAGCTTGTGGCTGACGATCTCGGCGTCGGCGGGCGCTTCTTTCAGCGTGCCGATAAAGAAACGGGAAGCTTTCATTCAGATTTTCCAAAAGCGGCGGCTCCGGAGGGACCGCCCGAAAGGTGAAAACGGTGGGGAAATCGACACAGACCCGGCTTGATGCCGGCACGGACTCGCCGAGCACCCGGCCAAAAGTCTGGCCAAGACCCGGCTCAGCCCCGGCAGACGACTGCGCATACCAGGCAAAACCCCGGCAAAGCCGGCCCGACCGCGGCGCTGAAGCCGCCGCGCAAAGCCTTTGCAGCAGGGGATAAGGCACGGAAGACTGACAGGCTACCGCAAACGCGGGCCTTTTGCGGCGAATCGTTCCAATCTGGTGCGAATCGGTGCGTCGGGTCCGTTATCTGTTTATAATCAAAGCAATTTTAAAGGATTCGAAGGTGGTTGTATGCTGGATCGTGAAGGCTTTCGCCCGAACGTCGGCATCATCCTCTTGAACGCGCACAACGAGGTGTTTTGGGGCAAACGGCTCCGTGAACATTCCTGGCAGTTTCCGCAAGGGGGCATCAAGTACGGAGAGACCCCTGTGCAAGCGATGTATCGGGAGTTACACGAAGAAACCGGGCTGCTTCCTGAGCACGTCAAGGTGATCGGTCGCACGCGCGACTGGTTGCGTTATGAGGTGCCTGACAAGTTCATAAAGCGCGAAGTACGCGGTCATTACCGCGGCCAGAAACAAATCTGGTTTTTGCTCCGGATGGTTGGACGCGATTGCGACATATGCTTGCGCGCCACCGACCACCCTGAGTTTGATGCGTGGCGCTGGAACGAGTACTGGGTGCCGCTCGACTGTGTGATCGAGTTCAAGCGGGATGTGTATCAGTTGGCGCTGACGGAGCTATCCCGTTTCATGCGCCGGGCTGCGCCGCGTGCGGAAAAACCTGGTGGGCACCATGGGCCGCGTTATCCACGGATAGCGTCGTCAATGGAAAGTCCGCCGGATTCGACGATGATGAGGGTCACCGCCTCGGTGAGCACTCTCAGCATCGAAACGTCGATTCACACGACGATCGCGTCTGATTGCGGTCCGGGCTCCGGGTCGGTAGCCGAAGTTGGCTCCGCGTCGGAACACGAAGACGAATCGGAGCGCGAAACCGCCGCAGGCTCGCTGTTCCGCCCTGGCGTACGCAATTAACAACTCTGTGCGGCTGTCCACGCCGCCTCCGCTGGCGCGGCTCGACGAGCCGCGCCAGTCTTTCGAGGAAACCATATTGAAAGCACTTGCTCTCGTCGTGGCGTGCGTCGCCACTGGCGCCCTGCTGGCTGGTTGCGCCAGCAAACCCTCAAATAAAGACGACAGCACGTTTGCCTACCTGCTGGACCGGCCGAGCACCTGGGTTGAAAACAAGGTGGATACGCTGCCGCCGCTGCCGCAGGACTCGAATCTGCTGCCTTTCGATGTTTCCGGCAACACACCGCTGCAGTTCGCGATCGATAGAAGTTCGCTTACCGTCGGCACAGATGGCGTGGTGCGCTACACCGTCGTCGTAACGAGCCCAAGCGGCGCACGCAACGTGAACTACGAAGGGATTCGCTGCGATACGTATGAATGGCGCCAGTACGCGGGGCTGAACGCCGATCATGACGGCTGGGACCAGACCGTCGCCAACGACTTCAGGCGCATTGAAAATGGCGCGCTGAACGCCTATCAGGCGGCGCTGTATCAGGATTACCTGTGTGCGAACAAGATGCCCACGGGCAACGCCAAGCAGATTGTCGAGAACATCCGCTACAAGCGCACGCAGACGTCGCTGGTTCACTAAGGCAGTTTTCGCGAGCGGACTTCTTCGAAAGTGGAAGCCGCCGCGAACGTGAAAAAGCCGTTCCAGCTCACATGCCGGAACGGCTTTTTTCTGTCGTGCGAACCTTGCCCGGGAGTCAGACCAGCACAAGATTGTCGCGATGGATCACCTCGGGCTCCAGCATATAGCCGAGCACCGATTCAATGTCGCCGCTCGGACGCCGCTGGATCAGCTTGGTTTCCGCACTGCTGTAGTTAGTCAGACCGCGCGCGACTTCACGCCCTGTCGCGCTCAGGCAAGCGATCACTTCGCCGCGCGCAAACGCGCCCTGCACACCGACGACACCAATCGGCAGCAGGCTCTTGCCGCCCTCGGTCAGTTTTTCAACCGCGCCGTCGTCGATCACCACATGGCCGCGCACCTGCAGATGATCGGCCATCCATTGCTTGCGCGCCGCCATGCGTGCAGTGCGCGCGATCAGCTGCGTGCCGATCGCCTCACCCGAGGCCAGCCGTGACAGCACGTCCGCTTCGCGCCCGCTCGCGATCACCGTATTGGCGCCGCTGTGCGCCGCGCGTTTGGCCGCAAGAATCTTGGTCAACATGCCGCCGCGGCCCAGGCTCGAACCCGCGCCGCCCGCCATCGCTTCGAGCTCCGGTGCACCGGCATCGGCCTGCTGGACGAGCGTTGCATTCGGATCCTTGCGCGGGTCGGCGGTAAAAAGCCCTTGCTGATCGGTGAGGATAACGAGCGCATCGCCTTCGATCAGATTCGCGACCAATGCGCCTAGCGTGTCGTTGTCGCCGAACTTGATTTCGTCGGTGACGACCGTGTCGTTCTCGTTGATGATCGGCACAACGCCCAGACGCAGCAGCGTCAGCAACGTGGAACGAGCGTTCAGATAGCGTTCGCGGTCGGCCAGATCGGCGTGGGTCAGCAGAATTTGCGCGGTCTGGATCGAATGTTCGGCAAAGCGGCTTTCGTAGACCTGCGCGAGGCCCATTTGACCGACAGCCGCGGCCGCCTGCAATTCGTCGATTTCGCGTGGCCGTTTGGTCCAGCCGAGCCGCTGCATCCCTTCGGCAATGGCGCCCGAACTGACCAGCACCACTTCCTTGCCTTGCGCGCGCAGTGCGGCAATCTGAGCGGCCCAGCGGCCGATTGCAGCATGATCGAGGCCGCGCCCGTCATTCGTGACGAGGCTCGAGCCGACTTTCACTACCAATCGCCGTGAATCTGCGATGACGGAACGCATTGTGCGCGGTCTCCCAAGATGACGCGTGATGCATGCCGGCGGCCCTCGCGGGCGCCGGCGCTCAGGCTTGTTATTACTGCGGGTCGACGCTCGAGTCGTCCGACGCAGCGGCCGGCGCTTCCGGCTTTGCGCGGAAACGCACGTCGGCAGCGAGATCTTCGGCTTCCGCCGCGCGCTGCGCGTCCGAATGCGCGGCGATGTGGTCATACACCGCGTAGCAAAGACTCTCGCAACCCTGGCCTGTCAACGCCGAGATTTCGAATACCGGGCCGTCCCAGCCGAAGCCTTCGAGGAATGCCGACACGCGTGCTTCGCGCTCGTCTTCGGGCACCATGTCGAGCTTGTTGAGCACCAGCCAGCGCGGCTTCTCATAGAGCAGCTCGTCGTACTTGCGCAGCTCGTTGACGATCGCCTTGGCTTCCGCGACCGGATCGACTGCATCGTCGAACGGCGCGAGGTCGACGATATGCAGCAGCAGGCCGGTACGCTGCAGGTGACGCAGGAACTGGTGGCCGAGACCGGCGCCTTCCGCCGCGCCTTCGATCAAACCAGGAATGTCGGCAATTACGAAGCTGCGGCTCGGCCCGACACGCACCACGCCGAGATTCGGCGCGAGCGTTGTGAACGGATAATCCGCGATCTTCGGCCGCGCGTTCGACACCGACGCGATGAAGGTCGACTTGCCGGCGTTCGGCATGCCGAGCAGACCGACGTCGGCCAGCACCTTCAATTCGAGGCGCACCATGCGGCGCTCGCCGGGCTTGCCGTCGGTTTTCTGACGCGGCGCGCGGTTCGTACTGGATTTGAAATGCAGGTTGCCGAGACCGCCCGCGCCGCCTTGCGCGATCTGCACGCTCTGGTTGTGCTCGGTCAAGTCGGCGATCAGCTCGCCGGTTTCCATATCGGTAATAGTCGTGCCGACCGGCATGCGCAGCGTGATATCGTCGCCGCCCTTGCCGTAGCAGTCCGCGCCGCGGCCGTTTTCGCCGTTGCGCGCCAAATGTTTTTTCGCGTAGCGGTAGTCGATCAGCGTGTTGATGTTGCGGTCTGCGACCGCGATCACGCTGCCGCCCCGGCCGCCGTCGCCGCCATCCGGGCCGCCGAACGGAACGAATTTCTCGCGGCGCATCGACGCGCTGCCATCCCCTCCGTCGCCGGCGATGACTTCAATCCTCGCTTCGTCAATGAACTTCATGCGTAACTCCGTCCCGTGGTGTGCTGCTAGATGGTGCTGCTGGGTTGATGCTTTCAGATGCTGCTATTTTGCCGCGCTCGCCGTGCGGTGAGCAATCAGCCGATCGGCTAACCGCGCCGATATGGCCATGCAATCCGCCAATTCTTCGGACAAAAAACGCTGCAATAAAAAAAGCCCCGCGAACTTCGCGGGGCCTTTTTCCGGTCCTGAAGCCCGTGCCTGATTAAACTCAGACTGCTGCCGGGACGACGTTGACCATGTGCTTCTTCGCTGCGCCTTTCGTCGAGAAATTGACGTGGCCGTCCGTCAGCGCGAACAAGGTGTGATCCTTGCCGATACCGACGTTTTCGCCCGGGTGCATGCGCGTGCCACGTTGACGCACGATGATGCCGCCAGCGTTGATGGCCTGACCGCCGTAAACCTTGACGCCGAGACGCTTCGATTCAGAGTCGCGGCCGTTGCGGGATGATCCGCCTGCCTTTTTGTGTGCCATTTAATTTGCTCCTTAACCGTTGCGCTTACGCGTTGATCGCGTCGATGCGCAGTTCGGTATAGTTCTGGCGGTGGCCGCCATGCTTCTGGTAGTGCTTCCGGCGACGCATCTTGAAGATGGTCACTTTTGCGTGACGACCTTGCGACACGACGGTAGCCTTGACGGAAGCCCCACTGACCAGCGGCGTACCGAACTTAATCGATTCGCCTTCGCCCACTGCGAGAACCTGGTCGAGCGTGATTTCAGCGTCAATGTCTGCCGGTATCTGTTCTACTTTAAGTTTTTCGCCGACGGCAACTTTATACTGCTTGCCACCGGTTTTTATGACCGCGTACATTGAGAACCTCACTCTGTGTTCATTTTTCCCACGCACCGCGCGCGGAAACCCGTGATTATACATAGAGTTAGCTGCTCGGTCAAAACTCATTGAGAGGCGCCGCGCGCACCGCCCGGCGCCTTGCCGTCCAGCCCCGGTACGCGGCCCAGCCGCTGCCTCTGTCGCGCCGTGCCGCAGCCTGCGACCCGGAACTGTCGCGATTCGCCTTATAATTCGCGGCACTACCCAATTCAGCCATCATGTCGTCGACTGCCACCCCCTCCTCCAACGCCGCCAGCCTGCTCGCTCCGATCGCCGAAGACATGCAGCAGGTCAATCGCGTCATCCGGCACCGTCTGGCGTCTGACGTGATGCTGATCAATCAGATCTCCGAGTACATCATCAGCGCCGGGGGCAAGCGGCTGCGGCCCGCGCTGCTGCTGCTGATGGCGGGCGCGCTGGGCGAGACCACCGGGCATCGGCACGAATTGGCTGCGGTGGTGGAATTCATCCACACGGCCACGCTGCTGCACGACGACGTGGTCGACGAGTCCGATCTGCGGCGCGGCCGCCAGACCGCCAACGCGCTGTTCGGCAACGCCGCGAGCGTTCTGGTCGGCGACTTCCTGTATTCGCGCTCGTTCCAGATGATGGTCGGCGTGGGCAAGATGCGCGTGATGGAAATCCTGTCGGAGGCGACCAATATCATCTCCGAGGGCGAAGTCCTGCAGTTGCTGAACATGCACGACGCCGACGTGGACGAAGCGCGCTACATGCAGGTGATCCGCTACAAAACCGCCAAGCTGTTCGAGGCTGCCGCGCAACTCGGCGCGGTGCTGGCCGGGTCGGACGCGAAGACGGAAGCCGCTGCCGCGGAATTCGGCCGCCGCATCGGCACCGCGTTCCAGATCATGGACGACTGGCTCGACTACACGGGCACAGCTGAATCGATGGGCAAAAACGCTGGTGACGATCTGCGCGAAGGCAAACCCACGCTCCCGCTGATTTATCTGATCGAACGCGGCACGCCCGAGCAGTCGGCGCTCGCGCGGGAAGCCATCGAGCAAGGCGGCACGGACCGTTTCGACACCATTTTCGAAGCGATCACGCGCTCCGGGGCACTGGATCACACGCTTGAGTGCGCGAAGCAGGAAGCGCTGGCCGCAGCTGCAGCAATTTCTTCATTTCCTGATTCCATTTTCAAAGATAGCCTGCTAGAATTATGTTCTTACTCGACGGCAAGACAGTCTTGAACGAGACTGAAACACCGTAGGAGTCCAGTACCAAATCGGGGTGTAGCTTAGCCTGGTAGAGCGCTACGTTCGGGACGTAGAGGCCGGAGGTTCGAATCCTCTCACCCCGACCAGATTTGCCCTGTTAGTTCAAGGCTCGAAAAACCGCCCAGCTTGCTTGGCGGTTTTTTGTTTTGGGTCGCATTTTTTGCACCGCCCCACCCTCAACGGGATGCCTCCTCTCGCGGGCAAGGATCAGTTGCTTGATGCAGAAGCGAGCCACGCAGCGTCGGCCCCACCCCCACCTTGCGACATTTACTCAAGTAAAGCGCCCGACATCATATGGCCTGCCCGGCCATACCCCTATCGGCTGGGGTCGTCTACAGTCCGAACCATTCCGATCGAACCGGACAGACTGCTGCGCCAATTCCCTTGTCGTCCCATATTTATCGCAGCCTCAAATAGCCATCAATACCGGACGACGAATCACGCGCTTAATATCTACGCCAAGCTAACTTTTGCCTATCCTAATAAATTCATAAAATCCTCCTTATGAAATAATAAAAATTAGCTTGCCATATTGGCAAAGCCGCAATAACATCAGCCCCAATACATTTAATCGCACACACCATTTCCGCATCCTGATTAAATTGACCTTTTGCCATCGCTACCCCTATGCGTCGCCTGCCAGCTGAGCCTGGCCGCGCCGCTCGGCGGGGAAACGTCCCCAAGCGGCCCAGCGGGTTTTAAGAAGATTCCAATCCGTTCTTAAAAGAGACGCGGAAAATTGCGATTAATTGAGAAATCATCTTAACAATTCCTAATAACCAATTTATCAATCAGATTAATTCCAAATACGCGCCCACCCCAAATTAGTCAGTATCCAGACCCAAGCAAACAGAGATGAATACCGTACTGAGCAATCAAATCGGACCCATCAGTCTTGAACAGCCGTGTGGTGCCGACCTGGAATATGACGCAGCGTTCACCACGTTGCAGCAGGTTGCAACCGGCAGTCGCGAGCAGCAATTTGGCGAAGCCCTGATTCCAGCTGTCGCGCCGGATTGGCCGCATGTGGAGACATTGGCCGTTGCATTGCTCAGCCGCACCGTGGATTTGCGCGTCATCGCGTTATTGACGCTTGCCTGGACGAAGATGACCGGCCTTGCCGGATATGCCCGAGGCCTGTCGCTCGCCGCCTATGTCCTCGATCAATACTGGGAGCATGTCCACCCCCAACTTGAAACAGCGGGCGAATTCGATCCGTTGCCGCGGCTAAACGCAATCGCGGCGCTGACTGACCAGCAGGCACTTGGCCGCAGTGCACGCGGCGCCCCGCTGCTGCTCTGGCGGTTCGGTCAACTCTCCCTGCGCGACGCCGCTGCGATTCTCGAACGGAAACAATCGGCAACCGTGTGCGGATTTCCCGCGTCGGACGTCACCCTGCAAACGGAGTTGCGGGCCACGCTCAAAGGCGCGCGCGAGGAATCCATGGTGATTCAACAACTGCTGTACGCGATCGAACGCATCCAGCGGCAGATCTCCGTACACCTCGATTCCTCCTGGGTACCCGACCCAATCGCGGTAGAGGGTCCGTTGCGTGTTGTCTATCAGGCGATCGGCGAACCATCCGACATTGCCTCGTCCTCGCGGTGTGCCGAATCGCCGCCGCCAGTGCCGGCGATCGCCACGCCCACCGAGCGCCCACATGCCGGCAACGTTCACACAGCGGCTGCCGGATCGATGTCGATACGAACGCGTGAAGATGTCATCGCCGCACTGGAAAACGCATGCGTGTATCTGGAGCGAGCGGAACCCGGCCATCCGGTCCCCCTCCTGTTGCGACGGGCTCAGCGTCTGATGCATATGACTTTTTATGAAATCGTGCGCGAGTTGGCGCCGGCCGCGTTGCCGCAACTTGATGTTCTGACAGGCCAGCCGGAGCGGCTATCAGGTGTTGCGGTCAATTGAGCGGCGCCCACGCAGCGCAAATCACAGCCAGTGAAAACAGTGGAGCTTGAAATGGCCATTTCGAACGGATCGAAAGCAACCCCAGCAAACGCAACTGGACAGAAGTTCATTGCCCGTAATCGCGCACCTCGCGTCCAGATCGAGTATGACGTCGAGCTCTACGGCAGCGAGCGCAAAGTCGAAATCCCGTTCGTCATGGGCGTCGTCGCCGACCTGGCAGGTCAATCCACCACGCTTCTGCCGGACCTGGAAGCGCGCAAATTCATGGAAATCGATATCGATAACTTCGACGACCGGCTCAAGTCGATCCAGCCGCGCGTCGCGCTTCGCGTGCCAAACGACATCTCCGGGGAAGGCATGCTGGCAGTCGATCTGACCTTCCGGAGCATGGAGGATTTCTCGCCAGCCACAATCGCGAGGCAGGTACCGGCACTCGATCAACTGTTGCAAGCGCGCTCGCAATTGTCGAACCTGCTTTCCTATATGGATGGCAAGAGCGGCGCGGAAGAACTGATCACCCAGGCGCTCAGGAATCCGGCCCTGCTCAAGACGCTCGCCGCTCCGTCCGGTCCCGTCGGGCCGGAAGCCGCCGGCAACGAAACGGCCGACAAGCAGTAGTCGCACAGGCACGAACGCATTCATCCAGGTACGTTCCGGGAATCCTTATGAACTACGCAGAATCCATCGAGCAGCAATCGTCCACCACGGCCTTTTCGGCAGATACTTTTTCAGCTGTACTGATGAAGCAGTTCAATCCGCGCACCGAACAAACGCAGACAGCGATCGACGGGGCCGTCAGAACGCTTGCCCTGCAGGCATTGGAAAACGCGGTGGTTATCTCGAACGACGCTTACCAGACAATCCAGGCCATCATTGCCGAGATCGATCGCAAGCTGTCCCAGCAGATCAACACCATCATTCACGACGAGGCTTTCCAGCAGCTCGAATCATCATGGCGCGGACTGCACTATCTGGTGAACAACACCGAGACCGACGAACTGCTGAAGATCCGCTGCATGCCGGTCACGAAGACGGAACTGAGGCGCGTGCTCAAGCGCTACAAAGGCGTCGCGTGGGATCAAAGTCCAATCTTCAAGAAAGTCTATGAAGAAGAATACGGCCAGTTCGGCGGCGAGCCGCTAGGCTGTCTGGTGGGCGACTACTATTTCGACCATAGTCCGCCTGACGTCGAAACGCTCGGCGAAATAGCGAAGATCGCCGCTGCCGCACACTGCCCGTTTATCACCGGCGCGTCGCCGGCGGTCATGCAAATGGAATCGTGGCAGGAACTGTCGAACCCGCGCGACCTGACCAAAATCTTCCAGAACAGTGAGTACGCCGCATGGCGCCATCTCCGCGAGTCGGACGATTCCCGCTATCTCGGGCTGACCATGCCGCGCTTTCTTGCGCGTCTGCCGTATAGCGCCCGCGCCAATCCGGTCGATGCCTTCAATTTCGAGGAAGACACGGACGGCGCCAACCACCGGCGCTACGCGTGGATCAATTCGGCCTATGCCATGGCAACGAATATCAACCGGTCGTTCAAGCACTACGGCTGGTGCACCTCGATTCGCGGCGTGGAGTCGGGTGGCGCCGTGCAGGATCTGCCCACCCACGCGTTTCCGACCGACGACGGCGGCGTCGACATGAAGTGCCCAACCGAAATTGCCATCAGTGACCGACGCGAAGCCGAACTGGCAAAGAACGGCTTCATGCCGTTCGTGCACCGGAAGAACTCCGACTTCGCCGCCTTTATCGGTGCGCAATCGCTGCAGCGGCCGGCGCAATACCACGATTCAACGGCCACCGACAACGCGAAACTCGCCGCCCGCCTGCCTTATCTGTTTGCGTGCTGCCGCTTCGCGCATTACCTCAAGTGCATCGTGCGCGACAAAGTCGGTTCGTTCAAGGAACGCGGCGAAATGGAATCGTGGCTGAACAACTGGATCATGACTTATGTCGACGGCGATCCGGTCAACTCGTCCCAGGATACCAAGGCGCGAAAACCGCTGGCGGCCGCGCACGTCGTCGTGGAAGACATTGAAGACAATCCCGGCTATTACGGCGCGAAATTCTTTTTGCGTCCGCACTATCAATTAGAGGGACTAACCGTCTCACTGAGACTGGTTTCAAAGCTGCCGGCGCTGAAAGACGGCGACATGCCTGCGCACCGGCCTTAACCATCGAGTTCGATTCATTCACAAGGAGGCTGAAAAATGTCAGTGGATATGTACATGCGGGTAGACGGGGTGACGGGCGAATCCAAAGACGCCAATCACAAGGGATGGACCGACATCCAGTCTTATTCATGGGGGGCAGCCCAGCCCGGCAGCATGGCAACGGGCAGTGGCGGCGGCATCGGCAAGGTCAGCTTCAACGATCTGCTGGTCGAAACCTTCATCGACAAGGCGGCGCCCGCAGTGCTCAAATTTTGCGCCAATGGCAAGCACTTGCCGAAGGTCGAGATTTCCGTGTGCAAAGCAGGCGGTTCGCAAATCGAGTATCTGCGCATCACGCTGTCCGAGGTCCTTGTGACGTCGGTCCAGCAGGGTGCGGCAAAAGGCTCCGAAGCGGTCAACGTGACCTATGCGTTCCAGGCCGCCAAGGTGAGGAAGCAATACTGGGAGCAGACCGACCAGGGCACCCGCGGAGGCGAAAGCGTGCTCGCGTGGGACATCAAGGAAAACCGGGAAGTTTAAGCAACATTTCATCCTGAGTGGGCGGTGCGGTCAAGTGGACAACGTTGCCTGCACCGACTGAAGCCGACGAGAACCCAGTGAATAAGCCACATTCCTTGCGCCTGCAACGAGACCCGGCGGCAACACCGCGCGACTCCCGATTGGAAGCCTCCCCGTGCTTGCTCGACCGCCTGAGCGGCGAACATTCGCCAACAGCGGCCGGTGCCGACAGCGGGTTCGCGTCGCCGCGCGCGCGCTTGCGCGAATCGCTTTTGCGCGACCTGAACTGGCTCCTGAACAGCACCAACCTCGAAGCCACGGACGACCTTGCCGCCTATCCGCACGTGAGGCGCTCGGTCGTCAACTTCGGTTTGGGCGCGTTGGCCGGTGCGCGAGTGTCGGCGCTGGACTGGGTCAGTCTCGAAAGCGCGATTCGCGAGGCGATTGTCCAATTCGAGCCACGCATTCTTGCAGAAAGCGTTGAAGTACGCTGCATCGCCGGGTCTTCCGCAGAGCCCCAGCGGAGCACGCTGTCGCTCGAGATCCACGGGCAACTGTGCTCGAGCCTGGCGCCGCAGACCCTCCTTCTGCGTTCCGAAATCGACCTCGAAAGCGGTCATATCGCGCTGCGCTCGCAGGGGAACGGGTGATGGACCCGCGCCTGCTCGACTACTACAACCGCGAGCTCGTCTATCTACGCGAGCTTGGCGCCGAGTTCGCCAAGACTTTCCCGAAGACGGCCGGCCACCTCGGCATGCACGGCACCGAGGTGAACGATCCGTATGTGGAGCGGCTTCTCGAGGGCTTCAGCTTTCTGACCGCCCGTATTCAACTGAAGATGGACGCCGAGTTCCCACGCTTCTCACAGCGGCTGCTGGACGTCGTCTACCCGAACTACCTGGCTCCTCTCCCCTCCATGACAATCGCCGCCGTACAGCCGAACCTGCGCGAAGGCAGCTTGCATGAAGGCTATACGCTCGCGGCAGGCACACCACTGCGCGCCCACCTGGCGCAGGGTGAGCAGACAGCGTGCGAATTTCGCACCGCGCACGCGGTCACGCTCTGGCCACTACGCGTCGCCGACGTCAAGTTGGGCGGCGAGCCCGGTGATCTGCCGCTGTCCCTTCTCAGTCCAGACGTCACGGTGCGCGGCGCGTTGCGTGTGCGGATAGAAGTCTGCGGGGCCGCGAGCCTGAAGAACCTGCCGCTCGACAAGCTGACGTTTTTCCTGAGCGGCGCCGAGAGCCAGGCGCTGCAACTGCTGGAACTGGTGCTCGCACGTAGCGTCGGCGTGGTGTGCCATTCCGTGTCGAACCCCGAACACAGCTGCTCGTTGCTCGATCACGAGGCAATCCGCCATGAGGGATTCGACGCCGCACAGGCACTTCTGCCCCACAGCACGCGCTCGTTCCATGGTCACCGGCTGCTGCATGAGTATTTCGCCTTTCCGGCGCGTTTTCTGTTTTTCAGTATCGGCAATCTGCGGCGTGCGCTGCAAACGATCGAGGGCAATGCGTTCTCGCTGACCATCCTGCTCGACCAGACGGTGCCCGACCTCGAACGTTCGGTCGATAGCCGTAGTCTTGCGCTCTTCTGCACGCCGGCTATCAATCTGTTTCCCAAACAGGCGGATCGCGTCGCGGTCTCCACGCGACACCACGAGCATCACGTGGTGGTGGACCGCACGCGCCCGCTCGACTACGAGGTCCATAGCATCGAGAAGGTCACGGGCCACTTGCAGCCTGACGGCAGGCGTTGCCGGTTTCGGCCGTTCTACGGCATGGTCGCGGATGACCCCGAGAGCCACGGCCGCTACTTCTCGGTGCGCCGCGAACCGCGCCTCGCCAGTGCCGCAAACCGGCGCAGCGGCTTGCCGAATGGCTATAGCGGCGGCGAAGTGTTCCTGTCGCTGGTCGACCAGCACGAGGCTCCGTTTTCCGACGACCTGCGCAATCTCGCCGTGGAGGCGCTCTGCACCAACCGCGATCTCGCTGCATTGATACCGCTCGAGGGCAGCAGCGATTTCAGCTTGCGCATTTCGGCGCCAGTCACGGCCATCAAGGTGCTGCGCGGACCGACACCGCCGCGCCCGGCGCTTGCCGATAACGCGCTGACCTGGCGGCTGATCAGCCACCTGAGTCTCAACTATCTGACCCTCACCGATCTGGACGGAGGCCAAGGCGCGCAAGCGCTGCGTGAGTTGCTCGAACTCTATGCCGGTGCGGCACAGGTCGATATTACGCCGCAGATCCACGGCATTCGCAGCGTGCAGATCGATGCCGTCTATAACCAGTTGCCGCAGCCAGGCCCACTCATGTTCGCCCGCGGCGTCTGCGTGTCACTGCTGCTCGACGAACTGGCGTTCGCGGGCGCCAGCACCTATCTGTTCGGCGCGGTGCTGGAACAGTTCTTCGCTCGACACGTGTCATTGAACAGCTTCAGCGAACTCGCAGTCGCGACGCTGCAGCGCGGACACATCAACCGATGGCAACCGCGGATCGGATGCCGCCCGACAGCATGAACACCTCTGCCATCCCATCGCTGCAAAGCTTCTGGCAGCAGGTCGCCGCTGCGCCGCACGCCTACGACCTCTACACGCTGTTACGTTGGCTCGACGCCCGCGCCGGCATGCCTGTGCGCATGGGGCGCGCAATCCATCCTGGCGACGAACCACTGCGGATCGGTCAGGAGCCCTCGCTGGCCTTCGCCCCCGCGACCTTGGCCTCGGCTAACCCGGCACCTGAAGGACCTGAAAGCGCCCCGCCGCGCGTGTCGATTTATAGCTTCGGCCTGTTCGGTCCAAACGGTCCATTGCCGTTGCATCTGACCGAATATGCCCGCGACCGCGCGCGCAATCACGACGATCCCGCGCTAACGGCGTTCGCCGACCTGTTCCATCATCGGTTGATTCTGCTGTTCTACCGCGCGTGGGCTGACGCTCAGCCGACTGTCAGTCTCGACCGCGGGCACGGGGCGCGGTTCGACGCTTATATCGCAAGCCTGATTCATTGCGGCCAGCCGTCGCAACTTCAGCGCGACGAGCTTGCCGCGCATGCACGCTACTTCATGGCCGGACATCTGGTCCGACAGACGCGCAATCCGGAAGGCCTGCAGCAGATTCTGCGCATGCATCTCGGCGTACCGGTGGAGATCGTTGAGCTTGTTCCGCACTGGATGACGATCGAACCGGAGCAGCGCCTCCGGCTGGGCGCACGACGCACCACGCGCACGCTCGGCGGCGGCGCGATGCTCGGCATGGCCGTGCGCGGTGTGCAGTCGAAGTTCGAGTTGAGGCTCGGGCCGCTCGCGCGCGAGCAGTACCTGGACCTGCTGCCAGGCACGCGCCGCGCATGGCAATTAGTGCAGTGGGTGCGCCATTACCTTGGCTTCGAATGGAGGTGGGACGTGCGGCTGGTCATGGCCGCCGGCCAGGTCACCGGCAACACGCTGGGCCGCGGCCAGCAACTGGGCTGGAGCAGCTGGCTCGGCGCGCGCGCGAGCGTGCGCGACGCCGACGACTTCGTCTATTCGCCCGAAGCCTATCCGCCGCGGCAAACCGCCCCGTGCTAAGCGCTACCCGTTCCGCTTCTTCACGCCGCGTGCCCATCGCTAACAAGGCCCGTCATGAACCACATCATTACCGCTCACACGCCACTCGATCCCCAGGCGCTCAGGTTCCGTTCGCTGGACGGCCAGGAAACGTTGTCGTCGCTGTACGAATTCAATGTGGAGCTGATCAGTCAATCAGCCTCGCTCGACATGAACAGTCTGCTCGGCAAGCCACTGACGCTGGAAATCGTCACGCCCGACGGCGGTGTGCGCCATCTCGGCGGACACATCGCGCGATGCGCATTCCGCGGCCGCGAGACTGACACGCCCCGCACGTATGTCTATACGGTCACGCTGCGGCCGTGGTTGTGGTACCTGACAAGGACGGCCGACTGCCGCATCTTCCAGAATCTGTCGGTGGTGGACATTCTTCGGCAAGCGCTGGCCAGATACGGCTTCCCGGTCGACGAGCGTTTGCTCGCAAGCTACCGCGAATGGGACTACTGCGTGCAATACCAGGAGAGCGACTTTGCGTTCATCAGCAGGCTGATGGAGCAGGAAGGCATCTATTATTATTTTCGCCACGAAGCGGACCAGCAGGTCCTGGTGCTCGCCGACGACATGAGCGCTCACGACACGCTGCCTAACTACGCGACGCTGCCCTACCTGCCGCCCGACCGGTTGGCCCTGCCGGCTGAAGAAGGTGTCGACCAATGGTATCCGGAGACGGAACTCCGCTCAGGCGCCTATGCCGTCAATGACTACGACTTCAGGAAACCGCAAGCCGATCTGTCCCAGGTGCGCGTCAATCCGCTGAACGCGGAGCACGGCGGCTACGGCAAATACCAATGGCAAGGCCGCTATATCGAAGCCGAGCAGGGCGAACACTATGCTCGCGTGCGGCTCGAAGAAGAGCAGGCTTCCCACGCCCGCATTCGCGCGCACACTCGTCTGCGCGCCATCGCGCCAGGCTATCTGTTCACGTTGAACAACTGCCCGCGAGAGGCGGAGAACCGTGCTTATCTGATCGTCGGCGTCGGCTATCGTTTGCAGGAAGGCGGCTATGCCACGGGCAGCAGCGAAGCTCGCTATGACTTCGATTTCATTGCGCAGCCAGCGGCGCTGCCTTATCGCGCGCCAAGCGCCACGCCGGTGCCGAAAGCAAGCGGTCCGCAAACCGCTGTTGTGGTGGGGCCGGCCGGCCAGGAGATATGGACCGACCGGTATGGTCGAGTGAAACTGCAATTCCGTTGGGACCGCTACGGAACGCGCGACGAAAACAGCTCCTGCTGGGTACGCGTATCCGAGGCCTGGGCGGGCGCCAACTTCGGCAGCATCCATGTCCCACGGATAGGCCAGGAAGTCGTGGTCGATTTCCTCAACGGCGAACTTGACCGCCCGCTCATCACCGGGCGCATCTACAACGCCGACCAGATGCCGCCGTTCGGTTTGCCGGAAGCCGCCACGCAAAGCGGCCTCGTGACGCGCACGCCGGGCGGCACCGGCGCCAACGCCAACATGTTGCGTTTCGAGGACAGGCAAGGCGCCGAACAGGTGAGCCTGCACGCCGAGCGCGACTACGAGGTTTCGGTCGAAAACGACGCGACGCATGACATCGGCCGCAATGAGGCGATCACGATCGCCAACGACGCAAAGCGCAGCGTCGGACGCAACTACGACACGTCGGTCGCAAACAACGAGACGCGCAACGTCGGCAACGACTATCAGGCGAGGATTGCCAACGACGAAAGGCGCAGTGTCGGCAGGGACTACAGCATGAAGGTCGCCAACGACGCGACCCAGAGCGTCGGCGGCAATTCGGATGCTTCGGTTACCAACAATACGAGCACCACGGTCGGCGGTAATACGAGCACCACGGTCAGCGGCAATACGAGTAGCACGGTCGGCGGCAATACGAGTAGCACGGTCCACGGCAATACGAGCAGCCTGGTAAACGGCAATACAAGCAGCGTGGTCCTGGGAACAAGCGAATCGTTGACTTTGAACCGGATCAGCGTTCTGGGCACAGGGCTCGGCATCAACGGATCGGTGGTGGACGCGTTCGGATCCGTGGTGGTAGCGATCGGTTCGAACGTCGGCGCGACCGGCTCGAATGTCTCCACGACAGGCAGCACCGTCACCTCGACCGGTTCCTCGGTCACCAGCACCGGCTCGAGCGTCGCGGCGACGGGCGTGTCGTACACCACAGTCGGCCTGTCGGTCACGTTCTGAGGGCGGCGACGCGCGAATCCAATTGAAAATCATCAAACCCACGCCACTCGGCATTCTGACCCGCGCTTACCGGTCGGATGGCCGCGAATATCTCGGCATCGCCATTCCGATGATGGCGACGCTCGGCGAAACACCGCGACTGGTGGGCGAAACGGAACTATGGGACACGGTCGGTGAAGCGCTGTCAGGCTACACGCTGGATGCGGCACTGCCGAAGCCGCATGCCGAATTCCTCGTCTCCGGGCATGCCTACGGCAAGTACTGCGGACGCTCCCATGTGTGCCACGCCGGCATCCGCTTCGCGGGCATCGACAAGCAGTTGCGGGTCTCGGGCGACCGCTACTGGACCGGCGGGATGACCCGAGCGGCGGACGAGGCCACGGCCGCTGAACCGTTCGAAACCCTGCCGATCGACTGGCCGCTCGCCTACGGCGGCGCAGGCTATGCGGACAATCCGCGCGGACGGGGATTCGCGACCGCATCTGGCGATCGCGCGACGCCGCGGCTACTGCCCAATATCGAATATGCGGCAGATCTGATCCACCGGCGCGAACAGCGCATCGAGCCGGCCAGCTTTACACCGATCGCGCCGGACTGGCCGCCACGCAGCGCGCTCCTTGGCCAATTCGACCAGCCATGGCGCGAAGCGGATTGCCCCGGCTTCCCCCGCACGATAGACCATCGCTATTTCAACGTCGCGCCGCTGGATCAGCAGTTGTCGGCGCATACGGCCCTGCCCGACGGCGCCGCCTATGAAATCACGCACATGCACCCCGAGCGCGCCGTAATCGCCGGCAGGTTGCCAGCGCTGCGCGCCCGCTGCTTCGTGCAACGTCAACGCGAAGACGCACTCGCCGAGGTCCCGATGCGTCTGACCACGGCATGGTTCATCCCTCATCGGGAGCGGGTCGTGATGATTTTCCATGGCGCCGCCGAAGTCGAAGAATTCGATGCGCAAGACATCGCCTGTTTGATGATCGGAGCGGAACTGAACGCGCAGCCGCTGTCCGCCATGGATTACCGGCGCGTTTTCGACCTGCGCATGGATAGCAAATGCGGCGCGTTACACGCGTTGCGCGATCGAGACCTCGTGCCCGTGTCGATGCTCGTGCACGCCGGCGGGGAAGACGAAACCACCCACGCGCCATCGCAGAGCGCCGTGCAGCGCAATCTTCTGCGCCGCGCCCAACTGCGAGCCGAACAGGCCGCGGCGTCGGCGCACGGCCCAGCCGCCCAACTCGCGCTCGATGCTATCGCCACAGCGGCCGAGCCGAAGCGCCCACCCCGGCTCGACGAATTGGCGGAGTTCGTTCAGCAGCAGGAACAGCAGGCGGAAGAACAGCGCGCCGCCCTCGAAACAATGCGCCAGCAGATCGAAGCAAAGCATGCCGCGTCGCTCTCAATGGCACCGGCTCGACGCGGACCGCCGCCGTCCTCTATCACAAGCGCATGCCTCGCACGTACCGAGCAGCCGGCGCTGCTCGAAATGGCGCGCGCCGCCGACCACAAACTGCGCGAGGCGTACCTGCACGCCGCTCACTATCAGGACGCTGCGCCGCGACTCGATCCGGCGGCAGCGGATACCGCACGCCGGCGCGTCGCGGCCATGTATGCCAATGGCGAATCGCTGGCCGGCCTCGACCTGACCGGCGCGGATCTGAGCGGGATGAATCTGCGCGGCGCGCAACTGTCGGGCGTGCTGCTGGAAAGCGCAAACCTGACCGGCACCGATTTCAGCGAAGCCACGCTGACGAGCGCCGTGCTGGTACGCGCGACGCTGCTTCGTGCACGCTTCGCGCGCGCGCAGTTGACTCAGGCCAATCTGTCGCTCGCACAGTGTGAGGACACCGACTTCAGCGAAGCCACACTCGATCGCAGTCTGTTCGAGCACACGCCTTTTCTGCGCTGCCGCTTGCCGCGAGCGTCGATACACCGCGCTCAATTCAGACATTGCCGCTTCGACGCGGTCGATTTCAGCGAAGCTAAGCTGGCCGATCTGGTGTTCATGGAGCAGACTTTCCACGACGTCAGTTTCAATCAGGCGCATATCCGCAAACTGGCCTTCATACAGTGCCGTCTCGAACGAGCCAGCTTTACGGAGGCTGACATCGTCGGGCTGGGATTCGTCGAAACCGACGCCAAGGGTGTCCATTTCGATCGCGCCAGTTTGCGCAAAGCCTGCTTCGTGAAAGACAGCGTGCTAACCGATGCGGATTTTACGCAAGCGCGGCTTACGGAAGTCAATTTGCGTCAGGTGAGCGCACAGCGCGCCAATTTCAGCGGTGCCCGAATCAACCAGTGCGATTTTTCCGATGCGTGTCTGGAAGCCGCCAATCTGCAAGGTGTGAAGCTCGATAACGGCTACATGGTGCGCACTGATTTAAGCGCCGCCAATCTGGCGCGCGCCGACCTGATCGGCGGCTATTTGAGGCGTGCGAATCTTCGCGGCACAAACTTGCGCGAAGCCAACCTGTTCCGCGCCAATCTCGCGGAAACGTCGATGGATCGCGGCACCCAGCTCGACGGTGCGTATCTCGAGCAAGCCGTCCTTTGTCCGTTGTCGAGGTCGGCATGAGTCTCACGCGCGAACAACTTCAGCAAATGATCCACCATGGCGAAATCATCGGGAAGCAGTCGCTCGGGCCGCTCGCGCTGGAGCAATGCGATCTTTCCGGCGCAATCTTTGCAAACGTCACCTTCAACGGCACACGGCTCGCGCAGGCAACGCTTGGCGAATGCGTGTTCGACGCGTGCACGTTCATCGACGTCGATCTGGCGGGTGCGGACCTGTCGAAAAGCGCCTTCCTGACGTGCGAACTGCATCATGCAAGCTTCCTCGACAGCACGCTCGACGATTGCCGAATGCTCCAGACGCGCGCCGGCGGTACGCGCTTTTCAGCCATACGGGCGGCACGGCTCGCTTTTCTGAAATGCGATCTGAGCGGCTGCCGGTTCGATGCCGCGGATATCGAGTTCGGTGTCTTCGACGAGACGCCCATGCCCGGCGCCGATTTCTCGGCGGCGGGCATCCGCAAAAGCCTTTTCTATCGACTGGATTTGCGCGAGGTGAGTTTCGCGCGGACACAGTTTGACAGCACGGTATTCACCGAATCGAATCTGGCGCGGCAAGCGCTTCGCGGGCACACACTGAACCGTTGCCAGTTCATCGACACCGATCTGCGCCACGTCGACTTCACGTCTGCGAAGCTGGCGCAATGCAACTTCCAGGGCGCCACGCTCGAAGCCGCTGTGCTGGACGATGTCGACGCGCCGCTCGCCAACTTTTTCGGCGCGAATGTCAGCGGCGCGCAGTGCCGTGGCGGCCGCTTTCCTGACAGCATCTGGGTCGAAGCGCGGGTCCGGGAGACGGATTTCACCGCGGCGAATCTATCTGGCGCCGTGTTCCAGCGCGCCGACGCTCGCCAATCACGCTTCATTCGAGCGCGCCTCGAAGGCGCCGATCTGTCGTATGCCGAACTCGCCGGCGCGGACTTCCACGAGGCGCGGTTAGAGCGAACCCGGATTTGCCATGCCGACGCCGACGCCCGCCGCGGCGCCGGTGACGCAGCCTGGCAAGGGCGCGCAGGCGTGATCGGCAACGACACTGCACTACGCGCGGCTGAAGCCTGGTCCGCACAACGGGATACCCACTGACTGCACACATGAACCACGGAGTCGCCATGAATTTGACCGTAGCCGAATTGAGAAGACCCTCACCCACAGCGGCCGGCGAAACCCTCGGCACCGTGCTTGCGATCCTCGAGGAGGACAGCTTGCTGGTGGAGTACGGCGGCGCCAGGCGGCCATGCCGCCGCGCCTTCAGTTGCCTGGTCGCGCCGGAGCCGGGCGATCGTGTGCTGGTCAGCCATGCCGATCCCGAACACGCGTACGTGCTGGCGATCTTCGAACGGTCTGCCACAGGCGGCGCACGCATTCGCATCGACGGCGACCTGCTGCTGGAATCGACCTGCAGCGTCCGGCTTCGGGCCGCACAGCACATTCATCTGCATGGCGAACGCGAACTGCAATTGCACGGCAGCCGGCTCGAACTGGCGGCCAACGAAGCGGAGCTCACCGCCGACACAGCGTCGTTCCACTGCGGCGAACTGCAAGGACGATTCGGCGTGCTGCGCCTGATCGGCAAGAGTCTCGAATCCGTATTCGACCGCGTCGTGCAGATCAGCAAGACGAGCTTTCGCACGATCGAGGCCGTCGACCATCTGCGCGCGGCGCATATCGACTACGCCGCCGACCAGAGCGTCCGGCTGCATGGCAAGCATGCGCTGCTGACTGCCGAACGTCTGTCGAAGATCGACGCCCAGCAAATTCATCTCGGCTAGGAGAACCTCATGGTCATGGTCAACTCGAGCGCCGCCGGCGCCAACGGCGCCATCAGCGTCAACCTGACACCCCCACTCGGCGTGCCGGTTGCGTACGGCAACACGGCGCAACGTCCGCAGGCGATTCCCAACGTCAGCAACATCCTGATCGCCGCAGCCCCCGCCCACAATCTAGCGACCGTCATTCCCGTCACCAGTGGCGACGCGCCCGGCTCGATGGGGGGCGTCATGTCAGGCACCGTCTGCTCGACGTCACGCAACATCAACGGCGCCAACACCGTGCTGCTGCACGGCATGCCGACCACCCGCATGACCGACCCGACCCAGCAGAACTCGACGAATGCGCAGGGCACGGGCACCTCGCCGAGCCAGACGCATATTCTGAATCTGGCCGGGTGATACACGGATGAGCCACGCATGATCCATACACGACGGCGCGTGTTGCTTGCGCTGACTCCGGCGATCCTGGCGGCTGGCTGCGCAGCGACGCCAAAGACAGCGGAAACTTCTTGCGATGTTTATCTCTACGCCAGTTCGCGAGTCAATCCGGACAGCCGCGGACTGCCTTCGCCGATTCTCGTCGGCATCTACAGCCTGAAGTCGACGGTCGCATTCGAAGCGAGCAGCTTCTCCTCCTTGCAGGACCACGCGAGGACGGCCTTGGGCGACGACCTCGTGTCGCTTGAGCAGTTGATCCTTTTACCTGGTGAGCGCAAGTTGATCTCGAAGCCGGACGATCCGGCCGTCCGGCAATTCGGCGTGGTCGCCGGCTATCGGGAATTGAACAAATACGTCTGGAAGGCCACTTTCGCGCCGCCAGCCGACGCGGACCGCGGTTTCTTTTCGTTCTGGCCGTTCGCGTCATCGCGGGTCGCCATGCGAGTGGAACTGGGCGAAGGCGGCCTGGTGGTCAGAACCATGAATCGGACACATTGATGAAGCACTCATATTTGCCGCAGAAAAACTCGGGCGCATCCCGCAGCAAAGTCGTCTGGTCGGAAGGCATGTACCTGCGACCGCAGCATTTCCAGCAGTTCGAGCGTTACATCGAAGACTATGTCCAACAGCGCAGCCTCGGATTGCAGGGGGCATTCTGGGGGTTTCTGAGTCTCGAGATCGATCCCGGTGCGCTCACGTTGGGCAAGGTCGCGTTGTCGACGGCGCAAGGCGTATTCCCCGACGGTACGCCCTTCCTTCTGAGCGGTCCCGACAACCTGCCCGCGCCACTCGACATCCCCGCTCACGCAAAAGACGAGCTCGTCGTGCTCGCGTTGCCAATCCGTCGTGCGGACGGCGAAGACACGATCTTCGAAGAACAGGTCGAATCGCTCGCCCGGTACAGCGCACACACGCGCGAAATTGCCGACAGCAATGCGGTCGCGCTGGGACCCGCAACCGTGCAGATCGCCCGGGCGCGCCTGAAGCTGGTACTCGCGTCCGAACTGCGCAGCGAATGGCAGGCGCTCGGCCTGCTGCGGGTGGTGGAGCGGCGCAGCGATAACCATCTGGTGCTCGACAAGCAATACATCCCGCCGATGCTGATAGCCGGACAGCATTCGGTGCTCGGCCATTACCTCAGCGAACTGCATGGCCTGCTCGAACAGCGCGGCGACGCGCTGGCACAGCGTCTGTCACGGCCGGGGCGCGGCGGCGTCGCCGAGGTCAGCGACTTTCTGCTGCTGGCGCTGATCAACCGCGCTCAAGCCGATACTTCGCATGCCCAGGCGTTTGGCCACGTGCATCCCGAGCAGCTCTTTCGTCAATGGCTGCGGCTCGCGTTCGATCTCTGCACTTACACGAGCAGCGAGCGCCGGCCGACGGTCCGTCCTGACTACCGGCACGACGATCTACAAGGCAGTTTCGCACCGTTGATGGTTGAATTGCGGCGGGCGTTGTCGACGGTACTCGAACAGAACGCCGTTGCGATCGAATTGGAGGAGCGCGCGCATCGCGTGTGGGTTGCACGGATTCCGAGTCCCGAACTGATTCGCAGCGCCGGCTTCGTGCTGTCGGTACACGCCGATCTCCCCGCCGAGACCATGCGCACGCGCTATCCCGCGCAGGTCAAGATCGGGCCCGCCGAGCGGCTGGCCGATCTGGTCAATCTGCATCTTCCCGGCATTGCGCTGCGCCTGCTCCCGGTCGCGCCGCGACAGATTCCGTATCACGCCGGCCGCCATTACTTCGAACTGGATACGAGCGGCGAACTCTGGAAGCAACTGGAGAAATCCAGCGGCCTCGCTTTGCACGTCGCCGGCGATCTGCCGGGCCTGACGATGGAGTTTTGGGCCATTCGCGGCTGAGCCTATGCGGACAAATCAACAAACCTCTAGCGCCCGCAACCCGCTCGTCGCCGCAGCAAATCCGCTGCTCGCTACGCTTACGCAGATCCGCACCAGCACGACGTTGACGCCGGAGCGGCTGCGCGAATATCTGGTCGATGAAATCAGGCGTTTCCAGGCGCGCGCGCAGCAGGCGGCCGTCGCCATCGAAACCATCGTCGGTGCGCGCTATTGCCTGTGCACGGCCCTCGACGAAGCCGCGGCACTCGCACCGTGGAGCGGCGGCAGCGCATGGTCGACGCACAGCCTGCTGGTCGCGTTTCATAACGAAACCTGGGGCGGTGAGAAGTTCTTCCAGTTGCTCGCGCGCTTGTCGGGCAGTCCTCGCGAACATCGCGACATCATCGAGCTTCAGTACCTCTGCCTCATGCTGGGTTTCCAGGGACGCTATCGCGTGGTTCAGAACGGCGCTGCGCAGCTTGAAACGCTCACGCGCCGGCTGCATAAACTGCTTCACGAAACGGGCGGCGGTTATGCACAACCCCTATCGCCCGATTGGCGTGCCACCGACCGCACGCAGGGGTTCAGCGCGCGCCGCTGGTTGCCGCCGTGGACGTTGTTGCTGTTCGCCGGCCTGATCGGCTGCGCGAGTTTCATCGGCTTCCTGCTGGCATCCAACGCGCAAGCCGATCGAACCTACGCGGCGATCAACGCGATTCATTTTCCGGAAAGCGAGTTTCGCGCGGCCGCCGCGCCGCCCGTCAACCTTACCCGCCTGCTCGACGCAGACATACGCAGCGGCTCGCTTGTCGTGCGCGAAGATGCGGATCGCAGTGTGATCGCGCTGCGCGGCGACGGCCTGTTCGATTCCGGCTCGGCCACCGCCAATGACGCTTACCTGCCCGTGCTCGCGCGTGTCGCCGGGGTCCTGAGCCGGCTTCGCTCAGATGTGGTGATTACCGGCTATACGGATAACCAGCCGATCCGCGACCGGCGATTCGCATCGAACCTCGCGCTCTCGCAAGCCCGCGCCGCCGCGGTCAGGCAATCGCTCCTCGCAGCGGGCTTCGACAAAACCCGTGCGCTCACCGTGGCGGGGCGCGGCGACGAACAGCCGGTCGACACCAACCGCACGGCCGCAGGCCGCGCCCACAATCGGCGGGTGGAAATCGTGCTGTTTCACGGCGCTGCAAGCAGACAGGACTTTTCGCAAGCGACCAACCGATGAATTCTTTAAAGCGTTTGTGGGGACTTCTGTGGTCCAGGGCGTTATGGCTGTTGGTGGGCGTGATCGTCATCGCCGCACTGATCTGGATGATCGGGCCATTGCTATCGATCGGAGAACTGCGGCCGCTGGAAAGCGACATCTCACGCCTCGTGCTGATCGCGTTCCTGTTATTCGTCTGGTGGGCAAGGTTTGCCTGGCGTTGGCGACAACACGCGGACAGTGAGGATCTGCGCAAGCTTTTGCGCCGACTCAAGGCTAGCCAGCCCGCCCCCCCTGCCTCCGACGACCGCACCGAACCGCTTGCTGAACTGCGTGCCCGCTTTCGCGAGGCGCTGCACCTGTTGCGTCACGCGGGCGCCCCCACAGGCCGGTTTGCCGCGTGGCTGGACAGACTCACTGGTCAGTATGTCTACCGGCTGCCGTGGTATCTCGTGGTTGGCAGCGCCGGTTCGGGCAAAACCACGACGCTCGCCAATAGCGGACTTGAACTGTCGATCGCAGAACAAGCCGCGCGCGCCGCCAGCGGCCGCATTGAACCGACGCCCCACTGCGAGTGGTGGTTCAGCAACCATGCCGTGCTCGTCGATACGCCCGGTCACTATCTGGAAGCGGCCCACGCCGACGCACGGCGCGGCGCCGAATGGGGCGAGCTGCTGGGGCTGTTGCGCAAATACCGGCCGCGCCAGCCCGTCAACGGCGCGTTGTTGATGGTCGGCGTCGACGAACTGCTGGCGATGAGCGAGTCCGATCGGGCAGCCTACGCGACGCGGCTGCGCAAGCCGTTGCAATTGATGCAGGCCAAGTTCGACGTCCGCGTGCCGGTCTATCTATGCTTCACCCGGATGGACCGCATCAGCGGCTTTACCGAGTACTTTTCCGGCCTTAACCGCGACGGTCGCGCGCAGGTATGGGGCACGACCTTTGCGGCGGGTGACCCGGCATCGAGCGACGCCGCCGGTTTTGCCCCCGGCGGCGCGTTCGACCGTTTGGCGCAGCGGCTGAACGCCGCCTTGCACGATGTGCTGATCGCGGATCCCGATCCCGACAGCCGTGCACTCGCCTATCTGTTTCCGCAGCAGTTCGCGAGCCTCAAGGAAACGTTGGACGACTTCCTCGTGGCGCTATTTCGGCCGTCGCGCCTGGAAACCAACCTGGTGGCGCGCGGCATCTACTTCACCAGCGCGCTGCAGAGCGGCCCGGCAATCGACGGTGTGCTGACGCCGATCCGACAGCAATTGCAGATGGCGGCTGCGCCGCCGGCACGCGTCGCGCCGAAACACAGCCAAAGCTACTTTCTGAAACAACTGCTGCAAGACGCCGTATTCGCCGACGCAGGATTTGCCGGCGTGAGCCGCGCGTTGCGACGCCGCCGCCTGATGGCACACGCCGCAGTGGCTACCTTGACCGGCGGCGTTCTGCTGGCGCTCCTCACCGGCTGGACGATCAGCTATCTGAACAACCGCGCCTATCTCGACGAAGTGAATGCGCATGTGGCCGCCTTCAATCTGTACGCCAACCGGCCCGTCGTATCCCATCCGGACGCCGTGGCCCCGCTTTCGCCGATGCTCGATGCGTTGCACAGCCTGCCGCACAGCGAGCAATTCGATGTCGACGCGCCACCGCTGTGGCGGTATGGGCTGGGCTTGTATCAAGGCAAACGAATCAGCGATGCAGGCGAGGCCGTCTATCATCGTGCGCTCGACGAAAAACTGTTGCCGCAGGCGGCCGCCCGCATCGAATCGATACTCGCCGATGCACCGGTCACCGACCTCGAGTATTCGTACGATGCGTTGAAAGCCTATCTGATGCTCCACGACGCGACGCGATACGACGCCGGCTTCCTCGCGGCATGGCTGATCCTCGATACCGAGCAGGCGTTGCCGTCGAATACGACGCAGGACGAGCGCGCACGACTCGAAGCGCACATCGCCAATCTGTTCGAGTCGCGCAGGGTCGCTTCGCCGTTCGCGCGCAATGCGCCGCTGGTGGAAAGCGTGCGCGAACGTCTCGGACACGCTTCGCCCGCGCTGCGTGCTTACCACCAGCTCCACCGCGAACTATTGGCGACGATGCAAGGCGCGCCGGTCAGCGTCGCGAGCGCCGGCGGTCCCCAGGCCGCGCTCGTCTTCAGACGTCGAAGCGGCAGGCCGCTCACCGACGGCGTCAGCAGCCTATACACCTACCATGGCTACTGGAACACTTTTGAAAAACGCGTGGACGGCGCCGCCGCGAAACTCAAGGACGAAGATCCATGGGTGCTAGGCATCCCCGCAAACGCCACGAGCGACAGCGCACGCCTCGCCCGGGAAATCAGACGCGCCTATTTCAATGACTACATCAATGTCTGGGACAGCTACCTCAACGATCTGGCCTTGATGGACAGCACGTCCATTGCACAGAGCATGCAGATCGCACGCACACTGTCGGCGCCCGATTCGCCGCTCAGGCAATTTCTGCTGGTCGCGGCGAATGAGACGAATCTACTGCGCGCGGGCGCGGTGCAGGAGCCGACTGCAAACAGATTGCAAAAGCGCATCGGCGAAGCAAGGCAATCGCTCACTGCGTTGTTCGGCAGCGGTGCACGCGGCGCGCCGCCGCCCTCCGGCGACGACAAACCCGAAGCCATCGTCGACGAACATTTCGAACCGCTGAGACGTCTGGCGGCCTCGCCCGCAGGCGGGCCGCTCGACAGCAACCTGCGGGTGATCGACGAGTTCTACAGCTATCTGAGCTCCGCGAGCGCTGCGTTAAGCAGCGGCAACACGCCTCCGCAAACGGATGTATTCAACAGACTCCAGGCGGATGCGGGGCGCCTGCCCATGCCCCTGCGCAAGATGTTCAGCGATCTGTCGCAAAACGGTTCAGCGCAGGTCAGCGGCGCCGCACGGGCCAACATCGCACAGGACGCGCAAGGCGGCATCGGCCGCCAATGCCGGCACATGATCGCCGGGCGCTACCCATTCGAGCGCGGCTCGCCTCGCGACGTCGCGCTCGACGATTTTGCGAGGCTGTTCGCCGCAGGCGGATTGATGGACAGCTTCTTTCAGAAGAACCTGGCCTCGCAAATCGACGTCAGCCGTAGCCGCTGGACCTTCAGGGGTGACGCGGCCGGCGGCGCGCCGGGCGATGCGCGTCTTGCCGGCTCGTTTCAGAACGCCGATACGATCCGCACCGTGTTCTTCCCCGGCAACGCGACGGCGCCGTCGCTGCAAATCGAATTGACGCCGCTCGAAATGGATCCCGGCATCACGCAGTACGTGCTGGACGTCGATGGCCAGACAATCCGCTATGCACACGGCCCGCAAATCCCGGCGACCGTGAAGTGGCCCAACGCGGGCGGCGCCAATCTGGTCAGCTTGCTGGTCAATACGCAAAGCGGCAGCAACAGCCTGCAAACCCACGGCCCTTGGGCTTTGCACCGCCTGTTTGACAAGGCGCGCATCACGCCGGGCGCGGCGCCCGAGAGCTTTGTCGCGAGTTTCGACGTCAACGGAAAAACGCTGGCGCTGCGCGTCACTGCCAGCAACAGCTATAACCCATTCCAGCTGGCGCAAATGAACGCATTTTCGTGTCCGTCATGAGCGCCGCTTGCCATCAGGAGCCTCTCTTCGTGCCCTCCTTCAGCCTCAAATTGACCCTCATTGCCTGTCACGGCAAAGCGCTCGCAAGTGGCGCGAGCGCAGTCTTCGACGCATCCGGCGGGACGATCGGCCGCGACGCCGGCAACACCTTGGTCCTGCCCGACGACGACGGCGTGGTGGCGCCACGCCATGCGGCCGTACAGGCGCTCGCGGGCGGTTGGCAACTGCTGAACACCAGCGAACATGCCGCGATTGCGCTTAACGGCAAGATGCTCGCGCCGGGCGCGCAGGCCAGCCTGAACGCCGGCGATATCCTCAATATCGGTGCGTGCGTCCTGCAGACCGAGGCGAGTGCTTTGACGCCAGGCTGGAGTCCACCGGCCGACGCGGCTTGCCCCATTGGGTCATCGTTTGGATCATCTCCAGCCGCCGCTGGTCCCGATCTTCTGCAGAAGTCGCTGCACACGAAGTCGCTGCCCGCCGGCCATTCCGCCGATCCGCTGAGCGGTGCAGCCCTATCCACCAGCCTCCACGACCTTCTCGATACGCCGCTCGACCCACTTGCGCTATTCGGCATGCCTGGCCCAACAACGGCCGACTCGGGCTGGAACGACTCGGGCTGGAACAAATCGGCCAACGGGGGGTTATTCGCCGACCTGGTGGAGGCGCCTCCCAGCAACGGCTTCACGGCGCTGCAACCCGATCGCTCGCCGGGCAATGCAATCCGCGACAACGTGCCGGAGTTCGGCGGCCACCTGCGTTTGAAGATTGCGTCGCCACCGAATAGTGCGCAGACGCCGGAGCCGACCGAGCTGGAGGCCGCGGCTTCGCCTCCCGCGGAATCACCCTCGCTGCCTGCATCCCCAAACCAGCCCGCCGCGTATCGGGACGCCTTTGGCGAAACGCACGAAGCACCCGCCCGCGTCATGCGAACAGCCGTACCGGACTACAGCGGAAGATTTCATACAGAAAACACCCTCCGCAACGACGGACCGGTCAAGTTGCGGGAGCCCTTCGCGCTGCCAGTCCATTCCGCCCCACCCTCGACGCCGGCAGAAGAATCATCGATAGCGCCCGCCGCGCTCATCAAGGCCTTTCTCGAAGGCGCTGGCGCGACGCCCGACGCGATGGCCGACACAGAATTGTCGCCTGAATTGATGCACACGCTCGGCACGCTGGTCCGCGTTCTCAAACGGCAAGTCACGTGATTCGAGGCTTTTCAATCCCGGGACTGCCTGCGCGGCGGCTCGCCCAGCCTGCTCTGCTATATTCTCTCCATCCCGTCCCCTACTTTCACAACGCGTGGAACAACTTCCCTTATGGGCGCAGATCGGCGCCGTCTTTCTGCTGCTTATCTGCTCCAGCTTCTTTTCGATTTCCGAAACGGCGATGATGGCGATCAACCGCCATCGCCTGAAACACCTTGCCAACCAGAATACGCTCGGCGCGAAAACCACTCAGGGCCTACTGGCGCACACCGACCAGCTGCTGAGCGTGGTCCTGATCGGCAACAATCTGTTCAACACGATCATCCCGGTGCTCACCACCTCAATCGCGCTGCATACCTTTGGCCGTAACAATGTAGTGCTGTCGATCGCGACCGGCATTGTCGCGTTTCTGATTATCGTGTTCGCGGAAATCACGCCGAAAATCGTCGGCGCGACGTTCCCGGAGAAGATCGCGCTGCCGGCCAGCCTGCTGATCGCACCGATGATGCGAGTTGGCAAGCCGCTCGTCTGGTTCGTCAATCTGTTCGCGAACACCATCTTGCGCGTGCTGCATATCAACACCAAAGGCGCACACGATCAGCGGCTTTCCACCGAAGAGCTGCGCACCATCGTGCTCGAATCGGGCAGCTTCATGCCCACCAAGCACCGCAGCATTCTGCTGAATCTGTTCGACCTCGAAAACATTTCCGTCGACGACGTGATGATCCCGCGCCGCCGGATCGAAGCGCTCGACTTCGACGCGCCGTTCGAGCAGATCCTGCATCAGCTGGAAACCTGTTATCACAACAAGCTGATCGTCTATCAAGGCGACATCGATCGCGTGCTTGGCGTGCTGCACGTGCGCAAGACACTGGCGGCCCTGCACAACCAGGAACTGGAGCGTGAGACGCTGCGCGAGTTGCTGGCCGAGCCGTATTTCGTGCCGAGCGGCACGCCGGTATTCCAGCAACTGCAGTACTTCCAGGAGAGCCGTCACCGCACGGCGCTGGTCGTCAACGAATACGGCGAGCTGCAAGGGATGGTCACGCCGGAAGACATCATTGAAGAGCTGATCGGTGAATTCACCACGTCGATTCCACGCGGCGCCAATTCGCGCGGCGGCTGGAACGAGAACGGCGAATGTATCGTTGCGGGCAGCATGCCGCTGCGCGAACTGAACCGCTGGCTGCATCTCGCACTGCCGACCGACGGACCCAAAACACTCAACGGACTGATTCTCGAGATACTCGAAGAGATTCCCGATGGCGACGTGTGCGTGCAGATCGGCGAGATGAAACTCGAAGTGATGCGCAGCGACGATCAGGCGATTCGCACCGTCAAGCTGTTCAAACCACCCACTCGCGCGGGCGCGAAAGCCGCCAAGACTGCGCGCGGCTAAGCTCTGCGCACCGCACGGCATCGCATCGCATCGCATCGCATGCGTATCGCACACGGCCGCCGCGCGCGCCATTAGCCGATCGGCTGAATGGTGCCGTCCGCGGCTTTACCGGATGATGGCGTCGTCGTGTTCTACAGGCGGCTCATCCCCGGTCTCTCATGCAAGATTCTTCTCAACGCGCGGCGTCGTTGCGGCCTGTTGCCGTCGATAGCGAAAGCCCAGCCAAACCCAGGCACAACGCCTTTGCGGCTGGCGCCAAGGTCAGTGCCAACCTCAACTCGAGTCTCGCCGATTCCGACAACGCGCCTGCCGTACGCCTCTTGACCGACACGTTGCAAGAGGCAACCCGCCGCAATGCGTCGGACCTGCACATCGAACCGCAGGAGCATGGCTGGCGCGTGCGTTTGCGCATCGACGGCGTACTGCATGAAATCCCTCAGCCCCCCGCGCATCTGCGCGACGCGTTCATCACGCGTGTGAAGGTGCTGGCGCGCATGGATATCGCCGAGCGGCGCGTGCCGCAGGACGGCAGGCTGCGTATTGCCACGTCGCCCGGCCGCCTCGAAGACTACCGCGTCAACTCGCTGCCTACGCTGTTCGGCGAAAAGCTGGTGTTGCGCAGGCTCGACGCGTTGCCCACCGATCTTTCGCTCGACTCGCTCGGCCTCGATCCACAACAACGTGACGCCGTCGATGCGGCGATTCGCGCGCCGCACGGCCTCGTGCTGGTCACCGGGCCCACCGGCAGCGGCAAGACGCTATCGCTGTACTGCTTCCTGCACATGCTCAACGACGAGGCGCGCAATCTGTGCTCGGTGGAGGATCCGGCGGAAATTCAGCTGGCGGGTATCAATCAGGTCAGCGTGCGCGAAAAGGCCGGCCTGACATTCGCGGTGGCGCTGCGTGCATTTCTCCGTCAGGACCCCGACGTGATCATGGTCGGCGAAATCCGCGACGACGAAACCGCGGATGTCGCCGTGAAGGCAGCGCAAACCGGCCACCTCGTCCTGTCCACCTTGCATACGAACGACGCACCGGCTGCCGTCGCGCGTCTGCTCGACATCGGCGTCGAGCCCTACAATCTGGCCGCCGCGCTAAGGATGGTGACGGCACAACGGCTGGTGCGGCGGCTTTGCGCAGCGTGCCGCGCACCCGTGCCGGAATCGGCGGCGGCGCTGCGCGCAGCGGGTTTCGCCGACGATCACGTCGACGGCTGGCAACCCTTCGGCGCCACCGGATGCGCAGCTTGCCACGGCATCGGTTACCGCGGCCGCGTCGGCGTTCACCAGGTGATGCCTGTCTCCGATGCGATGCGCGAGATGATCGTGGCACGCGCAGGCACCCACGAATTGGCCCGGCTCGCGCAAAGTGAACAGGTCGCCACCTTGCGCGACGCAGCCTTGGCGCGTGTGCGCGACGGCACGACGAGCCTTGCCGAGGCGCTGGCCGCCACCGAGGTCGCATGAACACCGCGACACCGGCACAGTCAGCAGCCGCCGATTTGCGCTTCAGATGGCGCGGCGTCGACGCCGACGGCGTACAAAAAAGCGGTGCGCTCATCGCGCCGGATGCCAGCGCCGCGCGAGTGATGCTCAAGCGCGACAATCTGTTCATCGTCGAACTGGCGGCCAGCGGGCCGGCGCCGCGTCCCAAAACCCGCGCCACCGATGTGACGACATTCACCCGCCAGCTCGCCAGTCTGCTGCGCGCGGGTTTGCCGCTTGCACCTGCGCTCGATCTTCTCGCCCAAACGCAGAGTTCGCGCCAGCCCGGCATGCCGCGAATCGTCGGCGCGCTGGCGCGCGATATCACCGGCGGCCTGCGTTTCTCCGCGGCATTGCAGCGGCATCCGGCGCAATTCAATGCGCTGTACTGCCAGCTCGTCGAGGTCGGCGAAGCAGCCGGCGCATTGGCGACGGTCCTCGCCCGGCTCGCCGACGACCGTGAACGTGCCGCAGCGCAGCGTGCCAAGGTGCGCGCGGCGCTGACCTATCCGGTGGCCATCCTGTTGCTCGCCGTCGCGATTACCGCGGCGTTGCTGATCTGGGTCGTCCCCACCTTCAAGCAGATCTTCGACGGCTTCGGGGCGAAGCTGCCCGCGCCGACGCAGTTCGTGCTGGCCTTGTCCGCAGGCGCAGCGCGATGGAGCATTCCGCTGGTCGTCATGGTCTTCGCCGCGGGCTCGGCTGTGACATTTCTGCTACGACGTTCCGAAGCAGCGCGCATCCGGCTCGCACGCATATCGCTGACAATGCCGGTCGCCGGTCCGTTGCTGCGCACCTTGTGTGCGGCGCGCTGGAGCCGCGCGCTCGGGACCTTGCTGTCGGCCGGCACACCGCTCGCGGACGCGTTCGATTCACTGACTCACGCCACCGGCAACGCTTTTTTCGATCGCGCCACCATGCAGATCGCCGCTGGGCTGCGGCGCGGCGAACGGCTCGCCGCAGCCATGCGCGCGGCACACTGCTTTCCACCCGAGGTCGTCCAACCGGTGGCGGTTGCCGAAGAGTCTGGAGCGCTCGACACGATGCTGATCGACGTAGCGTCGCTCGCCGATCGTCAGGTAGACGAAAAGATCGGCACGCTCTCGAGCCTGTGCGAGCCGCTTGTCATCATCGTGCTGGGTACGCTGGTCGGCGGCCTGGTGATCGCGATGTATCTTCCCATTATTCAACTCGGCAACGTGGTGTAGCATCGCAGCCGAATCCCACCCTTTATATATGCAGGCCACCATTCCGCTCGTGCCAGATACTCCTTCCAACCTGCTTTCGGGCCTGCTGCCCGGCCACGTCGCAACCGGTCTCGGGCTCGCGTTCGGCAGTTTGCCCAGCGGCCTGCAGATCGCATTCGCGGTCGTCTTCGGTCTGGTGATCGGCAGCTTCCTGAACGTGGTCGTGCATCGGGTGCCGATCATGCTGGAGCGTGCGTGGCGCGAAGAGGTCAGCGAGTCCATCGAAGAACCGCTCGAAGGCGATGGCTTGCCCGCCCGCTACAACCTGTGGGTGCCGCGCAGCGCGTGCCCTCACTGCGGCCATGTGCTCAGCGCGTGGGAAAACCTGCCAGTGGTGAGCTATCTGCTATTGCGCGGGCGCTGCTCCGCATGCAAGACACGCATCAGCCTGCGCTACCCGCTGCTCGAAATCGCGAGCGCCGGCTGCGCGGCCGGGGCGCTCGCGCTGTACGGGCCAACCGGCATGGCATTCGCCGCCTTCGGACTATGCGCCGCACTGCTCGCGATGAGCGCGATCGACATCGACACCCATCTGCTGCCGGACTCGATGACACTGCCGCTCCTGTGGGCGGGCCTGATCGTCAACTTCAACGGCATGTTCGCGAGCCTCCACGATGCCGTGTTGGGCGCGATCTTCGGCTATCTGGTGCTGTGGGCCGTCCATTGGCTGTTCCGGCTGGTGCGCGGCGTTGAAGGTATGGGTTATGGCGATTTCAAACTGCTGGCTGCACTCGGCGCCTGGCTCGGCTGGGCGGCGCTACCGCAGATCGTGCTGATCGCGGCGGTCACCGGCGCGGTGGTCGGTCTCGCGGCAACGTGGCGCGGCCGCATGCGCTTCTCAGAGCCGCTGCCGTTCGGGCCGTTTCTCGCAGCGGGCGGTGCTGTTACGCTATTTCTCGGCACACCGCTTTATCTGGGGTTGGGAGGCTGAAGCATGTTTGCTGTGGGATTGACCGGTGGCATCGGCAGCGGCAAATCGACCGTGGCGGACCTGTTCGCCGCGCACGGCGTGCCGCTTGTCGACACGGACCTGATCGCGCACCGCATCACGGCGCCGCATGGCATTGCGATGCCGCAGATCGCTGCGGAATTCGGCGCTTCGTTCGTTGCGGCAGACGGCTCGCTCGACCGCGCCCGCATGCGTACGCTGGTGTTCCGCGACGACGGCGCGCGCAAACGCCTCGAAGGCATCACGCATCCGTTGATTCGTGCGGAGACTGAGCGCGAACAGCGTGAGGCGCAAGGGCCGTACGTGATCATCGTGGTACCGCTGCTGGTCGAGTCGGGTAGCTGGAAGACGCGTGTCAACCGTGTGCTGACGGTCGATTGCAGCGTCGAGACGCAAATCGCACGCGTGATGAGTCGCAACGGGTTCAGCCGTGAACAGGTGCTGGCGATCATCGCCCGCCAGGCGACGCGCGAAGCCCGCCTCGCCGCAGCCAACGACGTCATCGACAATGACAACGCGCCGCTCGATGCCCTCAAGGCGCAAGTCGACGCACAGCATCGCGTCTATCTGTCGCTAGCCGGCGCGTGAGAATACGCTGACCGTGGCTTGCGGCGTGGTTTGCTCAGCCATGCAGCGGCACGCACGCAAGGCACGCGGAAAACCACCCGAAACTTGAGAAAAAAGTTGTGAAAGCGCGCCGAAAAAGTGCGTGATTGCTAGGGTAGTCTCACGGCATTAGAATGTTCTGCATTCCCGTCACCGACCACGCCCGAGGCGAGCCCGCTTGATCCTTTACGAGTATCCCTTCAACGAGCGAATCCGGACGCTATTGCGGCTCGAAGATCTGTTCGAGCGCTTCACGTTCTTTCTGACTCAGGAAGATGCCAAGGAACATCACGTCGCACTGACAACGTTGTTCGAAATCTCAGAGGTTGCGGGTCGCGCGGATCTGAAGTCCGATCTGATGAAGGAACTCGAGCGCCAGCGGCAAACCCTGGCGCCGTTCCGGGGCAATCCGGGCATCGAGCAGAACGCGCTGGAGGCGGTGCTGGGAGAAATCGAGCAAACCTTGGCGGGGCTTTCCCAGATGCAGGGCAAGACCGGCCAGCATCTGGCGGACAACGAGTGGCTCGCCAGCATCCGCAGCCGCGCAATCATCCCGGGCGGCACCTGCAAGTTCGATTTGCCTTCGTACTACGCATGGCAGCAGATCCATCCCGATCAGCGTCGGCAGGATATCGCCAAATGGGTCACGCCGCTGCTGCCGTTGCGCGATGCGGCAACAATCGTGCTGCGCCTCGCGCGCGAATCGGGTCAGGCGTCCAAAGTCATGGCGATGCAGGGCAGCTATCAGCAGATGCTGTCAGGCCGTTCATACCAGTTGATGCAAGTACGGGTAGCACCTGAATTGCGGGTGATTCCGGAGGCCAGCGCTAACAAGTACATGCTCTGGGTGCGATTCACTGTGCAGGACGGCGATCTGCGTCCACGCGCGGTGGATGTCGACGTGCCGTTCCAGCTCACGTTGTGCAGCCTGTAAGCCAGCCTGACACGCGCACCTTGAAGAACTGAATCGCGGGGCTACACCTTTGAAGCCGCGAAAAATGCCCCTATATTCGTTACTTATTCCGTTTTCGATCGACTGCCTGACCGTATGCCTACCGTCGTCAAATGCCCCACTTGCGGGAAGGATGTCCGCTGGACCCCTGAAAACCGCTTCCGCCCGTTCTGCTCCGACCGCTGCAAGCAGATCGACCTCGGCGCCTGGGCCGCTGAGAAGTACAAGATAGGCGGCACGAGTGAAGAAGCTCAGGCGGATGAATCGCCTGGTGCGGATTACGACCCACACTGAGCGCGACAGGCTGCAGACCCACGCAGGGATGCAATGCAGCCGCATCGGCAGACGCTTCTCACGCAGCCGCCGCCGGCAACCGCGCGCCAATTTTCTAGTTTTTCTCAGCTGCGAGCCATTCCAGCACGGGAATCGTCGCCGGCAACAGCGGCGAGACATCCGCCGGCAGCGTCTGCCAGACAAACGCCTGGCCTTCGCGGCCGTGCGGCTCGCCGGACCACTGCATCACCTTGCAGAAGAACAGCCGCACGTAGGCGTGCGGGTAGTCGTGTTCAAGCGTGTGCCAAAGATGGCTCGCCTTGACGTCGATTCCCAGTTCTTCGTGCAACTCACGGGCCAGGGCAGCCTCGACCGACTCGCCCGCCTCCAGCTTGCCGCCCGGAAACTCCCAGTACCCTTCGTACGGCTTGCCGGCCGGGCGCTGCGCCAGCAGATAGTGTCCGTTTGGCTGAATCAGCACACCGACGGCTACCTCGGTCACCGGGCGGCCAGCCGCGTTCTTCTGCGCGTCGCTCATGCCGAAGTCTTCCGGCCAGACCAGTCGCGAGCGAATTGCCACGCGACACGCCCCGAGCGCGACCCCCGCTCCAGCGCCCACACCAGCGCATCGCCGCGCGCCGCTTCGACTTCCGCGTCGTCGCAGCCGAAATAGCGCAGCCAGTGGCCGATGATCGACAGGTAGTCGTCCTGCTTGAACGGATAGAAGCTGACCCACAGCCCGAAGCGCTCGGACAGCGAGATCTTTTCTTCGACCAGTTCTCCCGGATGAATCTCGCCGTCGGCCATGTGCTTGTACGTCTCGTTGTCGCTCATGTACTCGGGCAACAGATGGCGGCGGTTGGACGTCGCGTAGATCAGCACGTTATCCGACTGCGCCGCGATCGAGCCGTCGAGCGCGACCTTCAGCGCCTTGTAGCCCGACTCGCCGTCTTCGAACGACAGGTCGTCGCAGAACACCACGAAACGCTCCGGCCGCTCCGCGATCAGATCGACGATGTCGCCGAGGTCGTGCAAATCGTCTTTATCCACTTCGATCAGGCGCAGGCCGTCTTTCGCATAGGCGTTCAGGCAAGCCTTGATCAGCGACGACTTGCCCGTACCGCGCGCGCCCGTCAGCAGCACGTTATTGGCCGGCTGCTTGTGCACGAACTGACGCGTATTCTGCTCGATCAGCCCTTTCTGGCGATCGATGTTCTGCAGGTCGCCGAGCGTAATCGACGAAATGGCGGGGACGGGCTGAAGGTAGCCGCGCCCCTGGCGCTTGCGCCAGCGAAAGGCGACCGCCGCCGACCAGTCGATCTCCGGTTCGGCGGGCGGAAGCATCGCTTCGAGGCGGACGAGCACGGCTTCGGCCCGGGTCAGAAACTGTTCGAGTTTGTCCATGGCTGAGAGATAAGCGGCCAAAGCGCCGCGTAATGAACCTAGTTACGAACGATAGTCGGCGTTGATGCTCACGTAGTCATGCGACAGATCGCAAGTCCAGATCGTGGCTTGCGCATTGCCGCGGCCAAGCACCACGCGAATGCCGATCTCGCTCTTTTTCATGACGCGCTGGCCGTCTTCCTCACGGTAGGCCGGATTGCGGCCGCCGGCAGTGGCGACCAGCACATCGTCCAGATACAGATCGATCTTGCCGACGTCGAGATCGTCCACGCCGGCATAGCCGATGGCCGCGAGAATGCGGCCGAGATTCGGATCCGATGCATAGAAGGCCGTCTTCACGAGCGGCGAGTGACCGATCGCGTAAGCGATCTGGCGGCATTCGCCGACACTCGAGCCGCCTTCGACCTGCACGGTCATGAATTTGGTCGCGCCTTCGCCGTCGCGCACGATCAGTTGTGCGAGGGTCTGGGCGACGTCGGTCACCGCGTCGCGCAGCGCTGCATAAGCGGGCGAGTCGGTGGACGTGATTGCCGGCAGGCTCGATTCGCCCGAGGCGATCAGGATGAAAGAATCGTTGGTCGACGTATCGCCGTCGATCGTGATGCAGTTGAACGAGCGGTCCGCCACGTGCTTGACCAGCGCGTCGAGCACGGGCTGTGCGACGGCGGCGTCGAACGCGAGGAAGCCGAGCATGGTCGCCATGTTCGGCTTGATCATGCCGGCGCCCTTGCTGATACCGGTGAGCGTGACCGTATGGCCGTCGATCGTGACCTGGCGCGAGGTCGCTTTCGGCAGCGTGTCCGTGGTCATGATCGCCTGGGCGGCGTCGTACCAGTTGGCTTCCTTGCGGTTCGCCAGCGCGGCCGGCAGACCTGCCTTCAGACGATCGACCGGCAGCGGTTCCAGAATCACGCCCGTCGAAAACGGCAGAACTTGTTCCGGCGCCATGTCCACGAGACGCGCCAGTTCGGCGCAAGTTGCACGCGCATCCGCGAGGCCCGGTTCGCCCGTGCCCGCGTTCGCATTGCCGGTGTTGATCACGAGCGCGCGAATCGGCTTGCCGCCTGCCCGCACGCGCTCCAGATTCTCACGGCACACCGTGACGGGCGCAGCGCAAAAGCGGTTCTGCGTGAACACGCCGCCTACCGTCGCGCCAACGCCGACGGAAATGACCAGCACGTCCTTGCGGTTCGGCTTGCGGATATTCGCCTCCGCCCAGCCCAGCGTGACGCCGGCGACAGGGTGAAGTTGAGCGGGATCGATTGAGGGGAAATTGACAGCCATGGTCGCGACCTGTCGAAGAAAATGCCGGCAGGCGCCGGCATCGAGGGAAACGGAAACTGATGGCTCGGGCGTGTTGCCGAACCACCGCGAAATCACCAGCAAAGTATCGTGCAAAAACGAAGCGGCGCGCTTTAAGCGCGCCGCTTTCGGCATCACGCAATCTTGCCGTGGCACTGCTTGTACTTCTTACCGCTACCGCACGGACACGGATCGTTGCGGCCGACCTTCGGCACGCTGTCCGCGCTCAGGTCCGACACGGCGGCGTGCGACGAGCCGTGGCTCATCGCCTCGCCGATCATGGCGGCGGTAGCCGCTTCCGCGGCGGCAGGCGCTGCTGCTGCCGCTTCGGCGAATTCAGCGTGACGGAACTCGACGTTTTCGAGGTGGCTGCCTTGCTCTTCGTATTGCTCGGCGGCCTGTTCCAGCTGTTCCGGCGACTGGATCTGCACGTTCATCACCACACGGGTGACTTCGAGCTTCACGGCGTCGAGCATCGCGGCGAACAGTTCGAACGCCTCGCGCTTATATTCCTGCTTCGGATTCTTCTGCGCGTAACCGCGCAGATGGATACCCTGGCGCAGGTGATCGAGCGCGGCCAGATGTTCGCGCCAGCTGCGGTCCAGCGTTTGCAGCATGATCGAGCGCTCGAACGCGCTGAACGATTCGCGGCCGACCTGTTCGACCTTCGATTCGTACGCTTCGTCCGCAGCGGCTTCGACAGCTTCGAGAATCTCGTCCGCGCTGATCGAGTTCGACTCGTTGATCATTTCCTGGATCGCGAGATCGAGCTGCCACTCGTTGCGCAGCACCTCCTCCAGCTCGGGGACGTCCCACTGCTCTTCGATGCTGCCGGCCGGCACGAACGGGTGAACGATATCGGCGATCACGCCATGACGCATGGCGCCGATGGTTTCGGTGATGTCGTTCGCTTCGAGCAATTCATTGCGCTGCTGATAGATCACCTTGCGCTGATCGTTCGACACATCGTCGTATTCGAGCAATTGCTTGCGAACGTCGAAGTTGCGCGCTTCAACCTTGCGCTGCGCCGATTCGATCGAACGCGACACGATGCCCGCCTCGATCGCTTCACCTTCCGGCATCTTCAGGCGGTCCATGATCGCGCGCACGCGATCGCCCGCGAAAATGCGCAGCAGCGGATCTTCCAGCGACAGATAGAAGCGCGACGAACCCGGGTCGCCCTGACGGCCGGCACGGCCGCGCAACTGGTTGTCGATCCGGCGCGATTCGTGACGTTCGGTGCCGATGATGTGCAGACCGCCCGCGGTTTTCACCTGATCGTGCAGCGCTTGCCACTCATCGTGCAGCTTCTGAATGCGGCGTTGCTTCTCTTCGTCAGAAAGCGTTTCGTCCTTTTCGATGAAAGACGCCTGCTTTTCGGCGTTGCCGCCGAGCACGATGTCGGTACCGCGACCGGCCATGTTCGTGGCGATCGTGACGCGCTTCGGACGGCCTGCTTCGGCGACGATTTCGGCTTCACGCGCGTGCTGCTTGGCGTTCAGCACTTCGTGCGGCAACCCGGCCTGCTTCAGCAGATGCGACAGCAGCTCCGAGTTTTCGATCGAGGTTGTGCCGACCAGCACCGGCTGACCACGCTCATGGCAATCGCGGATGTCGCGGATCACCGCGTCATAGCGCTCCTTGGCGGTCTTGTAGATCTGATCCTGCTTGTCGATCCGCTTCGGCGGACGGTTGGTCGGAATCACGACCGTTTCGAGACCGTAGATCTCGTTGAATTCGTACGCTTCGGTATCGGCCGTGCCGGTCATGCCGGACAGTTTCGCGTACATGCGGAAGTAGTTCTGGAACGTGATAGACGCGAGCGTCTGGTTCTCGCTCTGGATCTTGACGTGTTCCTTCGCCTCGACCGCCTGGTGCAAGCCATCCGACCAGCGGCGGCCCGACATCAGACGGCCGGTGAATTCGTCGACGATCACGACTTCGCCGTTCTGCACGACGTAGTGCTGATCCTTGAAGAACAGCGTGTGTGCGCGCAGTGCGGCGTACACGTGGTGCATCAGCGTGATGTTCTGCGGCGCGTACAGGCTTTCGCCCTCGCCGATCAGGCCCCATTCGGAAAGCAGACGCTCGGCCTTTTCGTGGCCCGATTCCGTCAGGAAGACCTGGCGGCCTTTCTCGTCCAGCGTGTAGTCGCCCGGCTTTTCGACGCCGGTGCCGTCCGCTTTCTCTTCGCCGATCTGGCGTTCGAGCAGCGGCGGCAGCGCATTCATGCGCACGTAGAGTTCGGTGTGATCTTCGGCCTGGCCGGAGATGATCAGCGGCGTACGGGCTTCGTCGATCAGGATCGAGTCGACCTCGTCGACCACCGCGAAATTCAGGGCCCGCTGCACGCGCGCGTCGGTCTCGTAGACCATGTTGTCGCGCAGGTAGTCGAAGCCGAATTCGTTGTTGGTGCCGTAGGTAATGTCAGCGGCGTACGCTTCCTGCTTCGCGCCGTGATCCATCTGCGACAGATTGATGCCGACCGACAGACCGAGGAAGTTGTACAGACGCGCCATCCATTCGGCGTCGCGCTGGGCAAGATAGTCGTTGACCGTGACGACGTGCACGCCGCGGCCGGACAGCGCATTCAGGTACACCGGCAGCGTGGCGACGAGCGTCTTGCCTTCGCCGGTGCGCATTTCGCCGATCTTGCCGTAATGCAGGACCATGCCGCCGATCAGCTGCACGTCGAAGTGGCGCATTTTCAGCGTCCGCTTGCTGGCCTCGCGGCACACCGCGAAGGCCTCCGGCAGAAGCTTGTCGAGCGACTCGCCGCTCGCGACGCGCTGGCGGAATTCACCCGTTTTGGCGCGCAGTTGATCATCCGTCAATTGCTCGATCTGCGGCTCGAGCGCATTGATCGCCGTGACGGTCTTTTGATATTGCTTGACTAGCCGCTGGTTGCGGCTGCCAAAAATCTTCTGTAGAAAACCGGTGGTCATCGGATCGGTGTCTGCGTCGCGGCTTCGGCTGGTTCGCGGCGCGCGGTTCATGCGCGCGCGCTCCGGGGTCGGAAGGGCCTCGGCGGCTTGTCCAAGAGTGAATTCGAATCGGGCATTTTAGCACGCGCCCCCGCCCGCGCCTGTGTCTGCGGCGCGACGGCGGCGAGGCACAGGAAGCCCGCCGCAGCGAGCTCTGACAGTACGCATTGAGGCGGGTCCGCATGCATCCCGCGCGGTACAATCGCGGCGTGAGCGCACATCCGGTGCGAACACGCCGTCACGATCGATCATGAGCCGTATTCCGTCCTTTTCAAGGCCGCCGCCCAAGCAGTTCAAAGCGCGCCGCCCGCAGCCCGTCGCCGAAGTGCTGAATCGCACCGACGCGTTCGTGGCACTGCGCGCGGGCGTCGAGCAGATTGCGGCGCTGGAAAAGGATCTGCGCGAGCTGCTGCCCGATTATCTGGCAACGAGTGTGGAGCCCAGCTTCATCAAGGAAGGCGTGCTGGCTCTATTTGCCGGGCACAATGCGCTGGCGGCGCGCCTGCGCCAGATTGAGCCGCGCTTGCTGTCGGATCTGCAGCAGCGCGGCTGGCCGGTCAATGCGTTGCGGATTCGCGTGCGGCCGCAGCCCTTGAAGGAGCCGCCACCGGTCAAGCAGGCGCGCATGACACCGGTCGGCGCGGACGCGCTGCACGCGCTCTCCCAATCGCTCGCGCCCTCGCCGCTGCAGGAAGCTTTGGCGAAAATGGCAGCGCGGCATCGGCGAAATCGCTGAACAAAAAATAAGCGGCCCAGATAGGCCGCTTATTTTTCATCCATTCGCTTCGGGAGTTTCATCCGAAGGCGCTGCGCAAATCACGCAAACGCCGTTTGCGTTTCGTAGGCAAAGCCGCGCGGCGCCTTCTGCGTGTCGTCGAATGTGACGACTTCATACGAATCCTCATGCGCCAGCAGCTCGCGCAGCAGCGCGTTGTTCAGGCCGTGGCCCGACTTATACGCCGTGTACGAAGCCAGCAACGGATGGCCGACCACGTACAGATCGCCGATCGCGTCGAGCATCTTGTGCTTCACGAATTCGTCGTCGTAACGCAGTCCGTCGTTGTTCAGAATGCGGTATTCGTCCATCACGATGGCGTTGTCCATGCTGCCGCCGCGCGCCAAACCGAGTTCGCGCATCATTTCTACTTCATGCGCAAAGCCGAACGTACGCGCACGGGCAATTTCCCGCACATACGACGTATTGGCAAAATCCACTTCCAGCGCCTGGCCGGTTTTATCCACAGCCGGGTGACGGAAATCGATGGTGAATTTGAGCTTGAAACCGAAATACGGGTCGAGACGCGCGAATTTATCGCCGTCACGAATTTCGACCGGCTTGGTGACCTTGATGAATTTCTTCGGCGCGTTCTGCTCTTCAATACCGGCCGACTGAATCAGAAACACGAACGAACCCGCGCTACCGTCCATGATCGGAATTTCTTCGGCGGTGACGTCGATATAAAGGTTATCGATGCCGAGGCCCGCGCATGCGGACATCAAATGCTCGATGGTCGACACGCGCGCACCGTCTTTCTGCAACACGGAAGCCAGACGCGTATCGCCAATCGCCATTGCCGACGCAGGGATGTCCACCGGCGTGGGCAAATCCACGCGCGAAAACACAATGCCCGTGCCCGGCGCCGCCGGGCGGAGCGTCAGTTCGACCTTGCGGCCGGAGTGCAGGCCGATGCCGACTGTCTTGACGATTGATTTGATAGTGCGCTGCTTCAACATGGTGATCTTCTATTCGATTGAAAATCCCAATCGGGACTTTTTATTCCATAGCGCGAAGTATACTCCAATACCCTAGGGAGCGTCGTTGCGCGGAACGTTTCAATCTGTTTCGCAACATAACCCAATAGGCGCCCGTCAGGGGAAGCGTGACGGGCCGATGTCCGGAACGGAGGCGTTTCCGGTCATCGGCCCGCGTAACGGCCCGTCACAAAAGCGTCTTATGCGCCGTTGCCCTGATACAACGCGGTAACCGCGCAGGCTCGAGGCGTTGGCTTGGAACGCAAGCGTAACTAGCTCAACGTAGCGAGGATACTCCCTGCATCGCTGACTTCGAATTTGCCGGCAGCCTCGACGTTCAACGTCTTGACCACGCCGTCGTCGACAACCATCGCGTAGCGCTGGGAACGGATTCCCATGCCGCGCGCCGACAAATCCTGCTCAAGACCGAGCGCCCGCGTGAAAGCCGCACTGCCGTCCGCCATCATGCGCACCTTGCCCGAGGCGTGCTGATCGCGTCCCCACGCGCCCATTACGAACGCGTCGTTGACAGACACGCACCAGATCTCATCGACGCCAAGCGCGCGCAACTGCTCGGCGTGCTCGACGTAACCCGGTACATGTTTGGCCGAACAGGTCGGCGTAAACGCTCCCGGCAACCCGAAGATCACCACGCGCTTACCCGCCGTCTGCTCGCGCACGTCGAAGCGGTTAGGCCCGATCGTGCAACCCGCCCGCTCGTCTTCGACAAACTCGAAGAGCGTCGCGTCGGGCAGCTTCTCACCTGTTTGAATCATGCTCAGTCCTTTGCATCGATGCGAAGCACGCTCGCACGTTGTCGTGTCGCAGTGAATTTCAGCGTCTGCCTAACTGCAGGCTCCGCCATCCGGCGACAGTTGCCCCATCCGCTTCGCGAATCCGAAGAGGGCACTTGTCCTTACCGCGAATCAGACGATACGCGGCTTGTTCGCCGTTCACCCGCCACGCTCGTGCATTCGCCCGCCAGTGCTACGCTGCTGTACAACCCGCAGCACCGCAACGAAAGCCTGCTCGTGCGCTCAGTCCGCCTGCTTGCGCAGGAATGCCGGAATGTCGTACGTATCGACGCCCTTTTCCTGCAGCGCCTGCACGTGCGAAGCCGCCGTATCGCGCGACGTGCGCCACACAGCCGGCGTATCCAGCGCGCCGTAATCGGCCGTGCTTGCATGATGCGAGGACGACGGTGCGTAAGCAGCGTGCGCGCCGATCGGCTGGTTGTCCGTGCCGGTGCGCAGGAGCGTCATCGGTGCCGATTGCTGCTTCTTCGCCGCACGGCCCAGACCCGTTGCCACGACCGTCACGCGCAGCGCGTCGCCCATCGCATCGTCATACACCGCGCCGAAGATCACCGTTGCGTCTTCTGCCGCATAGCTCTTGATGGTGTTCATCACTTCGCGCGTTTCCGACAAACGCAGCGAACGGCTCGACGTGATGTTGACCAGCACGCCACGCGCGCCCGACAGATCCACACCTTCCAGCAGCGGGCTGGCCACAGCCTGCTCAGCAGCCAGACGTGCGCGATCGACGCCGGCAACCGTCGCCGTGCCCATCATCGCCTTGCCCTGCTCGCCCATCACCGTCTTCACGTCTTCGAAGTCGACGTTCACCAGACCGTCGACGTTGATGATTTCCGCGATGCCGGCAACTGCGTTGTTCAGAACGTCGTCTGCGCACTGGAAGCACTTGTCCATCTCGGCGTCATCGCCCATCACCTCGAACAGCTTGTCGTTCAGAACGACGATCAGCGAGTCGACGTGATCCTCCAGTTGCTGCGAACCGGCTTCTGCCACGCGCATGCGCTTGCCGCCTTCGAATTCGAACGGCTTGCTGACCACGCCAACAGTCAAGATACCCATTTCCTTGGCGATCTGCGCGACCACCGGTGCTGCGCCCGTGCCCGTGCCGCCACCCATACCGGCGGTGATGAACACCATGTGCGCGCCGCGCAGTGCGTCGGCGATGCGTTCACGTGCTTCTTCTGCTGCCGCGCGGCCCATTTCCGGCTTGGCGCCAGCGCCAAGACCCGTATTGCCGAGCTGGATCACCGCAGAGGCGCGCGAACGCGACAGCGCCTGCGCGTCCGTGTTCATCACGATGAAGTCGACGCCTTGCACGCCTTTGTTGATCATGTGCTGAACGGCATTGCCGCCAGCGCCACCTACTCCGATCACCTTGATGATGGTGCCGTTCGTTTCGGTTTCCAGCATCTGGAATTCCATGTTGCCTCCGTCAAGATAAAAAATTACAGCCACTCGGCCGTTATTCGGCAGGAGATCGGGCAACCCCCTGTCGCGCGCCAGCCGCCGGCACCAGCGCGTATTTTCGAAACTGTTTCTGAAAAGCGAATTCGTTAGAAGTTGCCGAGGAACCAGTCTTTCATTCGCGTGAAGACCTGGCCCATCGACCCCGACTGCACTGCGACCTTGCGGCCGCGCATCCGTTGCGAGCGTCCTTCGACGAGCAGACCCATCGCCGTCGAATAACGCGGGTTACGCACGACGTCGGCAAGACCGCCCGCGTATTCCGGCACGCCGATCCGCACCGGCTTCAGGAAAATGTCCTCGCCGAGTTCGACCATGCCGAGCATCATCGACGCGCCGCCGGTCAGCACCACGCCGGAGCTCAGCAATTCCTCGTAACCCGACTCGCGCACCACCTGCTGCACGAGCGAAAACAGTTCTTCGACGCGCGGCTCGACCACCGCCGCCAATGCCTGGCGCGACAGCGTGCGCGGCCCGCGCTCGCCGAGACCCGGCACTTCGATCATTTCGTCAGGATCAGCGAGAGCCTGCTTCGCAATGCCGTAGTCGACCTTGATGTCTTCCGCGTCCGGCGTCGGCGTGCGCAAGGCCATCGCGATGTCGCTGGTGATCTGGTCACCGGCGATTGGGATCACGGCCGTATGACGAATTGCGCCTTCGCTGAAAATCGCAATATCAGTCGTGCCGCCGCCGATATCGACCAGCACCACGCCGAGTTCCTTTTCGTCTTCCGTCAGCACCGCCAGCGACGAAGCGAGCGGCTGCAGGATCAGATCGTTCACTTCGAGCCCGCAACGGCGCACGCACTTCACGATGTTCTGCGCCGCGCTCACCGCGCCGGTGACGATATGCACCTTCACTTCCAGGCGGATGCCGCTCATGCCGATCGGCTCGCGCACATCTTCCTGACCGTCGATGATGAATTCCTGCGTCAGGATGTGCAGCACCTGCTGATCGGTCGGGATGTTGATCGCTTTCGCCGTCTCGATCACGCGCGCGACGTCCGTCTGCGTGACTTCCTTTTCCTTGATCGCCACCATGCCGCTCGAATTGAAGCTGCGGATATGGCTGCCGGCGATCCCGGTAAATACGTTCGTGATCTTGCAGTCGGCCATCAGCTCGGCCTCTTCGAGCGCGCGCTGAATGGACTGCACGGTGGCCTCGATGTTCACCACCACGCCCTTCTTGAGCCCCTTTGATTCGCTCTGGCCGAGGCCGATCACCTCGTAGTGACCCTCGCCCTTCAACTCGGCGACGATAGCCACTACCTTCGACGTCCCAATGTCGAGGGCGACCAGCAGATCTTTATAGTCTTTACTCATAGCGTGCTCATTGCGTGTGATGTCCGTTTACTTCTTGCCCTTGTCGGGTTCGCTGATAAAGCGCATGCCAGCGGCACGAATCGCGAAACCGTTCGGATAGCGCAAGTCCGCATACTCGATATCCTTTCCCCAACGTTGCGTCACCGCGTTCCACGCCGCGGTCAGGCGGCGGGTCCGATCGAGCAGCGTGTCATGATTGCGTTCGCGCCCAAGTTCCACCTGCATACCGTTCGACAGCTTCACCGTCCACGCGTAACGCGGCGACAGCGTGACTTCTTCGGGCGTTGCGCCCAACGGCGCAAACCACTTCTTGAAGTCGCTATAACGCGCGACGACTTCTTTTGCCGTACCATCCGGGCCGTCGAACGCGGGCAGCTCTTCTTCCAGCTCGCCCTGGTTGGCGGTGAACAGTTCGCCGTCCACGCTCACCAGCTGATCGCTGCCCCACGTTCCAAGCGGTTTGTACTCTTCAAGCGTGACAGCCAGTGCATTCGGCCAGACCCGGCGCACGCTCGCGTGACGCACCCACGGCATCTGCTCGAACGCCTGCCGTGCGGCGTCGAGATCCACCGTAAAAAAGTTGCCCTTCAACCGCCCTACTACGCCGGCGCGCACCGTCGGCGAATTGATGTGCTCGGTGTCGCCGTCGATCTGGATTTCGCGCAGCGCGAAATTCGGACGCTGGATCATCCAGAAACCGCCAGCCGCCAGCAGCACGAGCACCAGCAACGCATGCAATGCGTTGGCGGCGAAATTGAGCTGGCGAACGTTGTTCCACATGGAGTTGCTTTCGGGTTGCCCCGGTTAGTCCTTTGTTAGTCCTTGAGCGTCAGCGCCAACACGCCGACAACCAGTTCCTGATAGCTGATGCCCACCGCGCGCGCCGCTTTAGGCGGCAGCGAGTGATCGGTCATGCCAGGTGCCGTGTTCACTTCGAGGAAGTACGGGTTGCCGCCGGCGTCGAGCATGAAATCGGCGCGGCCCCAATCGGTACAGCCGAGCACGTCGAACGCGCGGCGCGCCAGCACTTTCAGGCGTGACTCTTCGTCAGCCGGCAGGCCGCACGGAATCAGGTACTGCGTGTCGTTGGCGATGTACTTCGCGTGGTAGTCGTAGAACTCGCCGGCCGGCACGATGCGGATCACCGGCAGATCCAGATCGCCGGCAATGCACGCGGTGTACTCGCCGCCGCCTTCGATGCTCTTTTCCACCACGACGATCCTGTCGTACTTGACCGCTTCGAGCAGCGCCGCCGGCAATGCGTCGGCGCTTTTCACCTTGATCACCGCGACGCTCGAGCCTTCGCTGGCCGGCTTCACGAACAGCGGCAAGCCGAGCTTCGCGACGATGTCTTTCGCGCGTGCTTCGTAGTCGTCGCCACGCAGCACGGCTTCGAACGGCGGCGTCGGAATGCCGAGCTGCTGCCACACGAGCTTGGTGCGGAACTTGTCCAGACCAAGCGCCGAGCCGAGCACGCCGCTACCGGTGTAACGGATGCCGTAAAAATCCAGCGCGCCCTGAATCTGACCGTTCTCGCCGTAGCCGCCATGCAGCGCGTTGAACGCGCGCACGAAGCCTTCGTCCTTCAACGCAGCGAGCGGACGCTCGGCCGGATCGAACGGATGCGCGTCGATACCGGCGTCGCGCAGACCTTGCAGCACGAGGCGGCCGGAATTGAGCGACACCTCGCGCTCGGCGGAGTCCCCACCGAGCAGCACTGCTACTTTGCCGAATTGTTTAGGGTCGATGCTGCTCATCTCACTCATACCTTCGTTTCTTGCGCGAGGCGTCCCGGCACGCTGCCGATCGAACCCGCGCCCATCGTGATCACTACATCGCCGTCGCGCACCACTGCTGAGAGCGCGTCCGGCACTTCATCCACCGTATCGACAAACACCGGCTCGACCTTGCCCGCCACGCGCAGCGCGCGTGCGAGCGCGCGGCCGTCCGCGGCGACGATCGGCGCTTCGCCGGCCGAATAGACTTCGGTCAGCACAAGGGCGTCGACGGTCGACAGCACCTTCACAAAATCTTCGAAGCAATCGCGCGTGCGCGTGAAGCGGTGCGGCTGGAATGCCAGCACCAGACGCCGCCCCGGAAACGCACCGCGCGCCGCCGCCACCGTCGCCGCCATTTCGACCGGGTGATGGCCGTAATCGTCGACCAGCGTGTACGTGCCGGCAGCGTTGCCTTCCGATACGACCGGCACTTCGCCGTAGCGCTGGAAGCGTCGGCCCACGCCGTTGAAATCCGCGAGCGCTCGCTGGATATCGGCATCTTTCACTTCAAGTTCAGTCGCAATTGCAATTGCAGCCAAAGCGTTCTGCACGTTGTGCTCGCCTGGCAGGTTCAAGACGATGTCGATCGGCGTCGCGTCTTCGCGCATTGCCGTGAAATGCATCTTGCCGCCGCGCGCTTCGACGTTGACCGCGCGTACCTGTGCGTCCGGCGCAAAACCGTAACGGATGATCGGCTTCGACACGAACGGCAGGATCTCCTTCACGTTCGGATCGTCGACGCACAGCACCGCGATCCCGTAGAACGGCAGACGGTGCGTGAATTCGATGAACGCCTGCTTGAGCCGCGCGAAGTCGTGGCCGTAGGTGTCCATGTGATCGGCGTCGATGTTCGTGATGACCTCGATCACCGGGAACAGATTCAGGAACGACGCATCCGACTCGTCCGCTTCGGCGACGATGAAATCGCCCGTGCCCAGACGCGCATTCGCGCCCGCGCTGATCAGCCGGCCGCCGATCACGAAAGTCGGATCGAGACCGCCCGCCGCCAGCACGCTCGCCACCAGTGAAGTGGTGGTGGTCTTGCCGTGCGTCCCGGCAATCGCGATGCCCTGCTTCAGGCGCATCAGTTCTGCGAGCATCACGGCGCGCGGCACGATCGGAATTCGGCGATGGCGCGCGGCCAGCACTTCCGGGTTGTCACTGCGCACCGCGGTGGAAACAACCACGGCGTTCGCCCCTTCGATGTTCTCCGCCGCGTGGCCAATCGCGATCCGCGCGCCGAGGGCGGCGAGGCGGTCGGTGATCGCGTTGCTCGACAGGTCCGAGCCGCTCACCTGATAGCCGAGGTTGACCAGCACCTCCGCGATGCCGCTCATGCCGACACCGCCGATGCCGACAAAGTGAATATGTTTGACGATGTGTTTCATTGCTTTCCTTCTGGGCTCGCGCCCGAAATCGAACCCGCCACAGTCGCGCAAATCTGCGCGACCTGTTCAGTGGCGTCGGGTTTCGCGAGCGAGCGCGAACGCTCTGCCATCTCTGCGAGGGTTTCTCGCGTCTGGCTGCGCAACCAGTCGGCGAGTGTTGCCGCCGACAGATCGCGTTGCTGCACGACCAGCGCCGCGCCGTTGTCGGCGAGGAACGCTGCATTAGTGGTTTGGTGATCGTCTACTGCAAATGGGAACGGCACGAAAAACGCCGCCACCCCTACTGCTGCAATCTCCGACACCGTCATCGCGCCCGAACGGCAGATCACCAGATCCGCGTTCGCATACGCGCCCGTCATGTCGTCGATGAAAGGCACGAGTTCTACATCGGCGCCCGCTTGCAGGCCTGCCGCCGCGTAGTTCTCACGCAGCGCTTCAATATGCTTCGCGCCCGCCTGATGCACGATGCGCGGACGTTCATTCGGCGCCAGCAGCGCTACCGCACGCGGCACGACTTCATTCAATGCCGCCGCGCCCAGGCTGCCGCCCACCACCAGCACATTCAGCGGACCGCTGCGCTCTGCGTAGCGTGCTTTGGGTGCAATTGCGCGAGCAAGTTCCGCCCGAATTGGGTTTCCGGTCCATTCGCCGTGCGGCAGCGCATTCGGGAATGCAACCAGCACGCGTTTGGCGAGCTTCGCGAGCACCTTATTGGCGAGACCCGCGATCGAATTCTGTTCGTGCAGCACCAGCGGACGGCCGCTCAACGCGGCCATCAAACCCGCCGGAAACGTGATGTAGCCGCCCATGCCGAGCACGACGTCGGGCTTCACGCGACGCAACACGCTCAGACTTTGCGAGCAGGCGCGCAGCAGGTTCAGCGGCAACATCAGCTTGGTCTTCAGGCCCTTGCCGCGCAGTCCGCCGAAGCGCACGTATTCCATCGGGATGCCGTGTTTCGGCACCAGCGTGGCCTCCATGCCTGCGGGGTTGCCAAGCCATACGACCTTCCAGCCCCACGCCTGCATCAGGTGCGCGACCGCGAGCCCCGGGAACACGTGTCCCCCGGTGCCACCGGCCATCACCATCAGCGTGCGTTGCGGGAGAGCCGTCATACCTTCCCCCCACGCATCAGCAAAAAAGGAATTCGTTTTGGCTTCGCCGAAATCGTGCGCTGCTGCATGGGGGTCATACCTTCCCCCCACGCATCAGCAAAAAAGGGAATTCGTTTTGGCTTCGCCGAAATCGTGCGCTGCTGCATGGGGGTCATACCTTCCCCCCACGCATCAGCACACGATTTTCATAATCCACGCGCATCAACACAGCCACCGCCACACAGTTCAGCAAGATGCCCGACCCGCCGTAGCTGACGAGCGGCAACGTGAGACCTTTAGTCGGCAGCAGGCCAAGATTCACACCCATATTGATAAAGGTCTGCGCGCCGAACCAGATGCCGATACCCTTCGCGACCAGCCCAGCAAACGTGCGGTCGAGCGCGAGCGCCTGACGCCCGATCTCGAACGAGCGGCGCACGATCCAGTAGAACATCAGAATCACGACGAGCACGCCGACAAAACCGAGTTCCTCGCCAATCACGGCGAGAATGAAGTCGGTATGCGCTTCCGGCAGATAGTTGAGCTTCTCGACGCTGCCGCCCAAGCCCACGCCGAACCACTCGCCGCGGCCGAAAGCAATCAGCGAGTGCGTCAATTGATACGCCTTGCCCTGCGCGTAACGGTCGTCCCACGGATCGAGGTAAGCGAAGATCCGCTCACGACGCCACGGCGATGCCCACACCAGCAAGCTGAACGTGCCCACCGCGGTGGCCACCAGGCCGCCGAACAGCTTGCCGTTCACGCCACCGAGGAACAGCACGCCCATCGCGATCGCGGCGATCACCATAAACGCGCCCATGTCCGGTTCGAGCAGCAGCAACGCGCCGACGAGACCCACCGCGACCGCCATCGGCAGAAAGCCTTTGGCGAAACTGTGCATGTATTCCTGCTTGCGCACCGTATAGTTCGCCGCGTAAATCGTCACGGCCAGCTTCATGATTTCCGACGGCTGCATGTTCGTGATGCCGAGCGGAATCCAGCGGCGCGCGCCGTTCACACCCTTACCGACGTGCGGGATCAGCACGATCACCAACGCGGCGAGCGAAATCAGGAAGAGCTTCGGCGCGTATTTATCCCACGTCGAGATCGGAATGCGGAACGACACGACGCCGATCACCGAACCCATCACCACGAAAATGATCTGGCGCACGAGGAATGCGTAATCGCGGTACGACGCGTACTTCGGCGAATCGGGCATCGCGATCGACGCCGAATACACCATCACGACGCCAAGCCCGAGCAACGCGACGACCACCCACAGCAACGAGTGATCGTAGTCGAGCATCCGCGAGCGCAGCGGACGCACGCCATTCACGGCGCTCGCGAGACCACTGCCGCCGGTGCGGCCGGAGGCGCGGCCCGTGCTACCCGTATCGCCATTGCCATTGCCAGCGCGGGAGCCGGCGAGGCGCGAACCGAAGCGTTCCGACCAGCTCATATCATCGTCCCCCGTTCAGCCGCGATGTCTTCCACCGTGCTGCGGAACACCGCCGCGCGATGTGCATAACCCTTGAACATGTCGAAGCTCGCGCAAGCCGGCGACAGCAGCACGGCGTCCCCTGGCTGCGCCAATGCGGTGGCGGCCCGCGTCGCTTCTTCGAGCGTCGCGTGGTCGGTCATCGCGATGCCGGTATCTTCGAGCGCGGCGCGGATCTGCGGCGCGTCGCGGCCGATCAGCATCACGGCGCGGCACCAGCGCATCACCGGCGCGGCGAGCGGTTCGAAATCCTGGCCCTTACCGTCGCCGCCGGCGATCAGCACCGCGCGTTGCGCGAGACCGTCGAGTGCGGCAACCGTCGCGCCGACGTTGGTGCCCTTGCTGTCATCGACGTAATCGACGCCTTCGATCGACGCAATCAATTCCACGCGATGCGGCTCGCCGCGGTATTCGCGCAGGCCGTGCAGAAGCGGTGCGCCTGGCAGGCCGATCGCGCGCGCCAGTGCATACGCAGCCAACGCGTTCGCAGCGTTGTGCAGGCCGCGAATGCGCAGCGCGTCCGCCGGCATCAGGCGTTTGAGCGCGATATTCTTCGGCGCCGCCACTTCGTTCTTGCGACGGCGCGCCGGCGTCCCCTTGGCGGATTCGTCGCTGGCGTCGCGATCGTGCGCTTCGACCAGCCAGATCATGCCGTTGTCGCGCAGCAGACCATAGTCGCCGTCGTTCTTCGGCTCAGTGACGCCGAAAGTGATCATCGCTGCATCAGCGTCGGCTGAAGGCGCCAGCGCCATCACACGCGAGTCGTCGCGATTCAGCACGCGCACGGTTTGTGTACCGAAGATGCGGCCCTTCGCGGCGGCGTACGCATCGAGGCCACCGTGCCAATCCAGGTGATCTTGCGTGATGTTCAGAACGACCGCAGCATCCGGAGTAAACGTGTGCGCGGTTTCCAGCTGGAAGCTCGACAGTTCCAACACCCACACATCGGGCAGCGCGGTGTTGTCGATCGCTTCGCTGAGTTTGTCGAGCGCAGCCGGGCTGATGTTGCCCGCCACCGCGACCTTCTTGCCGGCGCGTTCGCACAGCAGGCCGGTGAGGCTCGTCGTCGTGGTCTTGCCGTTGGTGCCGGTGATCGCAATCACCTTCGGCACGTATCCGCTTTCTCCGAGCGTCTTCAGCGCTTGCGCGAAGAATTCGAGTTCGCCCCAGACAGGAATGTCCTGCTCACGCGCCGCCGAGATCAGCGGCAGCAAGTCCGCGGCGAGCGGCGACAAACCCGGGCTGATCGCCACGAGTTCGACGCCTTCGAGCAACGAGAGCGAGAACGGGCCGCCGATGAACTCGGCATCGACGCTGTGCGCTTCCAGCGCGGACAGGTTCGGCGGCACCTCGCGCGTATCGGCTACACGCAGCCGACAGCCGTGCCGCGCGCACCAGCGCGCCATCGCGAGACCGGATTCACCGAGTCCCAGCACGAGCACCATCGGCTTTTGCCGATCCCGAAACTTCTCGCCAAACATCGCCTGCTTCCCCTAAATACGACTTAACGCAACTTGAGCGTGGACAAACCGAACAGACACAACATCAACGTGATGATCCAGAAGCGCACCACCACCTGCGTTTCCTTCCAACCCGACAATTCGAAATGGTGATGCAGCGGCGCCATCTTGAAGAGACGGCGCCCTTCGCCGAAGCGGCGCTTGGTGAACTTGAACCATGTGACCTGCAACATCACGGAGAGCGTCTCCGCAACGAAAATGCCGCCCATGATGAAGAGCACGATTTCCTGACGCACGATCACCGCGACCGTGCCGAGCGCGCCGCCCAGCGCCAATGCGCCGACGTCGCCCATGAACATCTGCGCCGGATGCGTGTTGAACCAGAGGAACGCGAGACCTGCCCCACCCATCGCCGAGCAGAAGATCAGCAATTCGCCCGCGCCGGCGATATGCGGAAACAGCAGGTACTTCGAATAGACCGAGCTGCCCATCACGTAAGCGAACACGCCGAGCGACGCGCCGACCAGCACGACCGGCATGATCACGAGGCCATCGAGACCGTCGGTGAGATTCACCGCGTTGCTCGCGCCAACGATCACCAGATACGTCAGCACGATGAAGCCCCACACGCCGAGCGGATAGCTGATCGACTTGACGAACGGCAGCAGCAGGTCGGCGCGCGCCGGCAAGCCCATCGACAAGCCGCTGCGCACCCACGCCATGAACAGATCGAACACGCGCACGTTGCTCGCTTCGGACACGCTGAACGCGAGATACACCGCCGCGAACAGGCCGATCACCGACTGCCAGAAATACTTTTCGCGCGACGACATCCCGCGCGGGTCTTTGTAGACCACCTTGCGGTAATCGTCGACCCAGCCGATCACCCCGAAACCGAACGTGACCAGCATCACGATCCAGATGAAGCGGTTGGTCAGATCGGCCCACAACAGCGTCGCCACGGCAATACCGAGCAGGATCAGCACGCCGCCCATGGTCGGCGTGCCGGATTTGACGAGGTGCGTTTGCGGACCGTCTTTACGAACGGCCTGGCCGACCTTCATCGCGGTCAGCTTGCGGATCACCGCCGGGCCGCAGACGAGCCCGATCAGCAGCGCGGTGATGGTGGCCATCACCGCACGGAAAGTCAGATAACTGAACACGCGCAAGAAGCTTGCGTCATTCTGCAGCCATTGCGCCAGCGCCAGTAGCATGCTTCGGTCCTTCTATTTCAATGTGCAGCGGGCGTATTGCCCGCTGCGTTGGTTTGTGGACTCGTTACGGCGTCCACCACGCGTTCCATTTGCATGAAGCGCGAGCCTTTCACGAGAAGCGTGGCAGCGGAGCCGAAACCGGCTTGCTGCAATTGCGCGACCAGCGTGCCGACATCGGCAACGTGATGCGCGCCCGTGCCATACGCGGTGCAGGCGTCGCGCGAGGCGTCGCCCATGGCGTACAGCGCATCGATGCCGCGTTCTTTTGCGTAGGCACCGATTTCGCGGTGAAACGCCGGGCCGTTGTCGCCGACTTCGCCCATGTCGCCCATCACCAGCACGCGCGGCGATTCGCGCGACGCGAGCACGTCGATCGCAGCGCGCATCGAGTCGGGGTTCGCGTTGTAGGTATCGTCGATCACGGTTGCGCCGGCGAGCGTGCCGAGCGCGGCGCGCTTCACCTGCAAACGGCCTTTCACGGCGCCGAACGATTCGAGGCCGCGCTGGATCGCGTCGAGCGACACGCCTGCGGCAAGCGCGGCCGACGTCGCGGCCAGAGCGTTGTGCGCGTTGTGGTCGCCGAGGACTTGCAGCGTCACATCGACGCGGCCTTCGGGCGTGTCGATGCTCAGAACCTTGCCCGTGAACGTGCCGGTTACGGCGGCTTCGGTCACGCGTTCAGCGGTGTTCAAAGCGAAGTCGATGATGCGGTTGCCGGTTGCCGCGACGCGCCAGATGCTCGCGTAGGCATCGTCGGCAGGAAACACGGCGACACCTTCCGGCGTGAGCGCGTGAATCACACTGGCGTGTTCGAGCGCGACGGCTTCGACCGTCGCCATGAATTCCTGATGCTCGCGCTGTGCGTTGTTCACCACCGCAACCGTCGGCTCGGCGATCTTCGCAAGCAGCAAGGTCTCGCCAGGATGGTTCATGCCGAGTTCGACCACCGCCAGCTGATGCGCGGCGTGCAGGCGGAACAGCGTAAGCGGCAAGCCGATATCGTTGTTGAAGTTGCCAGCAGTCGCGAGGCGTGCGTCCGCGCCGACCGCAGCAGCGAAGATCGACGCGATCATTTCCTTGACCGTGGTCTTGCCGTTGCTGCCCGTCACGGCGACGAGCGGCATGCTGAATTTGCGCCGCCAGCCGCGTGCCAGTGCGCCAAGCGCGATACGCGTATCGGTCACCCGCAACGCGGGCACATGCCAGTCGTGAGGCGTGCGCGTCACCAGTGCTGCCGTGACGTTGCGCGACGCGACTTCCGGCAGGAAATCGTGCGCGTCGAAACGGTCACCTTTGATCGCGACGAACAGATCGCCCGGACCGGCGCTACGGCTATCGGTCGAAACGCGTTCGAACGTAACGCTATCGTCACCCAGCACGGTTGCGCCTGGGATCAACGCAGCGGCGTCACGCAGCGAGAACATGGTCATTCGCCACCTCCGCGTGCGTGCGTCGCCCGTGCGGCGAGCGCAAGGCGAGCATGGTCCTGATCGGAGAAAGCGCGTTTCTTACCCATGATTTCCTGTGTTGCTTCGTGCCCCTTGCCGGCCAGCACGATGACGTCTTCGCGTGCGGCGCTGCGGATCGCCTGCAGGATCGCGCTTGCGCGGTCCTCGATGCGACGGGCCTTCGACGCGTCTTTCATACCTGCGGCGATCTGCTCGATGATCGATTGCGGATCTTCGCTGCGCGGGTTGTCGCTAGTCACGACGACGCCGTCGGCGATCTTCTCGGCGATCGCGCCCATCAGCGGACGCTTGGTCGCGTCGCGATCGCCGCCGCAGCCGAACATGCAGATCAGTTCGCCACCGCGCGCGACCGCCATCGGACGCAGTGCTTCCAGGGTCTTTTCCAGCGCATCCGGCGTGTGCGCGTAGTCGATCACGACGAGCGGCTCATCATTCTGCAAACGGCCGCCTAGACGCTGCATGCGGCCATTTACCGGCTCGAGCTTCGCCAGTTCGGCAAGCGCGGCGTCAAAGGGCACGTCGGCGGCAAGCAACGCGCCGAGTACGCCGAGCAAATTGCTGACGTTGAATGCGCCGAGCGTTTGCACTTCGACGTCGGCGTCGCCCCAGTCCGATGTGGTCAGATGAAACGCGGTGCCGGTCGCGGTTGCGCGCACATTCGAGGCGAGCAGCAACGCATCGGCGTCCGACGCATCGGCTTGCGGCGCGTCTTTGAGCGCTTCGTCGAGGCCGTAAGCGAGCGTGCGTGCATGACCCTTCGTGCTTGCGAGCAGGCGGCGGCCGGCCGCATCGTCACGGTTGATCACCGCGGCACGCAAGTCCGGCCATGCGAATAAACGCGCTTTGGCAGTTTCGTAGGCTTCGAACGTGCCGTGATAGTCGAGGTGGTCTTGCGTGAGATTCGTGAACACGGCGATGTCGAACGCCGTGCCGTTCACGCGGCCTTGATGCAAGGCGTGCGACGACACTTCCATCGCCACCGCTTGAGCGCCGGCGTCGCGTAGCTGCGCGAGACTGCGTTGCAGTTGCGGTGCATCAGGCGTTGTGAAGCCAGTGTGTACGAGTTGACCCGGCAGACCGGTGCCGAGCGTACCGACGATCGCGCAACGTTTGCCGAGCGCGGTCAGCGCCGCGGCAATCCATTGGCTGCACGACGTTTTGCCGTTGGTGCCGGTGATGCCGACCGCCAGCATGCCGTCGCTCGGATCGTTATACCAGGCGCTCGCAATTGAACCAGCGAGTTCGTTCAACGCCGGTACGGCCAGCGTCGTGGACGGATCGATCGCGCCGCTAAAGCCTTCGGGCTGAACCAGCACGGCTGCCGCGCCACGCTCGATCGCGCCGTCGATGAACGGGCGGTTGTCCGCACCGTCGACCGCATAGGCGAAAAACGCGTCGCCCGCCGCAAGCGAGCGCGTGTCGGCGTGCAGATGCGCGCCTGGCTGCACGCGTGCGTGCAACCAGTTGAGTGCGTCGGCGATCTGCCGGTGCGCTGGATGCTTCTTACGCAGCGCGCTCATCGCACAACTCCAGGATGGCTTTTCGCGTCGGCGGAGATCGTCATCTTCTTCACGCCACCGCTGGTGGAAAGTTTCTTGACGGTCGCCGGCGAGGGCGGTGCGCTCGGCGCGGCAGGCGCCGAATCGTCCGACACGACCATCTGCTTGACCGGCATATCCGGCGGCACGTTCAGCGAACGCAGCGTATCGCCGACAATCGCCGAGAACACCGGACCCGACACCTGACCGCCGAAGTGGCTGCCCGCCGTCGGTTCGTCGACCGACACCGCGACGACAATGCGTGGATTCGGCATTGGCGCCATGCCGACGAACGAGGCGCGGTATTTGGAGTGGTCGTAGCCGTGAGCGCCGTGCTTGTATGCGGTACCGCTCTTGCCGCCGACCCGATAACCCGGCACTGCCGCATCCGGCGACGTGCCGCCCGGCGCGACCACGGTTTCGAGCATGGCGCGCACTTCGCGAGCGGTGGTGGGCGCGAAAATTTGCGGCCCCGTGGCCGGTTGATCGCCAGGTGTGCGGAAAATCGACACGGGCATGATCTCGCCGTCATGCGCGATCGCGGTGTACGCACGGCCCAACTGGAACAGCGACACCGACAAGCCGTAGCCGTACGACATGGTCGCCTGCTCGATGCGGCGCCAGCTCTTCCACGGACGCAGACGGCCTGCCGCCGCACCCGGAAAACCGACCTTCGGCGCCTGGCCGAGACCGATGCTGGTGTACATGTTCCACATCTCTTCGGGCTTGAGCTGCATGGCGATCTTCGTCGCGCCGATGTTGCTCGACTTCTGGATCACACCGCCCACCGTCAGCACGCCGAACGCGCTGTCGTCGGTAATCGGCGCACCGTCGAGCACAAAACGGCCCGGCCCCGTATCTACCAGTGTAGTCGGCGTCACGCGGTGCAGGTCGAGCGCGAGCGACACCGTGAACGGCTTCATGATCGAGCCCGGCTCGAAGGTGTCCGTGAGAATGCGGTTGCGCAACTGGTCGCCCGTGAGGTGCGAACGGTCGTTCGGGTTGTACGTCGGGTAGTTAACCAGCGCAAGCACTTCGCCGGTCCGCACGTCGATCACCATCGCCGCGCCGGCCTTCGCCTTGAATTTCTCGACGGCCGCCTTCAGGTTCGTATAAGCGATGTACTGGATCTTGCTGTCGATCGAGAGATCGACGTCCTGGCCGTTGTGCGGCACGACCTGCTCGTCCACGTCCTCGATGATGTGGCCCATGCGGTCTTTAATGACGCGGCGGCTGCCCGACATGCCGGCCAGCAACTTCTGGTCGCCAAGTTCCACGCCTTCCTGGCCTTCGTCTTCCACATTGGTGAAGCCGATCAGGTGAGCCGTGATCTCGCCTTCCGGATAGAAGCGCTTGTACTCGTCGCGTGCGTAAATGCCGGGGATGTCCAGTGCGGTGACTTTCGCGGCGACGTCGACCGGTACCTGGCGCTTCACGTAGACGAAGTTCTTGTCTTCCGACAGCTTGGCGCGCAACTCCTTGTTCGTCATGTCGAGCAGCTTGCCGAGCTGGTTCAGCTTGTCGGCGCCGAGATCGTCCGGCACCGAGTCGGGAATTGCCCAGATCGCGCGCACCGGCAGACTCGTGGCGAGCACGAGGCCGTTGCGGTCGAGAATCTTGCCACGCGTGGCCGGCAGTTCGAGCCGGCGTTGATAGCGGATTTCTCCCTGCTTCTGATAGAAAGCGTTACCCGGCCCCTGAATCCAGAAGGCGCGCGCGGCCAGCGCGACAAACGCCATGAACAGCATGAACACGACGAGTTTCGAGCGCCACATGGGCAAGCGCACCGACAGGATCGGGTTCGCCGAAAAGGCGACGCTTTTGCGAGTCGACGATTTTTTCATCGCACGTCTCCGCGACGGGTCGCGGCCGGCGCCGAGGCCGGCCCGGAAGTCGGGATTGGCGCGTCCTCAGCCTTGGCGGCGCCCGGGTCGAGCGTCAGGTACTGGGTGCGCCCGGTCGTGACCGATTGCATCTTCAGGGAATCAGTGGCGATCTGCTCGATGCGCGAAGTCTTCGACAACGCGCTCTGCTGATATTGAAGCTGTGAATAATCCTGCTGCAGCTGGCGCTCCTGCGATTGCGCGCGCTGCAATTGGATAAAAATCTGACGCTGCTGATTGGTTGCGTTGACGACAGACAGAGCGCAGCCCATCACGATGATCAGCAGGAAGATATTGAGGCGATTCATGGTGCGATCCGCTCCGCCACACGCATCACGGCAGAACGGGCGCGCGGGTTTGCGGCGACTTCAGCGTCGCTGGCGAACACGCGGCCGATGATTTTGAGCGGAGGGCTCGGCAAATCGACTGCACGAATCGGCAGACGGCGATCCACCGCAGGCGTACTGGCGTGCGCCTGCATGAATCGCTTGACGATCCGGTCCTCGAGCGAATGAAAGCTGATGACCACCAGCCGCCCCCCTTGCTCCAACAGCGACAACGCTGCTTCTAAAACGACTTGCAGCTCCGCAAGCTCTTGATTGATGTGAATCCGTATAGCTTGAAAGGTGCGGGTTGCCGGATCCTTGCCCTTCTCACGGGTTTTGACGACGTTAGCCACGATTTGGGCAAGCTCGCCCGTGCTGACGAGAGGCCCAAGACGGTCGGACTCTGCCCGGCGAGCAACAAGCGCCTTTGCAATCTGAAAAGCAAACCGTTCTTCCCCATAATCTCGTATCACCTCCGTCAGTTCCTGCACCGTGGCCCGCGCCAGCCAGTCAGCCGCTGACTCGCCGCGCGTCGGATCCATCCGCATGTCGAGCGGGCCGTCGGCGCGGAAACTGAAACCCCGCTCCGGATCGTCGACTTGCGGCGACGACACGCCCAGATCCAGCAAAACACCCGACACCCGCCCTACTCCGCGCTCCGCAATCGCTTCGCGCAGTGAAGCAAAACTCTCGTGCACGATGCCAAAGCGCGGATCGGCAATCTGCTGAGCCGTGGCAATGGCGAGCGGGTCTTTGTCGAACGCAATCAGGCGCCCCGCTTCACTCAGCCTCTCCAGCACCAACCGGCTATGACCGCCGCGCCCGAAGGTACCGTCCACATAGACGCCGTCCGCGCGCGTGACCAGCGCTTCGACCGCTTCTTCCAGCAGCACCGTACGATGCTGCAATTCGTTTCCCATCGCAGGTGCCATATATGTAATCCGCGATCAGAACGTGAAATTCTTTAACGCTTCGGGCATGCCCTCGGCGATCGCTGCCTGTTCCTTTGCTGCGTAAGTTTGTGCGTCCCACAACTCAAAGTGACGACCCATGCCGAGCAAGGTCAGCTCCTTTTCCAAGCCGCCAGCCGCGCGCAATTCCGGCGACACGAGCACGCGCCCTGCGCCGTCCATATCAACGTCCATTGCGTTGCCGAGAAAAATGCGCTTCCACCACGTTGCGTTCATGGGCAGCTTGTCGACCTTGTCGCGGAAGATTTCCCACTCAGGGCGCGGAAAGAGCAACAGGCAGCCGTCCGGGTGCTTGGTGATCGTCACCCGGCCCTCTGCCTGTGTTTGCAGCGCATCCCGATAGCGAGAGGGAATCGACATCCGCCCTTTCGCATCGAGCGTCAGCGCCGACGCCCCTTGGAACACTTCGCTCTCCTCGCGGCGTTTTTGCGCCGGCTGCCCGATCCGTGAAAATCTACCCCAAACCGCCCGTGAGATCACACAAAAATACACTTTCTCACACTGTCTCCCACTTTAGAGGAACGCTAAACAGGGGTCAAGGGAGATACACGCTTTTCGAGCGAATTTTGTTTGCTAGAACAAGGACTTAGCGCGACTCCTTCACATCGGGCATAAAACGGAAAACCGTTATAAATGAATGGGCTAGTGACGCTTGTGAAGGTGATACGTGAAAAGTGCGAGGGAAAGGCGCGGAATGTAAGAGATCGTGAAGCGGGATCGGGAGGTGTTGGCTGGCGTTCCGGGTATCTCGGGTGGGCGGCGCGCGAGGCGCCGTCCCACTTTCAGGCGGTGCGTGAGCGTGGGTCTCGGACTTATATGTAATAGGCAGTGCGCGTCATGACTTTCGATACCGCCCGCATGAGTGCGCGCGCAGGGAACGGCAACTCGACGCCGCCCGCGTCCATGGCGGATTTACCATGTTCCGCCTCGTCCACACGCATCTGTTCGACGATCGCGCGCGACTCGCGGTCGGCCGCGGGCAATTGATCCAGATGGCTATCCAGATGCTGTTCGACCTGGCGCTCGGTTTCGGCCATGAAGCCAAGACTCACCCGATCACCCAGGCGGCCTGCTGCGAGGCCGATTGCCAACGCGCCTGTATACCAGAGCGGGTTTAACAGGCTGGGACGGGAATCAAGCGCTTGGAGGCGTTTGGCAGTCCACGCCAGATGATCCTCCTCTTCGATGGCCGCGTGATTAAACACCGCCCGCAAAGGCGGCGATCGGGTAGCGAGTTTCTGAGCCTGGTATAGCGCCTGGGCGCACACCTCGCCGACGTGGTTCACACGCATCAAGCCGGCCGCATGCGCGCGTTCCGCCGGAGAGAGTTCGGCGGGCTCCGCCGCTGACTCTTGCGGAACCGGCAACGGACGACTCATTCGCGACACGCCAGTCATTGAGCGTAAACCCCGATCAAACTCGCTAATCAACTCGTCCAAAAGCATTAAGTACTCCCTGATTCGAGAACCGCCTCGTCGCGCTGGCCGGTCCACGCGACAAGGCTTTGCAAGGCAAAACCGGCTTCGCGAAGACCTTGAATTCAAACGAATCCGACGGCCAATTTGTGATTTTAGACCATGTTGCGTAAACGAAACAGGAGCCGCTTTGGCCGTCTCCTTTTGCTTTGTGCCATGTATGCCTTTTGTTACATTACGTGCAACTTCTCGCGAAGTTGGACAAGCAAGGCCTCAACGCTATACAAATATTCGCCTTGTACAAAAGATTCGTAATCCTTGGAGATCATTCGATGAAAAAGTCGCTTCTCGCTCTTGCAGCACTGGGCGCATTCGCTGGCGTCGCACATGCTCAGAGCAGCGTGACCTTGTACGGTATTGTCGACGTTGGTCTTAACGTCAACACGAACGCTAAAGGCCAGCACCTGTACAACATGTCCAGCGGCGTGCTGTCAGGTAGCCGTTTCGGTCTGCGTGGCACGGAAGATCTGGGTGGCGGTCTGAAGGCAATCTTCGTGTTGGAAAACGGCTTTGACGTGACCAACGGCACGCTCGGCCAAAAGGGCCTGCTGTTCGGCCGTCAAGCTTACGTCGGCCTGTCGTCGAGCCAGGTCGGCTCGGTCACGCTGGGTCGTCAGTACGACTCCGTGGTTGACTACGTCGGCCCGCTGGAAGCGGGCGATCAATGGGGCGGCTACATCGCAGCTCACCCGAGCGACCTCGACAACTTCAACAACGCGTTCCGTACCAACAACACGGTCAAGTACTCGAGCGTAAACTACAACGGCCTAACGTTCGGCGGCACGTACAGCTTCGGCGGCCAAGCCGGAAATTTCTCGCAGAACCAGATCTGGTCGTTGGGCGCTGGCTACAACAACGGTCCTCTCGTTCTCGGCGTTGCTTACCTTAACGCGCGCACCCCGGCGAATACGGGCGGTCTGTTCAATACGCCGGCCACGACGACAGCGGCAGCTTCGGCTGTGACGTCGGGTGTGTACACTGGCTTCGCGTCGGCTAACACGTACCAGGTCATTGGTGCAGGCGGTGCATATACGTTCGGCGCAGCAACGATCGGCGCAACGTACTCGAATATCCGCTTCGGGAACCTGGGCGCAACGTACCATTCGCCGTTCGCGGGCCAATCGGCTACGTTCAACAACGCGGAAATCAACTTCAAGTATCAGTTGACCCCGGCGTTGCTGGTCGGTGCTGCGTATGACTACACCCGTGGCGCGGAAATCGAAGGTCAATCGCGCGCTCAGTACCACCAAGGTGCAGTTGGTGTGGATTACTTCCTGTCCAAGCGTACCGACGTGTACGTGACGGGTGTGTACCAGCACGCTTTGGGCGAGACGCTGAATGCAGCGGGAACTCCGGTTGCTGCAACTGCATCCATCAACAACATCACCCCGTCGGCGAACCAGAACCAGTTCACGGCTCGTATCGGCATCCGTCACAAGTTCTAATAAGTCGTAAAAAAGCAGTTTGCCTCAAAGGCGCCTTCGGGCGCCTTTTTTTATATGGCCGAGCGCCGCTTGAGTCGACTGGACTGCGAGAGAGACTGGTGACGGCGCCAAATAGAAAGGCCCGGCAGACTCTCGTCTACCGGGCCTTTCTTACTCTTCACGCAAATCTTTACTTCATGTCGGCTTCGTTCGAGCCGGCGGGTCTAATGCGCATGGGACGCTTAAGCCCGGCCGTCGCGCAACTCGCGACGCAGGATCTTGCCGACATTGCTCTTCGGCAACTCAGTACGGAATTCGACAATCTTCGGCCGCTTGTAGCCGGTCAACTGCGTTTTGCAGTAGGTGAGGATATCCGTGTCGGTAAGCGCCTGGTCCTTTTTCACGACGAACAACTTTACCGCTTCGCCCGAATGCTGATCCGGCACGCCGACAGCTGCGACTTCGAACACCCCCGGCATCTTGGCGACTACGTCCTCGATTTCGTTCGGATAGACGTTGAAACCCGAGACCAGAATCATGTCCTTCTTCCGATCGACGATCTTGACGAAGCCGTTTTCGTTCATCAAGCCGACATCGCCCGATTTAAAGAAGCCATCCGGCGTCATCACCTTGGCCGTTTCGTCCGGGCGGTTCCAGTAGCCAGCCATCACCTGCGGACCGCGGATGCAGATTTCTCCCGGCTGGCCAAGCGGCACCTCGTTGCCTTCGTCGTCGCGAATCGAGATTTCCGTCGACGGCAGCGGCAAACCGATCGTACCGCTATATTCCGTGACGGTAACCGGATTGCAGGTCACACATGGCGACGTCTCCGACAGACCGTAGCCTTCGATGATCGGCGTATGCGTATGCTCGAACCAGCGCCTGGCGACGGCTTCCTGCACCGCCATACCGCCGCCATTTGCCGCGATCAGCTTCGAAAGATCGAGTTTGTGGAAGTCTGGGCTGTTCAGCATCGCGTTGTACAACGTGTTGACAGCGGGAATCGTCGTGATCGGATAGCCCTCCAGCGCCTTGATCATGCCGGGGATGTCGCGCGGATTTGGGATCAGCACGCCGAGGCCGCCCGTACGGATCGTCAGCAGTCCGCAGACCGTCAGCGCAAAAACGTGATAGAGCGGCAACGCGACAACGGTGATGAACTGATCGATGTCCGTGCGGTGAGCGCGAACCGGATCGAGCCAGACTTCCGATTGCAGCACGTTGGCGATCAGGTTTCGATGCAAGAGCGTCGCGCCCTTGGCCACACCGGTCGTGCCGCCCGTGTACTGTAGAAACGCGACGTCGTCGGGGCCTTGCTGGACCGGTTTGAAACTTTGGTGGGCGCCCTCGGCGATCGCGGTGTTGAATTTGACGTGGCCGGGCAAACTCCACGCCGGCACCATCTTCTTCACGCGGCGCACGACGAAGTTCACCAACGTGCCCTTCACGCCCATCAGATCGCCCATTGTGGCGACGACAATGTGCTTGACCGACGTATTGCGCACAATCGCCTGCAGCGTGACAGCGAAGTTTTCGAGCAGAATAATCGCTTCCGCGCCGCTGTCCTTGAGCTGATGCTCGAGTTCTCGCGGGGTATAGAGCGGATTCACGTTCACCACCACGTAGCCCGCGCGCAATATCGCCGCGATCGCCACGGGATATTGCAGCACGTTCGGCATCATGATTGCAACGCGCGCGCCGCGGGCGAGACCCTTCGACTGAAACCACGCGGCCAACTGGCGCGAAAGCGTGTCCAGCTCGCCGTAGCTAATCTCCTTGCCCATGCAGACGAACGCTGGTTTGGCACGGTGGTCGCGGAAGGCTTCTTCGAGCAGGTCGGCGATGGACGAATAGCGAGTCGGGTCAATCTCTGCGGGAACGCCGGGCGGATAAGATTTCAGCCAGATTTTGTTCATGCAGCGTCTCCTTCTTTATTTTCGAATGGTCGTGCTAAAAACGCATCGTAGCATGGGCATCCCTGTGCTATCCCCGAGGAGCGGCTGAGTTAGACTGCAGCCTCGAACCCGTCGGGGACCGTCGCTGCGAGATTGTTGAGCGTGTTTTCAGGCGCGTTCGACTTCGACGAGGCAGTCGTAGAACGTGGCCGATCCACCCAGATCGGTAAGCGCCTGGCTGGTGACCTGATTCGCGTTGCGGCCATCGGGTGCGAGCTTCTTCCACCAGATCGACAAGCCGACAACGAGTCCTTGACGTGTCCTGTCGGTGACACGGGCGCGCGCCTGCATCGCGCCGCGATCGTTGAATATGCGCACCTGATCACCGTCGGCGATGTTTCGCTGCCGCGCGTCGGCCGGATGGATGTCCAGATGCGGCTCACCTTCTGTCGAGCGCAGGCTTTCGATGTTCACGAAGGTACTGTTCAGAAAGTTGCGCGCGGGCGGCGAGATCATTGCAAGCGGGTAACGGGCGGCGAGCTCGGGCGCACCGTCTGCGGATTCGTAAGGCGGCAGATAGTCCGGCAACGGATCAAGCCCTTGCTGCGCGAGGCGTTCGCTGAAGAATTCGCATTTACCGGATGGCGTGCGAAAGCCGCCCTCGGCGAATGGCGCCTCAGGCAGGCTCAGCGCTGCCCAGCCGGTTTTCTTTAGCGAATCCCAGCTGACGCCTTCGAGCGTTTTGTCATTCCAGCGGAATGCTGACTGTGCGACAGCGTCGTCGCTATCGTAAAGCGCCGGCTCCTGCAGTCCCATATGGCGCGCGAGGCCGCGAAAGATTTCCGTGTTCGGGCGTGCATCGCCAATCGGCGCGATCGCTGGCAGGTTCACCATCACGTGCGTGTGCCCGTACGACTTGTGCACGTCGAGGTGCTCGAGCTGTGTCGTGGCAGGCAGAAGCAGATCGGCGTAGTCCGCAGTGTCGGTCTGAAAGTGCTCGAGTACGATCGTGAACAGGTCTTCACGTGCAAAACCGGCGGCGACCCGTTCGGAGTCCGGCGCGACCGCCACCGGATTCGAGTTATAGACGATGATCGCCTCGACTTTCGGGCCGAACGTGGCGTCGCCCGGATGCAGCAATGCGTCGCCGATTGCGTTCATATTGATAACGCGCGATGCCTTGGCGGGCCAGCCCGGCATCAGGTCCGGGCGCTGCAACGCGTGCGAATCCACCGGCGCCCATCCGCCCGAGGACAATAGCGCACCTCCCGCCCGTTCGCGCCATGCACCTGTCAGCGAAGGCAAACATGCGATCGCGCGCACCGCGTTACCGCCGCCACGCACCCGCTGCAGGCCATAGTTCATGCGGATCGCAGCCTTCTTCGTGCTCCCGTAAAGCCGCGCAAGATCGACGATCACTTGTTCGTCAATGCCGCAAATTCGAGCGGCACGTGACGGCGGATAACTGAACGCACGCGCTGTGAGTTCATCGAAGCCCAGCGTATGGGCAGCGATGTAGGCGTGATCGAGCAGATTTTCCGTGATCAACACGTTGATCATGCCGAGCGCTAAAGCACCGTCGGTTCCGGGTTTCAGTGCAATGTGCTGGTGGCATTTTTCCGCCGTCAGCGAGCGGTACGGATCGATCGCGATCAGCCGTGCGCCGCGACGCCTGGCTTCCTGGGCGCGCGTCCAGAAGTGCAGGTTCGACGCGATGGGATTTGAGCCCCAGATCAGGATGACCTCACTCTCGGCGAAAAACTCAATGAGCATGCCGAGGCTGGCGCCGTAGGTGTATTTCAGCCCCGCCGCACCGGCGGCTGCACAAATCGTGCGGTCTAACTGCGATGCTCCGAGTTTGTGAAAGAACCGCTGCGCAATGCTGTCACCTTGAACCAGGCCCAGCGTGCCGGCGTAGCTGTACGGCATGATGGCTTCTGGCGCCCGGTTCGCGATCTCCGACAGGCGTGCTGCGGCCAACTCAAACGCCTCATCCCAGCTGATCGGCTCAAAATGGCCCTCGCCTTTGCGGCCGACGCGCTTCATCGGTGTCGTCAACCGATGAGGATGGTGCACCCGCTCGGCATAGCGGCTGACTTTGGTACATAGCACGCCCTGAGTCGGAGGATGATCGGGATCGCCGGTGACCTTGATCGCCCGTCCGTCTTCGACGGTCACGCGCATCGCGCAGGTATCAGGGCAATCGTGCGGGCATACCGCGCGGGCGAATTCAGTCGGAGCATTCATCGGCGATCCGTCGAAGAGAGCGGTAATGGGTGGGGTGACCCCGAATTTTATTACGCGCGTTGCCCGCTGAACCGCATAGTGCCGCCAAAAATGCCTTCGGCGTAGAATCAGTTATCAACGTGCCCGGGTGATATGGCCCCGGGCGACTCCACGCAAAGCAAAGCACACGCGCACCATCATGAAACTGATCCCAGAAATCCAGGCCGCTCACGGCGAAATTCAGGCCCTTCGACGAACGATTCATGCGCACCCCGAACTGCGTTACGAAGAAACTGCAACAGCGGATCTGGTTGCGAGGACACTTGAGTCCTGGGGCATCGAAACGCATCGCGGATTGGGCAAAACAGGCGTAGTTGGCGTACTGAAACGCGGCAACGGATCGCGCTCGATCGGACTGCGCGCCGACATGGATGCGCTGCCGATTCAGGAGCTCAACAGTTTCGACCATCGCTCGCAGAACGACGGCAAAATGCATGCGTGCGGTCATGACGGACATACCGCGATGCTGCTTGGCGCGGCGCGACATCTCGTCAAGCACGGAGATTTTGACGGCACGATCGTGTTCATCTTTCAACCGGCAGAAGAAGGTGGTGCCGGCGCACAGGCAATGATCGATGACGGCCTGTTCACGAAGTTTCCGGTCGATACGGTTTTCGGAATCCACAACTGGCCGGGCATGGCGGCAGGCCACTTCGGCGTGACCGAAGGGCCGATTATGGCCTCAAGCAACGAATTTCGTATTGAAATCAAAGGTGTGGGTTCGCATGCAGCGCTGCCGCACAACGGCCGCGACCCCGTGTTCACAGCAGTGCAGATCGCGAACGGACTGCAGAGCATCATCACGCGAAACAAGAAGCCGCTCGATACCGCGGTACTGTCGATCACCCAGATCCACGCCGGCGACGCCGTCAATGTCGTCCCGAACGATGCGTGGATTTCAGGCACCGTGCGCACTTTTACCACCGAAACGCTCGATCTGATCGAATCGCGCATGCGCAAGATCGCTGAGAGCACGGCCGAGGCTTACGATTGCTCGGTTGAAATCCATTTCCATCGCAACTATCCGCCAACCGTCAACAGTAGCGAAGAGACCCGCTTCGCTGCGGCAGTCATGAAGGAAATTGTCGGTGCGGAAAATGTCGACGACTCGGTCGAACCGACGATGGGCGCCGAGGATTTTTCGTTCATGCTGCTGGCGAAGCCGGGCTGTTACGCGTTTCTCGGCAATGGAGACGGTGGTCACCGGGACTCAGGACATGGTGCCGGGCCTTGCATGCTGCATAACGCGAGCTATGACTTCAACGACGAGCTATTGCCGATCGGGGCGACGTACTGGGTCCGTCTGGCACAACGATTCCTGGCACCAGGAAAATAAGGCGGTTGGGTGGATCGGGGCAACGGCTTATACGTCGGCTCTCCGCTTCACCTCCGCGCATGTCAATTCGCGGCGGCGTCACTGACGCCGGACGCGCTTATCTGGAGCTGACGGGTTACGCGAGCGCGCTCCGGATCGGCAGAAACGGCCACGTATTTCCCGGGGTGATGTTGCCGGGGCCGTATTGACGCTGTTTTTACGGCCGTAAACGCAAAAACCCCACCTTTGTGGGGTGGGGTTTCTGGACATGCTGGGGAGCCTGACGATTACCTACTTTCACACGGGAATCCGCACTATCATCGGCGTGGAGTCGTTTCACGGTCCTGTTCGGGATGGGAAGGGGTGGGACCGACTCGCTATGGTCATCAGGCATGACTTGTTGTCGTGTTGACTTTGTCAACACAACCAATCTGGAAGAAGTAGTTTCTGGTGATGCTCACCAGAGGAGCTTTCAGCAAGCTCGGGCTGTGTTGTTCGAGGCACAACATCGATCTCAACCTGTGCATGTGGTCTCAAGACCCTGCGCATGGCGCAGGGTGGGGCATCCATAAGTGCTGAAGCACTAACGGCTGCCGACACACACCTGTTATAGGATCAAGCCTTACGGGCAATTAGTATCAGTTAGCTTAACGCATTACTGCGCTTCCACACCTGACCTATCAACGTCCTGGTCTTGAACGACCCTTCAAGGGGCTCGAAGCCCCGGGGATATCTCATCTTAAGGCGAGTTTCCCGCTTAGATGCTTTCAGCGGTTATCTCTTCCGAACATAGCTACCCGGCGATGCCACTGGCGTGACAACCGGTACACCAGAGGTTCGTCCACTCCGGTCCTCTCGTACTAGGAGCAGCCCCCTTCAAATATCCAGCGCCCACGGCAGATAGGGACCAAACTGTCTCACGACGTTTTAAACCCAGCTCACGTACCTCTTTAAATGGCGAACAGCCATACCCTTGGGACCGGCTACAGCCCCAGGATGAGATGAGCCGACATCGAGGTGCCAAACACCGCCGTCGATATGAACTCTTGGGCGGTATCAGCCTGTTATCCCCAGAGTACCTTTTATCCGTTGAGCGATGGCCCTTCCATACAGAACCACCGGATCACTATGACCTGCTTTCGCACCTGCTCGACTTGTCGGTCTCGCAGTTAAGCACGCTTATGCCATTGCACTATCAGCACGATTTCCGACCGTACCTAGCGTACCTTCGTACTCCTCCGTTACACTTTGGGAGGAGACCGCCCCAGTCAAACTGCCTACCATGCACTGTCCCCGATCCGGATCACGGACCAAGGTTAGAACCTCAAACAAACCAGGGTGGTATTTCAAGGTCGGCTCCACGCAGACTGGCGTCCACGCTTCAAAGCCTCCCACCTATCCTACACAGACCGGTTCAAAGTCCAATGCAAAGCTACAGTAAAGGTTCATGGGGTCTTTCCGTCTAGCCGCGGGGAGATTGCATCATCACAAACACTTCAACTTCGCTGAGTCTCGGGAGGAGACAGTGTGGCCATCGTTACGCCATTCGTGCAGGTCGGAACTTACCCGACAAGGAATTTCGCTACCTTAGGACCGTTATAGTTACGGCCGCCGTTTACCGGGACTTCAATCAAGAGCTTGCACCCCATCATTTAATCTTCCGGCACCGGGCAGGCGTCACACCCTATACGTCCACTTTCGTGTTTGCAGAGTGCTGTGTTTTTATTAAACAGTCGCAGCCACCAGTTTATTGCAACCCCTTCACCCTTCTGGCGCAGGCCAGTCAAGCTACAGGGGCGTACCTTATCCCGAAGTTACGGTACCAATTTGCCGAGTTCCTTCTCCCGAGTTCTCTCAAGCGCCTTAGAATACTCATCTCGCCCACCTGTGTCGGTTTGCGGTACGGTCTTGTTAAACTGAAGCTTAGAGGCTTTTCTTGGAACCACTTCCAGTTGCTTCGTGACCTAGATCACTCGTCCCATGCCCTTGAATTCCGCGCCCGGATTTGCCTAAGCGCCTTCTCCAACACAGGAACCGGGACTTCCAACACCCGGACAACCTTCCGCGATCCGTCCCCCCATCGCATTTAACAATGGTGCAGGAATATTAACCTGCTTCCCATCAGCTACGCATTTCTGCCTCGCCTTAGGGGCCGACTCACCCTACGCCGATGAACGTTGCGTAGGAAACCTTGGGCTTACGGCGAGGGGGCCTTTCACCCCCTTTATCGCTACTCATGTCAGCATTCGCACTTCCGATACCTCCAGCGCACTTTTCAATGCACCTTCGCAGGCTTACGGAACGCTCTCCTACCATGCACATAAATGTGCATCCGCAGCTTCGGTATATTGCTTAGCCCCGTTACATCTTCCGCGCAGGACGACTCGATCAGTGAGCTATTACGCTTTCTTTAAAGGATGGCTGCTTCTAAGCCAACCTCCTGACTGTTTTAGCCTTCCCACTTCGTTTCCCACTTAGCAATATTTGGGGACCTTAGCTGGCGGTCTGGGTTGTTTCCCTCTTGACACCGGACGTTAGCACCCGATGTCTGTCTCCCGTGATTGCACTCTTCGGTATTCGGAGTTTGCTATGGCGTAGTAATCCGCAATGGACCCCACAACCATGACAGTGCTCTACCCCCGAAGGTGATACACGAGGCACTACCTAAATAGTTTTCGGAGAGAACCAGCTATTTCCAGGTTTGTTTAGCCTTTCACCCCTATCCACAGCTCATCCCCTAACTTTTCAACGTTAGTGGGTTCGGACCTCCAGTACGTGTTACCGCACCTTCATCCTGGCCATGGATAGATCACCTGGTTTCGGGTCTACACCCAGCGACTGAACGCCCTGTTCGGACTCGCTTTCGCTACGCCTGCCCTAATCGGTTAAGCTTGCCACTGAATGTAAGTCGCTGACCCATTATACAAAAGGTACGCCGTCACCCTCTTTCAAAGGCTCCGACTGTTTGTATGCATGCGGTTTCAGGATCTATTTCACTCCCCTCCCGGGGTTCTTTTCGCCTTTCCCTCACGGTACTGGTTCACTATCGGTCGATCACGAGTATTTAGCCTTGGAGGATGGTCCCCCCATCTTCAGACAGGATTTCACGTGTCCCGCCCTACTTGTCGTACACCTAGTTCTTCCCCGCTGTTTTCGTCTACAGGGCTATCACCTGCTATGGCGGCACTTTCCAGAGCCTTCGACTAACAATGAAGATAAAGAGTACAGGCTGATCCCATTTCGCTCGCCACTACTCTGGGAATCTCGGTTGATTTCTTTTCCTGCGGTTACTTAGATGTTTCAGTTCACCGCGTTCGCTTCGCATAGCCTATGTATTCAGCTATGGATACTCCATAAGGAGTGGGTTTCCCCATTCGGATATCGGTGGATCAAAGCTCGTTTGCCAGCTCCCCACCGCTTTTCGCAGGCTACCGCGTCCTTCATCGCCTGTGATCGCCAAGGCATCCACCACATGCACTTGTTCGCTTGACCCTATAACGGGTGTGTCTCATGTCGCATCCACTGGGAATGCAACGCTCGCCACAATCGCTACAGGTTGAGTATTCGTGTTGCGCCGTATTCCAAAGCGATCTTTCGATCACCTTTTCATACATTGATACAATCACAACCCTGATTCACCTACTCGATCACCCATCTCTAAGTGATCTTTCGTGAATCTCTTTACTACTTCTTCCTGATTGTTAAAGAACGACAGCCGATATCGCGGTTGCTATAACCACGTATCACTCTGACTGGCTCAATCGCCAATGCTTGTTTCACTACACCGCCAACGTCTTTCAACGTGCGCTGCAGATAAACCAGCATTGAAGATTGGTGGAGGATGACGGGATCGAACCGACGACCCCCTGCTTGCAAAGCAGGTGCTCTCCCAGCTGAGCTAATCCCCCAGTCACACAGATATCAATACATCCCTATCCGTACTGATCTACCCAGGGGTTTCAGTCATTAGCGCAGCCACCGCAGAAACAGTGGTGGGTCTGGATGGATTCGAACCATCGACCCCCGCCTTATCAAGACGGTGCTCTAACCAACTGAGCTACAGACCCCTGAGTCTGTCCTGATTCACAGCCGATAAGCGTGAGCGCTCAACGCATTGACACGTTAGCTCGAGAAAGGAGGTGATCCAGCCGCACCTTCCGATACGGCTACCTTGTTACGACTTCACCCCAGTCATGAATCCTACCGTGGTGACCGTCCTCCTTGCGGTTAGACTAGCCACTTCTGGTAAAACCCACTCCCATGGTGTGACGGGCGGTGTGTACAAGACCCGGGAACGTATTCACCGCGGCATGCTGATCCGCGATTACTAGCGATTCCAGCTTCACGCACTCGAGTTGCAGAGTGCGATCCGGACTACGATCGGTTTTCTGGGATTGGCTCCCCCTCGCGGGTTGGCGACCCTCTGTTCCGACCATTGTATGACGTGTGAAGCCCTACCCATAAGGGCCATGAGGACTTGACGTCATCCCCACCTTCCTCCGGTTTGTCACCGGCAGTCTCCCTAGAGTGCTCTTGCGTAGCAACTAGGGACAAGGGTTGCGCTCGTTGCGGGACTTAACCCAACATCTCACGACACGAGCTGACGACAGCCATGCAGCACCTGTGTTACGGCTCCCTTTCGGGCACTCCCACCTCTCAGCAGGATTCCATACATGTCAAGGGTAGGTAAGGTTTTTCGCGTTGCATCGAATTAATCCACATCATCCACCGCTTGTGCGGGTCCCCGTCAATTCCTTTGAGTTTTAATCTTGCGACCGTACTCCCCAGGCGGTCAACTTCACGCGTTAGCTACGTTACTAAGTCAATGAAGACCCAACAACTAGTTGACATCGTTTAGGGCGTGGACTACCAGGGTATCTAATCCTGTTTGCTCCCCACGCTTTCGTGCATGAGCGTCAGTATTGGCCCAGGGGGCTGCCTTCGCCATCGGTATTCCTCCACATCTCTACGCATTTCACTGCTACACGTGGAATTCTACCCCCCTCTGCCATACTCTAGCCCGCCAGTCACAAATGCAGTTCCCAGGTTAAGCCCGGGGATTTCACATCTGTCTTAGCGGACCGCCTGCGCACGCTTTACGCCCAGTAATTCCGATTAACGCTTGCACCCTACGTATTACCGCGGCTGCTGGCACGTAGTTAGCCGGTGCTTATTCTTCCGGTACCGTCATCCCCCCACCATATTAGGGCGGAGGTTTTCTTTCCGGACAAAAGTGCTTTACAACCCGAAGGCCTTCTTCACACACGCGGCATTGCTGGATCAGGGTTTCCCCCATTGTCCAAAATTCCCCACTGCTGCCTCCCGTAGGAGTCTGGGCCGTGTCTCAGTCCCAGTGTGGCTGGTCGTCCTCTCAGACCAGCTACAGATCGTCGCCTTGGTAGGCCTTTACCCCACCAACTAGCTAATCTGCCATCGGCCGCCCCTGTAGCGGGAGGTCTTGCGATCCCCCCCTTTCCTCCGTAGAGCGTATGCGGTATTAATCCGGCTTTCGCCGGGCTATCCCCCACTACAGGACACGTTCCGATGTATTACTCACCCGTTCGCCACTCGCCACCAGGGTTGCCCCCGTGCTGCCGTTCGACTTGCATGTGTAAGGCATGCCGCCAGCGTTCAATCTGAGCCAGGATCAAACTCTTCAGTTCAAACCTGTTACTGTTTTTCGGTTCACGCAGTTTCCTGCCTACGAACCGGTCGCTCACTCAACGTACTGACGAATGATCATCCTGCCGGCGTGAATCCACCCCAGCAGGAAAACTTTCCTTTAATACTAGTGTGAGACTTGATACTTTCGCTTCCCGGCAGACTCCGAAGAATCCACCGGCGCGTCGCGCATCAAGCGCCCACACTTATCGGCTGTTAATTTTTAAAGATCGAGTACGCATTCACTACCGAACCAGCACCGCGTTGCATCACATCACAACCACCCGGCACCGCTTCGTTCTGCGTCGCTGCATCAGCAGCAGAGAAACGAGATTATGAAGAACTTTCGCTACGCCGTCAACAGGTTTTTCCAACTTTCTCAACCCGCTCACTTCGCGCAAAGCCTTGCCACTACTGGCTCTCCCGCCTCCCGTGCCCCGGTGTCCGAAGCACGAAAGAGCGAGATTCTAGCGAGCCGCACGGCCCCTTGCAAGCGTTATTTTGACAAGCGTATTAACGATGCTTGAAAACCGGTTTGCGCTTCTCAACAAACGCGGCCATCCCCTCCTTCTGATCCTCCGTAGCGAAGAGCGAATGGAAGAGACGGCGCTCGAAATGCACGCCTTCCGCAAGCGTCGTTTCGTACGCACGGTTAACCGACTCCTTGACCATCATCACCGCCGGCAGCGGGAATTCAGCGATGGTTGCGGCCGCAGCCACTGCCTCGTCGAGCAGCGAAGCCGCGGGAATCACCCGCGAGACCAATCCAGCGCGCTCCGCCTCAGCAGCGTCCATGAAGCGGGCGGTCAGGCATAGGTCCATCGCCTTCGCCTTTGAGACGGCGCGCGGCAGTCGCTGCGTACCGCCAGCACCCGGCATGATGCCGAGCTTGATTTCCGGCTGGCCGAATTTCGCAGTGTCGGCGGCGAAAATAATGTCGCACATCATCGCCAACTCGCAACCACCGCCAAGCGCGAAGCCCGCCACCGCCGCAATGATCGGCTTGCGGATGGAGCGCACCGTTTCCCAGTTGCGAGTGATGTAGTCGCCTTTGTAGACATCCATATAGGTGTAGGTCGCCATCATGCCGATGTCGGCGCCGGCGGCAAACGCTTTCTCGCTGCCCGTCACCACGATCGCACCAATCGCTTCGTCGGCATCGAACTCGCGCAGCGCAGCGCCCAGTTCGTCCATCAACGCGTCGTTCAGCGCGTTCAACGCCTTCGGGCGATTCAACGTGACCAAACCGACCCGCCCCCGCGTCTCAACCTGAATGTTCTCGTAAGCCATGCCGCCTCCTAATGGTTAATGGCGCGCGAAAACGCTTCGCGCGGCCGTCTTAATAATGCTACCATTCACCAACCAACCGGTCGGTCAATTATTCGACAGGCTTTTCCCAACGTACAGACAAGCCCCTCTGCCATGACACATCCGCTATTCACCAAGCACGAAGACACGCTGCAAAAGGCACTCACCGCGATTGAGACGCGCGGCTACTGGAGCCCGTTCGTCGAGATGCCCAGTCCGAAAGTGTACGGGGAAACAGCCAGCGCCGACGGCGAAACCGCATTCAAAGCGCACCTGAACAAGACGTTCGAACTCGACCAGCCGTCAACTGGGGAAACCGTCGGCGCTGAAGTCTCGCCGTTCGGGTTCCCGCTTGGCGTGCGCTATCCGAAAGCCGATCCCGATGCGCTGATCTCCGCCGCCGCCGCGGCACAGCGCGATTGGCGCAAAGCCGGCCCGCAGGCATGGATCGGCGTATGCCTCGAAATCCTCGCGCGCGTGAATCGCGCCAGCTTCGAAATCGGCTACAGCGTGATGCACACAACCGGTCAGGCATTCATGATGGCCTTCCAGGCCGGCGGCCCGCATGCGCAAGACCGTGCACTCGAAGCGGTCGTGTACGCATGGGATCAACTGCGCGGCATTCCCGCCGGTGCCCATTGGGAAAAGCCGCAAGGCAAAAATCCGCCGCTCGCGATGCACAAACGCTACACCGTCGTACCGCGCGGCACCGGTCTCGTGCTCGGCTGCTGCACCTTTCCGACGTGGAACGGCTATCCGGGCCTCTTCGCTGATCTGGCAACAGGCAACACGGTCATCGTCAAGCCGCATCCGGGCGCGATCCTGCCGCTCGCGCTGACCGTACGAATCGCGCGTGACGTGCTGCGCGAAGCCGGTTTCGATCCGAACATCGTCACGCTGCTGGCGACCGAACCGAACGATGGCCCGCTCGTCCAAGATCTGGCGCTGCGTCCGGAAATCAAATTGATCGACTTCACGGGTAGCACACAAAACGGCACCTGGCTTGAGCGCAATGCGCATCAGGCTCAGGTCTACACCGAAAAGGCCGGCGTCAACCAGATCGTGATCGACTCGGTGGACGACATCAAAGCCGCCGCTCGCAATATCGCCTTCTCACTCGCGCTGTACTCGGGCCAGATGTGCACCGCGCCGCAAAACATCTACGTACCGCGCGCCGGCATCCGCACCGCTGAAGGCACACTGGGTTTCGACGAAGTTGCTCAAGCTATCGCCGGCGCAGTGCAAAAACTGGTTGCAGACCCGGCGCGCGCCGTCGAACTGCTCGGCGCGATCCAGAACGAAGGCGTAACCCAACGTATCGACGAAGCCGTCAAGCTCGGCCGCGTTCTGGTAGAAAGCCAATCGCTCGAGCATCCAGCTTTTGCCGGCGCCCGCGTACGCACACCGCTCGTGCTCCAACTGGATGCTGCAACCGACCACGCGCAGTTCACCAAAGAATGGTTCGGCCCGATCTCGTTCGTGATCGCGACGGACTCTACAGCTCAGTCGCTCGACCTTGCTGGCGCGATCGCCGCCGAGCACGGCGCGCTGACGCTGTCGGTCTACAGCACGGATGAAGCTGTGCTCGACGAGGCGCACGAAGCATCGATCCGCGGTGGCGTAGCACTCTCGATCAATTTGACGGGCAGCGTTTTCGTCAATCAGTCCGCTGCTTTCTCCGACTTCCACGGCACGGGCGCAAACCCGGCAGCAAATGCCGCGCTGGCCGATGCGGCCTTTGTCGCGAACCGCTTCCGCGTCGTTCAAAGTCGAGTTCATGTTGAACCGAAAGCGGCACCGGCGGTAGCTGGCTGAATGGCGTAAGACAAAAGCACGGCTTTCGTCCTATGCCGTTTGGCCGAATGGACCGAGCCGTGCGCCCCAACTAACATGAGACATCGGTTCGGCATGTCCCGCCGAACCGTCCCAGTAGGAACCCACATGAACGACGCCTTCATTTGCGACGCGATTCGCACCCCAATCGGCCGTTACGGCGGCGCCCTGAAAGATGTCCGCGCCGATGACCTGGGTGCGGTGCCGATCAAAGCGCTGATCGAGCGCAATCCCGGTGTCGACTGGCGGGCAATTGACGACGTGATCTATGGCTGCGCCAATCAGGCCGGCGAAGACAACCGCAACGTCGCCCGCATGTCCGCATTGCTGGCCGGCTTGCCCACGGACACACCCGGCGCAACCATCAACCGCCTGTGCGGCTCGGGCATGGACGCGGTCGGCACCGCTGCTCGCGCCATCAAAGCGGGTGAAGCGCGGTTGATGATCGCTGGCGGGGTGGAAAGCATGACCCGCGCGCCGTTCGTGATGGGCAAGGCCACCAGTGCGTTCTCGCGGCAGGCCGACATTTACGACACGACCATCGGCTGGCGCTTCATCAATCCGCTAATGAAGCGCCAATATGGCGTCGATTCGATGCCGGAGACCGCGGAAAACGTCGCCGTCGAATTCAGCGTAAGCCGTGCGGATCAAGACGCCTTTGCGCTGTCGAGCCAGCAAAAAGCGGCCCGCGCGCAGCGCGATGGCACTTTGGCACAGGAAATCGTCGGCGTTGAAATTGCGCAGAAGAAAGGCGACCCCGTACGCGTGACGCTCGACGAGCATCCACGCGAAACGACGCTCGAAAGCCTGGGCAAGCTCAAGGGTGTGGTCCGCCCGGACGGCAGCGTGACCGCCGGCAATGCATCGGGCGTGAACGACGGCGCATGCGCACTGCTGCTCGCGAATCAGGCGGCTGCCGATCAATATGGATTGCGTCGCCGTGCACGTGTGGCGGGCATGGCGACGGCGGGCGTGGAGCCGCGCATCATGGGCATCGGCCCGGCGCCAGCCACGCAAAAGCTGTTGAAGCAACTGAACATGACATTCGAGCAATTCGACGTGATCGAGTTGAACGAAGCCTTCGCATCGCAAGGGCTTGCCGTCCTGCGCACACTCGGTCTGCGCGACGACGATCCGCGCGTCAATCCGAATGGCGGAGCGATCGCGCTCGGCCACCCGCTCGGCGCATCGGGCGCGCGCTTGATCACCACCGCGCTTTACCAGCTGGAGCGGATCAACGGCCGCTTTGCGCTTTGCACGATGTGTATCGGCGTAGGTCAAGGCATCGCCTTGGTGATCGAGCGGCTCTGACACCAACGCCGCGCCGCCGATCAAAGAGACTTTGAGGAGACACCCAATGTCATATGAAGCGATTCGCCTCGACATAGATACATCGAGTCGCGTAGCGACCATCACGCTGAACCGCCCTGACAAGCTCAACAGCTTTACGCGCGCGATGCACCAGGAATTGAGCACCGCACTCGACCAGGTCGAGGCGTCCAGCGCCCGTGCGCTCGTGCTGACCGGCGCGGGCCGCGGCTTCTGCGCGGGACAGGATCTCGCGGATCTCGACTTCACGCCGGGCGCGATGACCGATCTGGGCGCGCTGATCGACAAGCATTTCAATCCGCTGATTCGCCGCCTGCAAGCACTGTCATTGCCCGTGATTGCTGCGGTCAACGGCACGGCCGCAGGCGCCGGCGCCAATCTCGCGCTGGCTTGCGATCTGGTGCTTGCCGCCCGTTCGGCGAGTTTCATCCAGGCATTCGTGAAGATCGGTCTCGTACCGGACTCGGGCGGCACCTGGTTCCTGCCGCAACGCGTCGGCATGGCGCGCGCCTTGGGGCTCGCCATCACCGGCGACAAACTGAGCGCGGAGAAAGCCGAAAGCTGGGGCCTGATCTGGCAAACGGTTGATGACACAGAACTGGCCGTCGCGGCAAGCAAACTCGCAGCACAACTGGCGCAGCAACCCACGCGCGCCATCGCCGCAATCAAGCAGGCGATGCGCGCTGGCGTGACGCAAACCCTGGATCAGCAGCTCGATCTCGAGCGCGATCTGCAACGCGAACTCGGCGCTTCGCACGATTACGCGGAAGGTGTGCAAGCATTCGTGGAAAAACGCGCGCCGCGCTTCGAGGGTCGCTGATATGTCCGCACAGTCGAACCACCCGGCCCAAATGACACCCGACGAACTCGCTCGTGCAACCGCGGTCGCCATGTACGAAAACGACGCGTGCAGCCGGGCACTCGGACTCGAAATCGTAGAAGTGCGCCCAGGGTACGCGCGCCTGCGCATGGCCGTGCGCGACGACTTCCTGAACGGCCATCAAATTTGCCACGGCGGCCTGATTTTCACGCTCGCTGATTCGACCTTCGCTTTCGCCTGCAACACACACAACATCAACACCGTCGCAGCCGGCTGCTCGATCGAATTCCTGAGGCCGGTAAAAGGCGGCGACGTGTTGACGGCCGAAGCGTTTGAGCAAACGTTGAGCGGCCGCACCGGCATTTACGATATTCGCGTCACGAATCGCGCAGAAGAAACCGTGGCGATGTTTCGCGGCAAATCTGCACAGATCAAAGGCAACCTGATTCCTACAGGCGATTGAATAACAGATTGAACAGCAGAGTCGCGCCAAATTCGCAGCAGAGTCGCGGTACGTCCGCGACAACATTGGCAGCGCCCCCAGATATAGCAACGAGTCCCGGGTTTTTGCGCGCTAGCGCACCGCACCCCAGACCCAAGCATTGAGGCAGCAAGGAGACATTCGATGACCACCGCCCTTCCGCTCGATCCCATCGAGACAGCCAGCCGCGACGAACTCGCCGCGCTCCAACTCGAACGGCTCAAGTGGTCGCTGAACCACGCTTACGAGAATTCGCCGGTCTATCGGCAAAAATTCGATGAAGCCGGCGTCCACCCAAGCGAAGTGAAGACCCTCGCGGACCTGGCGCGTTTCCCATTCACCACCAAAAAGGATCTGCGCGACAACTACCCGTTTGGCATGTTCGCGGTGCCGCAAGAGCAGATTTCGCGGATCCACGCGTCGTCCGGTACGACGGGCAAGCCGACCGTCGTCGGCTACACGGCGCGCGATATCGATACGTGGGCGAATCTCGTCGCACGTTCGATCCGCGCCGCAGGAGCAAAGCGCGGCGACAAGGTTCACATCAGCTACGGCTATGGTTTGTTCACAGGCGGCCTGGGCGCACATTACGGCGCCGAGCGCGCGGGGCTGACGGTGATCCCGTTTGGCGGTGGTCAGACTGAAAAGCAGGTGCAACTGATTCAGGACTTCCGGCCCGACATCATCATGGTGACACCGAGCTATATGTTGTCGATCGCCGACGAACTCGAACGGCAGGGCGTCGATCCGGCGAATTGCTCGCTGCGCATCGGCATCTTCGGCGCGGAACCGTGGACCAACGACATGCGCCAGGCGATCGAAAAGCGCATGGGCATCGATGCTGTCGATATCTACGGCCTATCTGAAGTGATGGGACCTGGTGTCGCGTCGGAATGCGTCGAGACCAAAGACGGCCCAACCATCTGGGAAGACCATTTCTATCCCGAGATCATCGACCCCGAAACCGGCGAAGTGCTGCCGGACGGCGAACTCGGCGAACTGGTATTCACATCGTTGACCAAGGAAGCGCTGCCGATCGTCCGATACCGGACGCGCGATCTGACGCGTCTCTTGCCGGGCAGCGCGCGCACCATGCGCCGAATGGAAAAGATCACGGGGCGTTCGGACGACATGATGATCGTGCGCGGCGTCAACGTGTTCCCGACGCAGATTGAAGAACTGCTGCTCAAGCAGCACGCCCTCGCGCCTCACTATCAGATCGTGTTAACCAAGGAAGGGCCGCTTGATGTCCTGACGTTGAACGTCGAACCGTGCCCGGAGTCGGCACCGGATACTGCCGCGCTGACCACGGCGAAGCAGGCATTGACCTATGACATCAAGGCGCTGATCGGCGTCAGCGCGATCGTGAACGTGCTGGGTGTAAACGGCATCGAGCGTTCAGTGGGCAAGGCTCGACGGGTGGTGGACAAGCGGAAGTCGGAGCTTTAAGCGAAGCGCCAGATTGCCGAAGGTCGATGCTTGATAACGGCGCTGATCGGCGTCAGCGCCGTTATCAAAAGTGCTCGCCGTAAACAGGGCTGACAGCGCTGTCGACAAAGCACGCGAGTGTTGGACAAGCGGAAGCGGAGAGAGCCGACTCACGCGGCAGCGTCCGTATCTGGAAGTCGCGCCGCTGCCGGGTGTCGGGTGTCGGGTGTCGGGTGTCGGGTGTCGGGTGTCGGGTGCCAGACGCCAGACGCCAGACGCCAGACGCCAGGCAAATTAGACACGGCAGTTCTCAGGTTCTCAACCAGGAAATCCGCCGCCCGGCCCCCGCCAAACCCTCACGAATTCGGTAACAACAGCCACATCCGACCGCCCTGCTTCATCTTGCCGGCCAGATCGCCGGCATCGTCGCCAAGACCCCAAAAGTAGTCCGCGCGCACGCCGCCTTTGATCGCGGACCCCGTGTCCTGCGCAAAGACGAGGCGATTCATCGGAGAGTTCGTCAACGGACGCGTGGTCTGCAAGAACACCGGCGTACCCAGCGGAATCGAGGTCGGATCCACCGCGATCGACCGCTCCGGTGTCAACGGCACGCCCAGCGCGCCGATCGGGCCGTCCGCGCCACCGCTCGGTGCACTTTCGCCAGATGGCATCTCACGGAAAAACACGAAGCGCGGATTGGTATCGAGCAATGCGTCGACCCGCGTGGGATTCGCGCGCGCCCATGCCTTAATCCCCTGCATGGTTGCCTGTGCCGGCGTCAGTTCGCCGCGATCGAGCAACCACCGCCCGATCGATTTGTACGGTTGATTGTTCGTGCCGCCAAAGCCGACCCGCATCACGCTGCCGTCTTCCATCACAACGCGCCCGGACCCCTGCACTTGCAGGAAGAAGGCTTCGATCGGATCGTCGACCCACACGAGTTCGTTGCCGTTGAGCACGCCCGCACGCTCGAGTTGCGCACGCGCCGGCAGCGGAGCACCCGAGCGATAACCGGATGGCCAGCGGTACAGCGCCGTCTGATACACGCCGTGCCGCGTGCGCGAACCGCGCAGCAACGGCTCGTAGTAGCCGGTGACGAGGCCATCGAGGGTGCCGTCGTTGTTAGCTAACTGAAACGGCGTGAAATACGCCTCGAAAAACGCCCGCGCACTGGTAACGTCCAGATCGTCGATCTGCGAGGCCGCCGCGCATGCGCGGGCCCAGTTCGGTTGACGCGCAAGCCTCAGGCAGTTTTGCCGCAACGCCGCCGTTGCGCCGATCAGCGAATCGTCCTGCCACCCCGGCACCTGCTGCCAGGCTACCGCTGTGAGCCGCGTCGCGGCAATCTGCCCGGGTATGATCGCGGCACCCGTGGGCGGCGAAACCGAGGGTCGGACCGCGCCGCCGCCGCCGCAGGAAGCCAGCATCACCGCAACCGAAAGCGCGCCAAGCCATGCTCCGACCGTGCGGACAAAACGCATACAATGTTCGTTCTTGATGGAAACCGCCATGTCTGATCTGTTCGACGAATACCCGATGCTCATCTTCGCGCTGGAATCGCTCCTCGCGCTCTTCCTGCTGGTCTTTATCGTTGTATGGACGTCGTCCGGCAAGAAAAAAGCCGCGCGCGCCGCTACCAATGAACAGCAAAAGCAGCAAAAAAGCCAGTAAAGCTGCGCCGTAAAGCTTGTTAAAGACCGCGAGCCGCGCTCCCGGTTCAATGCAAAGTACGCGGCATACGCAGAATGAACTCGGGCACGGGTGCGTCAAAGCGCTCGCCGTCCTCCGCCACGCAGAAATACTCGCCGCGCATGGTGCCGACGGGCGTGGCGATCACCGCCCAACTCGTATATTCGAAGTGCTCGCCCGGTTTTAGCAGGGGCTGATGTCCGACCACGCCCAGGCCTTTTACTTCCTGCACGTTGTTGTCGCTGTCGGTAATCACCCAGTGACGCGCAATCAACTGCGCGGGCATCTGGCCGCTGTTACGGATAGTCAGCGTGTATGCAAACGCATACTGGCGGCGCTCCGGGTCCGACTCTTCGGGCAGATACTGCACCTGCGCCGAGACGCTGAATTCGTACTGGCTCATCCTGATTCCGGTCTGGTGAAACGAGCTAAAAAATCGCGGGAAGCCCCGAACGCCAATGGTTTGCGGGCGCATTAGCTAGGCGGCGCTTATGGTTTGGCATTCTGCTTGATGCGCGGCACGCCCGCAACCGGACAAATCCCTCTGGCCAAGGGCCGGTAAGACGTTTTGTCCCTTTTGCCGCGCTTGGTCGATGCCAGCCTCAAACCGCTTGCGAGCCGGGTCAGACGCGCACAAAACGGTAAAATGGCGTTTTCCCGCTTGCATCCGCCCCCGCCATGACGCAATTCCGTATTGCCCCCAGCATCCTGTCCGCCGATTTCGCCCGCCTCGGCGAAGAAGTCCGCAACGTTGTCGCCGCCGGCGCCGACTGGATTCACTTCGACGTGATGGACAACCACTACGTGCCGAACCTGACGATCGGCCCGCTCGTCTGCGAAGCGATCCGCCCGCACGTGGACGTGCCGATCGACGTGCACCTGATGGTGCGCCCCGTCGACCGCATCGTGCCGGACTTCGCCAAGGCCGGCGCGAACCTGATCAGCTTTCACCCGGAAGGCTCGGACCATATCGACCGCACGCTGTCGCTGATTCGCGACCACGGTTGCAAGGCCGGCCTCGTGTTCAACCCGGCCACATCGCTGAGCCATCTGGACTACGTGATGGACAAGATCGATCTGGTGCTGATCATGTCGGTGAATCCGGGCTTCGGCGGTCAATCGTTCATTCCTGAAGCGCTCGTCAAACTGCGCGAAGCGCGCAAGCGGATCGATGCCTACAAGGAAAAGACCGGTCGCGAGATTCATCTCGAAGTGGACGGTGGCGTGAAGGTCGACAACATCGCCGAAATCGCAGCGGCTGGCGCGGACACATTCGTGGCAGGCTCTGCGATCTTCGGCGCGCCGGACCACAAGGCGGTGATCGACAAGATGCGCGCCGCACTCGCCAATATCGAGCACTGATCGGACACCGATCGATCACCGGGATCCCGCACGCACCAAGCATGACGACTTCATACCCTGCCCCGGCCTTCACCGGCCCGCGCCTGCAAGCTGCGATCATCGATCTGGACGGCACGATGATCGATACAGTCGACGATTTCACCGCCGGCCTGAACGGCATGCTTGCGCAACTCGACGCTGCGGAAACATCGCGCGAGGAAGTGATCGGCTACATCGGCAAGGGCTCGGAGAATCTGATTCGCAATGTGCTGGCTCAGCGCTTCGAAACGGACCACGCACAGGACCGTTTCGACGAAGCGCTCGCGATCTATCAAGAGGAGTACGCCAAGATCAACGGCGTGCACACGCGGCTGTACCCCGAGGTCGAAGCCGGTCTCAGCGCCATGCGCGATGCCGGCCTCAAACTCGCCTGCGTCACTAACAAGCCGCACCGTTTCGCGGTCGAATTGCTGGAGCAATACGGGCTCAGCCAGTATTTCAGCGTCGTGCTCGGCGGCGATAGCCTGCCGAAAAAGAAGCCGGATCCGCTGCCGATGCTCACCGCCGCGGTGCAGCTAGGCGTCGCGCCGGAAACCGCGGTGGCCATCGGCGATTCGGAAAACGATGCGCTGGCAGGCCGCGCGGCGGGCATGGCCACGCTGACGCTGCCGTACGGCTACAACCACGGCCGATCTATACAAGAAATAAAATCCGATGGTATAGTTGCCACGCTGCTCGACGCCGCGAAGGCTATTGCAGCGCACCATTCCACGACTTGAAAAGTCCCTCATCCTCATGTTTCTGAATAAAAAACGGAGTCTGATTAGCATCGACCGGGGAGCCTGGCCCTGGCGTCGCTGGTCGCGCTAACCTCGTCTGAGGTACGCTGAAGCTCGTCTTCGGCAACCGTTTTTTACTTCGCTGCGCTCACGCGTTTTTTCCATCACCTTGTTTCGCTGCACTGGTTGATTTGGCGTTCGTGTACCCGCAAAGTACATGTATGCGCTGAAACCCCTTGCATGCGTCGATGGGAAACTCGCGCCGGTCGGTATCATCGTGTCGAAACGTCGAACGAACGCCTGACCGGCTGCGCAACGCCCCGCTTTGTCCGACGCATAGTGTCGTCTGACGTACGTACAGGATCGGAACATGACCGAACTCGAATTCCAGTCCCTCGCCAACGAGGGTTTCAACCGCATTCCGCTGATCGCCGAAGCGCTCGCCGACCTCGAAACGCCGCTCTCGCTGTACCTGAAGCTCGCGCAGAGCGAACGCAACGGCGCCAACTCGTTCCTGCTGGAATCGGTGGTGGGCGGCGAACGCTTTGGCCGCTATTCGTTCATCGGCCTGCCGGCGCGCACGCTGCTGCGCACCCGCAACGGCGTGTCGGAAGTGGTGCAGGACGGCAAAGTCGTCGAAACGCATGAGGGCGATCCGCTCGAGTTCATCCAGCAATTCCAGGGCCGCTTCAAAGTGGCGCAGCGCCCCGGTCTGCCGCGTTTCGCGGGCGGGCTCGCAGGCTACTTCGGCTATGACGCGGTGCGCTACATCGAGAAAAAGCTCGCGCACACCGCACCGAAAGACGATCTGAACTTGCCGGACATTCAGTTGCTGCTCACCGAAGAAGTCGCGGTGATCGACAACCTCGCGGGCAAGCTCTACCTGGTGGTGTACTCGGATCCGACGCAGCCCGAGGCATACACAAAAGCCAAGCAGCGTCTGCGTGAATTGCGTCAGCGTTTGCGCACGACCGTGCAACCGCCGGTCACATCGGCCAGCGTGCGCACCGACACCTACCGCGAGTTCGCCAAAGACGATTACCTGGCCGCCGTGCGCAAGGCGAAGGAATACATCGCCGCCGGCGAGTTGATGCAGGTGCAGGTCGGCCAGCGTCTGATCAAGCCTTACCGCGACAATCCGCTGTCGCTGTATCGCGCGCTGCGCTCGTTGAATCCGTCGCCGTACATGTACTACTACAACTTCGGCGACTTCCACGTGGTCGGCGCGTCGCCGGAAATTCTGGTGCGCCAGGAAAAGCGCGGCGAAGATCGCATCGTGACGATCCGGCCGCTCGCCGGCACGCGTCCGCGTGGCAACACGCCGGAACGCGACGCAGAACTCGCCACCGAACTGCTGAACGATCCGAAGGAAATCGCCGAACACGTCATGCTGATCGACCTCGCGCGTAACGACGTGGGCCGCATCGCCCAGATCGGCTCGGTGGTCGTCACCGACAAGATGGTGATCGAAAAGTACTCGCACGTGCAGCACATTGTGAGTTCGGTCGAAGGCAAGCTGAAGCCGGGCACCACCAATTTCGACGTGCTGCGCGCCACCTTCCCGGCCGGCACGCTATCCGGCGCGCCGAAGGTTCGCGCGATGGAATTGATCGACGAACTGGAACCGGTCAAGCGTGGCCTCTACGGCGGCGCCGTCGGCTATCTGTCGTTCACCGGCGAAATGGATCTCGCCATTACGATCCGCACCGGCGTGATCGCAAACGGCAATCTGTATGTGCAGGCGGCAGCGGGTGTAGTCGCGGATTCGGTGCCGGAATCCGAATGGCAAGAGACCGAGAACAAGGCGCGTGCTGTGCTGCGCGCCGCCGAGCAGGTTCAAGACGGCCTCGATAGCGACTTCTGACCGGAGATACACCATGCTGCTAATGATCGACAACTACGACTCGTTCACCTACAACCTGGTGCAGTACTTCGGCGAACTCGGCGAAGACGTACGCACTTATCGGAACGACGAAATCACGCTGGACGAAATCGCGAAGCTCAACCCGGAACGCATTTGCCTGTCGCCCGGCCCGAGCAACCCGCAACATGCCGGCATCACGCTCGACGTGCTGCGCGAGTTCGCCGGCAAGACGCCGATTCTCGGCGTCTGCCTCGGCCATCAGGCAATCGGTGAAGCATTCGGCGGCCGCGTGGTGCGCGCGCAAACCATCATGCACGGCAAGGTCAGCACGATCGAAACCGACTGCAAAGGTGTGTTCGCCGACCTGCCGAAGCATTTCGTCGTGACGCGTTATCACTCGCTCGCGATCGAACGCGAATCGCTGCCGGATTGCCTCGAAGTGTCCGCATGGACCGAAGACGGCGAAATCATGGGCGTGCGTCACAAGGAACTGGCCGTTGAAGGCGTGCAGTTCCATCCGGAATCGATCCTGTCGGAACACGGCCACGCCTTGCTCGAAAACTTCGTGAAACAGTCGAAGACAGCTCGCCGCACCGCTTGATGAAGAGAGACGAAATCATGTCGATTACGCCCCAGGAAGCGCTGCAACGCACGATCGAGCACCGCGAAATTTTCCACGACGAAATGCTGCATCTGATGCGGCTCATCATGCGCGGCGAACTGTCGCCCGTGATGTCGGCGGCGATCATCACCGGCTTGCGCGTCAAAAAAGAGACCATCGGCGAAATCACCGCTGCCGCTACGGTGATGCGTGAATTTGCCCGACACGTCGAGGTGCAGGACAACTCGAACTTCGTCGATATCGTCGGCACCGGCGGCGACGGCTCGCAAACCTTCAACATTTCCACTGCAAGCATGTTCGTTTCGGCTGCGGCGGGCGCCAAGGTCGCGAAGCATGGTGGCCGCAGCGTGTCGAGCAAGTCGGGCAGCGCGGACGTCCTTGAAGCACTCGGCGTGAATATCGATCTGCAGCCGGAACAGGTGGCGGCTTCGATTGCGGAAACCGGCATGGGCTTCATGTTCGCGCCGAACCATCATCCGGCGATGAAAAACATCGCGCCGGTGCGCCGCGAGCTCGGCGTGCGGACCATCTTCAATATTCTCGGGCCGCTGACCAATCCGGCCGGCGCACCGAATCAGCTGATGGGCGTATTCCACGCCGACCTCGTCGGCATTCAGGTGCGCGTGATGCAGCGCCTAGGCGCGAAACACGTGCTGGTGGTGTACGGTATGGACGGCATGGACGAAGTCTCGCTCGGCGCAGCCACGCAAGTCGGCGAACTGCGTGACGGCGAGGTGCACGAATACGAGATCCATCCCGAGGACTTCGGCATGCAGATGGTGTCGAACCGCACACTGAAAGTGGCCGACGCGGCCGAATCCAAACTGATGCTGCTCGAAGCGCTCGACAACAAGCCGGGCGTCGCGCGTGAAATCGTCACGCTGAACGCGGGCACGGCCCTCTATTCGGCGAACGTGGCGGCGTCGATTGCAGACGGCATCCAGTTGGCGCGCGAAGCGATCGCGAGCGGCAAGGCTCGCGCGAAGGTCGACGAACTGATCCGCTTCACCCAGCAATTCAAGCAGTAACTACGTAGCGAGATACTCATGAGCGACATCCTCGACCGCATCATCGCGGTCAAACGCGAAGAAGTGCGCGCGGCCGAACAGAGCGCGCCGCTCGAAGCACTGCGCCTCGAAGCTTCGTCGCGCGACATCCGCGATTTCGTCGGCGCCTTGCGCGCGAAACACGCGGCAGGTCTGGCCGCTGTCATTTCCGAAGTGAAGAAAGCGAGCCCGTCGAAAGGCGTGCTGCGCGAAAACTTCGTGCCGGCCGAGATTGCCCGTTCGTATGAAAAGCACGGTGCAGCCTGCTTGTCCGTCCTCACCGACGTGCAGTTCTTCCAGGGCAGCGTGGCGTATCTGCAGGAAGCGCGCGCCGCCTGCAGTCTGCCGGTGCTGCGCAAAGACTTCATCGTCGATCCGTACCAGATCGTCGAAGCCCGCGCGATGGGTGCAGACGCGATTCTGCTGATTGCCGCCGCTTTGGAAACCTCGCAGATGCAGGACCTGGAAGCGCTCGCGCATTCGCTGGGGCTCGCGGTGCTGGTCGAGGTGCACGACAGCAAAGAGCTGACGGAAGCGCTCACGCTGAAGACGCCCCTGATCGGTATCAACAACCGCAATCTGCGCACCTTCGAAACGTCGATCGAGACGACCATCGGCATGCTCGACTCGATTCCTGACGACCGTATCGTCGTTACGGAGTCGGGCATTCTGTCGCGTCAGGATGTCGAGCGTCTGCGGGCGATGGACGTGCATACGTTCCTCGTCGGCGAGGCATTCATGCGCGCAGAAGAGCCGGGCGTGGAACTTGCGCGGATGTTTTTCTAAACGCAGGTTCAACACGCAGGCTACGTAGCGGAGCAAGTCATGGGCATGGAACGTGAAATCAAGCTGACACTGCCGGTGAGCCAGGTGAGCGCGGCGACGCAGTGGTTCGTCGCGCGCACCGGCGACGAGGGCCGCCCGATCGAGTTGGCGAATATCTACTTCGACACGCCGAAACTGGCGCTGGCTAATTCGAAAAGCGCGCTGCGTCTGCGGCATACGCCGGACGGCTGGCTGCAAACCTTTAAGACAGTGGGCAACGCCAAGGATGGTCTGCACAGCCGGCACGAATGGGAAATGGCGGTGGCAGGCGAAAAACTCGAAATCGACGCACTGCTGCACGCATGCGACGAACCTGCTGCCGCTGAGGCCTTGCGCCAGGCGGCGCCGGAGTTGATCGAACTGTTCCGCACGAACTTCACGCGCACGCTGTGGAATGTCGAACTGGAAGGCTCGGAAGTCGAAGCCGCGATCGACCAGGGCGACGTTATTGCTGAGGTGAACGGCGAGGCGCGCCGCGCTCCGATTTCCGAAGTCGAACTTGAACTGAAAACCGGCGACGAAACGGCGCTTAATGTGCTGGCGAAAGAACTCGGCAAGCAGGTAGATGGGCTGGCTCCAGACAATATGAGCAAAGCTCAGCGCGGCTATCAATTGCGGGCGGGTTAGACCCTCGGCGTCTGCGACGCGTGGGTTTGTGTCGCTACGTTTGTTTCCGCATTTCTGTTCGCAATACAGCCAGCCCCGCCGCCGGTCGCACGCCAGCACAATGCGCGGTCTTGCGCCGCACAAACTTGAGCTAGTCGGCGTTTGCTGCGACACTTCCCCGCCATGACCTCAGCTTCCCGCACCCGCTCCAATCCGTCGCAAGCCTCGTTGTTCGGCGACGCGTCTGCCACGCCGGCCGTCGCAACAGCGCAGCCCCAGCAGACACCCGCAGCCGCCGGCGCACCACCGCCGACGCTCGAAGCCCAATTCGCCGCCCTGCCCCCGGCCTGGCGCGCACACCTTACGCCGTTCATCGAAAGCGACGCCTACGCGCCGCTGTGCCGTTTCGTCGACGGTGAGCGGGCGGCCGGCAAAACCGTCTATCCTGCCGACGTCTTCCGGGCTCTGCGCCTCACCAGTCCGGACGAAGTCAAAGTCGTGATCCTCGGCCAGGACCCGTATCACGGCGAAGACCGCGGCACGCCGCAAGCACACGGCCTGGCGTTTTCAGTGGCGCCGAACGTGCGCACGCCGCCGTCGCTGCGCAACATCTTCAAGGAAATCGCCGCGAGCCTCGGCCACGAGCCGCCGCGTCATGGCTGCCTCGACACATGGGCCCGACAGGGCGTGCTGCTGTTGAACACCGTGCTAACCGTCGAGCGCGATTCGGCCGCGAGTCACGCGAAACGCGGCTGGGAGAAATGCACCGACACGCTGATCCACGAACTGGCCATGCGCCACGACGGCCTCGTATTCATGCTGTGGGGCGCCCATGCGCAAGCCAAGCGCGCGCTGCTCGGCGGCAAGTCGCATTATGTGCTGGAGGCGCCGCACCCGTCGCCGCTGTCGGCGCATCGCGGCTTTCTCGGCTGTGGGCACTTTGCGTCGGCTAACGAATATCTCGTGAAGCACGGCCGTACGCCGATCGATTGGCGCTTGCCCGACGAAGCGCAGATGCTGGCGTAAGGCTAATCGCGCGAGACACGCCGACGCCGGGCAGCAACTGTAAACCGGGGGCCAAGGACCGCTAGTCCAGGATCACAGCCGCAAAAGCAAAACGCCACGGAACTCATATCCCGTGGCGTTTTTTCATCCCACCGCGCCGCGATCACGCGGCGCGAGATAAACCTCAAACTTTACGCAGCAGCGATCGCTTCACGCGCGCTAGCCAGCGCTGCATCTGCAGCGTCCGGGCCCATGTTCAGGCCTTCGGCGTAGATGAAGTTCACGTCGGTCATGCCGAGGAAGCCCAGGAAGCTCTTCAGATACGGCGTTTGGCTGTCGTTCGGGGTGCCTGCATACTTGCCGCCACGAGCCGAAACGACGAACACCTTCTTGCCCTTCACAAGACCTTCCGGACCATTCGCCGTGTACTGGAACGTGATACCGGCGCGTGCGATGAAGTCGAAGTACGTCTTCAGTTGCGACGAGATGCCGAAGTTGTACATCGGGGCGCCGATCACGACGACGTCGGCGGCTTGCAGTTCGGCGATCAGTGCTTCGCTGCGCGCAGACATCGCGGCTTGTTCCGGCGTGCGCTGGTCAGCCGGCGTGAAGAACGCGCCGAGGACGGCGTCGTCCAGATGCGGCAGCGGTTCAGCTTGCAGGTTACGGACGACGACTTGCGCGCCCGGATTCGATTGTTGCAGCTTTGCGGTCAGCTCGTTGACGAGCAGCGTCGAGTTTGCGCCTTGCGAGCGGGCTGCCGAGTTGATTTGCAGGATCGTGGTCATGGTTGACTCCAGTAGGGGCGCGCAGTGTTGCGCGAGTGGAGCCATTGTGGTTTTTTACTGCCCCGGGAAAAAGCCACCCGGCAGCGAAGGATTGTTGCACTGGTAGAACAATCCCCCGCTTTGAACCGCCGACTAGCACCGCCGAGATTACGATCAACTTGCGATCCAGCGCTCCCGCGCCTTGCGCGCGGCAGCCCGCTTGTCGCTCACGGCGAGCTTGTAGCGCGACACCTCAGGCCCGTCCAGCTTGACTTGCGCGGTACGCAGTTCGTCGCGGCGGAAGGCATGGACTTCGACTTTTGCACCCGGCAAATAGCGCGACAGCAGCGAATCAAGATTCGAGCCGGTTACGCGCAGACCGTCGAGCGCGATCAGCACGTCGCCCGCCGAGAGGCCGGCTTTTTGCGCGGCGCCGCCGTCGTGAACCGCCGCCAGTGTGCAATCCGCGCCGCCGCGCACGCGCGCGCCGAGCGACGGCTTGCCGTTCTTTTCCAATTCCGGCGCGAGCGTGACGCCGAACGGCACGAGCAGCGTCTCGAGGGGCAGATCGCCCGTGCCGTACACGGCTTCGGCGAACAATTCGCCCAGCTGCACGCCGGTCGCTTCGGCAAAAATCGCCTCGATCTCACCTTCTTCGACGCCGACGGGCTTGCCACGATAGAAGTCGCGCCCAAACCGCTGCCACAGCAGGCGCATCACGTCGTCGAGCGATTGGCGGTTATTGGTCTGCGCGCGAATCGTCAGATCGAACGCGAGCGCAACCAGCGAGCCCTTGGTGTAATAGCTGACAATCGCGTTCGGCGCGTTTTCATCCTGCCGATAGTATTTGACCCAGGCGTCGAACGAGCTTTCGGCCACCGTCTGCTTCAGACGGCCACTGCCCCGCAGCACGCCGCCAATCACCTTGCCGAGCATGCCGAAATACTCGTCTTGCGAGATCAGGCCGCTGCGCACGAGGATCAGGTCGTCGTAGTAAGAGGTGAAGCCTTCGAACAGCCACAGCAGCGGCGTGTAGTTTTCGACGCTCAAGTCGTACGGCGCAAACACGGCCGGCTTGATGCGCTTCACATTCCAGGTGTGAAAGTATTCGTGGCTGCACAGGCCGAGGTAGGTTCGGTAGCCCTCGGTGGCCGCGTCGCGGCCTACCACCGGCAGATCGCCGCGATTGCAGATCAGCGCGGTCGAGGCGCGATGTTCCAGTCCGCCATAACCATCGGTGACGGCCTGGGTCATGAACACGTAACGGTCCATGGGCGCCTTCTTCGACTTCGGCTCGAACAACGCGATCTGCGCTTCGCAGATGCGCTTCAGATCGGCGGACAGACGCGCCATATCAAGCCCGACCACGCGCCCCGCGACCACGATATCGTGTGGTACGCCGTGCGCCTTGAACGTCTCCAGCGCGAACTCACCCAACGTGACCGGGTGATCGATCAGCTCGTCATAGTTCTGCGCACGATACTCGCCGAAGCCGTAGCGCTTCGTGCCGCGCATCTCCGGTAGCGCGGTCGCGACACGCCAGTTGCGATGCGCCGCGCCTTCCGGCTTCTGGATATCGACCACACACTGTGCTTCCTCGTGACCGAGCGGCGACAGGAACACGCTGGTGCCGTTGAAAAAGCCCGTCGTCTCGTCAAGATGCGCCGCGCGCACCGACAGATCCCATGCATACACCTCGTAGCGCAGCGTTAGCGCGCCTTTGACCGGCGCTGCCTGCCACGTGTGCTTGTCGGTCTTTTCGACGCGCACCTTCCGCCCCGCGTCATTGGTGGCGCGCAGCGTGACGATGTTGCGGGCAAATTCGCGCACCATATAGCTGCCGGGAATCCACACCGGCAGCATGAAACGCTGGCCGGCCGGATCGGGATCGGCAACGGTCACGGTGACTTCGAACAGATGGGCGGCGGGTTGTTTGGGAACGATGGTGTAGCGGATCGGCTTCATCGGCGGCGATTAGGAAGTTTCTGGCGGAGCGGTTCAGGGCTTGATGTGAAAGGAGGCGCACTGCGCGCCTCCTTTCTTCGACTTGTGCTGCGTGCTCAGTGCACGGCGGACATTTCCTTGTCCAGACGGTCTGCCGGCACGGCGCCGGGCAGACGGCGGCCGTCGGCGAGGAACACGGTCGGCGTGCCGTCGACGTTCATCGCGTGGCCGAGCGCCAGGTTCTTGTCGATCGCGGCGGTGTCGCAGGTGGCGGCTGCGGTGGGCGCCTGATGATTCTGCATCCACGATTCCCACGCCTTCGCCCGGTCGGTCGAGCACCAGATCGATTTCGACTTGGCGGTCGAATCCGGCGACAGCACCGGGTACAGGAAGGTGTAAACCGTGACGTTATCGATCGACTTGAGCGTGGTTTCGAGTTGCTTGCAGTACGGGCAGTTCGGATCGGAGAACACGGCGATCTTGCGCGCGCCGTTGCCCTTCACAACCTTCACCGCGTTCGCGAACGGCAGGCTCGCGAAGTCGATGCGGTTGGTTTCCGCCAGACGCGCTTCGGTCAGATTCTTGCGGGTCTTTGCGTCGACCATGTCGCCGAGCATGAGGTAATCGCCGTTCGCATCGCTATAGATGATCTGCGTGCCGAGGTTCACTTCGTACAGCCCGGCAATTGGCGACTTGGTCACGCTCTTGATCGTCACGTCGGTCAGACGCGTTTGCAGCGTGGCTTTGAGCTTGTCGGTGGTTTGATCGGCCTGCGCGGAGCAGCCGATTGCCACGGCAGCGATCGCGAGCACGACTGCAGCGATGCGGAAGGATTTTTTCATGCTGAATTCCTGGAGTTCAATCGCGCGCATTGCGCGTTTTTGGGACGTTTGTGGTCTGACCAGAATGGCGTCCATCTGTTCATGATACCCGTCTCGCCGGCCCGGTATGCCGGCTGGGGCGCATTACCCCAGCGCGGCCGACACCAGCCAGCGCTTGATGAACGGCTGCGCGCCGACAAATGCCATACCGGTATTGCGCAATACCTTGGCAAACGGCCCGGGCGCCGAGAAGAGCTTTTGCAGGCCGTCGGTGGCGATCATCAGCGCGCGGATATCTTCGCGGCGGGCGCGCTCGTAGCGGCGCAGCAGCACCATGTCGCCGAAATCGCGGAACGCTTCCTTACCGGCGACCGTCTCGACGAGCGCCGCGACGTCGCGCAAACCGAGGTTCATGCCCTGGCCCGCCAACGGGTGAATCAGATGCGCGGCATCGCCGACCAGCGCGACGCGCGGCGCCACCAGTTTGTCGACGGTTTGCAGCGCGAGCGGGAAGCCTTGCGCGGGCGTCACGCACTCCAAAGCGCCGAACTGCTCGCCCGTCACGCGCTCGACTTCAGCCGCGAGTTGCGCCGGATCGAGTGCGAGCAGCTGCTCGGCGTGCTCGGTGCGCGCCGACCAGACCAGCGACACGTGGCCCGCCGGCATCGGCAGCAGCGCGATGATTTCGCCGTCCCTGAACCATTGGTAAGCGGTTTCGCCGTGCGGCTTGTCGGCCTTGAAATTCGCGACCACGCCGGTTTGCTTATAGTCGCGCCGGTTCATTTTCGAGCCGATCTGTGCGCGCACCCATGAATGCGCCCCGTCCGCACCGACCACCAGACCGGCCTCGAGCACATTGCCGTTGGCGAGACCGACGCTCGCGGCGTCGGCGGTAAAGTCGAGCGCCTGCGCGCGCGAGTCGATCGAGGCGAGATTCGGCTGGAAACGCAGCGCGGCATCCAGCGCGCGCTCGATCACCGACGACTCGACGATCCACGCCAGTTGCGGCACGGATGCCTGAAACGCGGAAAAATGGAGTTCGGCGTGTGCATCGCCGTAGACGCGCATGTCGTAGACGGGCCCGAGCTTTGACAGATCGAGTGCCTGCCAGACCCGCAACCGCTCCAGCAGAGCCTGCGAACTCGACGACAGCGCGTAGACCCGCGAGTCGAAGCTAGCGCCCGGCGGCAGCGCCGCGCAGGGTTGCGCGAGCAGCGCCACGCGCAGCCCGCCTTGCGTCAGCGCCAGCGCCGCGGTCTTGCCGACGAGCCCGCCGCCGATCACGGCGGCATCAAAGGTCTGGTGGTGTGCGTTCATCCGCGCATTATAGCCGCGGGGGTTGCGGGGGACGGATCGAGCCCCCGGCTTTACCGCCGGCAGATCAAGAACCCGATCCGAACGGGTTACAATTGCGCTTTCCGTGACAAAACTCGCCCAGAATCGTCGAGGCAACGCCCCGATCTGGTGTCTTGTCCCGCTCCGCTGCGCTTCCTCCGCCACGCCAAACGCGAAGGCTTTTCGAATCCTGCACACAGCGTCGAGCGCATCACGCAACTTACTGATTCACTGAAGGATTTCCATGAGCCTCAAATGCGGCATCGTCGGCTTGCCTAACGTCGGCAAGTCCACCCTGTTCAACGCGCTGACCAAGGCGGGCATTGCCGCCGAAAACTATCCGTTCTGCACGATCGAGCCGAACGTCGGCATCGTCGAAGTGCCGGACGCGCGCCTGAAGGCCCTCGCCGAAATCGTCAAGCCTGAGCGCATCCTGCCGGCGGTGGTGGAGTTCGTCGACATCGCCGGACTCGTGGCCGGTGCGAGCAAGGGCGAAGGTCTCGGCAACCAGTTCCTCGCGAACATCCGCGAAACCGATGCGATCACGCACGTGGTGCGCTGCTTCGAAGACGACAACGTGATCCACGTCGCGAACAAGGTCGATCCGCTGTCGGATATCGAAGTGATCAACACCGAGTTGGCGCTGGCCGACCTGGCTACGGTCGAAAAAGCGCTGTCGCGCTATTCAAAGGCCGCCAAGTCGGGGAACGACAAGGAAGCCATCAAGAACGCCGCGGTGCTGGAAAAAGTGCGTGCCCAGCTCGACCAGGCCAAGCCGGTCCGCGCGCTCGACCTGTCGGATGAGGAAAAGGCCACGCTCAAGCCGTTCTGCCTGATCACCGCCAAGCCGACCATGTACGTCGCCAACGTCAAGGACGACGGTTTCGAGAACAACCCGCACCTCGACGCAGTCACGAAGTTCGCAGCAGCCGAAGGCGCGCCGGTGGTCGCCGTGTGCGCGGCGATCGAAGCGGAAATCGCCGACCTCGAAGAAGCGGACATGGAAGTGTTCCTCGCCGACATGGGCATGGAAGAGCCGGGCCTGAACCGCGTGATTCGTGCGGGTTTCAAGCTGCTGGGTCTGCAAACCTACTTCACGGCCGGCGTGAAGGAAGTGCGCGCGTGGACCATCCATATCGGCGATACCGCGCCGCAGGCAGCGGGCGCGATCCACACCGACTTCGAGCGCGGCTTCATTCGCGCGCAGACGATCGGCTTCAACGACTTCATCACCTACAAGGGTGAGCAAGGTGCGAAGGAAGCCGGCAAGATGCGCGCGGAAGGCAAGGAATACGTCGTGCACGATGGCGACGTGATGAACTTCCTGTTCAACGTTTGAGGCTTCGCCTCGCCGTGAGGCGGCAATTGGCGACACGCTGAAAGCCGCAGCCGTATCTCCATAGAACAAATAGCCCGCTCGCTGCGGGCTATTTGTTCTACTGCGAAACCGCGGCTACATTTTGCGCTGAACACCTTAACGGCATGACCGTACCGAGCTTGATCGCGGCCATCTGCAATGGCGAATCCGCCAGCACCGAATCGATCCCCATACACGCCGCCGCCAGATAATCGGCCGCGCTATTCACCCCGATCGCGAGAATCCGCACGTCCGGGTTCCGCCTGAAGCAGGCTACCGTTGCAGGCGTCCACAGCGTCGCGGTCACTTCCGAACGACCCTCGCCCAACGTGAACTGCTCGACCACCGTCAGTGCCCGGTGCATCTCGAACGCGGTCGACGTGTGTTGCGCGGGAGCGTCCACACAGCCCTGGTTGAGCAGCACGCCCAACAAGCGTTGGCGCGTTGCGTCGCGCGATTCATAAAGCTGTGCCTGCGTATAAATGCCGAAGCTCTGCTGGTACTGCGCATCGGTCGAATAGATCGTGACGCGCGACCACGCATTCTCCTCGCTCAGCACCTGGGCCACCGCCTGAGCTTGCGGCTGCGCAGGTATTGCCTTCATATCCAGCACAACCGGCATGCTCGAGGGGATCGCACGCAGTGCTTCACGCAGGGTTGGAATGCCCACCGGCTGGGTGCGATACGGGTACGTGTCGCCACGACGGAAAGTCCAGCCTGCGTTCACGCGCGCAAGCTCTGCAGCGGTGTGCGCGGAAACCGGGCCTTTCGCGTCAGTCAGCGCCGACAGGTCGGCGGGACGATACAGGACAGGCACGCCGTCCTTGCTCAACTGGACGGAGAGCCACATGGCGTCGGCATGATGCGCGATCGACTGGCGAATCGCCTCGAGCGTGTTCTCGGGCGCGTCGCCCGTGCCGCCGCGATGGGCGACGATCTTCGGCAACGTAGCAACCGGCAGCGCGCCGCTGTCCGCCGCCACGCGCGTCAAGGGGCAACCGGCCAGCACAAGGCCCATTACCGCACCACACAGTGCAAATCGCATTGATCGAAGCATATGGAATCCTGATTGACGAACGTCATGATAGTGCGTGCCCAATTCAAGTACCGCCCGGGCACCCCTCTTCCCATCTCGATGTCAATCGAGACCACGCGCTCGCAGCGATGTTCGCCGGTCGAGGTTTTGCCTTGACCTCGCGCAAACCGGGGCCTTCAGACGCGGATTGTTTCCGTTTCGTGACAGCCGATGTTAAATTGCGGCATCCTGCGCCTGTCAAAAGTGGGCCGCCGCCCGGAAACCGACGCCGGACTGTCATCGAACACAAATAGAATCGCGCGATTCGCATTCGCGCCCGGTCGACAAAGGAGACAAATCGGTGAGTTGCAAACCGCTATTCCGTTCGCTTTCCGTCGCTGCCGTATTGAGCTTCGGCCTCAGCCAGGCCGCCCACGCCGCGACTGAAATCCAGTTCTGGCACGGCATGGAAGCCGCCCTCGGCGAGCGTTTGAACGACATCGCCAACGCGTTCAACGCGTCGCAAAGCGACTACAAGATCGTGCCGGTGTTCAAAGGCACTTACGACCAGACCCTCGCCGCCGGCATCGCCGCTTATCGCAGCGGCAATGCACCGGCCATTCTGCAGGTCTACGAAGTCGGCACCGCGACGATGATGCAGGCGAAGAAAGCCGTGATCCCGGTCTCGGAAGTGTTCAAGCAAGCCGGCGTACCGCTCGACGAAAAGGCCTTCGTGCCGACCATCGCCAGCTACTACAGCGACGCCAAAACCGGCGAACTGATCTCGATGCCTTTCAATAGCTCGACGCCGGTGTTGTACTACAACAAGGACGCTTTCAAGAAGGCCGGGCTCGATCCGAATCAGCCGCCGAAAACCTGGGCCGAATTGCAGGTGGACGCGCAAAAGCTGAAGGCGTCGGGCATGGCATGCGGCTATTCGTCAGGCTGGCAGAGCTGGATTCAACTCGAAAACTATAGCGCCTGGCATGGCGCGCCGTTCGCGTCGAAAAACAACGGTTTCGACGGCGCCGACGCGCAGCTGGAATTCAACAAGCCGCTGCAGGTCGCGCACATCCAGTTCCTGCAGAACATGCAGAAGGAAGGCACCTTCACTTACGTTGGCCGCAAGGACGAACCGGTGTCGAAGTTCTATAGCGGCGACTGCGGGATCATCACGAACTCGTCCGGCTCGCTCGCGACGATCAAGAAATACGCGAAGTTCAACTTCGGCACCGGCATGATGCCGTACGACGCCAGCGTGAAGGGCGCGCCGCAGAACGCGATCATCGGCGGGGCAAGCCTGTGGGTGCTGTCGGGTAAAGATCCGGCGGTGTACAAGGGCGTGGCGAAATTCCTGTCTTATCTATCGTCGGCGCCGGTTGCCGCGAAGTGGCATCAGGACACCGGCTATCTGCCGGTCACGACCGCCGCGTATCAACTGACGCAGCAGCAAGGTTTCTACGAGAAGAATCCGGGCAGCGATACCGCGATCAAGCAGATGCTCAACAAGCCGCCCCTGCCGTACACGAAGGGCTTGCGTCTGGGCAACATGCCGCAGATCCGCACCGTGATCGACGAAGAACTCGAACAGGTGTGGGCGGACAAGAAGACGCCGCAACAAGCGCTCGATTCTTCGGTGTCGCGTGGCGACGAGTTGCTGCGCCGCTTCGAGAAAGCCGCTAACTAAGCACTAACTAAGCACTAACTAAGCACTAGCCGGCAAGGTTTCGGTGCGCCCGCACCGAAACCCGTTGTTGCAGCAAAACCTGGGAAACTTCGATGGAAAAGCGCTCTAGCTTCGGCACCAGCGTCCTGCCCTACCTGCTCGTTGCACCGCAACTTCTGATCACACTGCTGTTCTTTCTGTGGCCGGCGGGTGAAGCGTTGTGGCAATCCACACAGAGCCAGGACGCGTTCGGCACGTCGAGCGAGTTTGTCGGCCTGGCCAATTTCAAGCAGTTATTCGCCGATCCGCTTTATCTGTCGTCGTTCAATACGACGCTGATTTTCTGCGCGCTCGTCGCCGTCTGCGGATTGGTGATTTCGCTCTTGCTGGCAGTCTGCGCGGATCGCGTGACCCGCGGCGCCAGGACTTATCAGACGCTACTGATCTGGCCGTATGCGGTCGCTCCGGCGATCGCCGCCGTGTTGTGGTCGTTCCTGTTCAACCCGAGCATCGGCCTCGTCACCTATGCACTCGCGAAGTACGGCATTGTGTGGAATCACGCGTTGAACGCGGGTCAGGCGATGTTTCTGGTCGTGCTGGCATCCGTATGGAAACAGGTCAGCTATAACTTTCTGTTCTTTTATGCCGGCTTGCAGGCCATTCCACGTTCGCTGATCGAAGCGGCGGCCATCGATGGCGCCGGTCCGGTGCGGCGTTTCTTCGGCATCGCGCTGCCGCTGCTCTCGCCGACCAGCTTTTTCCTGCTGGTGATCAACATCACGTACGCGTTCTTCGACACCTTCCCGGTGATCGACGCCGCCACCGGCGGCGGCCCCGCGCAATCGACCCGCACGCTGATCTACAAGATCTTCGCCGAAGGCTTCCAGGGGTTGGACATCGGCAGCTCGGGCGCGCAGTCCGTCATCCTGATGGTGATCGTCGTCGCGTTGACGGTCGTGCAATTCCGCTTTATCGAACGCAGGGTTCAATACTCATGATCGAGAACCGCCGCGGTTTCGACCTCTTCTGCCATGCGGTGCTGATTCTCGGCGTCGTGCTGGTGGTGTTTCCGGTGTACGTCGCATTTTGCGCGGCGACGATGAGCGAGCACGAGGTGTTCAGCGTGCCGCTGTCGCTGGTGCCGAGCACGCATCTGTTCGAAAACATCGCGACTGTCTGGTCGCATGGCAGCGGCAATGCGGCGGCGCCGTTCGGCCGCATGCTGTTCAATAGCCTCGTGATGGCGCTGGTGATTTCGATCGGCAAGATCGCCATCTCAATGATCTCCGCGTATGCGATCGTGTTTTTCCGCTTTCCGTTTCGCAATCTGTCATTCTGGCTGATCTTCATCACGCTGATGCTGCCGGTCGAAGTGCGGATATTTCCAACTGTGCAGGTCGTGTCGTCGATGCATCTGAGCAATACGTACAGCGGCCTGACCTTGCCGCTGATCGCATCGGCCACCGCCACCTTCCTGTTTCGCCAGTTCTTCATGACGCTGCCCGACGAACTGATGGAAGCGGCGCGTATCGACGGTGCCGGCGCAATGCGTTTCTTCTGGGACGTGGTGCTGCCGCTGTCGAAAACGAACATGGCGGCGTTGTTCGTCATCACGTTCATTTATGGCTGGAATCAGTACCTATGGCCGATCCTGATTACGAGCCAGCAATCGCTGACGACAGCCGTGGTCGGCATCAAAAGCATGATCGCATCCGGCGACACCGCAACCGAATGGCATCTCGTGATGACCGCCACGCTGCTCGCCATGCTGCCGCCGCTCGCCGTCGTGCTGACGATGCAGCGCTGGTTCGTGCGCGGGCTGGTGGACTCGGAGAAGTAACTCGCGCAGCTTCGGCGAGCTTCGACGCCGGACATGGAATCAAGAACACCGCGTTACGCGGCAAGCAACGAAAAGGCTAAAACGGCATGGCTGCACTGACTCTGCAAAGCGTTAAAAAGACCTACGACGGCAAACAGTTCGTGTTGCACGGCATCGACGTGGAGGTCGCGGACGGCGAGTTCGTCGTAATGGTCGGCCCGTCGGGTTGCGGCAAATCGACCTTGTTGCGCATGGTGGCCGGGCTCGAAGGCATTTCCGACGGCACCGTCTCGATCGCCGGCAAAGTGGTCAATCAACTGGAGCCGAAGGATCGCAACATCGCGATGGTGTTCCAGAACTACGCGCTGTATCCGCACATGAGCGTCGCCGAGAACATGGGCTACGCGCTGAAGATCGCCGGCGTCGATCGTGCGCAGATTGCGAAGCGCGTGCAGGCTGCGGCGCAGATTCTGGAACTGGAAGCATTGCTCACACGCAAACCGCGCGAGTTGTCGGGCGGACAGCGGCAACGTGTCGCAATGGGCCGCGCAATCGTGCGCGAACCGGCGGTGTTTCTGTTCGATGAACCGCTGTCGAACCTCGATGCAAGGCTGCGCGTGCAGATGCGCCTCGAAATCCAGCGCCTGCACGCGCGGCTCGCCACCACCAGCCTGTACGTCACGCACGATCAGATCGAAGCGATGACGCTCGCGCAACGCGTGATCGTGATGAACAAGGGTCACGCCGAACAGATCGGCGCGCCGACGGAGGTCTACGAACGCCCGGCGACGGTGTTCGTCGCGAGCTTCATTGGCTCGCCGGGCATGAATCTGCTGGAAGGCCGGGTGTCGGATGACGGTTCAACATTCGAAGTGGCTGGCAACGGGCCGAAGCTGCCGCTGACAGGCGTGGCGGCAATTGGGCGCGAAGTGGCCAAAGGGCGCGAATGGACGCTTGGCATTCGTCCGGAGCATATGACACCGGGGCAAGCGGACGTTGCGCACGCCACTTTGACCGTCGATTCGTGCGAACTGCTCGGCGCGGACAACCTGGCGCACTGCCGCTGGGGCAAACACGACGTGACCGTGCGCCTGCCGCACACGCATCGGCCCGCAGCCGCCGAAACGCTGCAAGTCGCGCTGCCGGCGCAGCATCTGCATTTCTTCGATCCGTCGACAGGGCGGCGAGCAAACTGACGTCACCGCGCCCCCTCTGCCGCCTCACCCCCACCCCGAAGTACAATGCCACCTGATCCACCCGCCCGCGCGCGGGGCGTCGCGAAGTTCGACGCCGAGCTCGACGCCGCGCCGGCCGGCGCCGGGCGCACTGCCCGGCTACAACACCCATTACCCATCCACCCACGACCGCCCGCCCCCACGCGGCCGGCGTCGTCAACGTCTATTGCAAGCAAATGGCCCAATACGTCTTCACCATGAACCGGGTCGGCAAAATCGTGCCGCCCAAGCGTCAAATCCTGAAAGACATCTCGCTGTCATTCTTCCCCGGCGCGAAGATCGGCCTGCTCGGCCTGAACGGCTCGGGCAAGTCGACGCTGATCCGCATCATGGCTGGTGTGGACAAGGACATTGAAGGCGAAGCCACGCCGATGCCGAACCTGAACATCGGCTATCTGCCGCAGGAACCGAAGCTCGATCCGAGCAAGACGGTGCGTGAAGCGGTCGAAGAAGGTCTCGGCGACGTTTTCAACGCGCAGAAGAAACTGGACGAAATCTACGCGGCTTACGCGGAACCGGACGCCGACTTCGACGCACTCGCCGCCGAGCAGGCGAAGTACGAAGCGATTCTGGCCACCACCGACGGCAGCGCGGAACAGCAGATCGAAATCGCCGCGGACGCACTGCGTCTGCCGGCGTGGGATGCGAAGATCGAACACCTGTCGGGTGGCGAAAAGCGTCGCGTGGCACTGTGCAAGCTGCTGCTCGAAAAGCCCGACATGCTGCTGCTGGATGAACCGACCAACCACCTGGACGCGGAATCGGTCGACTGGCTCGAACAGTTCCTCACACGCTTCCCGGGCACGGTCGTCGCCGTCACCCACGATCGCTACTTCCTCGATAACGCCGCCGAGTGGATTCTCGAACTCGACCGCGGCCACGGCATTCCCTGGAAGGGCAACTACAGCAGCTGGCTCGACCAGAAGGAAGAGCGTCTGAAGCAGGAAGAGTCGTCGGAATCGGCGCGTCAGAAGGCGATCAAGAAGGAACTGGAGTGGGTGCGCCAGAACCCGAAGGGCCGTCAGGCGAAGTCGAAGGCGCGTATTGCCCGCTTCGAGGAACTGAACAGCCAGGACTATCAGAAGCGCAACGAAACGTCGGAAATCTTCATCCCGGTCGGCGACCGCCTGGGTAACGAAGTGATCGAGTTCAAGAACGTCACCAAGTCGTATGGCGACCGTTTGCTGCTCGACGACGTCAGCTTCAAGATTCCGGCGGGCGCAATCGTCGGGATCATCGGGCCGAACGGCGCCGGTAAGTCCACGCTGTTCCGCATGCTGACCGGCCGCGAACAACCCGATTCGGGCGAGATCGTGCAAGGCCCGACGGTCAAGCTCGCGTACGTGGACCAAAGCCGCGATGCACTCGACGGCTCGAAGACCGTGTTCGAAGAAATCTCCGGCGGAGCGGACGTGTTGACGGTCGGCAAGTACGAAACGCCTTCGCGGGCGTACATCGGCCGCTTCAACTTCAAGGGCGGCGATCAGCAAAAGACCGTCGGCAATCTGTCGGGCGGTGAGCGCGGCCGGCTGCATCTGGCGAAGACGCTGATCGCGGGCGGCAACGTGCTGCTGCTGGACGAACCGTCGAACGACCTGGACGTCGAAACGCTGCGCGCGCTGGAAGACGCGTTGCTCGAGTTCGCCGGCTCCGTCATGGTGATCTCGCACGATCGCTGGTTCCTCGACCGGATCGCGACGCACATCCTGGCGTTCGAAGGCGATTCGCAAATCACGTTCTTCGACGGCAACTACCAGGAATACGAAGCGGATAAGCGCGCACGCCTCGGTGAAGAAGCTGCGCGTCCGAAGCGCCTGCGTTACAAGCCAATCGCGCGATAAATCGCGAGCGCGGTGGCCCGCTCGTTGGCTGATGAGCGGGCTGTTTTGTTGGCCGCTGTGCCGGTCATTTTGCTCACCACAGCGCGCACCGGAAACGCCTGACGTGCACAGGGTGGGCGGTAAGGCACACACCTTGCGTCCCACGGACGTGATACACGTCGTCCCGGCCGGATGCACACGTTTCCGGCTTCAAATCAAGCGTCGGTCAAACCGGCGCATGCACGTGCCGATCAATGCCACGCCGCGCCCCGCGCGGCGACGAGGAGGCAAGCATGGCGATGTCGAAGGGCAAGCGCTGGGCTATTGCCATAGGTGGCGTGCTGCTGGTGCTGATCGTCGTCGCGGTCGGTGCGCTGCAGTTCGCGCAGCGCGAAGTCAAAGAGCGCGTGATCGCGGCGCTCGGTCCGTTAGGCAGCGCCGAAAGCATCGACGTCGGCCTCACCGCAGTCCATCTCACCAACGTTCTGCTCAAAGCGCCGGCCGGATGGCCCGCTGGCGATCCTTTGCGAGCCGATGAAATTACCATCACGCCCGATATCCGCGATTTGCTCGCGCGGCGCATGCATATTCGTAGCGTGGTGGTGCGCGGCTTCGACATCGCCGTGCTGCGCACCAAGGACGGCACGATCCACCTGGTGCCGAATCTGCGCGAGTCAGTGAACAAGTCCGACGAAGAAGCCGGCGGCGGCGCAGCGACCGCCCCCCGCGAAAAGCTGATCGACCACATCAGCTTCGAGCAAGGCAACTTCCATTTCTACGATATGTCCGTCGGGCCGCCGCCATTCAAGGTGACGGTGAGCCATGCCAACGCGACGGTCGATCACCTGCAACTGCCCGCGCTTACCGAACCGACCAACGTCGACGTCACCGGCTCGATCAAGGGACCGTCGCACACGGGCACGGTCTCGTTCGGTGGCTGGATCAAGATCGCCAGCAAGGATTCGCAGACCACCAGCAAGCTGCGCGGCATCGATGTCGTGATGCTCGATCCTTACCTGCTGAAGAAGGCCGGTGCGAAGGCGCAAGTGACAGGCGGCACGCTCGACCTGACCGTCGAATCGACGGTGCGCAACTATCGGTTACACGCGCCCGGCACGGTGACGATCCACCATCTGCAGCTCGCCGACAGCGACAATCCGCTGGACACCTTCATGTCGATTCCGACCAAGGCTGCCATCGCGGCGCTCAAGACGCACAACGGCGATATCACGCTCCATTTCGAGCTCGACGGAGACCTCCGCGACCCGAAGTTTTCAGTGCAGGAGGGGCTGATGAAGCGCCTCGGCGCAGGATTTGCAAATGCGCTAGGCGTGAGCGTCGAAGGCGTGGCAAAGGGCGCCGGGGAAACAGTGAAAGGCTTGGGTAACGCGTTGAAGAATCTGCTCGGGCAGTAGGAGTCGGCGCAAGACGCCGACTCCTCACCGCTTAAACCGGCAACCCCATTTCGCGCAATTTAGCTTCGGTTTGCGCGGCGCCCGTGTGATGCACGCCGTGCCAGCCAAGTGCCGTTGCGGCCTCGGCGTTTTTCAGATTGTCGTCGATGAAGACGAGTTCGCCTGGCTGGATGCCCGGCAGTTGCGCCTCGATGCGCTGACGCATGGCCGCGAAAATCGCCGGATCAGGCTTAACCAGCTTCACCCTGCCCGACACGACGATGTCGCGGAAGCGCCGCAGCACCGGGTAATGCTCCCACGCATAGGGAAACGTCTCTGCCGACCAGTTCGTCAGCCCAAACAGCGGCACATCGGCCGCCTCGAGCTTCTCCATGATTGCCACGCCCTCTTCCAGCACGCCGGCTACCATCTCGTGCCAGCGCTCGTAGAACGCGCGGATCAGCGGTTCGTGATCGGGAAACTTCGCGATCAACTCGTCTGTCGCCTCGACGATCGGCTGGCCGCAGTCCTGGCGGATCACCCAATCCATCGAACAGACGTGGGTGAGAAACCAGCGGCGCTCCGTTTCGTCAGGAATCAACTGACGATAGAGGTACTCGGGGCTCCAGTCGATCAGCACGCCGCCGAAATCGAACACGACTGCCTTGATGGCCATGCACGCTCCGTCAGTAAGGTCCTGGCGGCGAGATCAGACAGGTTGCGTACGCAGTTCCAGCCACGCCTTGGCCTCGCCCGAGACATGCGGCGAAAGGCGCACGCGCACCATCTCGTGATACGCGTTGAGCCATGCGCGCTCGTCATCACGCAGCAGCGGCAAGTCGAGGCAGCGCGTGTCGATCGGGCACAGCGTCAGCGTTTCGAACTTGAGGAAATCGCCGAACTCGGTTTTCTCCCCGGGCACGTTCAGCACCAGGTTCTCGATCCGCACGCCCCACTTGCCCGGCCGGTAAATGCCTGGCTCGACCGAGGTGATCATGCCTTCTTCCATCGCCGTCCATGGTTCGGCCGGCGCGTAGTGCGAAATCACCTGCGGGCCTTCGTGCACGTTCAGGAAATATCCCACTCCGTGACCGGTGCCATGACCGTAGTCGGCGCCGGCTTCCCAGATCGGCGCACGGGCGATCGCGTCGAGCATCGGCGAACGAATACCGCGCGGGAATGTTGCGCGCGACAGCGCCATGGTGCCTTTCAGCACGATCGTGAAATCGCGCCGCTGGGCCTCGCTGATGGTGCCGATCGGCACGACGCGGGTGATATCGGTCGTGCCGCTCAGATACTGCGCGCCCGAATCGATCAGCAACAGGCCATTGCCCTCGATCACCGAATGCGATTCCTCGGTCGCGCGGTAGTGCGGCATCGCGCCGTTCGCGTTGAAGCCGGCGATCGTGGCAAAGCTGAGCGACACGAAGCCCGGACGGCGCGCGCGGGCTGCCGTCAGGCGTTCGTCGATCGTCAGTTCGGTGATCGTTTCGCGGCCCAACGCACCTTCGAACCACGCGAAGAATTCGGCGAGCGCCGCGCCGTCCTGTTCCATCGTCTCGCGCACATGCTCCGCTTCTGCCCCGGTCTTGCGCGATTTGATAAACGTGGACGGATTGACCGCCTCGACCACGTTCACCGTGGACGGCACGGATTGGAGCGAACCATATGTAATGCGGCGCGGGTCGATCAGCAGCGTGCTGCCGGCCGGCAGCGCGGCCAGCGCATCGGCCGCCTTGGCGTACGGCTCGACGCTGATGCCGTCGCGCGCGAGCGCGTCGGCCAACGCTTGCGGCACCTTGCCGTCGGCGACGAAGAGCGACACGCTCTGCGGACCGATCAGCGCGTGCGCCACGAATACCGGGTTGTAGCTGACATCGGCGCCACGCAGATTCAAAAGCCATGCAAGATCGTCAAGCGTGGAAATGAAGTGCCACTGCGCGTCCTTCTCCGCCATTGCGCGGCGAATCTGCCCGAGCTTTTCCGAACGGGCGACGCTCGCGTGCGGCGCGGCATGCTCAAACACGGCGGCGGCGGGCAGCGACGGGCGCTGCGGCCAGATCGCGTCGAACAGATCGACGTCGGTGCGCAGCTTCACGCCGCGCGCGGTGAGCGCCTGGCTCAACGCACGCGCCGCCGACACACCGAGCACGGCGCCGTCCACACCGACCGTGGCGCCGGTCGCGACGTTCTGCGCAAGCCATTCGAAATGCGGCGCGGTCTGCTGACCGCCGGTCATCTTCATCAACTGAACACCGGTGCCGGCCAGTTGCGCGTTGGCTTGCTCCCAATAGCGGCTGTCGGTCCACACGCCGGCGAAATCGGCGGTCACGACCAGCGTGCCGGCCGAGCCGGTAAAGCCCGACAACCACTGTCGGCCTTGCCAGCGCCCAGGTAGATATTCGGAAAGATGCGGATCTGCGGACGGCACCAGATAGGCGGCTACGCCTTCACGCGCCATCGCATTGCGCAATGTCGCGAGCCGTTCGGGGATAGAGGAGGTTTCGGGGAGTCGGGCATTCATCGGAGTCACCTGCAAAAATTCATCGACGGGAAAGCAAGCCGACCGTCACGGCAACGGCGACCAGCGCGACGGCGGTACATACCGGCCATTCGAACGTATCGCCATCATGAAAGAGACCAACCACATTGCCGGCCATGCGCGCGACACCCGCGCCCAGCACGCCGGCCAGTAACGCTACCCACCATCGGGCGCGGCTCGAACGGCGCAGCGGATGCAGCAACCAGCCCGCGAGACCGATCCCCGCGCCCAGCACCAGGATTCCAGGCCACCCCATCAGCGGCAGGCCTCGCGCAGTTTCAGATTCGTCTCATGGGCGCAAGAGGCCGGGACAGCTAGCATTTTTGTCTCATTAACTATAGAGGTTCAGCACGGCGCTTTCCGCATAGCGGTTGAGTTTAGGGGTCGGGGTGATGTTAGGCAAGCTGTAAGCCTTACGGAGAAGCCTGGCCCGAGGTAATTGCCAAGCTGAAAGCGTGCCATGCGAATCGCCCTTATCGAGCCGGACCTTCGGCACGCCACCTTGGTCGGCCGGCTGATCTTTGCCGGTGGCCATGTGTGCCAGCACTTCTCCGCGAGCGCACCGTTCCTGCGTCGCGCCGCCGACGAATTCTTCGATCTTCTCATCACAGAAAGCTGGGCGGGCGACCATTCCGCCGAAGACGTGATCCCGCGCGCCCGCTCCATCCTGCCGGGCTTGCCGGTGATTGTGCTGCTCTCGGAGCCACGCGAGAGCCAGATCGTTGCCGCGCTGCACGCCGGCGCCGACGACTGCCTCACCAAACCGGTCCGCGGTCCGGAAATGCTGGCCCGGGTAGACGCGCTGCTGCGGCGTGCGGGCCTGCGTCGACTACCCAACCGGCGACGCGACACGATCGGCGGCTATGCGTTCGACGCAGCGCAGTTTGCTGTCACATTCCGTAATCACACCGTCGCCCTGACGCCGAAGGAGTTCCGCTTTGCGCTGCTGCTATTTACCAATCTGTCGCGGCCGGTGTCACGCGCGCATATTCTCGAAACCGTCTGGACACGCCGCCGTGACGTAAGGTCGCGCACTGTCGACACCCATGCATCGCGCGTGCGGACCAAATTGCAACTGCGCCCGGAGCACGGTTATTGCCTGACACCGCTTTACGGCTACGGCTATCAACTCGACGCGGTCCCGCCGGAAGCCGTTGTGGAGGCCGATGACGCGCGCAGAATGAAAGAATCGTGAAAACGCTATAATATTGGGCTAAACCATAGCTCCCCATATGCAGCTTCTAACGATCGGAATCAATCACCACACTGCGCCTGTCGCCTTGCGCGAACGCGTGGCGTTTCCGCTCGAACAGATCAAGCCTGCACTGGACACCTTCAAGAGCGTCTGGCTTGGCCGCACCGCCCGCACGGCGCCGGAAGCGGCGATTCTGTCCACCTGCAATCGCACCGAACTCTACTGCGCGACCGACGACCAGGCCGCGCGAGAAGCCGCGATCGAGTGGTTCTCGAAGTACCACAACCTGCCCGTCAACGAACTTGCGCCGCATGTCTATGCGCTGCCGCAGTCGGAAGCCGTGCGCCACGCGTTCCGCGTCGCATCGGGACTCGATTCGATGGTGCTGGGCGAGACGCAAATCGTCGGACAAATGAAGGATGCGGTACGCACGGCGTCTGAAGCCGGTGCGCTCGGCACCTATCTGAACCAGCTGTTCCAGCGCACCTTCGCCGTTGCGAAGGAAGTGCGCAGCACGACTGAAATCGGCGCGCAGTCGGTTTCCATGGCGGCGGCCGCCGTGCGGCTCGCGCAGCGGATTTTCGACAAGGTGTCGAACCAGCGCGTGCTGTTCATCGGTGCGGGCGAAATGATCGAGTTGTGCGCTACGCACTTCGCCGCGCAGCAGCCACGTGAACTCGTCGTCGCCAATCGCACCGCCGAGCGCGGCACCCGCCTCGCCGAACGCTTCAACGGCCGGGCCATTCCGCTCTCGGAACTGCCCGCGCGCATGCACGAGTTCGACATCATCGTGTCGTGTACCGCTTCCACCCTGCCGATCATCGGTCTGGGCGCGGTCGAGCGGGCCGTGAAAGCGCGCCGTCACCGGCCGATTTTCATGGTCGATCTGGCCGTGCCGCGCGACATCGAACCCGAAGTCGGACAGCTCGAAGACGTGTTCCTGTACACCGTAGACGACCTCGGCGCGCTCGTGCGCGAAGGCAATGCGTCGCGGCAAGCCGCGGTCGCCCAAGCTGAAGCGATTATCGAGACGCGCGTGCAGAATTTCATGCATTGGCTCGACGCGCGCAGCATCGTGCCGGTGATCCGCCACATGCATACGCAGGCCGACGTGCTGCGTCGCGCCGAAGTCGAACGCGCGCAGAAAATGCTCGCGCGCGGCGACGACCCGGCAGCGGTACTCGAAGCGCTGTCGCAATCGCTCACCAATAAATTGATCCACGGGCCGACGCACGCGCTCAATCGCGCGAGCAGCGACAACCGTGACACGCTCATTGAACTGATGAGCGGCTTCTACAAACACTCCGGTTCTTCGGAGCGTTAGCGGCGCAGCCCCCGCCGCGCGGTTCGCGTGCGTCACCGGAAGGTGGCCCGCGACATGCTTCTGACCAGGGCATCTGCCCACTCCCCTAGTTGCCGTCCTTGCCGGAGTCCGCTCCGAAACCCGTCCGATGAAAACGAGCATGCAACGCAAGCTCGACCAGCTCACTACCCGGCTGGCCGAACTGAACGACCTGTTGAGCCGCGAGGACGTCACCTCGAATCTCGACCAATACCGCAAGCTCACGCGTGAACACGCCGAGCTGGGACCGGTCGTCGAGCATTACGCGCTATGGCGCCAGGCGATGAACGACGCGGCGACCGCGCAGGAACTGCTGGCGGACGCATCGATGCGCGACTTCGCGGAAGACGAAATTCGCACGTCGCGCGAGCGGATGGAAAAACTCGGCGCGGAATTGCAGAAAATGCTGCTGCCGAAAGACCCCAACGACGACCGCAACATCTTCCTCGAAATCCGTGCCGGCACGGGCGGCGACGAATCCGCGCTGTTCGCCGGCGATTTGCTGCGCATGTACCTGCGCTTTGCCGAGCGCAATCGCTGGCAAGCGGAGATGATGTCGGCCAGCGAATCGGACCTCGGCGGCTATAAGGAAGTGATCGTGCGGATCGCCGGCGAAGCGGCCTATTCCAAGCTCAAGTTCGAATCGGGCGGCCACCGCGTGCAACGCGTGCCGGCCACCGAAACGCAGGGCCGCATTCACACGTCGGCGTGCACGGTCGCGGTGATGCCGGAAGCGGACGAAATCGGCGAAGTCGAAATCAATCCAGCCGATCTGCGCATCGACACGTTCCGTGCGTCGGGCGCGGGCGGCCAGCACATCAACAAGACGGATTCGGCCGTGCGCGTCACGCACTTGCCGACGGGCATCGTCGTCGAATGTCAGGACGACCGGTCGCAGCACAAGAACAAGGATCGCGCGCTGAAGGTGTTGGCCGCGCGCATCAAGGACAAGCAGTCGCACGAGCAGCAGGCGAAAGAAGCCGCAACGCGCAAGAGCCTGATCGGCTCGGGCGATCGCTCGGAGCGGATTCGCACCTACAACTTCCCACAGGGGCGTCTGACGGATCATCGGATCAATCTGACGCTGTATCGCCTCGACGCAATCATGGACGGCGATCTCGACGAGTTGATCGCAGCCTTGGTCAGCGAGCATCAGGCCGAGTTGCTGGCCTCGCTGGGCGACGCGGACTAAGCACGGATGGATCCGGTCACGCCCGCCGCGCTGTTGCGCGCCTCGCCACTGCCGCCGCTCGAAGCGCGAATTCTGCTCACGCATGTGCTCGGCTGGCGGCATACGCAATTGATTACGCGCAGCGAAGAAGCGCTCAACGGCGCGGTCGTCGAGCGATACCGGACCCTGGAAGTGCGGCGTGTCGCCGGTGAGCCGGTGGCGCAACTGGTCGGCGCGCGCGAATTTTTCGGGCTCGATTTCGAAGTGACGCCGGATGTGCTGATTCCACGTCCGGAAACCGAATTGCTGGTCGAAACGGCGTTGGCGGCGATGGAAGACATCTCGCGGCCACGCGTGCTCGATCTGGGCACCGGCACCGGCGCGATTGCCATGGCGATTGCGTCGATGCGGCCCGACGCGCAGGTTTGGGCACTGGACCGTTCCGCCGAAGCGCTGGCGGTGGCCACACGCAACGCCGCACATCTGCTGGATACCCAACGCCCCGGCGGCGCCGTGGTATTGCAGCAAAGCGACTGGTACGGCTCGCTCGACGCAGCGTTGCGCTTTAACGTAATCGTCAGCAATCCGCCCTATATCGCGAGCGGCGATCCGCATCTGTCGGAAGGCGATCTGCGCTTCGAGCCGCGCGGCGCGCTCACCGACGAAGCCGACGGTCTCAGCGCGATCCGCAAGATTGTCGCGGGCGCGCCCGCACGTTTGACCGCCAACGGCGTATTGTGGATCGAACACGGATACGATCAGGCGGAAGCCGTGCGCGACCTGCTGACGTCGCAAGGTTTTGCACACGTCCGCTCGGAGCAGGATCTTGCCGGTATTGAGCGAATCAGCGGCGGGCAGTTACCCGGCTGACCTCGATGGATGGCCTTAATCGCCGGGGTGGCAAAGCGGCTCTCGGCCGATCTTACCGAAATCCGCTATCATTTCAGCCTATTCCCTACACATAACGGAACCGCAAGGTCAGTCATGGATACGCAACAACGCATCAAGCAAATCGTCGACGAAAACAATGTCGTGCTCTTCATGAAGGGCACCGCCCAGTTCCCGATGTGCGGCTTTTCCGGCCGCGCCATCCAGATTCTGAAGGCGTGCGGCGTCGGCGAAATCAAAACCGTCAACGTGCTCGAAGACGACGAAGTCCGCCAGGGCATCAAGCATTTCTCGAACTGGCCGACCATTCCGCAGCTCTACGTGAAGGGCGAATTCGTCGGCGGCTCGGACATCATGATGGAAATGTACGAATCGGGCGAACTGCAGCAACTGTTCGCAGCGGCCTGAACGTCCGCCGTCCGAACGTTTGTTGTCCTCCGATAAGACGCCGCGAGCCATGGAAACACGTGCTGCGGCGCCACGCCGGCTGATCGTCGCGATCACCGGCGCGACCGGCGCCATCTACGGCATCCGGTTGCTCGAGACGTTGCGCAGGCTCGGCGGCGTCGAGAGCCATCTGCTGATTTCGAGCGCGGGCTGGCTCAATATCCAGCATGAACTCCGGTTGAGCAAAGAAGACGTGCATCCGCTCGCGGATGTCGTCCATTCGGTCCGCGACGTCGGCGCGAGCATCGCGTCCGGCTCGTTTGCCACCGACGGCATGGTGGTCGCCCCCTGCTCGATGAAGACGCTGGCAAGCGTCGCACACGGTTTTTCCGACAACCTGATCACCCGCGCCGCCGACGTCACGCTCAAGGAGCGTCGCCGGCTCGTGCTCCTCGTGCGCGAAACGCCGTTCAATCTCGCGCACCTGCGCAACATGACGGCCGTCACCGAAATGGGCGGCGTGATCTTTCCGCCCTTGCCTGCTTTCTATAACCAGCCGGCGACGATCGACGAAATGGTCGATCACACGGTGGCGCGCGTGTTAGATCTATTCGCGTTGGGACCCGCCATGTCGCCGGCATGGCCAGGATTGCGCGAGAGTGATTAACAACAACTGCGACACAATCAATTCCGTTTTTACCCGTTTATCAAACGTCGGTATGGACCTATATTGATAGCAACCCCACTTCCGCGCCGCGTTCCCGCGGCGGCGTTGCTGCCATGAATCGCTTACCGTCGCTTTTCCTCTCCCACGGCGCGCCTACGCTGCCGATCGACCCTGCCCTGCCGTCCACCGAATTCGGCTCGCTATCGGCGCAATTGCCGCGCGCTGAAGCCGTGCTGATGCTGTCGGCACATTGGGGCACGGCGCAGCCTGTGGCGAGCACGTCCACGGCGCCGGAAACCATCCACGATTTCTATGGGTTCCCGCGTCAGTTGTATGAAATTCAATATCCGGCTCCGGGCGCGCCCGACGTGGCGCGCCGTGCCGCTGTGCTGCTCGGTGAACACGGCATCCTCACCACCACCCAGCCGCATGGGCTCGACCACGGTGCGTGGGTGCCGATGCTGCTGATGTTCCCGGAAGCCGACCTGCCGGTCGCACAGTTGTCGATCCAGCCGCACATGGACGCCGCCCATCACTTCCGTGTGGGTCGCGCGTTGCGCTCGCTGAAAGACGATGGCGTGATGGTGATCGGCTCGGGTCAGATCACGCACAACCTGCGCGCTGCGGATTTTTCCGCGCGCCCCGAAGACGCCGATCCGCGCGTGGCCGAATTCACCGACTGGTTCGAGGCCAGGCTCGCCGCGCATGACATTGACGCGTTGCTCGACTACCGCCGTCAGGCGCCGCATGCGGTGCTGATGCATCCGACCGACGAACACCTGCTCCCCGTATTCGCGGCGCTAGGTGCGGCGGACGATGATTATTCGCTGGCGATCCAGTCGCTCGGAACCTATCAGCGCTCGCTCGCCATGACGAATTACGTGTTCGGCACTGCCTGACTCAACGCCAACCCAACGCCAACCGCAGCGTCGGACCACGATCGAGGCGCAGTAAACAAAGCCGCCTGAGAAATGAACTGCACCCCAAAAGTTGGACACTCGCCCAACGATTTGGGGTGCAGCTCACAACTCAGGCAGGCTTTTTTCGTGCTTTGCCGGACAATGTCGATCCGACTGTCCGACGACCCGGCGCGAGACTCAGCGCAGCAACTTAATGTGCGCCCATGCCCTCGAGCACTTCGTCGTGCGTCTGACGCTCTTCCAGGTATTCCGAGCGATAGCCGCTATTCACGCCCCAGTAGTAGAACACCAGCGAAAACGCGATCACCACCAGCATGTCCCAGCCATACGGCAGAATGCCGCGGCCGCCGAATTCCTTGCTACCGATCAGCGACAGGATCGCCATCACCGGCAGGTAGGCCACGAGCCACCATGCAGCCTTCAGGTCACGTCCCCAGCCGCCGAAACCCGACTTCGCCTGGAAGTAGAAGTAGACCGGCAGCGCGACGACCATCAATAGAATGATTTCGCCCGTCAGCGGCCACTTCGCCCAGTACAGGATCAGCGACGCGCACACGAAAGCGAACGGCGCAATGATCTTCATGCCAACAATGTGCAGCGGGCGCTCCAGATCGGTCGCCGCGCGGCGCAGCGCCATCAGGCTGATCGGGCCAGTCAGGTACGAGATCACGGTCGCGACCGAGATCACCGCCGCCAACGAGCTCCAGCCGCGGAAGAAGAACAGGAAAATGAACGACACCAGCAGGTTGAACCACATTGCCTGACGCGGCACGCCGTAGAACGGGTGCACGTTGCCGAACATCTTCGGCATCGTGTTGTTGCGCTCCATTGCGTAGATCATGCGGGTAGTGGTCGCCATGTAGGTCGTGCCCGTGCCGCTCGGGCTGACGAATGCGTCGACGTACAGCAGGATCGCCAGCCAGTTCAGGTTCAGCGCGATCGCCAGTTCAGCGAACGGCGAGGCGAAGTTGAAGTGGCTCCAGCCCTTCATCACGTCGCTCGGGTTCACCGCGCCGATATACGCGATCTGCAGCAGCACGTAGATCACCAGCGCCAGCAGGATCGAGCCGATCACCGCGAACGGCACGCTCTTCGCCGGATTGCGCGCTTCACCGGCGAGGTTGATCGGGCTCTGGAAACCGTTGAACGCAAACACGATACCGCTCGTCGACACCGCCGTCAGCACCGCCGACCAGCCGTACGGCGCAAAGGTGCTCGCTTCGCCGAAGTTTTCCTTGTGGAAGCCCGTCAGCATCAAGCCGAGGATTGTCGCAGCCGGAATCAGGAACTTGAAGACCGTAATCGCCGAATTGGCGCGCGCGAACAGCTTCACGCCCCAGTAGTTCAGCAGGAAGTAAATGATCACGAGGGCTGCGGACAGCAACAGCCCATTGGTCGTTAATGACCCATCCACGAATAACGCATGCGCCCATGGATACGGCCAGGTGCTCATATATTGAATGGATGCTTCAGCCTCGATTGGAATCACCGAGACAATGGCGATCCAGTTGGCCCATGCACTGATGAACCCAACCAGCGCGCCGTGCGAATAGCGCGCGTAACGCACCATGCCGCCAGACTCCGGGAACATCGCGCCGAGTTCTGCGTAGGTCAAGGCAATCGCGAGAATCACAACCGCGCCGATGATCCATGCACAAATGGCAGCCGGCCCGGCAATTTTTGCAGCCTTCCACGCGCCGAACAGCCAGCCCGATCCGATGATCGAACCCAAGCCGGTCAGCAACAGCGCGACCGGTCCAATGTTCCGTTGTATAGAACTTTTCACATCTTCTCCTGTGTCGACCAGCGTTAGCGCTTTAGCACTTACTCTGGTCCCATACACCGTATGACGACCGGAGCCGGTGCTTTAGCACTGACTCCGATCCCATGCAGATTGCATCATAACCACGTCGGCACCACGTGACATCGCTTGTGGCGCTGGAGACGGGGTGACGCGCATGCATACGCGACGACTCATTCCAATGAGGTGCAACCGACGCGCGGCGCGTAGTTTAACGGTTGCACCCTCACGCTGCAGCGAAACCAAGGGTTCTCCCTGGCAAAATTTTCGGGCGAATAGCAAGCTTTGTAAGCAATTTTTACACCAATCCATCAAAACATTGTAAAAATGGGATAAGAGTGTTGACCTTCGCCCGAAATCGCCGTATAACGTTCGGGCAGGATTTCAAGCGGCGAGTGAATTGGTCTTTCGTAGTTCGCCCATCAACGGTACTCCGGTTGGTCCCATTACCCCCTTCCTTGATTTTCATGCGCACCCATTGGGCTTCGGCCTTATTTACCATCTTTAGGAACAAGTAATATGGAAACCGGTACCGTCAAGTGGTTCAATGACGCAAAGGGCTTTGGCTTCATCACGCCGGACGGCGGCGGCGAAGATCTGTTCGCGCATTTCTCGGAAATCCGCACGGAAGGCTTCAAGACGCTGCAAGAAAACCAAAAGGTTACGTTTGAAGTGAAGACGGGCCCGAAGGGCAAGCAAGCTGCTAACATCAAGCCGGTGTAAGCAAGCACGCTTCCTTCTGGACGCAAAAAACCCCGCCTCGGCGGGGTTTTTTTATATCCGTCGCAACTGAATGGCATCTACATGCGGCGATTATCTTCGCTGTATGCGATTGGTTAGTCTGGTTATCCGAACAGACGGCGCGCGTGAATACCGAGACCTGTCGCGACACTGGCGAGACGGTCTCCGAATACCGCTTTGGCACCCGGAAATGCCGCTGCCAACGCATCTGATAGAAACGCCAATCCGGTCGAGCCACCCGTGAAGTAAATCGCCTCGACGTCGCGCGGGGCTACGCCGGCCGCCTGCACCGTGTCGCGCGCCGCCTGCACGATGCGCTGCGTCTCGTCCTGGCCGGCCTTGATCAGCTGCGCTTCGTCGAATGCGAGGCGCAGGTCGTCTTCTACCTCGTCGAGGTCGATCAGGGTCTCGCCGCCTGCCGCCACGCCGATCTTCGCCTCTTCCGCATGAGCAGCCAATGCATGGCCCAAGCGGCGTTCCACGACGCGCATCAGGCGGTCGTGATGTTTGACCTGGGTAAAGAGATGCCGCATGAGCGCGAGTTCGCTGACGCGCTTCGGGGCGTAGACGGTGTTGATCAGGTGCCAGGTCGCGAGATCAAAATAGATGCGGTTCGGAATCTCGCGGCCTTCAGGGTCGAGCGTCTGATAGCCGAGTTCGCGCAGGATCGTCACCAGTTCGACGCGGCGGTCGAAATCCGTACCCGCGACGTGCACACCGTGGTGGGCCAGCACGTCGTCTTTACGCTCGACGCGCGTCATCCGCTCCGGTCCCACCCGCACCAGCGAGAAGTCCGACGTACCGCCGCCGATGTCGGCCACCAGCACGAGTCCCTCTTCGGTAAGATGCGATTCGTAGTCGAACGCGGCCGCGATCGGCTCATACTGAAAGTGAATTTCCCGCAACCCGACTGAGCGCGCCGCCGCTTCGAGCTGCTGCTGCGCCATCTGGTCCGCGCGCGGATCGTCGTCGACGAAGAACACCGGGCGGCCCAGCACGGCGCGGCTGATCGGACCGCCGGCGCTCTTCTCGGCCGAGCGCTTTAAATGGTCGACGAAAATCGCAATGATGTCCGTGTACTTGATCGCCGAGCCGTCGCCCAGATCGGTCGAATTCTCGGCGAGCGGCGAGCCGAGAATACTTTTCATCGAACGCATCAGACGGCCGTCGAAACCGTCGATGTACGCCGCCAACGCCGCGCGCCCGAACTCGCGGGTGTTCTCGTCGGTGTTGAAAAAGACGGCGGTCGGCAGCGTCGTATAGGCGCCCTCGACCGGCGCAAGCCTAAGCGCAGCGCCGTCAGGGACGGCCACGGCCGAATTGGAAGTACCGAAGTCAATCGCGCAATAGTTCATGGCAGGAATCGCCGCTCACGGCTGGCGCGGACAGAAAGGGGAGCGGCTTTGTATCACGAAAGCCCAATCAGCATCAACTGACGCTTTCAGGACGCCCGCAACACTGTCCAAATCCCGCCCGGCGGAACAAAAATTGCTGAATTCGACAGGATACGCCGCCAATTTTCGGTAATCAGGAGACTCACAGCAATGAGCGCGCCGCCTACTGCCGTTGTTCCCGAGAGAACCGCTGCCGTCATTGACACCGACCTGCCTTCGCGGCTCGACCGTTTGCCGTGGGGACGCTTTCACTCGCTGATCGTCGTTGCACTGGGTGTCACGTGGCTGCTGGACGGTCTTGAAGTGACGCTGGCGGGCGCGGTGGCAAGTGCGTTGAAGTCTAGTCCATCGCTGCACTTTACCAACGCCGACGTGGGCCTCGCCGGCAGCGCTTATATTGCCGGCGCCGTGCTCGGCGCGCTCGGCTTCGGCTGGCTGACCGACCGGCTCGGCCGTCGCAAGCTGTTCTTCATGACGCTCGCGTTGTACCTGGCCGCCACCGCGGCGACCGCTTTGTCGTGGAATCTCGCTAGTTTCCTGCTGTTTCGCTTTCTCACCGGCGCAGGCATCGGCGGCGAATATACGGCGATCAATTCGACCATTCAGGAGTTCACGCCCGCGCGGGTGCGCGGCTGGACCGATCTCGGCATCAACGGCACCTTCTGGGTCGGCGCGGGACTCGGCGCGGCGGGCTCGCTGATCCTGCTCGATCCGAATCTGCTGCCGGGCGACTGGGGCTGGCGCGCCTGTTTCTTCATTGGCGCGGTGCTGGCGCTGGGGATTCTGCCGATGCGCATCTGGGTGCCCGAAAGTCCGCGCTGGTTGCTGACGCATGGCGGCGAGCGCGATGCGCACGCGATCGTCGAGGGCATCGAAACGCGTTTTCGCGACGAAGGCCATGCACTCGCCGACGATGACCTCACGCGGCTAAAACTGCGGGCACGCGGACCTACGCCGCTACGCGAGGTGTTTCACACACTGTTCAACGTGCACCGACGGCGCGCGCTGGTCGGCCTGTCGTTGATGACCGCTCAGGCGTTCTTCTACAACGCGATCTTCTTTACCTACGCGCTGGTGCTGACCGATTTCTATCATGTGCCGGGCGACCATATCGGCTGGTATCTGTTGCCGTTCGCGCTCGGCAACTTCCTTGGACCGCTCGCGCTCGGCTGGCTCTTCGACGTAATCGGGCGACGCAAGATGATCGCTGTGACTTACGCTCTGTCCGGCATCCTGCTGACGCTAAGCGGCTACCTGTTCGAGCAGCAGATGCTCACCGTCGTGACGCAGACGATCGCCTGGATGGTGGTCTTCTTCTTCGCCTCCGCGGCAGCGAGTTCGGCGTATCTGACGGTCAGCGAATCGTTTCCGCTGGAAATCCGCGCGCTGGCGATCGCGGTGTTCTACGCGTTCGGCACAGCGCTGGGCGGCATCATCGGCCCGGCGTTCTTCGGCCGGCTGATCGACACGCATCAGCGCAGCGAAGTGTTTTTGGGCTATCTGGTCGGCTCGGGGCTGATGCTAGCCGCTGCGGTAATCGCCGCGATCTGGGGCATCGATGCGGAGCGCAAGTCGCTCGAGAATGTCGCCGCGCCGCTTTCGAGCGTCGCGGACGGCGTGCAATGAACCACGCGCCTTGAGCCTCGTGGGCTGCGGGGAACGAACCACGCGCCTTGTAGCGTCGCGGGCAATGCGGAATAAAAACGCACGGTCAGCACCGCGCGTTTTTATCACCACCAAGGCCGCAAGGCGCTCAGAACGCCTTCTTCCAGCCGCCGCCATAAGCGATGTCGGCAAGCGGCAAACGCTGACGCACCGACTTCTCGCGCTCGCGCAGCACCGGATCGAGCTTGTCGACTTCGCCGTAATGGCCGAGCGAAATGATGGCGATCACGTCGACATCATGCGGCAGCTTGAACGCCGCGCGGAACGCGTTCGGATCGAAGCCGCTCATCTGATGCGCGGCGAGACCGAGCGCATGCGCCTGCAGCACCAGCGCCATTGCCGCGGCACCCGCGTCGTACGGCGCGCAACGGTTCACTTCACCCTTGTTGGTGAGCGTATGCGTGGTCACCGCGATCAGCACCGGCGCCGGTGCATTCCAGCCCTGGTTGAACGGCACCAGTGTGGCGAAGGCCTGCTTGAACGAGACTTCATCGACACGGCGGTCGAATACGAGGAAACGCCACGGCTGCGCGTTATACGAAGACGGCGCCCAGCGTGCCGCCTCGAGCACCGAATGCAGATGCTCGCGGCTCACCGGCTCGCTCGAATACGCGCGCGGGCTCCAGCGACCTGCAATCAGCTCGTGAATGGCAACTGCGGTAGGGGCGGGTTTGTTGGTCATGCGCTTCTCTCGGTCGAAATTCATGATCGACGGGCGGCTGCCCGGGGTTTCATAGCATAACCGGGCTGAGCCGCTCGCGCTCCACCAAGTGCGCTTTAGTTTTCACGTCGGCTGCAATGGCAAACGGCCTCGTATGAGGCCGTTTGCGCTGCTTCGCTTCATTCACCGCGCGCAAGGGCGCAGCTTCATACCGCTTGCGGCTCCGGCACTTTAGCCTGCCGGTTGATCCGCAGCACGATCACGGCAGCACCCAGGCACAGCCCGCCAGAAATCATCGACGCCACCGTGTACGTGCCGAGACTCGCGCGCAGGATGCCCGCGCCGAGCGCCGCGAAGGCCGCGCCGAGCTGGTGGCCGGCGACCACCCAGCCGAACACGACCGGCGCCGCTTCCTCGCCGTAGACATCGGTCGCGAGACGCACAGTGGGTGGCACGGTGGCGATCCAGTCGAGTCCATAAAACAAGGCGAACAACGGCAGGCCGAAAAAATCGATGCCGAACGCGTGCGGCAGATACATCAGCGACAAACCGCGCAGACCGTAATACCAGAACAGCAACACGCGGCTATCGAAGCGGTCCGACAGCCAGCCCGACAGCGTCGTGCCGAACAGATCGAAGATGCCCATGGCGGCGAGCAAAGAGGCGCCCTGCACTTCGGTCATGCCGTAGTCGCCGCACATCGCGATCAGGTGCGTGCCGACGTAACCATTGGTGCTAGCGCCGCAAATAAAGAAGCTGAAGAACAACAGCCAGAAGTCACGGGTCTTGCTCGCCATGGCGAGCGTGCCGAAGGCGATGGCCAGCGGGTTTTGCTTCGTCACCGAGGTGGAGACCGGTGCATCGGCCGGTTCACCGAACGGGCGCAGTTGCATATCCGCGGGCCGCTCCGGGAGTAGAAACGCGACCAGTGGCAAGACGATCGCCGCCGCGCCCGCGACGACCCACACCACCTGGCGCCAGCCGTAATGCTCGGTGATGGCCGCGAGCATCGGCAGGAACACCAGTTGGCCGGTCGCCGAACTGGCGGTGAGAATCCCCATCACGAGGCCACGATGCGTGGTGAACCAGCGCGTCACAACGGTCGCCGACAACGACAGCGCCGCCACCCCGGTCGAGCCGCCCACCAACACGCCCCAAATCAGAACCATTTGCCACGGATGCGTCATCAGCGACGACAGCGCCACGCCCGCCGCCATCGTGCCGAGCGCGGCCAGCAAAGTTGGACGCACGCCAAAGCGCTGCATCGCCGCGGCCGCGAACGGCCCCATCAAGCCGTAGAGCGCGATGTTCACAGAGATGGCGAGCGAAATCGTCGCGCGGCTCCAGCCGAATTGATGCTCCAACGGCACCATCATCACGCTCGGCGTGGCGCGCGTTCCGGCCGCTGCCAGCAATACCAGAAACACCACCGCCACGGTCAACCAGGCGTAGTGGAAACGTCCGCCAATCAGTCTCGCCACCCAGTTCATCGGTTCTCCAATCGACACGCGCCCCACAGGGCGCGCCGCTCGCATTGCTACGACTTTGGTAAAGGATTTGTGACAGATCAGTCACAATGAGTATTGCGATATTAGTTACTGGTCGGTAACATGTCAAGGCGTCTATTCAATTCAGGTGGCATGCCATGTCCGACAGAGAAACCCTCAAACCAGCCGCGGCACGGCGAGCACGCGGCGCGCAGACGGCCGGCCCGGAGGCACAGCAGCATCTGTTGCGCGCCGCAGACGAACTGTTTTATCGCGAGGGTGTGCGGGCGGTCGGCGTCGACGCGGTGGTCGAGCGCGCGGGCGTGAACAAGATGAGCTTGTACCGCCAGTTTTCGTCGAAGGACGAACTGGTGATGGCGTATCTGGAGCGCAACGACGCGCAGTTTTTCAGCAACGTAGAGAAGAGCTTTGCGAAGCATCCAGGCGAGCCGGCAAAACAGCTTCAGCAATATTTCGACGACCTGACGGTGCGCGCATCGATTGACGACTACCGCGGCTGTCCTTTCGTGAATTTATCGGTTGAGTTTCCGGACCCGGCGCATCCGGTGCGGCAATTCGTGTTCCGCACCAAGGAACGGCTGATGGCCCGGCTTCTGGAACTGACGACCGCGGCGGACGCCGATGATCCCGTAGCGCTGGCCAACGGGCTGGCTTTGATGATCGAAGGCGTGTACGCGGCCAGCCAGACCTACGGCCCGGGCTGCGGGCCGATTCTTGCCGCACCGAAGGTCGCGGGCCAGTTGCTCGCCGCCGCATGCGGCGCGTCACCGGTGCGTTAAGGTTTTTGCCGTCCCCTTGCGGCCAGGCGCGGATCGGTGGCGTTCCGCGCCGTTAGAATGGCGCTTTCCCCCTTTTCGCTGCTTGCCATGTCGTCGCCTGCCGAATCTCACGATGCTGTTATCGCCGCCACTCGTCATTGGCTGACCGAGGCCGTGATTGGGCTCAATCTGTGCCCTTTTGCCAAGGCCGTGCATGTAAAGGGGCAGATTCGCTATGCCGTGAGCGACGCGGTGGATATGGAGGGGGTGTTAACCGATCTCGAAACCGAGATTCAGGCGCTCGTCGCGGCGAATCCTGAAGCGGTGGATACCACGCTTCTGGTTTTACCGCAGGCGCTCGGCGATTTTCTCGACTATAACGACTGCCTGTTTTTTGCCGAAAGGATGATCAAGCAACTTCGGCTGGAAGGCATTATTCAGATTGCCAGCTTTCACCCTCATTATCAGTTTGAAGGCAGTGAACCCGACGATATCGAGAATTATACGAATCGGGCGCCCTATCCTATTTTGCATCTGCTTCGCGAGGATAGTATTGAACGGGCGGTTCAGGCTTTTCCCGACGCGGAAGCCATTTATGAGCGGAATCAGGAGACCCTTCGGCGGATCGGTCTTAAAGGCTGGAACGATCTGATGAAAATGTAGTTCGCGCGGTGGCTATCAAAAAGCCACCGCCGCAGAACAGATCAGGCAGAGACAAAAAATCTTTCTTTCAGCTCTTCGATCCCGAGCGTTTCCATCACTTCGTTGAGCCTCTCGGCTGGCCGCCGCCTCGGCAGATCCTTGAACTGAGCAATGATCAGTTCATTCTTCATGGAATGCTCCCACCCGACTAACTCGGTCACGCTCACCTGATATCCATGTGCTTCCAGCTGCAAGCAGCGCAGCACGTTAGTAATCTGGCTTCCAAATTCCCGGGTATGCAGCGGATGCCGCCATATCTCGGTTAAGGCATTTCCCAGCGATTTACCCTTGTTTTGCCGTAGAACCCCCGCCACCTCAGCCTGGCAACACGGCACGACCACGATGTACTTCGCATGCTTTTCCAGAGCAAACCGAAGCGCGTCGTCAGTCGCGGTATTGCACGCATGCAGCGCCGTCACGATATCGATCTGCGCCGGCAAACGATCCGACGTAATCGATTCCGCCACCGACAAATTCAGGAACGACATCCCCTTGAAGCCCAGCCGGTCGGCCAGTTCCTCGGATTTCGTCACGAGATCCTCGCGCGTCTCGATGCCGTATATGTGCGACGCCCCACCAGCGGCGCCCTGAAACTCCTTGAAGAACAGGTCATACAGGATAAAACCTAGGTATGACTTGCCCGCGCCGTGATCGACGAGCGTCACCGCGCCCTGCTGGTCCTTGAGGTCTTTCAGCAGCGGCTCGATGAACTGGAACAGGTGGTAGACCTGCTTTAGCTTGCGGCGGCTGTCCTGGTTCAGCTTGCCGTCGCGCGTCAGGATATGGAGCTCCTTCAACAGCTCGACGGATTGGTTCGGACGGATTTCGTGGGTTTTGCTGGACATCGTGGGGGACCGCCATCGATTGCACCGCGAACGTGCGACAGATGACGGAAAAAAGGAAAAGTTGCTGCCAGTTTACCCAAAGCGCGGGCCGCTCACCTAAGGAGCCGCGTCGACCATGCGAGAAACGCCACAAACCTGGAACACTTCCTGCTCGAAAAGCGGTATGCGGAACGTTTCCGACGTGGCTTGAAAACATCTTGCGGGCCGGCTCAACGATGGCGTAAGCCGTGTCGCGCATAACAACAGGCTGTCGGCCGTGGCGTGGAGCACGTGAACCGAATGCATGTGGGGAAGACGGTCCCGGAACACGGACCGAACGTTACGTAACCGGCAGCGCGCCGCGATCTCAAACGGACGCGCGCCTGGATAATAGAAGAGGCTGCAATGGACACGGTACCCAACGGAAACGTCGAGCAGAAATTTCAGGAAATGCTCGCGAAGCTCACCGCCGCGCCCGCGTGGTCGGAAAAGCAGCAGCTCGAACTGGAGATGGCACGTGACATTTCCACCGAAATGCTGCGGCTGGCCGAAGTCATACGCGATGGCAGCATCGACATGGAAACGTGCCTGACGATGCTCAAGTACGCGAAAGTGCTCGACTTCGTGATGACGACGCTCGCTTCGCGTCGCGACATCAAACCGCAAACGCTGCGGGTCATTTTCAAGCTGGCCGGCCTGAAGGTGGATGAGGCTTACCCCAGCTAAGGACGTCCACGCAACGCCGCGACCCGTTCGAGCGGCTCGACGCAGCTCGAACTGATCAGCCGGCCTCCGTCCTCAGGGAGACGGAAAACAATCACGCGCGCGGCGCCTCAGCCGGCGGCGTGCCATCATGAAACAGCGTCTTGAGTTGCGAGCGCAGTTCCGGCGAGTCCGTATGTTTGTGCACCGTCACGGCATGTTGCACGGCCGCGTCGAGCAATTCGCTCTCGCTGTCGGCGGATAGGGCAACCGTGCAATTCATTTCGCTCGGAAACTCGCGACAGTCGATGTATTTGCGAGTCATGACAGTCTCCTTGATCAAACGTCAAAACATCCAGACAAACAGCAGGCGCGCAAACCACGCCGCCAGCCGCAACGCGGCAGCATTGGCAACGTCGGGCGAAATGAGAGCGGTGGGCTAGTTCGACGCGGGAAGGACGCGGACTGCGTCCGATGGAAGGTGTTTGAAAAGTATAGTTCGCGCGGGGGGATTGCAAAGAAACGAGCGCAAACTGGACGGATACGAAACCGCCCGAACCCAGCGTTTTTCAGCCGGCTGATCCCGCATGCGGCCGCCCGTTTGCCCTGCGCTGCCCACGGTGTGAAAATAGCGCCCTTCGCGCCGCCCGATCGTCAGATCAAACCGGCGCGCCGCCCCTCCGCTCATCCGCAGGACCGCATGTCATCCTCCTTCGATTCCGCCCGCGTCGCCGTGATCGGCGGCGGCCCCGCTGGCTTGATGGCCGCCGAGGCGCTCGCCCGGCACGGCGTACCGGTCGACGTCTACGACGCGATGCCATCAGTGGGCCGCAAATTCCTGATGGCAGGCAAAGGCGGCATGAACATCACGCATTCGGAACCGCTCGAAGCGTTTCTTGGCCGCTATGGCGCGCGCCGCGAACAGATCGCGCCATTACTCGACACGTTCGGTCCCGACGCCTTGCGAGCATGGTTGCATGGGCTGGGCGTTGAAACGTTCGTCGGCAGTTCGGGACGGGTTTTTCCGACCGATATGAAAGCGGCGCCGATGTTGCGTGCGTGGCTGCATCGGTTGAGAGAAGCCGGCGTGCGCTTTCACATGCGCCACAAGTGGACCGGCTGGGACAACGATGGCGACGGCACCGCCGCGCACACGTTGCGCTTCGCAACACCCGGCGGCGAGCAACGCGTGAGCTGCGAAGCCGTGGTGTTCGCACTCGGCGGCGCAAGCTGGCCGCGGCTTGGATCGGACGCCGCCTGGGTGCCGCTGCTGAGCGCGCGCGAGGTGCCGGTGGCGCCATTGCAGCCCGTGAACTGCGGCTTCGACGCGGACTGGAGCCCGTATCTGCGCGAGCGTTTCGCCGGTCAGCCGGTCAAATCCGTGGCCATCACACTCACCGGTGTAGACAATAAAGTCCACAATCGACAAGGTGAAGCACTTCTGACCGAAACAGGCCTCGAAGGGAGCCTGATTTACGCGCTTTCGGCTGTTATCCGGGAGCGGATTCTTGCCGACGGCGACGTCACCATTGCGCTGGATCTCGCGCCAGGCTTGACGTTGGAGCGTGTCGTGGCCGAGGTCACGCGACCGCGCGGCTCGCGTTCCATGTCGACTCACCTGCACGGCAGAATCGGTATTAGCGGCGTAAAACTGGCCTTGCTGCATGAAATTCTGTCGAAAGAAGCTTTCGCCGATGCGAACGGTCTTGCGCACGCGATCAAGGCGCTGCCGGTGCGGCTCATGCGCGCCCGGCCTATTGCAGAAGCGATCAGCACCGCTGGCGGCATTCCCTTTGAAGCGCTCGACAAGCATTTGATGATCGAGCGTCTGCCCGGTGCGTTCTGCGCGGGCGAAATGCTCGACTGGGAAGCGCCGACTGGCGGTTATCTGCTCACCGCCTGCTTCGCCAGCGGGCTGGCGGCCGGACGCGGCGCACTAGCTTATCTCGAGACGCGCGGCGCGCCGGCTTGACACGCCGAGCTTTAGCGGCGCCTTATTGCGCGCTGTTGCGCATCACTGCGTTCCATCGCGCGTCATCATTAGCGCGCCTTCAGACGCCACAACGACGTCACTTCAGCCACGCGCGCCGTATGCAGGGCGTCGGTTTCATCGGTCGACTTCGGGTGCCGCGGACGGATATCCTCGCGCCCCACCACCATCAGCCCAGCTTTTTCAATGGCGGCAAGCAGCCACTCGCGCGTACGCAAGCCGAGGTGCTCAGCAAAATCCGACATGATCAGCCAGCCTTCTCCGCCTGGCGACAAATGTTCCGCCAGGCCGTTCAGAAAACCGAGCAGCATACGGCTTTCCGAGTCATAGATTGCGTATTCGATCGGTGATGCGGGCCGCGCCGGCACCCACGGCGGATTGCAGACCACCAGCGGTGCGCGGCCTTCCGGAAACAGATCCGCCTGCACGACCTCGACTTGCTGATCGTAGCCAAGACGCGTGAGGTTTTCTCGCGCGCAGGCAAGCGCTCGCGGGTCCTGATCGGTCGCGACGATTTTCTTCACGCCGCGTTTGGCGAGCAGCGCGGCCAGCACGCCGGTGCCGGTGCCGATATCGAACGCCTTGTTCAACGACGGTAACGGCGTGCGCGCGACCAGATCCACATATTCGCCGCGCACCGGCGAAAACACGCCGTAGTGCGGATGGACGCGCTCGCCCAGCACGGGAATTTCCACGCCCTTCTTGCGCCACTCGTGCGCACCGATCAGCCCGAGCAATTCGCGCAGCGACACGACCGAGGCTTCGTCGGTCGACGGCCCATAGGTTTCGATGCAGGCCTGCTGCACTTCAGGCGCGCGGCGCAGCGGGATGCCGTAAGCGGCGTCGAGCGGGATCAGAATCATGCCGAGCGTGCGGGCACGTTGCGACTGTGCCTGGCGATGCAGGTTGAACGCGTCGAGCGGCGTTTCGCCCTGCTTGCGCGGCTTGCGCTCCAGCCGGCGCGTGACCGCCTGCAGCAGCTGGCGGGCGTTCTGAAAATCGCCGTTCCACAACAGAGCCGTCCCTTCGCATGCGAGGCGATAGGCTGAGTCGGCAGTAGTACGGTCGTCCGCGACGACGACGCGTTTGGGTGGCGGCACCGCGGCTTCGGAGCGCCAACGCGCAGTGCGGGGGCCGTCGGCTTCGGGCCAGGTGATGGTTGCGGGGCTGGTCATGATGAAGGTGGGGTCTGTGTTGCGGGAGTGACGCGGTGAAACGTCGCGTCGTCGGGGGGCGTTGCCCGCCGGAGTGAGTCTTTCGATGCCGACTGACGCCCGAATAGTACCTCTCCCGGCCGGGTTCGCGGGGCGCAATTCACTATCGTTGCGTGGTCCACGGGCCCGCTCCCGGCGTGCGCTGCGGCGATCAGGCGCAATTGACACGGACGGCGCTCAAAACTACGGTCTGATCGATATCGGACAACGGAGTGTTTATGATCAGCCTGACACCTGAAGATTTGCGCTACCACACCCTGACAAAGGGATTCAATCTGCGCTGGCCTGCCACCGACGCCCAGGCAGCCGCGCGCATCGAATTGTGCGAGAGCATGGAGGACGTCGCCACTGCGTTGCAACGCTGTGTCAACACGGGATCCCGGCCAACGATTCGCAGCGGCGGCCACTGCTACGAAGACTTCGTTTCGAACAATCCCGGCGGCACCGTGCTCGATCTGAGCCTCCTGAGCGGCGCGAGAGTTGACCGGGATGGGAGTTTTCGCATCGCCGCCGGCACACAAAACTGGAATGGTTATCAGGATCTGTATAAGCGCCACGGTGTCACGCTGCCCGGCGGCTCATGCTATTCGGTCGGCGCAGGCGGACACATCTCCGGCGGTGGCTACGGCTTGCTGTCGCGGCTGCACGGACTGACCGTCGACTGGTTGACGGGCGTGGATATCGTCACCGTCGATGCACATGGCGACGTCCTGCCACGCAGCGTCGACGCAAAGCGCGATCCGGATCTGTTCCGGGCATGCAGGGGCGCTGGTGGCGGCAACTTCGGCGTGGTGACCGAATACGCGTTTGCACAGCTGCCGCGCGCGCCTTCCGAGGTTGCCATCGCCAGCGTCGCGTTCGATTGGGCGGACATGAACGAGGCGCGCTTCACTGCCTTGTTGCGTGCGTACGGCGAATATTGGGAAACGCGAGGCACCCAACCGGACACGTGGGGCCTGTTCTCATTGCTCACGCTCACCCATCGCTCGGCCGGTCAGATCGTGCTGCTCAGCCAGTTTTGCAACCCGGACGGCACGTGCCGTGACCTCACGGTACTGAACGACTTCCTCGAGCGCTTTCAGGCGTGCGCTCCGGTGCCGATCACCGCCGCGCCGCCCAGCTACGGCACGGCGCACCCGTCGGGCGGACAGCGGTTGTGCTCCCAATCGCACAGCGTGACACGCTATGACTGGCTGACCGCGACGCAGATTCTGAACGGCTCCGGGCCTAACCAACGCGGCAAGTACAAGTCGGCTTATATGAAGCACAACTTCACGGCGCATGAGATCGCGCGCCTGTACACGTGCCTCACCCAAAACGTGGCGGGGCTTGATTTGAGCCAGTCGCTGGTTCAGGTGAATTCGTACGGCGGCGCCATCAACCGCGCCGAACTTGCCGGCACGACCGCTGTTGCACAGCGCGCCTCGATCATGAAACTGCAATATCAGACCTACTGGAGTTCGCCGCAAGACGACGCGGCTCATGTGCGCTGGCTTGGCGATCTGTATCGCGCCGTCTATTCGGCGCAGGACGGTATGGATCGGCGTTATGACGGCACGCCTTATCCGGGCGAGCACTACGAGGGCTGCTATATCAACTACCCCGACGCCGACATGCTCGGGTACCCGTTCTGGCCGCAACTGTATTACGGGGACGGAGGGCTCTATGCGTTTCTGCAAGACGTGAAACGCCGGTACGATCCGAACAACATTTTTCATCACGCGATGTCGATACGGCCGGGCTCCGCCCGGAGCGGATTGCCAGTGCACCTCACCGGCGTGCCAGGTGATCGCGGCGCGACGGATTCGTAGACAAAAATGTCCAACATCGACAAGGTGAAAGAGATCCGGGAAAATGGAGCGCCTTTCACTTCGCATGCGCACGCCGCCGACATGACGGCATGCGTTATGTGGAAACCGTCAAACCCTTGGCTAGCAAGCCGCGCGCGGCATTCCACGTCTCGGCCGCGGCCGTGCTAAAACAATTTTCGAACGCCGATTGCGCTTCAACGCATTGTCCGTCGTGGTGACGGACGTTTTCCGAACGTTTTCCGAATGTTTAACGCGCCCCGACCGTCGCCCGAAATAAAAAAACGGGTTTCTGAAAATTTCAGAAACCCGTTTTCGTACTACTGGTGCCGGCTGCAGGACTCGAACCCGCCACCTCATGATTACAAGTCAAGCGCTCTACCTGATGAGCTAAGCCGGCATGAGGCCGTGATTCTACTTCATTTCACGATCTTAAGGCGAGCCCTTCCGCCGCCTTTCGTTCCATCGTCGTCAGGCTGCGGGCTGTTGGTCGCGCTATCCGCCTTGGCGGAGGCGGCATCAGCAGTGGAAGACGACGTTTCGACCGCACGCGGCGCCACGCTGACGACGGGCGCAGCCGGCGGTTCGGTTTCGTCCGCCAGTTCCGCGTCGGCGCCTGAATCCTGCGCCTCGCCGCCTGCCGACTCGACAGGGAACGCCATGCCCTGCCCATTTTCGCGCGCGTAGATCGCGAGAATATTTGCGATCGGCACTTCGATCTTGTGCGACTTGCCGGAGAAGCGTGCGCTGAACTCGATCCATTCGTTGCCCATCTGCAACTGGCTGGTCGCCTCGAAGCTGATGTTCAACACGATCTCATTATCGCGCACGAACTGACGCGGCACGCGCGTCTGATTGTCGACCCGGACCGCAATATGCGGCGTGTAGCCATTATCCGTGCACCACTCGTACAGCGCGCGCAGCAGATAAGGCTTGGTGGAAGTCTCTTGCATCAACAGTCCTCTTACCGGGTTGGGGCGCACACGGAAAACCATCGAGACGCGGCGCCCTCACCCCAAAGCCAAACTCAACGACGCATCACCTTTTCCGAAGGCGTCAGCGCTTCAATATAAGCCGGGCGGCTGAAAATGCGCTCGGCGTACTTCATCAGCGGTGCAGCGTTCTTCGACAGCTCGATGCCGTAGTGATCCAGACGCCACAGCAACGGCGCAATCGCGACGTCCAGCATCGAGAACTCTTCGCCGAGCATGTACTTGTTCTTCAGGAAGATCGGTGCGAGCTGCGTGAGGCGATCGCGGATCGCGAGACGCGCCTTCTCGTGATTCTTCTCAGCGGCCTTGCCCTTTTCGTTTTCGAGCGTGCCGACGTGAACGAACAGTTCCTTTTCGAAGTTCAGCAGGAACAGACGGGCGCGGGCGCGCTGAACCGGATCGGCCGGCATCAGTTGCGGGTGCGGGAAGCGCTCGTCGATGTACTCGTTGATGATGTTCGATTCGTACAGAATCAGGTCCCGTTCCACGAGAATCGGCACCTGACCATACGGATTCATCACAGCGATGTCTTCCGGCTTGTTAAACAGGTCGACGTCGCGGATCTCGAAGTCCATGCCCTTTTCGAACAACACCAGCCGGCAGCGCTGGGAGAACGGGCAAGTTGTGCCGGAATACAGAACCATCATGTTTACGTTTCCTCAAAAAGCTGAAAGGCCAGCGCGCGGAAAAACCGTTCAACAGGTTTTTCCTGGCGCCGGCCCCACGCCGGGTGACGGCGTGATTATTTGATATGTTTCCAGTACGCGGCGTTCAGTCGCCAGGCGAAAAAGCTCAGAATGCCGAGGAAAAGCAGTACCCACACGCCAAGCTGTTTGCGGGTTTTCTGCGTCGGTTCGGACATCCATGACAGGTACGACACGAGGTCGGCCACAGCAGAATCATAATCTACCGGCGACATCGTCCCCGGCGTGACCTGTTGGTAGCCGACAAATTTGTGCACCGTTTCGCCTGTTTTTTCGTCGGTTTCGTCACCGAACTTCGCGGTACGTTGCCCCTGAAGCTGCCACAGCACGTGAGGCATGCTCACGTTTTCATACACCAGATTGTTCCAGCCGGTCGGCCGCGTATTGTCGCGATAGAAGCTGCGCAGATACGTGTACAGCCAGTCCTTGCCGCGCGCCCGCGCTTCCACCGACAAATCCGGCGGACTCGCGCCGAACCACGCTTTCGCGTCGTCCGGGCGCATCGCCACAGTCATGGTGTTGCCAACCTTATCTGTAGTGAACAACAGGTTCGCCTGAATTTCGCTCGGCTTGATGCCGAGGTCGGTCAGCCGGCTGTAGCGCATCAGACTCGCGCTGTGGCAATTCAGGCAGTAGTTTACAAACAATTGAGCGCCGTGCTGCAACGAAGCAAAATTCTCCGCGTTATCGGGCGCGCGGTCGAGAGGGAAATTCTCGTCCGCGTGCGCCGGTCCGGCCAGCACCGCGAGCAGTGTCGCGCCGATCAGCGCGCACGTCGAAAGCAGTTTTTTCATTTTGTGTTCTCCTGGCTCGCGATTAGTGGGGCTTGAACCGCACCCGCTCGGGCGGCTGCTTGAACGTGCCAAGCCGCGTCCAGACGGGCATACCGAGGAAAAACGCGAAGTAGATCAGCGCACACACCTGAGCAATCAACGTCGAGGCGGGCGACGGCGGTTTGGTGCCGAGGAAGCCCAACGTCAGGAAAGCGAGCACGAAGATCCCGTAGAACACCTTGTGAAAAAACGGCCGGTAACGGATCGACTTCACCGGCGAGCGGTCGAGCCACGGCAGGAAGAACAATGAGATCACCGCGCTGCCCATCACCACCACGCCCCAGAACTTCGATTCGGTGAACGCCATGGCCAGCACCACCAGCACCGCGAGCACCGGCAAGCCGAGCTTCCACTTGCCGCGTGCGCGCACCAGGGCAACGAGGCCGAGCAGCGCGACGATGATCATCAGCACGATCTTGAATGGATCGGTGGTGGCGCGCAGCATCGCATAGAACGCCGTGAAGTACCACACTGGCGCAATTTCCTGCGGCGTTTGCAACGAATTGGCGGGAATGAAGTTGTTTGCTTCAAGGAAGTACCCACCCATTTCCGGTGCGAAAAAAATGATCGCGGCGAAAATGATCAGAAACACCGAGACGCCCATGAAGTCGTGCACGGAGTAGTACGGGTGGAACGGAATGCCGTCGAGCGGAATGCCATCCGGGCCCTTCTTCGCCTTGATCTCGATGCCGTCGGGGTTGTTCGAACCCACTTCATGCAGCGCCACCAGGTGAGCAACCACCAGTCCGATCAGCACCAGCGGAATCGCGATCACGTGAAACGCGAAGAAGCGGTTCAGCGTCACGTCCGAGACGACGTAGTCGCCACGAATCCACAGCGACAGATCCGGCCCGATGAACGGAATTGCCGAGAACAGGTTCACGATCACCTGTGCGCCCCAGAACGACATCTGGCCCCACGGCAGCAGGTAGCCAAAGAACGCCTCAGCCATCAGGCACAGAAAGATCGCGCAGCCGAAGATCCACACCAGTTCGCGCGGCTTGCGGTACGAGCCGTACATCAGCCCGCGGAACATGTGCAGATACACGACGACGAAGAACATCGACGCGCCCGTGGAGTGCATATACCGGATCAGCCAGCCCCACGGCACCTCGCGCATGATGTACTCGACCGACGAGAACGCGAGCGTCGCGTCGGGCTTGTAGTTCATCGTGAGGAAGATGCCGGTGACGATCTGATTGACCAGCACCAGCAGCGCGAGCGAACCGAAGAAGTACCAGAAGTTGAAGTTCTTCGGCGCGTAGTACTCGGAAACGTGCTTTTTCCAAGTGGACGTCATGGGAAAACGGCGGTCGATCCAGCCGGCCAGACCGGTCGTCTCTACTTCGTGTTCGATCGCCATTACGCTTCTCCTTTCTCGTCCTTGCCGATCACGAGGCCGGTGGCCGACGTGAACATGTAGGGCGGGATGTCGAGGTTCTGCGGCGCAGGTTTGTTCTTGAAGACGCGGCCGGCCATGTCATAGGTCGAGCCGTGGCAAGGGCACAGGAAGCCGCCTGGCCAGTCGTCGGGAAGATTGGGCTGCGCGCCCTCCTGGAAGCGCGGCGTCGGCGTACAGCCCAGATGGGTGCACACGGCGACGGCGACGAAAAGGTTCTTGTGGTCGGTGCGCGAACGGAATTCGTTGTTGCAGTACTCCGGCAACGGCATCGAAAAGGGATTCGTGGTGTGGGGATCCGCTACTTCGTTATCGGCTTTCTGGACGTCAGCGAGCATTCTGTCGGTGCGGTTGATGATCCACACCGGCTTACCGCGCCAAGCGACGGTCTTCATGTCGCCGGGCTTGAGATCACTGATATCGACTTCGACCGGGGCGCCTGCCGCCTTGGCCTTTTCAGATGGTGCAAACGAACTAACAAAGGGTACGACAGTGGCAACGCCTCCTATGCCACCTGCTACGGTCGTCGCTATCAGCCAGGTACGGCGGCCGCCGTCGACGCGTTCATCTTCCTTGTCTCGCATTACACGCCCCACTTCTGAGTTGGATTTTTCCTTCACGTCGCTTCTACCGCCGCTAGTTTGCTCGAATGGAGTCGGCATTTACAAGGCCCGATTGCCAAAAACCGTGCGAAGCCCTTGATAAGTCAGGGTTTCTCCGTACGGATCGCAAACTTTTTCGCACCTCCTTTTAAGCACCCTCTACGTTATTCGTGCCTTTTTCTTATCTAATGCCAAGTTTCAATTCAAACGGGATTCGGGATATCGATATACAGGTGTTCGATATCGAACTGCTCGGACAGATGTTTGCCCACCGCCTGCACGCCGAAGCGCTCCGTGGCGTGGTGGCCGGCCGCGAGGAACGCCACCCCGCTTTCCGCCGAGGTATGCATCACCGACTCCGACACTTCGCCGGTCAGGTAGACGTCGGCGCCCGCGTTGATTGCGGCGTCGAACATGCCTTGCGCGGCGCCCGTGCACCAGCCCACGCGGCGCAGTTCGCGATCCGGGTCGCCGAACACGAGCGGCGTGCGGCCGAGCGTGTGCTCGACTTGCGCGGTGAAGTGCGCGAGCGTGATCGGCATCGGGAACGTGGCGAGCCAGCCGAGATCGTTCTCGCCGAAGCGCGCGTCGCTGATCCAGCCCATCTTCTGGCCGATCTGCGCGTTGTTGCCGAACTCGGGATGGTCGTCGAGCGGCAGGTGATAGGCGAACAGGTTCAGGTCGTTGGCGATCAGCAGCTTCAGCCGCGCGTGTTTGCGGCCGGTGATCTGCGGCGCCTCGTTGCGCCAGAAGTAGCCGTGATGGACCAGCACCGCGTCCGCGCCCCAGTCGAGCGCGGCCTCGAGGAAGGCCACTGAAGCCGTCACACCGGTCGCGAGCTTATTGATCTTGCGGCGCCCTTCGACCTGCAATCCGTTGGGGCAATAGTCCTTGAAGCGCGCGGTTTCAAGGAGATTGTTCAAGTACAATTCAAGTTCGATCCGATCCATATAAACCTCTAGTCTTCAGATGCTTAGACGCTTTTGGCTGTTCTTTGCCCAAGCGGTGACTGTGCTGTTGGCGCTGATGTTCATCATTGCGACCCTCAAACCGCAGTGGCTCCAGCGTCAAGGGCAATTCGGCAAGCAGCTCGCCGAACCGATCGTCGCCCTTAGGGAAGTAGCGCCAGGCATCGGCACTGGCCCAGCACAGGCGTCCTATGCAGACGCCGCGCAAAAGGCCATGCCCGCGGTCGTCAATGTGTTCTCCAGCAAGGATGGCTCACTGCCGCCCGATCCGCGCGCGAAAGATCCGTTGTTCCGTTACTTCTTTGGCGACAAGAACAAAGGCAAGCAGCAGGAGCAACCCGCGTCGAATCTCGGCTCGGGGGTGATAGTGAGTTCGGAAGGTTACATTCTAACGAACCAGCACGTCGTGGACGGGGCCGATCAGATCGAAATCGCGCTCGCCGACGGCCGCACCACCAATGCCAAGGTGATCGGCGTCGATCCCGAGACCGACCTGGCCGTGCTGAAGGTCAACATGACCAACCTGCCCACCATCACGCTCGGCCGCATGGACCAGACACGCGTGGGCGACGTGGTGCTGGCAATCGGTAATCCGTTCGGCGTCGGCCAGACAGTGACCATGGGCATTGTCAGCGCGCTCGGGCGCAATCACCTCGGTATCAACACCTTCGAAAACTTCATTCAGACCGACGCGGCCATCAACCCCGGCAACTCCGGCGGCGCTCTGGTCGACGTGAACGGCAATCTCCTGGGGATCAATACCGCCATCTATTCGCGCTCGGGCGGCTCGCTCGGCATCGGCTTTGCGATTCCTGTCTCGACCGCGCGCAGCGTGCTGGAGAGCATCATCACGACGGGCTCGGTCACGCGCGGCTGGATCGGCGTGGAGCCGCAGGACGTGACGCCGGAAATCGCCGAATCGTTTGGGCTTGAGCAGAAGTCGGGCGCGATTGTCGCAGGCGTCCTGAAGAACGGACCGGCCGACCGTGCGGGCATCAAGCCCGGCGACATCCTCGTGAGCGTGAATGGCCAGGAGATCACCGACACCACGCGTCTGTTGAATGTCATCGCGCAGATCAAGCCGGGCACGGCTGCGAAGGTTCATCTGGTGCGCAAGAGCCACGAGATGGATCTGGAGGTGACGATCGGCAAGCGCCCGCCTCCACCGAAGCAACCGGCCGAGGACAACGGCGGCGGCGATCAGCAGGACGACGACGGCGGTTGAGACGCGATAGATAACGGCCAGTGGTGGTGCATCGCAAAACAAAAAGGGCAGTCCGTGATGGACTGCCCTTTTTGTTTGTCTCTCTGTGCTGCCGTTCAACCCGGCGGACTGTCGTCCGCAATCACAGGTTTCTGCTTGCCAACAATCAACCGCGCCGCGATGATGCCCGCCTCGTACAGCACGATCAGCGGAATCGCCAGAATCAGCTGCGAGAACACGTCCGGCGGCGTCACCACAGCCGAAATCACGAACGCGCCCACGATCACATACGGACGGATCTCCCTGAGCTTCTTGATGGTCAGCACGTTCATGCGGACCAGCAGCACCACGACAATCGGCACTTCGAACGTCACGCCGAACGCGAGGAACATGGTCAGCACGAAGCTCAGGTAGTTGTCGATATCGGTGTTCATCTCCGCGCCCAGCGGCGCGTTGTAGTGCGCCATCACGCGGAAGATGGTCGGAAACACCACGAAGTACGCGAACGCCATGCCGCACAGGAACAGCGTGTAGCTGCTGCCCACCAGCGGCCCGACCAGCTTCTTCTCATGCTGGTACAAACCCGGCGCGACGAACGCCCAGATCTGGTACAGCACGACCGGCAGCGCGATCACGAAGGCGACCATCATGGTCACCTTCATCGGCACGAAGAACGAGCCGGTGACGTCGGTGACGATCATCTTGCCGTCCTTCGGCAGATTCTGCATCAAGGGCCGCGCCAGCAGCCGGAAGATGTCCGGCGCCCAATATACGAGCCCGACAAACACCACGATGACGGCAAGGCCGGCGCGGATGATACGGTCGCGCAATTCAACGAGGTGGGAAATGAAGGTCTCTTCAGTGCCTTCGTCCTGGGTTTGCTGGGGGTCGCTCACACCGGCCCTCGGTTAGAGATTGTCGTTCTGATCATCAGAAGAACCGCGTCGGACGACGCATGGAGGCCGGCGTATGCCGCGCCACGCGCGCCGCACCCGACTGCACGCGCGTGCGGCGCGTGGTGGCGCGCTTGTACCAGGTGGGCATGGCGGTCTGCTTGACGCGCCAGTTCTTGCGTTTGGGGCCTGCCGGTGGCGTGCTGGTCTGCCACGGCGAATTGCTGACATCCTCAAGCGCGCCGCCGGCAATGCTCGGCGACACCGACGTGCCGCTATTCCACGCGTCGTTCAGCTCGGCTTCATGCTTGCGCAGATTCTCCTGAACGCTGGTTTCGACGTTGCTCGCCGCCGCTTCGAACTCGGTTTTCATGCGACGCAATTCGTCGAGTTCGATTTCGCGGGTGACCTCGGCCTTCACGTCGTTGATATACCGCTGCGCGCGGCCGAACAGCGCGCCGGCCGTGCGGGCGACGCGAGGCAGGCGCTCAGGCCCGAGTACGACCAGCGCGACGACGCCGATCAGCGCCATCTTGGTTAGACCGAGGTCCAGCATGAAGTGAAGTGTCCGTCAGTAACGCGGTTGGGCCGCGGCTTAGCGGTAATCGCCGGAACGTGGCGTCTTTTCCTTCGCATCCACATCTACCGTGCCATTGCGCGGCAGTTCGCGCTGCTGCGCTTCACCTGGAGGCGTTTCGGCTTCCTTCATGCCTTCCTTGAAGCCCTTCACCGCGCCACCCAGATCGGTGCCGATATTGCGCAGCTTCTTCGTGCCGAACACGAGCGCCACGATCAGCAACACGATCAGCCAATGCCAAATGCTCAACGAACCCATGACTACTCTCCTTAACCCCGACACCGCACTGTGATGCGGCAATAGTCTTGCGCCTTACGGCGTGAATCGAAGCGCGTACGCTCCATCTATACGTTACCGCGAACTGTTCCGGTTCAACCCGCGACACGGTGTGCCATTCTGACCTGACGAGCGCGTGGACGTCGTTACAGTGCAGCCAAAACTACGGCCCCACTATTGTCTGCGACCAAAACTCGCCGCGCGCCTCGCAGCCCGCGGTTGTTTGTGAGCCTGCTCTGTGAGCGCGTTCGTCAGCGCATTCGTCAGCCCATTCGCTGCCACGGACGCGGCCCTGCGAGGATGTGTGCGTGCAGGTGATATACCTCTTGCCCGCCGCCCGGCCCCGTATTGATGACCGTGCGAAAACCGCTGTCGCCACCGGTGTACGCCACGCCCAGCTGCTCGGCCAGACGCGCTACCAGAACAAGCATTCTACCAAGCAGCGGAGCCTCGCTTTCGGTGCAATTCGACAGCGTGGCGACGTGCTTGCGAGGAATCACCAGCACATGCGTTTCCGCTGCCGGGCGGATGTCGCGGAAGGCAACAAACTCTTCGTCTTCATGGACTTTAGTCGACGGAATCTCGCCGGCGGCGATCTTGCAGAAAAGGCAGTTCGGGTCGTGACTCATCGTATTCCTGACACAATATGGCTAGAGCGCAAAACGTGGCGCGGCACGGTTCGTGTCCCGCCCGACCATAACCGGACTCGACTCAAAACCAGCCACGCGGATTCGCAAGCGGCTTGTTATCGTACAGATACAGCCAACCCTTGATAATACGGTACAACATCCAGATGCTGACGGCCCACAAAACCGGAATGCCGATCACCACGAACAGCAGCACGCCGCCGATCGCATAACCCAGCAAGGCCATCCAGAACGAGCGGATCTGCCACTCGAAATGCGCTTCATATGGCGTTCCCACCACATCGGGCCGCTTCACATAGTTGATGATGATCGCGATCAGAATCGTCAGACCACCCGTCAGCCAATGGACCGCATATAGCGCGTACAGCACATGCGTGAGCGTGCGCAGACTGCGTTCGCGCTCGGGTTCGATCGCGTTGCGGTAGACCGGCGGCGGATAATTGCCTTGCGACTGTTCCATGCTTGCGTCCTCCCGAGGATGCGATCCTATGCGTTCAGTGCAATGTGGGTGCCGACGTTCGCCACTTCAAGACGAATGGTGACAAGGCGGCGACACTCAGTCGCCGTTTTCCTCGCGCTCGCGGCTCTTGCGCAGCGCCTTTTCCTCGATGCCCGACAGGCCTTCACGGCGCTCGAGTTCGGCAAGCACGTCCGCCGGGCTCAGGTCGAAATGCGACAGCATCACGAGGCAGTGAAACCAGAGGTCCGCCACTTCGCCGACCAGCGCTTTCGGCGCGCCGCCGTGGCGCGCGTCTTTGGCGGCCAGCACGACTTCGGTGGCCTCTTCGCCGATCTTCTTGAGCACTGCGTCATCGCCTTTGTGGAACAGGCGCGACACGTATGAGACGTCCGGATCGCCGCCCTTGCGGCTGTCGATGACGGCCGCAAGGCGCAGCAGCGTGTCGTTCGTGGACGAAGAGGGTTCCGTGGATTGCGTGGATTGCGTCATTTGTAAATGTGTTCGGGGTCTTTCAACACGGGATCGACGGTGGCCCAGCCGCCATCTTCAACCGTGCCTTCGAATTTCTGGAAAAAACACGAGTGGCGGCCGGTGTGGCACGCAATGCCCGACACCTGCTCGACCTTCAGCAACACGACGTCTTCGTCGCAATCGAGCCGCACTTCATGCACATGCTGCACGTGGCCGGATTCTTCACCTTTGAACCACAGGCGCTGGCGCGAGCGCGAGAAGTACACCGCGCGGCCGGTTTCGACGGTTTTCGCCAGTGCTTCGCGGTTCATCCACGCGAACATCAGCACGTCGTTGCTCGACGCTTCCTGCGCGATCACCGGCACGAGGCCGTTCGCGTCCCACCGGACCTTGTCGAGCCAATCTACTGCAGAGGGATTCACCACGTCACAACCTCACCGAAATGCCTTGATCGGCCATGAAGCGCTTGGCCTCGCCCACCGTGTGCTCGCCGTAGTGGAAGATGCTGGCGGCCAGCACCGCGTCCGCATGGCCGCTCTTGATACCGTCGGCCAGATGCTGCAGCGAGCCGACGCCGCCCGAGGCGATCACCGGGATCGACACCGCGTCGGACACCGCGCGCGTGAGCGCAAGGTCGAAGCCGCTCTTGGTGCCGTCGCGGTCCATGCTGGTCAGCAGGATTTCGCCCGCGCCCAGTTCGGCCATCTTGCGCGCCCATTCGACGGCTTCGAGGCCGGTGGCCTTGCGCCCGCCGTGCGTGAAGACTTCCCAGCGCGGCGCCTCGCCGTCCGCGGAGACGCGCTTCGCGTCGATGGCGACGACGATGCATTGCGAGCCGTATTTGTCCGTCGCGTCGCGCACGAGTTGCGGATTCGCGACCGCCGACGAATTCATGCTGATCTTGTCCGCGCCCGCGTTGAGCAGCCGCCGCACGTCCTCGACAGCGCGCACGCCACCGCCGACCGTCAGCGGAATAAACACCTGAGAGGCGACTGCTTCGATGATCGGCAGGATCAGATCGCGCTGATCGGAGGTGGCGGTAATGTCGAGGAAGGTCAGTTCGTCGGCGCCCTGATCGTCGTAGCGGCGCGCGATTTCGACCGGATCGCCGGCGTCGCGCAGTTCGACGAAGTTGACGCCCTTGACCACGCGTCCAGCCGTGACGTCGAGACAAGGGATGATGCGTTTAGCTAGAGCCATGATCTTGCAATTCTGCCAATACCGCTGATGAGGCCGCTCGCCTGAATCTTCACGAGCGGCACTGTGCCGGCGCGGCTCGCCGCAGGGGTGTCGAACAGAAACACCTGCGGCGCGACGCGCTTTCGGGACGCGCCGTTGCGTCCGCTTTTAGGTTCGCTACTGCGTCGATTCCGGGTCGACAGCGACGCTTCAAGCGGTGAACCTAAGCGTCGTCCGATTCGCGCAGCCGGTCCGCGAGCGTCTGCGCAGCCGCGAAGTCCAGATCGCCCGAGTAGATCGCCCGGCCGCAGATCACGCCTTCGATGCCTTCGTCCTCGACTTCGCACAGCGACTCGATGTCCGCGAGGTTCGACAAACCGCCGCTCGCAATCACCGGAATCTTCACCGCGCGTGCGAGACGCACCGTCGCTTCGATGTTGATGCCTTGCAGCATGCCGTCGCGGCCGATGTCGGTGTAGATGATCGACTCGCAGCCGTAATCCTCGAACTTGCGCGCCAGATCGGCCACTTCATGGCCGGTCAGCTTGCTCCAGCCGTCGGTGGCAACCTTGCCGTCTTTCGCATCCAGCCCGACGATGATATGGCCGCCGAAAGCCGTGCACGCATCCTGCAGGAAGCCCGGATTCTTTACCGCAGCCGTGCCGATGATGACGTACGACAGACCGTCGTCCAGATAGCGCTCGATCGTGTTCAGGTCACGGATGCCGCCGCCCAGCTGGACGGGAATCTCGCCCCCTACTTCCTCGATGATCGCGCGGATCGCGTCTTCATTTTTCGGCTTGCCGGCGAACGCGCCATTCAGGTCGACGAGGTGCAGACGCCGGGCGCCGCGGTCGACCCAATGCCGGGCCATCGCCGCCGGTTCCTCGGAAAATATCGTCGCCTGGTCCATATCGCCCTGTTTGAGGCGTACACAGTGACCATCTTTCAGGTCGATGGCGGGAATCAGCAGCATAGCAATCGGGTGTTGTCAGGGAGGTGGTTGAAGGTCGGCGGCAGCGGCTGACAAACCAGCCCGCCACCACGCCGTTTCGCTAGTTTAGTACAACTCTTTCGACGCCCTTGCGGAGCGCCATATTGGAGCGGATGGAGCGAAATCGTCTTACTGCGGTTGTAGCACACGGCCGACGCCCCGCTTGTGGCGGAACGACGCGCGGCAACGGGATGAAGAAAGGCGCTCACGGATTCCAGTGCACGAAGTTGCGATACACGCGCAGCCCCGCTTCGGCGCTCTTTTCCGGGTGGAATTGGGTCGCGAAGATGTTATCCCGCGCCACCGCCGAGGTAAAGGGTACACCGTACACCGTTTCGCCCGACGTATGGGCGGCGTTGTCCGGCACGACGTAATAGCTGTGCACGAAGTAGAAGAACGCATTATCCGCGACGCCGTCCCACAACGGATGCGGCTGCGCCTGGCGCACGCGGTTCCAGCCCATTTGCGGGACCTTGAAGCGCGAGCCGTCGTCCTGCACCTGGCCTTCCAGGTCGAAGCGCAGCACCTTGCCGGGCAACAGGCCCAAGCCCGGCGTATCGCCCTCGGCGCTCCAGTCGAACAACATCTGCTCGCCGACGCACACGCCCATCAGCGGCTTGTTGCGCGAGGCCTCGATGACCGCTTCCTGCAGGCCGGATTCGGCCAGACTGCGCATGCAGTCGGGCATGGCGCCCTGGCCGGGCAGCACCACGCGGTCGGCCGAACGGATCGCTTCGGGCTGATCGACGATCGCCACGTCCGCTTCCGGCGCGGCTTTGCGCAATGCCTGGGCCACCGAGCGCAGGTTGCCCATTCCGTAATCCACAATCGCTATCGAAGTTTTCATTTCAAGTTAGGCAGCAATGCCTTCAATCCATCGACGATGAATTCCACCGCCAGCGCCGATAACATCAAACCCATGAGCCGCGTACCGATGTTGATACCCGTGCGACCGACCCAACGGGCAATCGGTTCAGCGAGGCGCAGCGAAAAAAAGCAGATCGCCGCCAGCACGGCGCCGATCGCGATCAGGCTCAGCCGGTCGTACCAGTGAGCCGAGCCGGCCGCGTAGATGATCGTGGTGCTGATCGCGCCTGGGCCCGTCAACAGCGGGATCGCCAGCGGCACGACCGCGATGTTGTCCTTCTGCTCGGCTTCGTCGCGCTCTTCCGCCGTCGAACGGCTGTTGCCGATCTGGGCGTTCAGCATGTTGATCGCCATCAGCAGCATGATGATCCCGCCGCCCACTTCGAGCGACCCAACCGAAATGCCAAAGAAGCTGATGATCTGCTGTCCGAGCAGCGTCGTCACCGCAACCACACAGAACACCGAAATCGCCGCGATACGGATGGTTCTGCGCCGCTCGACGTCGCTCTGATGCGCCGTCAGGCTCATAAAGAACGGGATGGCGCCGACCGGGTTGATCAGCGCCAGCAGCGAAATAAACGACTTCAGGATATCCATCGCACACCGGGTGCGCGAGCGCAGCCGGTCCTGGTTCTAAGTTTGGTAAATGAGCTGGTAAATGAGCTGGTAAATGAGCTGGTAAATGCGCCGGTAAATGCGCGCTTAAAGGCTGCCCTTGGTCGACGGAATCTGTCCCGCCGCGCGTTCGTCCATCTCGACGGCCATGCGCAATGCACGCCCGAACGCCTTGAACACCGTTTCCATCTGATGATGGGCGTTCAGGCCTCGCAGGTTGTCGATATGCAGCGTGACGCCGGCGTGGTTCACGAAGCCGCGGAAAAATTCAATGGAGAGATCGACGTCGAACGTGCCGATGCGTGCACGCGTGAACGGCACATGGAATTCGAGGCCCGGACGCCCGGAAAAGTCGATCACGACGCGCGACAGCGCTTCGTCGAGCGGCACGTAGGAATGACCGTAGCGGCAAATGCCCTTGCGGTCGCCGATTGCCTTCGCGACGGCCTGGCCGAGGGTGATGCCGACGTCTTCGACCGTATGGTGGTCGTCGATATGCAGGTCGCCGTGTGCTTCGATGTCGAGGTCGAACAAGCCATGCCGTGCGATCTGGTCGAGCATGTGATCAAGAAACGCCACACCGGTGGCCAGCTTCTGCTGACCGGTGCCGTCCAGATTGATCTTCACACGGATCTGCGTTTCGCTGGTGTTGCGAACGACTTCCGCAAGGCGCATGGTAATTCCTCGAATCTAGCTAGAAAGCGATAGTAGTGTGGGGTAGAAAAACGGCGGACCGCGCGCGCTTCCCGTGGCAGGGCAAAGCGCTCACGCGGCCATTCGGCACGCCGTTCAGTGCAGCACGAGTTTCAGTCCGGCGATCAATTGGGCGTTTTCTTCGGGCGAACCGACGGTCAAACGCACACAATTGACCAGCAATGGATGCATTTTACTCACGTTTTTGATCAGAACCCGTGCGGCCAGCAGTGTTTCGAACATAACAGATGCGTCCGGCACCCGCACCAGCAGGAAGTTGCCGGCGCTCGGGAATACTTCGGCGCCCGGCAATTGGGCCACGGCTTGCGCGAGTCTCGTGCGTTCTTCGCGCAATTGCGCGGCCTGGGTGTCGAGCACGTCGACGTGGTCGAGCAGGAAATCGGCGGCGGCTTGCGTAAGCACGTTGGTGTTGTAGGGCGGGCGCACCTTGTCGAATTCGGTGAGCCAGGCGGGCTTGCCGACCAGATAACCCAGGCGGATGCCGGCCAGGCCGAGCTTGGACACGGTACGCATCACGACGACGTTGTCGAACTGATCGGCACGCGGCAACCAGCTTTGCTGCGCAAACGGCTGGTATGCCTCGTCGATCACCACCAGGCTTTTATTCGCCGCGGCGATGACGCGCTCCATGTCCGCATCGTCGTACAGCGTGCCGGTCGGGTTATTCGGATAGGCCAGATAGACGATCGCCGGTTCATGCTCGGCGATCGCCGCGAGCATCGCTTCGGTGTCGAGCGTGAAATCGGCCTTCAGCGGCACGCCGATGAATTCCAGATTCGCCAGCTTCGCCGACATCTGATACATCACGAAACCCGGTACCGGTGCGAGCACCTTGGCGCCCGGCTTCGCGCACGCCACCGACATCATGCTGATGATTTCATCCGAGCCGTTGCCGAGCAGCACATCGCAACACGCGGGCACGCTCATCACGCGCTTGATCTTTTCGATCAGCGCTTCCGGGCGCGGCGCCGGGTAGCGGTTCAGCGCCACACCGGCCAGATGCTCGCCCAGATGGGCGGCGAGCACCGGTGGCAGCGGAAACGGATTTTCCATCGCATCGAGCTTGATATAGCCCGTGGCGTCCGGAACCGGATAGCTCGTCATCGCGAGCACGTCGCGGCGGATGATGTCTTGAGGTGTCGTCATAAGTCAGTGGACCTGCCCGCACGGGAGACGCCGGCCGGGTATCGGCGGCTTGCGGACGGCCCCAGGTTGGTCTGTATTGTCGTTATTTAACGGGAAACCGCGCGAAATCCGTCGGTAAAGTTCGCACGCATCGGTTCGATGCCCGCCTGCTCCGTGTTCAGGCTCGCCGCGTCCGGCCTCGCTTAGCCGTTCTGCCGCATCCGGTATTCTGCGCTGCGGGCGTGCGCCTGCAGGCCTTCGCCGTAAGCGAGTTCGGCGGCGATCTCGCCGAGCGTCTGCGCACCTTCCGCACTGACCTCGATCACGCTCGAACGCTTGAAGAAATCGTAGACGCCCAATGGCGACGAAAACCGTGCGGTACGCGAAGTAGGCAGCACATGATTCGGCCCCGCGCAGTAATCGCCGAGGCTTTCGCTGGTGTAGCGGCCGAGGAAGATCGCACCGGCATGGCGGATCAACTGACCCCACTGATGCGGTTCCAGCGCCGAGATTTCGAGGTGTTCAGGGGCAATGTCGTTGGCAATCGCGCAGGCTTCGGCCATATCGCGCACCTTGATCAACGCGCCGCGGCTTTCGAGCGACGCGCGGATCACATCCCGGCGCGGCATGCTCGGCAGCAGTTCGTTGATCGCGTCGCGCACGCGGGCGATGAATGCATCGTCCGGGCACAGCAGGATGGATTGCGCGAGCTCGTCGTGCTCGGCTTGCGAGAACAGATCCATCGCGATCCAACGCGGGTCCGTCGTCCCGTCGCACAGCACGAGAATTTCCGACGGCCCAGCGATCATGTCGATACCGACCGTGCCGAACACACGGCGCTTGGCCGACGCGACATAGGCGTTGCCCGGGCCGCAGATCTTGTCGACTGCGGGCACCGTTTCCGTGCCGTACGCCAATGCGCCCACCGCCTGCGCGCCGCCGATCGTAAACACGCGATCCACGCCGCCCAGCAAGGCGGCCGCCAGCACCAGAGGATTCTTCACGCCGTCCGGCGTGGGCACGACCATGACGATTTCGCGCACGCCGGCCACGCGCGCCGGAATCGAGTTCATCAGCACCGACGACGGATACGCCGCCTTGCCACCCGGCACATAGATACCCGCACGATCCAGCGGCGTCACCTTCTGCCCGAGCACGGTGCCGTCTGCTTCCGTGTACTGCCAGCTATGGCTGCCGCACTCGATCCTCTGCTTCTCGTGGTAACCGCGCACACGCGCCGCCGCCGCTTCGAGCGCCGCACGGCGCTTAGGCTCGAGGCCTTCGAGCGCCGCCTCGAGTTCGGACATCGGCAACTCGAGCGCCTCGACGCTCTTCGCCTCGACACGGTCGAAGCGGTTCGTGTACTCGAGCACCGCAGCGTCGCCGCGTGCCTTCACGTCGTTCAGAATCTGCGCGACCGAGCGCTCGATTGCTTCGTCTTCGCTCGCCTCGAACGCGAGCACCGCGTGCAGCGCCTTGTGAAAGTCGGGCGCGCTGGAATCGAGTTTGCGAATCTTGATAGACATACGGATATCCGTTTCGGTAAGGCGCGCGTTAAAAGTTTGACCACTCGCGTGGTCAAACTATTCAGGCCACCGCAGTGCCGGCCTTCGACGCGCGTTCGAACGCGTCGAGGATCGGCCGCAGCGCGGCGCGCTTGAGCTTCAGCGCTGCCTGGTTCACAACGAGGCGCGACGAAATCTGCATGATCTCCTCCACCTCGACAAGATTGTTGGCGCGCAAGGTATTGCCCGAACTCACCAGGTCGACGATTGCGTCGGCGAGGCCGACCAGCGGCGCCAGTTCCATCGAACCGTACAGCTTGATCAGGTCGACGTGCACGCCCTTGGCGGCAAAATGCTCGCGCGCGGTTTCCACGTACTTGGTCGCCACGCGCAGGCGTGCGCCTTGGCGCACCGCGTTCGCGTAGTCGAAACCGGCCGCCACCGCGACCGACATCCGGCAACGCGCAATGTCCAGGTCGACCGGCTGATACAGCCCGCTGCCGCCGTGCTCGAGCAGCACGTCCTTGCCTGCCACGCCGAAGTCGGCTGCGCCGTATTCGACGTAGGTCGGCACGTCTGTGGCGCGCACGATGATCACCCGCAGGTTCGCGTCCGTCGTGGGCAGAATCAGCTTGCGCGAGGTTTCCGGATCTTCGGCCACTTCAATGCCGGCTGCGGCGAGCAGCGGCAGCGTCTCTTCGAAGATACGCCCTTTCGACAACGCCAGCGTAAGCGGCGCGCTCACAGCCGGCGAAGACGACGTTTGCGGCATCGAACTCATGCCTGGCTCCCGGCGACGCGGCGCACCTTGGCGCCGATGGCGTTGAGCTTGGTCTCCATCCGGTCGTAACCGCGATCCAGGTGATAGATACGGTCGATCAGCGTTTCGCCTTCGGCACGCAGCGCAGCGATCACGAGGCTCGCCGACGCACGCAGGTCGGTCGCCATCACCTTCGCGCCGGACAGCTTCTCGACGCCTGTCACGAGCGCGGTGTTGCCATCGATCGTGATGCTCGCGCCGAGACGGTTCAATTCCTGCACGTGCATGAAGCGGTTCTCGAAGATCGTCTCGACAGCTTGCGAGGTACCCTCCGCGATCGTGTTGAGCGCCATGAACTGCGCCTGCATGTCGGTCGGGAACGCCGGGTATTCGGACGTGCGGAAGCTCACCGCACTCGGACGCTTGTCCATCCGCACGCGCATCCAGTCTTCGCCTTCTTCGATCGTGACGCCGGCTTCACGCAGCTTTTCGGTGACGGCTTCAAGGATCAGCGGACGCACGCGGCGCAATGTGACATCGCCACCGGCAGCCGCGACCGCGCACAGGAACGTGCCGGCTTCAATGCGATCCGGAATCACCCTATGCTTTGCGCCATGCAGCTTGTCGACACCCTGAATCACCAGACGGTCGGTGCCGATGCCTTCGATCTTCGCGCCCATCTCGACCAGCAGATGCGCGAGGTCACCGACTTCCGGCTCACGCGCGGCGTTCTCGATGACCGTCTCGCCTTCGGCAAGCACCGCCGCCATCAGCAGGTTTTCGGTGCCCGTCACCGTAATCACGTCGGTCACGATGCGCGCGCCCTTCAGACGCTTCGCACGCGCTTCGATGTAGCCATGCTCGATCGTGATCTCGGCGCCCATTGCCTGCAGACCCTTGATGTGCTGATCCACCGGACGCGCGCCGATTGCGCAGCCACCCGGCAGCGACACCCTGGCGTGGCCGAAGCGCGCCACCAGCGGGCCAAGCACCAGGATCGACGCACGCATGGTCTTCACGAGTTCATACGGCGCGACGAGGTTATCGACCTTCGACGCGTCCAGCGACACGCGCCCTTCACCGCTCTCGATGCGCACGCCCATCTGGCCAAGCAGCTTCAGCATCGTGCGCACGTCCTGCAAGTCGGGCACGTTTTCCAGATGCACCGGTTCCGCGCTGAGCAGACTCGCGCACAGGATCGGCAACGCCGCGTTCTTCGCGCCTGAGACGACAACTTCACCCGACAGCGGGTAGCCACCTTCAATGATGAGTTTATCCATGCCTGTCAGTTCCTGATCGACCCGGACTTCAACCGGGACTGCTTTGACTGTGTTCGGCGCGCCGCTACCGGCGTCGCGCCCTTCCTGAGTAATTCGCACTAAATTTCCAGATTACGCGGTCTGCCATTCGGCGGGCGTCAGCGTCTTCATGCTGAGCGCGTGGATTTCTTCGCGCATGCGGTCGCCGAGCGCCGCGTACACGAGTTGATGGCGCTGGATCAGACGCTTGCCTTCGAAGCTCGGCGAAACGATGGTCGCAAAGAAATGCTGACCGTCGCCCTCGACTTCGAGATGCTGGCAAGCGAGCCCAGCCGCGATGTATTGCTTGACCTGCTCTGGAGTCGGCAACATGAGAGAAGCTCCTGATCAGTGGCGCAGTTTGTAGCCGGAGGCGAGCATGCGCATCGCCACCACGGCCAGCACCACAAAGAAACCGGCAACGATCGCAAGGCTCACGAGCGGATTGATATCCGACACCCCGAAGAAACCGTAGCGAAAGCCGTCGATCATGTAGAAAAAGGGATTGAGCCGCGACACTTCACGCCACACCGGTGGCAGCGTATGCGTCGAGTAGAACACGCCCGAGAGGAACGTGAGCGGCATAATCAGAAAGTTTTGAAATGCGGCAAGCTGATCGAATTTTTCGGCCCAGATGCCGGCGATCAAACCCAGTGTGCCCAGGATCGCCGCGCCGAAAATCGCGAACACGACGATGTAAAGCGGCGCGCTGAAGCTGATCGGCACGAACCAGATCGTCACGATGAACACGCCGAAGCCGACCGCCAGACCACGTGCCACGGCAGCGAGCGCGTACGCACTGAACATCTCATAGTGCGAGAGCGGCGGTAGCAGCACGAACACCAGGTTGCCGGTAATCTTCGACTGGATCAGCGAGGACGAGCTATTCGCAAAGGCGTTCTGCAACACGCTCATCATCACGAGGCCGGGAACCAGGAAGCTCGTGTACTCGACGCCCGGATAGACCTGAACGTGACCGCGCAACGCGTGGCCGAAAATCGTCAGATACAGCAGCGCGGTGATAACCGGCGCCAGCACGGTCTGAAACGACACCTTCCAGAAACGCAGGATTTCCTTGTAAAACAGCGTGCGAAAGCCGCTCATGCCAGCCCCTCGATCACTTCTGGACCGTTCATCACCTGAACGAACACATCTTCGAGGTCGGCTTTGCGAACCTCGATTTCTTCGAATGTGCAGCCCGCTGCGCGGCACTGCGCGAGAATCCGCTCGACGTCGTCGTAGCTCACGAGCCGCAGCAGATGCTGACGGCCGTTGCCGTTGCCCACGCCGCTTTCCACTTCGAGCGGACGCAACTCCGCCGGCAATACGCCTTGTGCAAAGCGCAGGAACAGCTGCATGCCGGCAAAGCGCTGCAGCAGCGTGCTGGTGCGCTCGAGCGCGACAACTTCGCCGCGCCGTAACATCGCGATGCGGTCGCACAGCGATTCGGCTTCTTCCAGATAGTGTGTGGTCAGCACGATCGTGTGCCCTTCGCGATTCAGGCGCGAGATGAATTTCCACAAGGTTTGACGCAACTCGACGTCGACACCGGCAGTGGGCTCATCCAGCACGATCACCGGCGGCCGGTGCACCAGCGCCTGCGCCACGAGCACGCGGCGCTTCATGCCGCCCGACAGCGCGCGCATGTTGACGTCGGCTTTTTCGGTGAGATCGAGATTGGCCATGATCTCGTCGATCCACGCGTCGTTATTGCGCAGCCCGTAGTAGCCGGACTGGATGCGCAAGGTTTCGCGCACGGTGAAGAACGGATCGAACACGAGTTCCTGCGGCACCACGCCGAGCGCGCGGCGCGCGCCGCGGAAATCGCTGACTACGTCGTGCCCGCGAACCGCGATGCTGCCTTCATCGGCGCGCGCGAGACCGGCGAGGATGCTGATGAGCGTCGTCTTGCCCGCGCCGTTCGGACCGAGCAGTCCGAAGAACTCGCCTTCTTCTACCGCGAGGCTGACGCCCTTGAGCGCCTGCAAGTCCTTGTAGCGCTTCTTGACGTTACGAATTTCTATGGCTGACATGACTGTGGGCCGCCTGCGGAGCGGCGCCTAAAGGAGCCCTGAGGGGGCGCAAAAGTGCTGGAAGGGACGAAATTGGGGCCGGTTATATGCCCCGAAAAACGTTTGATTATAGGGCAAAAATCGACAGCCCCGCCTGAGCCGGGGCGATTGGAAGTGACGCTATGGGAGCGTCAATGTCGGGGCGCGCAGCAAACATGCGGTGGGGGGCCGGAGTAGCGCGCTAAAGCGCGAACTCTGGTCGACCGCGTTGCATGGGACCGGAGTAAGCGCTAAAGCGCGAACTCTGGTCGACTGCGTTGCATGGGACCGGAGTAAGCGCTAAAGCGCTAACTCCGGTCGACACAGCAGGGTGTCGACGCCGTAGGCTTGGGCGAGGCTGGCGAGACCAGCCGGCAGGTTGACGATCTCGAACGCCATGCCGCGTGCCTGAGCAGCACGCTCCCACGCAAACAGGACAGCAAGCGCGGACGAGTCGAATTGCGCGAGCGGCGCGCAATCCACGCCCGTTGCGCCCGCGGCGATACGCTGCAAACCCGCCTCGAACGCGGCTTTCGCGCTCTCATGGGTCAGCGTCGCGCCGCTTTCAAAGCGGCTTGCGACGGCGTTCAGCACTTCGCTCACGACTGCTTGCCCGCGGCGAGTTGCTGGTTACGCTGCGTGAGGAACTGGATCAGTCCGTCCACGCCCTTCTGCTGGATCTGCTCGTTGAACTGCTGCTGATACGCCTGGATCAGCCACGCGCCGAGCACGTTGATGTCATACACGCGCCAGCCGTTCGGCGTCTTGTACAGACGGTAGTCGAGTTCGATCGGCGAGCCGTTGTTCATCACCACCGAGCGCACCACCGTGTCGGTGTCGTCTGGGTTCATGCGGAACGGCTTGTACTGGATCTGCTGGTCGCGGACCTGGGCGAGCGCGCCCGAGTACGTGCGGATCAGCAGCATCTTGAACTGCTCGACCACGGCGTCTTGCTGCTCCGGCGTGGCGGTGCGCCAGTTGCGGCCCATCGCCAGTTGCGTGGTGCGGCGGAAGTCGGTGTACGGCAGGATCTTTTCGTTGACGAGCCTGGTGATGTGGGTGATGTCGCCTTGCTGGATCGACTTGTCGGCGTGGATCGCGTCGACCACCTGCTGGGTGACGGTCTTAACCAGCGTATCGGGCGAACTCGAGTCGACAGTTTGTGCCGATGCACCAGCACTAGCGAACGAGAACAGCGCAGCAAACAACGGAATCAGGAAGAATTTTTTCATATCGAGCCTTGCCTTAAAAATAGTGCAACCGTTTGAGGCGACATTAACACGCGAGTTCAGCAGCAATCCATGCGCAAACTGCGAGAGTCGTATCGAGGTGTTACGGCTGCACAATTAACGCAATTTAAATGACGGAAAGTTGAAACGCGTCGGCGGGACCAGTTGACCGGCCGGGATCTGTGTGGTTTCCGGACCGCCGTTCAGATCGAGCGGCGGCGTTTCGGCGCTGCCGGAGGCGGCTTCCGGCGCAGCAGCCGTGCCGGTTGCACCCGTGGTGGCGCCAACCGCCGAAGCAGCTTGCGGCGGCGTTGCGGCGGCCGCACCGGACGCAGCCGGTGCTTTCGCGGCAGCACCCGGCGTGCCTGCCGGGGCAGCAGCCGCACCACCTTCCCCCTCGTCGTACTTCGGCAGCGGAGCTTCATCGCCGTAGTTCGGCAGCGCCTGCGATTGCTTACTTTCCGACAGCAGATACTGGCGGCGTTGCAGATACGCATTACGCACGAACGAGTACTTGTCGAGCGCGGCGCCTTCCAGCACATCGCTCGCGCCCAGCAGATTGGCACGCGTGTTGATCACATTCAGGCCGTACAGCGCCCAGCTCAGACCATCCGGGTGAATATAGCTGAGCGGATTCACATAGTAGTTGCCGATCGAGCCTACCGCGTCGCGCACCGTGCTCGGCCCGAACAGCGGCAGCACGAGGTACGGGCCCGCCGGCACGCCGTAGTGGCCGAGCGTCAGGCCGAGGTCGTTGTCGTGCTTGGGCAGCTTGGCGAGCGTGGCCACATCGAACAGACCGCCGACACCGAACACCGTGTTGATCACGATCCGCATGATGTCTTCGACGCCATCGGTGATCTTCAACTGCAGCAGGTTGTTCGCCGCGATGTAGACGTCGCCGATGTTCGAGAAGAAGTTGGTGACGCTGTCGCGCACCGGTTGCGGCGTCGCCCAGACATAGCCCTTCGCGACTGGCTTCAGCGCGTACTGGTCGAGCTTGTCGTTGACGGTGAAGATCGTGCGGTTCAAACCCTCGAGCGGGTCGCCCTTGGTCGGCGTCTGCACGGTCGAGCAGCCAGCGAGCGTAGCGGCCGCGAGGGCGAACGTCGCGATCTGGACGGTGCGCACGCCTCGTTTGCCTGGGGTCTGCATTTTTATTCTCCTCATTGACCGGCCGCGCCGGAGGCGGGCGAAGTCGGCGCCGCCGGCGCGGGCGCCGTGGCGGGGGCAACAGCAGGTGCAGGTGCAGCCGAAGCCGCGCCCGGCTTGGATGCGCCCGAGTCCGCGGCCTTGCTATACAGGAATTGTCCGATCAGGTTTTCCAGCACGATCGCCGATTGTGTCATCGAAATCGTGTCACCCGCTTTAAGCATCTCGCTGTCGCCACCGGGTTCGAGCCCGATGTATTGCTCGCCCAGCAGACCCGAGGTCAGGATCTTCGCCGAGGTGTCTTTCGGAAACGAATATTGCGTGTCGATGTCGATCGTGACGACAGCCTGATACGCATTGCTGTCAAAGCCGATCGAGGCAACCCGGCCGACCGTCACGCCCGCGCTCTTCACCGGTGCGCGCGCCTTCAGTCCGCCGATATTGTCGAACTTGAGCTTGACCGGGTACGTTGCCTGAAACGACAACGAGCTCATGTTGCCGGCCTTCAGCGCGAGAAACAGCAGCGCCACGAAACCCAGCACTACGAACAGGCCGACCCAGAAGTCGAGAACAGTCTTTTTCATCGTCATCCCAAAGTGAATCCGCCACGCTGCTCCCGCTCCCGTCACGCGCAACCCGAGGCGCGCCCGCCGAGCGAAAACGTGCAGCGCAGTTTTAGCTGAACATCAGTGCGGTCAGCAGAAAATCGAGGCCAAGCACCGCAAGCGACGCGTATACGACCGTCTTGGTCGTGGCGCGCGACACGCCCTCCGGCGTCGGCTTGGCTTCGTAGCCTTGAAACAGCGCCACGAAGGTCACCGCGAGGCCGAACACCACGCTCTTGACGACCCCGGCGCCCACGTCGCGCCAGACATCGACACCACCCTGCATCTGCGACCAGAACGCGCCGGCGTCGACGCCGATCAGCAGCACACCTACTACGTAGCCGCCGAACACGCCGACCGCGCTGAAAATCGCGGCCAGAATCGGCATGGAAATGATGCCCGCCCACAGACGCGGCGCCACCACCACTTTCACCGGATCCACCGCCATCATTTCCATCGCGGTCAATTGCTCGCCCGCCTTCATCAAGCCGATCTCGGCTGTGAGCGACGTGCCGGCGCGGCCCGCGAACAGGAGCGCCGTGACCACCGGCCCGAGTTCGCGCACCAGCGAAAGCGCGACCAGCAGCCCCAACGCCTGTTCGGAACCGTAGCGGTTGAGCGTGTAATAACCCTGCAAGCCGAGCACGAAGCCGACGAACAGCCCCGACACGGCGATGATCACCAGCGAATAATTACCCACGAAGTGGATCTGCTTCGTGACAAGGCGCGGCCGGCGCAGCAGCGGGAAAAACTCGACCAGCAGCCGGAAGAAGAAACGCGTGGCATAGCCCGCCGTGCCCAACCCGTCGATCACCCGGCGACCAAGCGAATGGATCATGACTGACCTCCGCCGATGCCGAAGTCCGCCGCGAGCGGCGTCTTGCTGGGGTAGTGGAATTTGAACGGGCCGTCCGGCGCGCCGTCGATAAACTGGCGCACCGTAGGATCGGCCGACGCGCGCAGCTCAGCCGGCGTGCCTTCGGCATGCACCCCGCCGTTGGCGAGGAAATAGACGTAATCGGCAATCGCGAACGATTCCGGCACGTCGTGCGTGACGAGGATCGAAGTCGCGCCAAGTGCCTGATTCAGCGCGCGAATCAGGTTCGCGGTGATGCCGAGCGAGATCGGATCGAGACCGGCGAACGGCTCGTCGTACATCATCAGCTCGGGGTCGAGCGCAATCGCCCGGGCCAGCGCCACACGCCGCGCCATGCCGCCCGAAATCTCCGACGGCGCCAGGTCGCGCGCGCCACGCAACCCGACCGCGTTGAGCTTCATCAACACGAGGTCGCGAAGCAGTTCTTCGGGGAGGTCGGTGTGCTCGCGCAGCGCGAAGGCGACGTTTTCGAACACCGACATGTCGGTGAACAGCGCGCCGAACTGGAACAGCATGCCCATCTTGCGGCGCAGCGCGTAGAGGCCCTCACGCGTCTGCTGGCCGATATCCTGGCCATGAAACAGGATCTGGCCGCGCTGGGCGCGCACCAGACCGCCGATCAGGCGCAGCACTGTGGTTTTGCCGCAACCCGAGCCGCCCATGACCGCGACGACCTGGCCGCGCTTGAAGCGCAGATTCAGGTTCGACAGGACGAGCCGGTCGCCATAACCGAAGTCGACGTCGCGCAGCTCGAGTAAGGTCTCGGGGGTGGAAGACACGAAACTGACAGTCCTTTTACACGGAAGGCCGAATTATAGGGCCATCATGCAAAAGCTGCCGTGAGGTGCCCTGTCCCTTTACCGAACTTGACGATTATTGCGCAAACGCATGTTGCAGCGCCGAAACCGCCGCAGCCGGATCGGCGGCCTCGGTCACTGCCCGCACGACGGCCGCGCAACCTACGCCGGTCGCCAGCACGTCCGGCAACACCTGCAGATCGATCCCCCCGATCGCCACCAGCGGCACAACGCCGTCGAGCAGGTGGACATACCGCGCCAGACGCTTGAGGCCTTGCGGCGCGGTCGGCATGACCTTGGTGGTGGTCGGAAAGACTGCCCCCAGCGCAATGTAGCTGGGCCGGAAGTGCAGCGCCTTCAGAATCTCGTAGAAACCATGTGTTGACAGACCGAGCCGGATGCCGGCCATGGCAAGCGCCGACAGGTCGGCCGTATGCAGGTCTTCCTGGCCGAGGTGGACGCCGTAGGCGCCCGCTTCCAGCGCGGCTTGCCAGTGATCGTTGATGAAAACCTGGGCATCGTGCTCACGGCCAGCGGCGACGCAGCGGGCGATTTCGCGCTTCAGTTCGTCGGCGGGTTCCGCCGATTTGCGGCGCAACTGGACCGTTTTCACGCCGAAGCCCACCACCCGTTCGACCCACTCCGCGGTCGGCAGCACCGGATACAGACCGAGCCGGTCGGGACAACGCGCGAACGCCTGTGCCGGCGCGGCCGGCAAGCAGGCGAGGCGCGGGAAATGCGCGATATTCGCCGGAAATGCGTCGTCCGCTTTGGTTTCGTCGCCGTCGCGCCAGGCCAGAGCCAGCACCAGCGCGTCATGCGGATCGAAACCGCAGTCCAGAAACGCCGCCAGCGCGGGAATCCAGTCTTCCGCCAGATGACCTTCCAGACTGTATTTCTCGCCGCCCAGATGCAGCGTCGCCGCATTCTCGGCGGCAACGATCACGCCGGCGCCTTGCACCTGCCGGCGCGCCACCTGCTCGCCATGCTGCTGCGCGTCGGCGACGACGATCAGGTCCCCACCGTTCGGCTCGTCCGGCGCGGTCAGGCAGATGCGCCACGGCGCATGCGTCGGCGGCCACTCGCCCAGGCGGGAGCGGATCCGCTCGGCGGCTTCGGTGAGTTCGTCGGCAGGCGGCCAGAAGAGGTCGCGGCCAGTCAAAGGCAAAGCTTGCGTCATGCGGCGCTCCCGTCTTGATGCCAGAACGGCATGCCGACCACCGGCGTGCTCGCGTGCGCGCTTTCGCGCTCGGCCATCGGCCCCGCCAGAAAAGCCTGGCGGCCCGCTTCGACGCCCAGCGCAAAGGCGCGCGCCATCGCATCGGGATGGGTCGCCTGCGAAACCGCGGTGTTTAGCAGCACGCCGTCGAAGCCCCACTCCATTACTTGCGCCGCGTGCGACGGCACGCCGAGGCCCGCGTCGACGATCAGCGGCACATCCGGCAGGCGTTCACGCAACACGCGCAGGCCGTACGGATTGATGACGCCCTTGCCGGTGCCGATCGGTGCGCCCCAGGGCATCAGTGCCTCGCACCCCGCATCGAGCAGACGGCGGCCGATCACGAGATCTTCGGTGCAATACGGCAGGACCTTGAAACCGTCCTTGATCAGCTGTGCAGCCGCTTCGATCAAACCGACCGGGTCGGGCTGCAGCGTGTAGTCGTCGCCGATCAGTTCGAGCTTGATCCACTCGGTTTCGAAGATTTCACGTGCCATATGCGCGGTCGTCACCGCCTCGCCGACGGTCAGGCAGCCGGCGGTATTGGGCAACAGCGGGACGCCGTGGCGCTTGAGCAAATCGAAGAAACCGGCTTCGGCGCCGCCTTCGTTCATTTGCCGGCGCAGCGCGACCGTCACCATGCCGGGCCGCGCCGCGTCGATCGAATCGGATAGCGATTGCAGCGACGGATAGCGCGAGGTGCCGAGCAGCACGCGGCTCGCGAAGGTTTGGCCGTAGAGCGTGAGCGCGTCGGCGGTTTGGGGGAAAGTCATTTGCATAGTCCTGGTCTCCGGCAATGCGTGGCGCGGGGCTTAGCCGCCGGCCACGGGTTGCACGACATCGAGCTTGTCGCCCGGCTGCAGCGCGCGCGCCGCATGCTGGGTGCGTGCAACGAAATCGCCGTTCAACGCGACCGCGAACGGCGGACGCGCGCCGAACGCGGCGAGCGCATCGGCAACAGTCGCGCCTTCGGGCAGCGACAACGACTTCTGATTGATATGAATGTCCATGGTGTTCGAATACGGTTCAATCGATGGCAGGAAGCGACGCGGCGCGCGCTTGATTGCCTGCGGTTATTTCATCCGCAGGCGCGCAACGCTCATGCCGGCTCCCGCGTGGAATCCAGTTGAAACAGCTCGCTCCAGCGCGCGGCACTTTGCCAGTCGGCGAAGGCATCGGCGTCGCCGATACGGCCGTCGAGCAGCGCCGCGGCGAAGCGCACGGCTTCATCGGCGACTTCGGGCACGATCATGTAGCCGTGCCGGTACAGGCCGTTCACGCGCAGTGTCTGCGCGCCATCCCACAGCAAGGCCGGACGGTGGTCCGGCAAAGTCGGGCGGCACTGCGAATTCAGTTCGAGGATGCGTGCTTCGCCGAAGCCGGGGTGCACGGAAAACGCCGCGCTCAGCAGTTCGAGCGCGGAGCGTACGCTGACCGGCGACATGTCTTCGCCTTCTACTTCGGTGGCGCCGATCACGTAGAGATCGTCCTGCTTCGGCGCGATATACAGCGGATAGCGCGGATGCAGCAGGCGCACCGGCCGCGTCAGCTTGATACCGGGCGCGTGCACGCGTGCGACTTCGCCGCGGATACCGCGCAATGTGGGCAGCACGGGCTTTGCGCCCAAACCCCGGCAATCGATCGTGATGCGCGCGGGTGGCAGCGCGTGATCGTCGACCGGCGTGTTCCAGTGCGTTTCGACTCCGCGCTGGGCAAGGCCCGCAGCGAGCGCGGCCAGCACCTGACGGTTATCCAGCTGACCTTCGCGCGGCAGCAGCCAGCCCTGATTGAAGCGGCCCGCCAACGCGGGCTCGGCGGCGCCGATCTGGGGACCCACAAGCGGGACGAAGCCGCCGTCGAGCAATTCGGCAGGCGCGTTCGAGCGCACACGGCGTTCGAACAACGGCGCTTCGGTCCGGTCGGCGTGATGCCACACGACGAGCGTGCCATTGCGCTGGAAGAACACCGGTTCGGGCAATTCGGCCAGCACTTGCGGCCAGGTGTCGAGCGAGCTCGCGCCAAGACGCGTGATCAGCAATTCAGCACTGGCGGCTTCGGCCAGCGGCGCCAGCATGGCGGCGGCGACCCAGGCTGCGGCTTGCGAGCCCGCGGCATCGCCACGCTCATAGAGCGCCACGCGATACCCTTGGCCGGCGAGACGCCACGCGACCAGGCGTCCGCACAGCCCGCCGCCGAGCACGGCGAAATCAGGTTGAGCTGAACGGTTCATCGCGCCCACTCCGAGTCGCAACGGCAAGCAAGGCTAAAACAGCGCGGCGCACCGACACAGCCGACGAGGGCGTGGCGCGGAGCAAAGCACTTGTATGAAGAATAGGCGGTCATCGAATCCTTTCCGTACGGCACAAAAACGCACGTACCCAGGACGAAACCGGCGGGTGAGGCCGGCCGGGCAATACGCGAGTCCAATGACGGACGCCGCCCGGCGGGGAATGGAAGATTGGCTGCTTCCGGAAACTTCCCGCGCCGGTATTACCCGGATCGGGTGCAAAGGGTCTCTCTCAGCCTTGCCGCCGTTGCGTGAGAATCACGCAGCCTGTGGGCAAAGCACCCCTGTTTCGTCGAAGGTCATTAGACCATAAAAGGCGCGGCGCCCGCAAACCAATGGCCTGCGCAGTCGCGCGCATTTGACCCGGCACCATCCTTCGATTCATCAATACGGCCGGGGGCGGCGCTCTGGCACAATGCCAAAATCGGATGCCGCAGGAGCCAGGCGCGGGCTGCAAGCTTCGCCACCCGCGCGACGGCGGCATCGAGGCGACACCTCTGAGCGGAAATTAATTTTCACTTAAGGGCTTCGCGCCAGAATCGGGCGCCCGCCCGGACGTGCGTTCGTCGAGCACGACGCCCGGGGTACGCACCGCAAACCCGCCGTGGGGCCGGCCCGACTGAGGCCAGCCCGGCACGGGCCAGCACTTCACCAGGATGCTCATGACACTGAATACCGCTTCCAGCCCCGTGCTGCCGCCGGACGAAAAAGTCTCCGCCTGGAGCCTGATCAAACCTTACTGGGTCTCCGAAGAACGAAAGACGGCGTGGGGGCTGCTCGTCGCGATCATCGTGATGAATCTGCTCGTCGTGTGGATCAACGTGCGCCTGAATCGCTGGAGCGCCGACTTCTACAACGCGCTGCAGACCAAGAACGTGCACGACTTTCCGCACCTGCTGATGGTGTTTTCGGGGCTCGCGTTCGGCTTCATCATCCTTGCCGTGTACGGCCGCTATCTGCGCCAGATGCTCGGCTTCCGCTGGCGCCAGTGGCTGACCACGCGGTATCTCAACGAGTGGCTGCACGACAGCGCCTTCTACAGGATCGAACGCGACCGGCTCGCCGACAATCCCGACCAGCGGATCAGCGACGACCTGCAATCGTTCGCCACCACCACGCTCTCGCTGACGCTCGATCTGCTGTCCACGGTCGTCACGCTGGTCTCGTTCATCACGATCCTGTGGTCGCTGGCCGGTGCGCTGACCGTTTCGCTCGGCGGCATGCCGGTGCAGATTCCAGGCTACATGGTGTGGGCCGCGGCGCTTTACGCGGTAGTCGGCTCGGTAATCATCCAGAAAGTCGGCCATCCGCTCGTGTCGATCAATTACCAGGCGCAGAAAGTCGAGGCGGATTTCCGTTTCGGCTTGATCCGTCTGCGTGAAAACGCCGAGCAGATTGCCTTCTACGACGGCATGGAGACCGAGAAGAAGAACACCCACTCGCTGTTCGGCCGCATCCGCGACAACTGGTGGCAGGTGATGAAGTACACCAAGCGGCTCACCTTCGTGCTGAGCTTCTATGGTCAGATCGCGATCATCTTTCCGCTGGTGGTGGCGGCGCCTCGTTACTTCGCGGGCGCGTTCACGTTCGGCGTGCTGATGCAGATTTCGAGCGCATTCGGCACCGTCAGCGATTCGTTTTCGTGGTTCATCAACAGTTACGGCACCCTGGTCGAGTGGCGCGCTACCGTGAACCGGTTGCGTGAATTCAGCCGTGTCGTGCATGCGCCGCGTCTGAAGGAATCGGTGTCGCCCGCCACCGCGCATGGCGGCATCAACCTGCATTTCGTCGACGAAGACAAGCTCTCGACCGATGGCCTCCAGCTTGCGCTGCCGAACGGCAACCCACTGTCGCGCATCCGCGATATCGCAATCACGCCGGGCTCGCGCTGGCTGGTGCGCGGTCCGTCCGGCTCCGGCAAGAGCACGCTGATGCGTGCGCTCGCCGGCTTGTGGCCGTTCGGCGACGGCTCGATCGACGCACCGGTCAACGCGCGCATGATGTTCATCCCGCAGGTCAGCTACATGCCGATCGGCACGTTGAAAGCCGCGCTCACCTATCCGTCCGCTGCGGACACCTACACCGACGAAGAATGCCGCGAAGCGCTCGTCACCTGCCACCTGTCGGAGTACGCCGACCGCCTGCAGGAATCGGGACACTGGACGCGCGTTCTCTCGCCGGGTGAACAACAGCGTCTCGCCGGCGCCCGCGTGCTGCTGCACAAGCCGGACTATCTGTTCCTCGACGAAGCGACCAGCGCGCTCGATGCGGAAAACGAAGCGCGTCTCTATCACCTGTTCACTGAGCGGCTGCCGAAGGCGGCGATCGTCAGCGTTGCGCATCGCGAATCGCTGGCGGCGTTCCATGGCGAAACGCTCGACGTCGAGCGCTCGGGCGAAGCGATTGCCGCTTGAACTGCATGAACAACGCGAGCGCCGGAGATCTATCTCGACGGGCTGACGTTGAGCCGCTATCGGAAAAGACGCAATGACTTCGCGGCCTGGCGCGGGGCGTCACTCGCGACCCAACGCATAGACAGGGCTCTGCACGTCGCAAAAATGAAAAGCCGGGTCACCTTCTCAGGTGCCCGGCTTTGTTTTTTACCGCTTTGGTGTACTGCTTATGTACCGCTTATATACCGCTTTGTCGTCTCCACCTCGTCCTGCAAGCATTAGCCGGTTTCTACGCCATCCGGCGGAAACCAGCCGGCGACATTAGCGCGGCAGTTCCGAATGACCCATCAGGAATGCGTCGACCGAACGTGCGCACTGACGGCCTTCACGAATCGCCCACACCACCAGCGACTGGCCACGACGCATATCGCCCGCCGTGAACACCTTGTCCACCGACGTGTAATACGCCTTGTCGCCTTCGGTCGACGCACGCACGTTGCCACGGTTGTCCTTGTCGACGCCGAACGCTTCGAGCACCGGCGAGACCGGTTGCGTGAAGCCCATGGCCAGCAGCACCAGATCGGCCTTCATTTCGAATTCAGAGTTCGGCACTTCCTGCATCTTGCCGTCCTTCCATTCGACGCGCGCGGCGATCAGCTTCTCGACCTTGCCGTTCTTGCCTTCGAGACGCTTGGTCGCGACCGCCCAGTCGCGCGAGCAGCCTTCGTCATGCGACGACGACGTGCGCAGCTTGATCGGCCAGTACGGCCACACGAGCGGCTTGTTCTCCTCTTCCGGCGGTTGCGGCAGCAGTTCGAATTGCGTGACGCTTTTCGCGCCATGACGGTTCGACGTTCCGACGCAGTCCGAACCCGTATCGCCGCCGCCGATCACGACCACATGCTTGCCCTTGGCGAGCAGCTGGTTCGCGACCTTGTCGCCGGCGTTGACCTTGTTCTGCTGCGGCAGGAATTCCATCGCGTAGTGAATGCCTTCCAGCTCGCGGCCCGGCACCGGCAGATCGCGCGGCATTTCCGAACCGCCGGCGATCACGACCGCGTCGAACTGTTCTTTCAGCTCGGCCGGCGTGATGGTTTCCTTCGCGGTATTGCCGATGTGTTCCGGCAGCGAATCTGCCTTGCCGACGAACACGTTAGCGCGGAACGTCACGCCTTCAGCTTCCATCTGGCGCATGCGGCGGTCGATCAGCCACTTCTCCAGCTTGAAGTCAGGAATGCCGTAACGCAGCAAGCCACCGATGCGGTCGTTCTTTTCGAACACGGCGACATCGTGCCCCACGCGCGCGAGTTGCTGCGCGACGGCCAAACCGGCGGGGCCGGATCCGACCACGGCGACTTTCTTGCCGGTCTTGTGCTTCGGCGGCTGCGGTGCGACCCAGCCTTCGGCCCACGCTTTGTCGATGATCGCGTGTTCGATCGACTTGATGCCCACCGGGTCGTCGTTGATGCCGAGCGTGCAGGCCGCTTCACACGGCGCCGGGCAGATGCGGCCCGTGAACTCGGGGAAGTTGTTCGTGGAGTGCAGCACTTCAATCGCGTTCTTCCAGTCCTGATGGAACACCAGGTCGTTGAAGTCCGGGATGATGTTGTTCACCGGGCAGCCGTTGTTGCAGAACGGAATGCCGCAGTCCATGCAACGCGCGCCTTGAATCTTGGCTTCGTCGTCGGTCAGTGCCGCAACGAATTCCTTGTAATGCTTCACACGCGTGAGCGGAGCTTCGTACGCCTCGTGGCGGCGCTCGTACTCGAGAAAACCGGTTGCCTTGCCCATGTGGTTCTCTTCTCTATCTGTATCAGGTGAGGTGATCTACACCCGCCGCGCGTCGAACAATCGAACAGTCAAGCGCGGCGGGTACGGCTAAATGTGACGTCTTCTGTGCTGATGGTCAGCGCAGCGGCTATGCGGCAAGTCAGGCGGCGAGCACTTCCTTGTTCGCCTTCTTCGCAGCCATTTCGCCCAGCGCGCGCTTGTATTCGGTCGGGAACACCTTCACGAACTGACGGCGCGACGCATCCCAGTTTTCGAGCAGCGCCTTTGCACGCGGCGAACCCGTGAACTGGAAGTGACGCTCGATGAGACCCTTGAGCAGGGCTTCGTCGGTCGTGCCGCTGTGCCACAGACCCTTGTCGACCGTGCGTTCCTGTTCGGCCTGTTGCAAGACCGGATCGAGCGCGACCATCGACTTGTTGCACTTGCCCGCGAACGTGTTGTCCGGATCGAACACGTAGGCGATACCGCCCGACATGCCGGCCGCGAAGTTACGGCCCGTTTCGCCGAGCACGATCACCGTGCCACCCGTCATGTATTCGCAACCGTGGTCGCCCGTGCCTTCGACAACCGCCGTCGCACCGGAGTTACGCACGCAGAAACGCTCGCCGGCGACGCCGCGGAAGAACGCTTCGCCTTCGATCGCGCCGTACATCACCGTGTTGCCACAGATGATGTTTTCTTCGGACTTGCCGCGGAAATCGTTGGTCGGACGGATGATGATGCGGCCGCCCGAGAGGCCCTTGCCAACGTAGTCGTTACCGTCGCCGACCAGATCCAGCGTCACGCCCCTCGCGAGGAACGCGCCGAAACTCTGGCCTGCGGTGCCCTTCAACTGGATGTGAATCGTGTCGTCAGGCAAGCCGTCGTGGCCGTACTTCTTCGCGATCGTGCCGGACAGCATCGCGCCGACCGTACGGTTCACGTTGCGCACCGGCTGGATGAACGAGACGTGCTCGCCCTTCTCGATCGCGCCCTTCGCCTTCTCGATCAGCACGTGATCCAGCGCGCGATCCAGACCGTGGTCCTGCACGTCGACGTGCTTGCGAGCCACGTCTGCCGAGACCTGCGGCTGATAGAACACCCGCGAGAAATCGAGCCCCTTCGCCTTCCAGTGTTCGACGCCCTTCTTCATGTCGAGCAGTTCGGCGTGGCCAATCAGGTCTTCGAACTTGCGAATGCCCAGTTGCGCCATGAGTTCGCGCGCTTCTTCCGCAACAAAGAAGAAGAAGTTGACGACGTGCTCCGGCTGGCCCTGGAATTTCGCACGCAGCACCGGATCTTGCGTCGCGACGCCGACCGGGCAGGTGTTCAGGTGGCACTTGCGCATCATGATGCAGCCTTCGACGACGAGCGGCGCCGTCGCGAAGCCAAATTCGTCCGCGCCAAGCAGCGCGCCGATCACGACGTCGCGGCCGGTCTTCATCTGGCCGTCAGCCTGCACGCGGATACGGCCGCGCAGTTGGTTCAGCACCAGCGTCTGCTGCGTTTCCGCCAGACCCAGTTCCCACGGCGTGCCGGCATGCTTCACCGACGACAGCGGCGATGCACCCGTGCCGCCGTCATGGCCGGCGATCACGACGTGGTCGGCCTTCGCCTTGGCGACACCGGCAGCAACCGTACCGACGCCCGATTCCGACACCAGCTTCACCGAGATACTCGCTGCCGAGTTGGCGTTCTTCAGATCGTGAATCAGCTGCGCCAGATCTTCGATCGAGTAGATGTCATGGTGCGGCGGCGGCGAAATCAGGCCAACGCCCGGTACCGAGTAACGCAGCTTGCCGATGTATTCCGACACCTTGTGGCCCGGCAACTGGCCGCCTTCGCCCGGCTTCGCGCCTTGCGCCATCTTGATCTGAATCTGATCGGCCGAGGCGAGGTATTCCGCCGTCACGCCGAAACGGCCCGACGCCACCTGCTTGATCTTCGAGCGCAGCGAATCGCCTTCCTTCAGCGGAATGTCAACGATCACCTCCTCGCCGATCACCGACTTCATGGTGTCGCCGTTCTTGATCGGAATGCCGCGCAGCTCGTTGCGATAACGGTTCACGTCCTCGCCGCCTTCGCCGGTGTTCGACTTGCCGCCGATGCGGTTCATCGCGACAGCCAGGGTGGCGTGGGCTTCGGTCGAGATCGAGCCCAGCGACATAGCGCCGGTGGCGAAACGCTTGACGATTTCCTTCGCCGATTCCACTTCGTCCAGCGGGATCGCCTTCGACGGATCCAGCCTGAACTCGAACAGGCCGCGGAACGTCATGTGGCGCTTGGTCTGATCGTTGATCAGGTGCGCGTACTCCTTGTACGTCTGATACGAGTTGCTGCGCGCCGAGTGTTGCAACTTGGCGATCGCATCCGGCGTCCACATGTGTTCTTCGCCGCGCACGCGATAGGCGTACTCGCCACCCGCATCGAGCATGTTAGCGAGCACCGGGTTGTCGCCGAACGCGTCGCGATGCAGACGGATCGCTTCTTCCGCGACATCGAACAGGCCGATCCCGCCAACCTTCGACGAGGTGCCATTGAAGTACTTCGACACCAGGCCTTCAGCCAGGCCCACAGCTTCGAAAATCTGCGCGCCGGTGTACGACATGTAGGTCGAAATGCCCATCTTCGACATGACCTTCTGCAGGCCCTTGCCGATTGCCTTGGTGAAGTTGTAGACCGCCTTTTCCGGTGACAGGTCACCCTTCAGGCCCGCTGCGAGCTGGCCGAGCGTTTCCATCGCGAGGTACGGGTGCACGGCTTCCGCGCCGTAGCCCGCGAGCAACGCGAAATGGTGTGTTTCGCGCGCCGAGCCGGTTTCCACGACCAGCCCCGCGCTCGTGCGCAGGCCATGCTGGACGAGGTGCGTGTGGATCGCGGCGGTGGCCAGCAATGCTGGAATCGCGACGTTGTCGCGGTCGGTCTTGCGGTCCGACACGATCAGCATGTTGTAGCCGGACTTGACCGCATCGACGGCTTCCGCGCACAGCGAAGCCAGACGCGCTTCAATGCCTTCCTTGCCCCAGGCCACCGGATAGCAGATGTTCAGTTCGTACGAGCTGAACTTGCCGCCCGTGTACTGATCGATCGCGCGGATCTTCGCGATGTCCTTGAAGTCGAGCACCGGCTGCGACACTTCAAGACGCATCGGCGGGTTGATGTTGTTCGTGTCCAGCAGGTTCGGCTTCGGACCGACGAACGACACCAGCGACATCACCATGTTTTCACGGATCGGGTCGATCGGCGGGTTCGTGACTTGCGCGAACAGCTGCTTGAAGTAGTGATAGAGCGTCTTGTTCTTATTGGACATGACGGCCAGCGGCGAGTCGTTGCCCATCGAGCCGACTGCTTCTTCACCGGCTTGCGCCATCGGCGCCATCAGGAACTTGAGGTCTTCCTGCGTGTAGCCGAACGCCTGCTGGCGATCCAGCAAGGCAGCAGCTTCGCGGCGCTCCGTCGCGACGTCTTCGGCCTTCGCCTCGATTTCGTCGAGCTTGATGCGCACGGCGTCGATCCAGCTCTTGTACGGCTTGGCGTTGGCGAGGTTGTCCTTCAGTTCCTTGTCGTCGATGATGCGGCCGTGCTCCATGTCGATCAGGAACATCTTGCCCGGCTGCAGACGCCATTTCTTGACGATCTTCGACTCGGGGATCAGCAACGTGCCCGCTTCCGACGCCATGATGACCAGGTCGTCGTCGGTAACGATGTAGCGCGCCGGACGCAGACCGTTGCGGTCGAGCGTGGCGCCGATCTGACGGCCGTCGGTGAAGGCGATCGCGGCGGGGCCGTCCCACGGCTCCATCATCGCGGCGTGGTATTCGTAGAACGCGCGGCGGTTGTCGTCCATCAGCGTGTGCTGTTCCCACGCTTCCGGGATCATCATCATCACGGCGTGGACGAGCGGGTAGCCGGCCATCACCAGCAGTTCGAGACAGTTGTCGAACGACGCCGTGTCGGATTGGCCCGGGTAGATCAGCGGCCACAGCTTGGGCAGATCGTCGCCGAGCACGTGCGAGGCGATCGCGCCGGTACGGGCGTTCAGCCAGTTGACGTTGCCCTTCACCGTGTTGATTTCGCCGTTGTGGGCGATCATGCGGTACGGGTGAGCCAGTTCCCACGCCGGGAACGTGTTGGTCGAGAAGCGTTGGTGCACCAGCGCCAGCGCCGACACCGTGCGCTCGTCCTGCAGGTCGCGGTAGTACACGCCGACCTGGCCCGCCAGCAGCAGCCCCTTGTAGACGACCGTGCGCGCCGAGCACGATGGCACGAAGTATTCCTTGCCGTGCTTGAGCTTGAGCGCCTGGATGCGGTGGCTCGCGGTCTTGCGGATCACGTACAGCTTCCGCTCGAGCGCGTCGGTCACCATGATGTCCTTGCCGCGGCCGATGAAGATCTGGCGGATCAGCGGCTCGCTCGCCTTGACGGTGGGCGAAATCGGCATGGTGTGGTCGACCGGCACATCGCGCCAGCCCAGCACGACCTGGCCTTCGGCCTTCACTGTACGTTCCAGTTCCTGTTCGCACGCGAGACGCGATGCGTGTTCCTTCGGCAGGAACACCATGCCGACGCCGTACTCGCCGTTGGGCGGCAGCACGACGCCCTGCTTGGCCATTTCCTCACGATAGAAACCGTCCGGAATCTGGATCAGGATGCCCGCGCCGTCGCCCATCAGCGGATCGGCGCCGACGGCGCCCCGGTGGTCGAGGTTCTCGAGAATCTTCAGACCTTGCTCGATGATCTCGTGGCTTTTCTTGCCCTTGATGTGAGCAACAAAGCCGACGCCGCAGGCGTCATGTTCGTTTTGCGGGTCGTACAGACCTTGCGCGGCGGGAACCGGGTGAGTCGGTTGCTGGTGGTCGTTCATGGGGACACCGTCTGTGAGGGGCCGGACAGGCCGTTAAACCGTTTTTCTATTGCCGCGGTGCGCACCGCAACCGCGTCGGCGTCTCAGTACGCTTGAATGCCACGCGTATCAAAAAGTACCGGAATTCGGAATATACGCGACGAATCAACGGAATAGCAAATAAAACGTGATGATTGATCCCCAATTATCAAATTGGTGCATTGCGGTTATTTTTTATTGGTGCCATATCAAAAAGGTGCAAAAGAAAACGGCATGCGAAGATGCCGTTTCGGGTGCAGCGCTTTGATGCAAAACGCTTTATTGCGTCTGCGGTGTCTCGCGGACCTTGCGCGGCCGCCCACGCGGCAGCGGCGAAACCCGCCGGTTGGCGGCCCGCGCCGCCCACTCCCGATAGGTGTCGCTGCCCAAAACCCAGCCTTTCAGGGTGGCCTGCTGAAGCTGACTGGCTTCGCGTTCGTCGAGCGGCTGCTCGCACAATTCACGGTACGCACGCTGCCGCTCGAACGGCGTGTTGCCGAGCGACCAGTACAACGGGTGGTCGGTAATCAGGCTATCGAGCGTCAGGCCGATGTGGTGACGGTAGCTCGACCAGCGGTACTCCTCGGGCGCGCTCACCAGCCCGGCACGCACCGGGCTCATTTCGACGACCCGGCTCGCCAGCAGGAAGTAGCGCTCGCCTTCGATCACGGTAGCGCGGTAGCGCCCCTCCCATAAGGTGCCACGGCGCGCGTAACGCCGGTTGAAGTGCGCCACGTAGCGGCGCCCCACCGCCTGCATCGCCTTCGGCAAGCTCGACTCTTCAGTCGGCGTGACGAGCAGTTGCACAGCGCCAGGCATCAGCGCATACGCGTGGATGGACAAATGGTGATCGCGCGAAGCCGCTTTCAAACAGTCGATGAAAAGCTCGTAGTCCTGGTCGTCGACGAATGCGGGCTGCTGGTCGAGTCCACGGAGGATGACGTGCTGCGGCTGATCAGGGACATAGAGACGTGCAAGCCGTGCCATGCTGGAGTATCCAATAGTCGCGTTGGTATATACCCGAAGGTCCGAAAAGCCGCATGGGCGCTGGGTTCGGCGCGGCGCGGCTTAGCCAGAAACCGCCCGGCGCTTAGGGAGAAAGCTCTAACTGCCGCGTATGGTTTGTTTCAAACGTTGTGGTCATAATGAGCGGGCCTTTTTTGGAGGAGCACATATGAAATTAAAACAGGCCATAACGGGGATCGCGGCGCTCGCCTGCATGACGGCAGCTCACGCGCAATCGGCCGGCAGTTTTTACGCTACGACAGGGTGGTTCCATTTCGCCCCCCAAGACAGTAGCGATCCGTTGAAGGAAACAAGCGTCGGCGGGACACCCGTCAACATCTCACTGCCCGGCACGGGCGCTGGCATCGACAGCTCCGACACCATCGGCTTAAGCCTAGGCTACTTTGTCACCGATCACATCGCCGCGGAAGCTGAAATTGGCATTCCGCCGAAATTCAACCTGCTAGGCACAGGCAGCTTCGAGCAATTTGGTACGCTCGGCTCCGCGAAGCAGTGGAGTCCTGCCCTCCTGTTCAAATACTACTTCAACGACGCCACCGCGACGTTCCGACCGTATGCCGGCCTCGGTGTTACGTACGTCTGGTTCACGGACGCGAGCATCTCGAACACTGCGTTTGAACAAGGCGTACTGCATGGTCCGACCTCGGTCTCGACGGATCGTTCCTGGGCACCGGTGTTTAATCTCGGTTTCAATTATGCGTTCACCAAACACTGGTTCGCAGGACTCTCAGTCTCATACATACCGCTCAGCGTAACCGCGAAACTGACCACGAACGCGGCGACTCCGGTCGGCAACCTGACCGTGACGTCTGAGGCAAAAATCAGACTCAACCCGATCGTTACCTTCGCAAAGGTAGGTTACGTCTTCTAGTGAGGCAGGCTGTGCCTGCATGGATCGAACCGTCGCGAACAGTCCGCACCTCAGCCAAACGCCATCACACATGTGACGGCGTTTTTTGATTTTATGCCTCTGTCACCTATTTTAGTGAGTGCCGGATGCATTGTAATTTTGACCATCGGTCGACCTTTCCAGTGCAATTCCTGCCACCAGAAACCGTCCCCACCTGTACGGTGAGCTCGCCGGAACAACGCGCAGCCTTTGGCATCGAAGTTGCGTGACGCCATGTTTCCCGCATGTGTACGTGAAGACTTTTCTCACCCTCATCGACGGAGCGAACATGACAGCACTTCCGAACACACGAGACGCCCTCGGCGAATCCTGGACCGCCACCAGCCGCCGTGCGCGGCGAATCGCTCGCCATAGCCGCCACGCGGCTGAAGACATCGCAGGCGAATTGCGCACGCTGATGTCGGAGCTCGAATCCACCCTGGCGGACGGTACCCAGGCCGACGCCGTGGCCCTGCGCAGCAAACTGCGCAAACAACTCGACGTCGCGCGCGCGCGCCTGAACGACACGCGTGAAGCCATGCGGGAACGCGCCGAGGTCGCGATCGCCGACGCTGACGACTACGTACACGAAAACCCGTGGCAGACACTTGCGATCGTCGGCGGCGTTGCGCTGATCGCGGGGGCGTTGTTCGCGTCGCGACTGCGCGAGGCCAGTGACAGCAGACGGTGACACCCGCCGCCGGCTCGGCGGCTTTGATTGCGGAAACGGGATTGCGCCGGGCGTTGGATTTCTGTGTCGGCGCTTATCGCGTAGCGACGTCGGTCGGCCGCAAGTCGATCATCAGTTGTCATTGATCACGAACAGCCGCTGATACTCCTTTACCGCGTATCGATCCGTCATACCCGCGATGTAGTGGGCGATCAGGCGCGGTTGCTGCGACGCGTCCGTGGATTGATAGCTGGGCGGCAGTAGCCGCGGATCTTCCGTGAACGCGTCGAACAGGCCGGCCACCACGCGGCGCGCCTTGTTGGCCATGCGCATGACGCGATAGTGGCGGTACAGATTCTTGAATAGAAAGCGCTTGAGCGCTGCCGCCTTCGCGGCGATCGCTTCGCTATGCGCGACCAGCGGCGGTGCGGCGCGCACTGCGTCCAGCGAGACTGGCGCGTGTCTCGCAAGATTGAGCGACGTCGTATTGATCAGGTCGACGATCAGCGTATTGATAATACGGCGTACGGTCTCGTGAATCAGCCGGCGCCCTTCGATCTGCGGGAAGTCGCCACGCGCCGCCGCGTAGTGCGTCTGCCATAACTCCACCTCGGCAAGCTGCTCCACCGTGAGCAAGCCTGAGCGCAAGCCGTCGTCGACATCGTGATTGTTGTACGCGATCTCGTCAGCGAAATTGGCAATCTGCGCTTCGATGGAAGGCTGCCGCCCCTCCAGAAAACGCTCGCCTAGCGTGCCGAGCCGCCGCGCGTTCTCGCGCGAGCAGTGTTTGAGAATGCCCTCCCGCGTTTCGAAGCAAAGGTTCAGGCCATTGAACGCGCCGTAGTGCTCTTCCAGATCGTCGACCACCGCGAGGCTTTGCAGGTTGTGCTCGAAGCCGCCATGTTCGCGCATACATTCGTTCAGCGCGTCCTGGCCCGCATGGCCGAAAGGTGTATGGCCAAGGTCGTGTGCGAGCGAAATGGCTTCGACGAGGTCTTCGTTGACGCGCAGATTGCGCGCGACCGAACGGGCGATCTGCGCAACTTCCAGGCTATGGGTGAGTCGCGTGCGAAACAGGTCGCCCTCGTGATTCACGAACACCTGAGTCTTGTATTCGAGCCGGCGGAATGCCGTCGAATGAACAATGCGGTCGCGATCACGCTGGAATTCAGTGCGCGCGCTCGGTGCAGCTTCGGGATAGCGGCGGCCGCGCGATTGGGCGGAATGTGCCGCATACGGCGCGAGATGCGCTTCGAGCGCTTCCTGCGAAGGCACGCCGCTCACGGCCATGCCTGCCGGGTCATGCTTTACATCGTCGCTGCGCCTGTCAGTCACCGGATTCTCCGAAACATGGGCGGCGCCTCGTGACGCTGGTGCGTGTTACCTTGCGCTCAAGCCCTCGCCGAGTCGGTCTAGACGGCGGCGGCCAGCGTGGCGTGCACCTCGGCGTCGGGCGCCTGGGTGATGAGCGTCTCACCGAAACGCTTCAGCAGAATGAATTTGATCGCCCCGGCTTCCGCCTTCTTGTCGACCCGCATGAGTTCGACGTAACGCGAGTCGCCGAGCGCGGGTGCCCGGGTGGGTAAATGCGCGGCAACGATCACATCGACCAGACGCTTACGCGCGGCTTCGTCGAGATAACCCATGCGCACCGAAAGGTCCGCCGCCATCACCATCCCGCAGCCGACCGCCTCGCCGTGCAGCCATTCGCCGTAGCCGAGTCCGGCTTCGATCGCATGGCCGAAGGTGTGGCCGAAGTTGAGGATCGCGCGCAGTCCGCCTTCGCGCTCGTCCTGCGCCACCACCGACGCCTTGATCTCGCACGAACGCTTGACTGCCAAGGCCAGCGCTTCCGGCTCGCAGCGATTGAGCGCCTCGATGTTCGCTTCTATCCAGTTGAAGAAACCGGCGTCGGCAATCGCGCCGGTCTTGATCACTTCGGCGACGCCCGCAGCCAATTCGCGCGCCGGCAGCGTACGCAGCGCGCCGATATCGGCGATCACAGCCTGCGGCTGGTAGAACGCGCCGATCATGTTCTTGCCGAGCGGATGGTTGATGCCGGTCTTGCCGCCCACGGACGAATCGACTTGCGACAGCAAGGTGGTCGGCACCTGAATGAACGGCACGCCGCGCATGTAGCAGGCCGCGGCAAACCCCGTCATGTCGCCGATCACGCCGCCGCCGAGAGCGATCAGCGTAGTCTTGCGATCGGCGCGCGAGCCGAGCAGCGCGTCGAAAATCAGGTTCAGCGTTTCGAGGTTCTTGTACGCTTCGCCGTCCGGCAAAACGACCGTGGACACCTGCTTGCCGAGCGGCGCGAGCGCCGCGCGCAGTGCGTCGCCGTAGAGCGGGTCGACCGTGGTGTTCGTGACGATCGTGACCGAGCTGCCGGCGATATGCGGCGCGAACAACTCAGTTTGGCCGATCAGGTCGGCACCGATATGGATGGGGTAGGCGCGCTCGCCCAGTTCGACATTGACGGTAATCATACGATCCATTATGACGCAGGATGTTTGGCGACGCCGGCCATCTCGAGCTGCATCAGAACCATGTTGACGAGTCCGTTGACCGAAGGCCGGCCGGTTTCGATCACAAAGTGCGCGCATTCCCGGTATAGCGGATCGCGTACTTCGTAGAGCGCTTCGAGGCGCGCTTTGGGGTCTTCGGTCTGCAAAAGCGGGCGATTCTTGTCGCGCCGGGTGCGCAGCCACAAATCATGCGGATTGGCGCGCAAATAGATCACCACGCCGCGATTTTGCAGCGCTTCGCGGTTTTCCGGCCGCAGCACCGCGCCGCCGCCTGTGGCCAGCACGATATTTTCGCGCCCGGTCAGCTCGGAAATTACGTGCGCTTCGCGCTCGCGAAAGCCCGCTTCGCCTTCCAGCTCGAAGATCACCGGAATGCGCGCGCCCGTGCGCGCCTCGATTTCATGATCGGAATCGAAGAACGGGCGATCGAGACGGCGCGCAATGGCCCGGCCCACGGTGGTTTTGCCTGCCCCCATGAGCCCTACGAAAAATACATTGGCGTGTGCGTCCCGCGCTTGCAACGGTGTCCTCTGGCTAATCCGGTATGGTTCGTGCCGCAGCTTACTGGCAAAGCGGCTGCCTTGTCGAGCCTGCATGCCGCCGCTAGAGAGCGGAGGCAGCATGCCCCTAATTTGTCTGAACGACGCGCGGCGTGATGAAAACTGCCAGTTCACTGCGCTGGTCCCGATGGGCCCGATGGCGAAAAAGCGCACCTAAAACGGGTATTTTGCCCAGGACCGGCACCCGCGTCACATCGTCCCGGTTGTCGGTCGCGTAAATTCCGCCGATCGACACCGTACCACCATCTTCGACTTCGACGCGCGTTTGCACGTGTTTGGTGTTGATCGCGGGCCCGGCGTCGGTCTGTTCGCCGACGCTGTCCTTGGCGACGTCCAGGTCCAGCACCACTCTGCCGTCCGGCATGATTTGCGGCTCGACCTCCAGTTTGAGCGTGGCGCGGCGAAACTGCACGCCCGACACGCCCTGCCCCACTTTCGCCTGATAGGGCAACTCGGTGCCCTGCTCGACGACCGCTTTCATCCGGTCCGCCGTCACGACCCGCGGGCTCGAGACGATTTCGCCGCGTCCTTCGGCCTCCAGCGCGCTCAGCTCGATGTTCAGGAGCCGCGTCGCCCCAGCTGCGAATAAGGTCAGCCCGGCGGTGGCGGCGTCAAAACCGGAAATCGGCCGCGCCGACAGATCGTAAACGGTGCCGTCCGTGCCGCCCGTCAAGCCTCGGGCGGTGCCGTCGGCGTTGGCGGCCGCCATGGAAAGCCGCACGCCGAGATTGCGCGAAAACCCGTGCTCGCCCTCGACGATACGCGCTTCGATCAATACCTGACGGGTCGGCCGGTCAACTGAGGCAAGCAAGGCCGTGATTTGCGCGAGGCGTCCTTCGAGATCGGTGACGAACAGCAGGTTGGTGCGCGGATCGGCAGTCGCGGCGCCGCGTTTGGACAGCACGCGCTGGTTGCCCGCGCCGGTCAGCAGGCGCCGCGCATCTTCGGCGCGCGCGTAGTGCAGTTCGAACGTGCGGCTTGCGAGCGGCTCAAGATCGGCGGCTCTCGCGTGTGCTTCGAAACGCTGCCGTTCACGCGCGGCCAGATCCGCAATCGGCGCGACCCAGATCACATTGCCGTGGCGCTCCATGGCCAGCCCGTTGACATCGAGCAAGGTATCGAACGCGGTGCGCCACGGCACCTTGTCGAGTCGTAGTGAGACGGCGCCGCGCACTCTCTCGCTCGCGACGATGTTCAGGCCGGTGAACTGGGCGAACGCGTTGAGTACCGCACCGAGTTCCGCGCGCTGGAAGTTAAGCGAGATCGGTTTGTCGTCAGCGGCGAGTTTGGCGTCTGCAGGCGCTTTCGGTGCGTCGCTCAGGCGCGCGAGCGGCGGCAGCGGCACCGGCGGCCCTTCGAGCGCCGAGGATGCGGCTATGTCGTCGCGCGCCGACGCGGCGGATTGCCGCCGTAGCGGCACTGAGCCGTCTGCATCACCGGCTGGGTCGTCGGCTGGGTCGTCGGTGCGTCTGGTTTGGGCGGTCGCCGCCATTCGCGATATGCCGGGCCCATCGGCGGACTCTTCGCGGAACGGGTTGGGCACATCGGCAGCGACGCCGCGTGGCAGCGGCGGTACGTCGTATCGGGCATCGGGCGGCGCAATGGCGTCGTCGAGCGGCATGTAGGCGGGCAGCGGCGGCAGCGCTGGGGTTGAAGCGTGCGCGATGCCGGCGCTTATCGCCATCCAAACGACGAGGCGGCCGAGACGGCTGCAAAGCGGACTGCGAACCGGACTGCCAAGTGGATCGCGAAGCAAGCTAAAAACCGCGCCTCCGCGGATTCTTGCCGACAGGCTGCGACTCACACCATGGCCAAAACACACGCGAACGCCGTAGCGCGACACTGCGACACCGACTGGCTTGATCAGCCTCATCAGGACGCCTCCGTCAGTGCCAGCGTACGCGTCGCGCCGCCGTTGGCCAGCGTGATGCTGAGCGCGTCGAGCCGCGTGACACGCTCAGCGCCGAGGTGCTGCCCGGACACGACCGTGGTCGCACCATCCGGCGTATCGAGCAAGGCGAGCCCGCGTGTACGATCGTGCAGCAAGCCGACGAGGCGCAGTTGCGAAACCTCAAGCTGCTGCTCGGCGGACGCGAGCATCTGCGGAAGCGAGAATGGGTCGAAGAACACGATGTCTTCTTCGTCGTCCGAATCGAGACTCTCGTCGGCAAACGCGTCCGCCGCAGCAGGTGAAGGTACAGGCCTCAGCGCACTGAATACATGCAGAGTTGCCCTCACCGCTAACGAAGCGGTATCGCGCTTGACCGTCACGTCGACGGGCACGATTAGCACGGGCAGATCGGACAGGCCACGCAGAAACGCCATCAGGTGGACGAAATCGGTGTGCGCGGTAAGCTGTATAGGACGCATGCTGTCAGCGCCCGAGCCGCTGGCCGCGCCCGGTTCTACCGAGAGCAACGAGACGCCATTCTGCGCCGCGAGTTCGGACACGATGCGCACATCGTCCGCGGAAGTCCATGACACAGGCAATTGCGCGCCCGGCCTGGCGGCAGCTTCCCGGCGCAGCGCGGACAATTGCGCCAGCGCGCGGCGCGCATCCGCGAGATGCCGCGAGGCCGTCTCCCATGCCGTGCGGCTCGCCTCGACCCCGCCGAGATCGGCCACAACCCAGCCATGCGCGCCAAGTCCGAACACCGCCGCGGCGATCAGCAATGCAACCACCCAACGACGCCGAGGGCTCCAGGCAGCGAGCGGCAAGCGCACACGCTTCATCCATTGGGAAAAAGAGAGCCGCGCGCTCGCCGCGCCGCCGAACTCGACAAAAGTCGTACTCATTTCGCACCTCCTGATTGTTCAGACTTCATCGGACGTTGCGCCGCCAAGCCTGACATATGGGCCGTTTTCTTTGGCGGGTCGCTCCAGCGCAGATGCGCTCCGAATTCGATCGGGCCGGTCACGCTGGCCGCCGCAACCGCCCCGCTGCGTGGCGCCGAGCGATGCAGGTCGTTCACCTCCGCGCCCTTCACGCCGCGGATCGCGCTCAAGCGCTTGAGCCACTCGGCCGACGCGATATGTCCGCGCGAGGTCGCGAGCAATTCCGTCTCGTGCTCGCGCTGGCGCAACTGCTGCAGCACCACGCCGTCACCGGGTTCAAAACTCAATGCATTCAGCAGATCGCGCAAATGCGTAAGCGGCTCGGACAAGTCCATCGCACGCGCCGCGCCTTTGCGTTGCTCGTCTTGCGCTCGCAGTAACCTGGCGTGCTCCGCGAGCGGCATGGCCAGCTGAGCGAGCGTTTGCTCGATCGACGCGCGCTCTGCATCGAGCCGCGCCTTTTCGAACGCCTGCCACCCAACTAGTGCGAGCACGGCCGCAAAACCAGCGAGCGCCGCGACGCCCCATTCGAGCAAACGCCGCCGGCGCGCGAGCCGCGCATTGCGTTGCCTGTATGGCAGCAGATTGAAGCCGCCGAGCCACGGCCGTGCGAAGTGCATGCCACGCGTAGACGCCGTAGACGCCGTAGACGCGTGCGTACCCGGGGCCGCCGAATGCAAACGGGAGCGTAGGCCGAACGTCATTCGAGCACCCCGCGCAGCGCGAGTCCGAATGCGACCGCGGCGGCAGGCTCGTGCAACAACGAATCGTGCAGTTGACGTGCGAACCCTCCAAGCGCCGCACACTCGAACGGCAGCACAGTGCAGCCCAATACGTCGGCTATATCCGCAATCGAGAAACCCACGCCATCGAGCAAATCGACCTCGCCGCTCAACAACGCGCAGTCGAGTACGGGGCCGTGGACGAGATCGCGCAACGCGTCGGCGAAATCGGCGTGCTCAGGCGCGGGGTAACGCATTTCGCCAACCAGGCAGTCGTCGACGATGCGCCAGCCGTACACACCATCTGTGCCAATCCAGAGCGCGACGTAGGGCTCGTGCGGATCGAGTTCATGGCTCGCCGCGTAGCGCATTGCGCGCAAAGCCGCATGCGGCTCGCCATCGATCGCGGTGAGCGAGATACCGGCGGTCGCCGCGCATTCGATACGCGCTTCGAGATGCTGGCGTGCGGTTGCGGCGATTGTCACCGAACGAATCGGCGAACGCGTCTCGTCGACGAACCAGTCGACAGCTAACGCATGGCGCTCCAGGCCTGCGATACGCTCAACTTCGCTCATCACCGCCGGCTCGAGTTCGGCGAGTTCATGACCGCCGTTTTCCGCGCAACCGGCGAGCGCGGCGAGCCGTGTGAGCGGCACGGTGGTTGTCAATGTAGCCGAGGCGGGCAGCGCCATCGCGCATCGCAATGCATGCGTGGCACACGCACGCGGCAAACCCGCGAATGCGTCGCGCAACGCACGCGCCACCGCATGCCGGTCGGCGATCTCCGTGCCGGCCATCGCGCCGGCGCCAAGCGGCACGGTGCTCGCGTATTCGATATGCAGCGCGGCATGTGTGGGCGAATGCCGACTCACCACGACCAGACGCACCGCCTGCGAACCCACATCGATTCCCGCAGCAAAACGCTGCGCACCCAGTCGCACACCTTGAAGCCACGAATTTTTGAACGTCATCACGCCCTCCCTCAGACTCACGCGACGAACCATTCGAACGCGAGTAACGAGGAAGAATTGTGCGTAGCCGCGCCGCCGCGCGACACTCAGCCAAATGGCTAACGTTGCGCGACGCGCGCCCTCTCCGCCGGCAAAGCGTCTACAGTGAAGTCATTCCCGCGCGGCGCGCCGATTTGTCAAGAACTGTCAGTAAGCATGCCGAAAGCTGAAATGCCAGGCAGCTATAATCGCGGGACTGTTTTTTGGTGCCCATATGCAATCCACGTCTCCTACGTCCCCGCCGCCCGCGCCGCAGAAGCGCAAGCGCCCCTTGTGGCTCAAGCTCATCCTCGGCTTTGTGGGTCTGATCGTCGCAGGCATCCTGTGCGTGCTGCTGGTGCTCGGTTATGCGCTGGTGGTCGCAACGCCGAACCTGCCGTCGCTCGACGCGCTGACCGATTACCGGCCGAAGGTGCCCTTGCGCATCTATACGGCCGACCACCTGCTGATCGGCGAATTCGGCGAAGAGCGGCGCGACATCGTCCATATTCAGGACGTGCCCGATAGCCTGAAGAAAGCCGTGCTGGCAATCGAAGACGCGCGCTTCTACGATCACGGCGGCGTCGACCTCACAGGCATCGCGCGAGCCGGCTTCGTCGCACTGACCAATGGCCACGCCACGCAAGGCGCCAGCACGATCACCATGCAGGTGGCGCGCAACTTCTTCCTGTCGAGTGAGAAGACCTACACGCGCAAGATCTACGAGATGCTGCTCGCGTACAAGATCGAGTCGAAACTGACGAAAGATCAGATTCTCGAGGTGTACATGAATCAGATCTATCTCGGTCAGCGTGCGTATGGCTTCGCGAGCGCGGCGCGGGTGTATTTCGGGAAAGACCTGAAGGACCTGACCCTGGCGGAATCCGCCATGCTGGCGGGCCTGCCGAAGGCGCCGTCGGCGTATAACCCGGTGGTCAATCCGAAGCGCGCGAAAATCCGTCAAGAGTACATCCTGCAGCGCATGTACGAATTGCACTACATCACTCAGGAACAGTATGACGAGGCAAGCAGGCAGCCGCTGGTCGTCAAGGGCGCGGGCAAGGAGTTCAGCGTGCACGCGGAATACGTCGCGGAAATGGTGCGGCAGATGATGTACGCGCAGTATCGCGAGGAGGCGTACACGCGCGGCCTGAACGTCGTGACCACCATCGACTCGGCCGATCAGGATGTCGCTTACCGGGCGCTGCGCAAGGGTCTGATGGACTACGAACGGCGCCACGGCTATCGCGGCCCGGAAGCATTCATCGATTTGCCGTCCGATGCGGACGACCGCGAACAGGCGATTGACGACGCGTTGCTCGAGCATCCCGACAACGGCGAAATCATCGCCGCTGTGGTGACGGCGGCGAGCCCGAAGCAGGTGCAGGCCACCTTCATCGACGGCAACGTCGCGACCATTCAGGGCGACGGCCTGCGCTTCGCGCAGTTCGCGCTCGGCACGCGCGCGCAGCCGAATCAACGCGTGCGGCCCGGCGCGATCATTCGCCTCGTGAAGGATGACGACGGCAACTGGTCGATTACGCAATTGCCGCAAGTGGAAGGCGCATTCGTTTCGGTGGTGCCGCAAGATGGCGCGATTCGTGCGCTGGTGGGCGGTTTCGACTTCAACAAGAACAAGTTCAACCACGTGACCCAGGCGTGGCGTCAACCGGGTTCGAGCTTCAAGCCGTTCATCTATTCGGCCTCGCTAGAAAAGGGTCTCGGACCGACTACGGTGATCAACGATGCGCCGCTCTTTTTCAGCGCTGCGGAGACGGGCGGCCAGGCGTGGGAGCCGAAGAACTATGGCGGCGGTTTCGATGGTCCGATGACCATGCGCACCGCGCTGCAGAAATCGAAGAACCTCGTGTCGATTCGCATCCTGAACCACATCGGCACCAAGTACGCGCAGCAATACATCACGCGTTTCGGCTTCGACGCGGATCGTCACCCGGCTTATCTGCCGATGGCGCTCGGCGCGGGTCTCGTTACACCCTTGCAGATGGCAGGCGCGTTCTCGGTGTTTGCGAATGGCGGCTATCGCGTCAACCCGTATCTGATTGCTGAGGTCACTGATCAGCGCGGCATCGTCGTCGCGCACGCGCAACCGCTGGTCGCCGAGCAGAGTGCGCCGCACGCGATCGAGCCGCGCAATGCGTATGTGATGAACAGCCTGCTGCAAAGCGTCGCGCAACGTGGCACGGGCGCAAAGAGCAACGTGCTGAAGCGTACCGATCTCGGCGGCAAGACCGGCACGACCAACGATTCGCGCGATGCGTGGTTCGCCGGCTATCAGCACACGCTCACGGCGATCGCGTGGATCGGCTACGACAATCCGCGCAGTCTCGGCGATAAGGAAACCGGCGGCGGCCTTGCGTTGCCGGTGTGGATCGAATACATGGCGCGCGCGCTCAAAGGCGTGCCGGACTACAAGATGCCGATGCCCGACGGTGTGACCGAGCTCGGCTCAGAACTGTATTTCGACGACTTCACGCCGGGCCACGGGTTCGTCGCGACAGTCGGTATCAGCCAGGCGGCGCTGGATGCCGAGGCGAGCGGTTCGGCGTCGGAAGCCGCACCGGAACAGGTCGGCGAACAGGAAAAGCAGGACATCATGAATCTGTTCCGCGGGCACTAGAGACGCGCCCAAACAAGGCGGAAAAATCCGCCGGAAAATGGAAAACCGCCGCGCTCGATACGCGGCGGTTTTCGTTTGGGCGGTGCTTCGGCGGTCGTTTGAGCAGTCGATTAAGCTACGCGTCCGGCGATCGCGTCATGGGCCGCTTCAGCGATGCCCCCGAGCGCTCCTTCCCGAACCCAGTTCGGAGGCGAGCGCTTTACGCTTCAAAGTGAACCGGCTCGCCAGCCTGCTGCGTCGCGTACTCCGACAATGCGGCGAAAAACTCCGTGCCGCTGCGCGTATCGCGCCACTCGCCGTCGATGAAACGGAAGTGGAAACCGCCCGCTTTCGCCGCGATCCAGATCTCGCTCATCGGCGGCTGCAGATTGACAATGATCTTCGAACGGTTCTCGAATTCGAGGGTCAGGACATTGCCGCTGCGCTCGAGTTCGATGTCGGCTTCCGTGTCGTCGAGCGCGCGTTCGATGGCGGCTAGCGCGGCTTCCGCGCGGGTCAGGTAATCACTATCGGACATGCTAAACTCCATCGATTATTTATTCAGGGACAGTCATGCGAGTCGTATCTCGGATGCGCGCGGCGGCGCCCGGCCGCGCGATTGTAGCGGGTTTAGCCATTCTCGCAGGTTGTGCACTTGCCGGCTGCGGGCAACGGGGTTCGCTTTACTTGCCCACCGTGCCGCCTCTGCCGGCCAAGCCGATCGATCGTACGCAACCGCCGTCGCCAGATGAAGTGAAATCGGGCGCTGAAGCCGCCTCGCCGATGGGTGAGGTACCGGATACCTCTGGCGCGCCGCTCTCGTTGTCGCCGGAAAGCGAACTCGCCGCGCCGCCCGCGTCGGCCGCATCCGCTGCCGTGGCTCCGCAAGCTGCCTCCGCCGTCACTCCCGCTCAATAAGACTTTCGCATGACTCGATCCGCATTTGACTACGTCGACGGCGTGTTGCACGCCGAGGGCGTGTCCGCCGTCTCACTCGCCGAGCAGTTCGGCACGCCGCTGTACGTCTATTCGCGCGCCGCACTCACCGAAGCATGGAACGCATATGCAGGCGCTTGCGCCGGTCGCCGCGCGACCGTGCACGTCGCCGTCAAGGCCAATAGCAATCTTGCGGTGCTGAATGTATTCGCTCGCCTCGGCGCCGGCTTCGACATCGTGTCGGGCGGCGAACTGGCGCGTGTGCTGGCCGCAGGTGGCAAAGCGGAAAACACCGTGTTTTCGGGCGTCGGCAAGAATGCGGACGAGATGCGTCAGGCACTTGCCGCCGGCGTTAAATGCTTCAACGTCGAATCGATTCCCGAGCTCGACCGCCTGAATGCGGTTGCGGCGGAAATGGGCAAAAAAGCGCCCGTCTCGTTGCGTGTGAATCCGGACGTCGACGCGAAAACGCATCCGTATATTTCCACCGGCCTGAAGTCGAACAAGTTCGGCGTCGCGTTCGAAGATGCACGGGCTACCTATCAAGCCGCCGCGGCGATGACGCATCTCGACGTGGTCGGCATTGACTGCCATATCGGCTCGCAGATCACTGAAGTCGCACCGTATCTGGATGCGGTCGACAAGGTTCTGGAACTGGTCGAACAGATCGAGCAGGACGGCGTGAAGATTCGCCACATCGACGTGGGCGGTGGTCTCGGTATCACATACGGCGACGAAGCCCCGCCGGAAATCGGCGACTTCGTGCGCACCGTGCTGGATCGCATCGAAGCGCGCGGTCACGGGCATCGCGAGGTGTATTTCGAACCGGGTCGTTCGCTGGTCGGCAATGCGGGTGTGCTGCTGACGCGCGTCGAATATCTGAAGCCAGGCGCGGAAAAGAACTTCGCCATCGTCGACGCGGCGATGACCGATCTCGCACGCCCTGCGATGTACGAGGCCTATCACGCGATCGAAGCTGTCGTTAAGCGCGACGTGCTCGCCCACGTGTACGACGTGGTCGGCCCGGTTTGCGAAAGCGGCGACTGGCTGGGTCGTGAGCGTCTGCTGGCGGTCGAACCGGGCGATCTGCTGGCGATTCGCTCAGCCGGCGCGTATGGCTTCGTGATGAGCTCGAACTACAACACCCGTCCGCGTGCGGCCGAGGTGATGGTTGATGGTACACAAGTGCATGTCGTTCGCGCTCGTGAAGAGGTCAAGCAGCTGTTTGCGGGCGAAGCGATCTTGCCGGCGTAAACGTCTGAGCTGGGAGCCCCTCGATAAAAAAGGCGATGCCACTGCGGCATCGCCTTTTTCCATTTGCGCGCTGGTCCTCGTGGTCAGCGTGTCTTTAACCTCCGCTCGCGCAGCCATACGAGCAAACGCCACCCCAGCAACGCGACCATGATCGCACCGTAAATCTTCGGCAAAATCAGGTCGTGCTTGCCCGCCTTCATCCACCAGAAGTGCAGGATCGCGAGCGCAGCGATCGCATAAATCGCGCGATGCAGCGTCTGCCAGCGGCGTCCGAGTTTGCGCACCATCGCGCGCGGCGACGTAACGGCCAACGCGATCAGCAGCACGAACGCCGCGAAGCCCACGGTGATGAACGGCCGCTTGCCGATGTCCTTGAGAATCGCGGCGACATCGAACCATTTGTCGAACCACAGGTAAGTGGTGAAATGCAACGTCACGTAGAAAAATGCGTAAAGGCCCAGCATCCGGCGAAAACGGGCCAATGCAGTGATACCGGTCAGTCGGCGCAACGGCGTCACCGCCAACGTGATGCAAAGAAAGACGAGCGTCCACAGACCCGTCGAGCGCGTAATGAACTCGATCGGATTTGCGCCCAATCGATCGGTCATGCCAAACAGCACGATGCGCGCGAGCGGATACCACGCGGCGATAAATACCGCGATCTTGGCCGGCACGATCCAGCGCGCGCCGCTTGCGGGCCGCTTTGCGGTGGTCGCAGCCGACGCCTGCGCTGCTCGCGGCGCTCTGCGTTCGGTTTGAGTAACAGGTTGCGTATCGGAAGCCATAGTCACGCCGCTTAAAAATTCTTCTTCAGGTCCATGCCCTGATACAACGACGCGACCTGATCGCCGTAGCCGTTGAACATCAACGTCTTGCGCTTGGGCGTGAAGAAACCATCTTCGCCGATGCGCCGCTCGGTAGCCTGGCTCCAGCGCGGGTGATCGACGTTCGGATTCACGTTCGAAAAGAAGCCGTATTCGTTTGACGCGTACGTGTTCCAGCTGGTCGGCGGCTGCTTGTCGAGGAAGCGGATCTTCACCAGCGACTTCGCGCTCTTGAAGCCGTATTTCCACGGCACCACCACGCGAATCGGCGCGCCATTCTGATTCGGCAGCACCTGGCCGTAGAGGCCCATCGTCAGCAGCGTCAGCGGATTCATCGCTTCGTCCATCCGCAGACCTTCCGTGTACGGCCAGTCGAGTACCGGCGTCGACAGGCCGGGCATTTGCGACGGGTCAGCCAGCGTGATGAATTGCACATACTTCGCATTGCCAGTCGGCTGCACACGCCTGATCAACTCCGAGAGCGGCACGCCGATCCACGGAATCACCATCGACCAGCCTTCGACACAACGCAACCGGTACACGCGCTCCTCGAGCGGCGCGAGCTTCAGCAATTCATCGATCTCGTACACCTTCGGATTCTTGATTTCGCCCTCGACGCTCACCTTCCACGGATGCGGGCGCAACGTGCCGGCGTTGTGCGCGGGATCCGCTTTGTCCGTGCCGAACTCGTAGTAGTTGTTGTACGTGGTGATGTCCTTGTACGGCGTGATCTTGTCCAGGGCGACGAACTTCGCGTTGGTCTTCGCCACAAGCTTTTGCGCCTTCGTATCCGGCGATGAATATGCTGCCAGCGCTTCTCCATTCACACCGATCAGGCCGCCGAGCGCCAATGCACCCGCAGCTTGCAAAACGCGCCGCCGGTTCTCGAAGACGCGCTGCGGCGTGATTTCGCTGCGTGCGATGTCATCGCCTATGAGTTGAATTCTGTCGCTTCGCTTGATCCACATCGTGCTGCTCCTTGCCGCCCCATCGCTTGTCTAGCTTACGGGGCCATATTGATGATCGGCTCGTTTCGCCGCTCGCCCAGTCATCTTTAGGTACTGCTCTAACGAACACACTGGATGCAGCGAATATTCCGCCAGACGTAAAAAAAACCGCCGGTGTGAAGCACGCGGCGGTTCTTAGTCGGCTCAGGACGGCAGATCTTACAGCTTGCCGTAGCTATGCAGCCCCGACAGGAACATATTGACGCCGAGAAATGCGAAGGTCGTCACCAGCAGGCCGGTCAGCGCCCACCATGCCGCCACCGCGCCGCGCAGGCCTTTCATCAAGCGCATATGAAGCCAGGCTGCGTAGTTCAGCCAGACGATCAGCGCCCACGTTTCCTTCGGGTCCCAGCTCCAGTAACCGCCCCATGCTTCAGCGGCCCACAGCGCGCCGAGGATCGTCGCGATGGTGAAAAACGCGAAGCCGACGGCGATCGACTTGTACATCAGGTCGTCGAGCACATCGAGCGGCGGCAGGCGGTCTGCCAGCACGCCGCGCTCTTTCGCCAGATACGCGACGCCGACCATCGCCGACAGCGCAAAGCTGCCATATCCGATGAAGTTAGCCGGCACGTGGATCTTCATCCACCAGCTCTGCAGCGCCGGCACGAGCGGCTGGATCTGCTGTGCGTCACGGGCGACCGAGTACCACATCAGGAAGCCGACCGCCGCGCTGATCACCAGCAGCACGAATGCGCCGAGCGCACGCGTGTTGTAGTGCTGCTCGTAGTACAGATAGAACAGCGCGGTGATCAGGCTGAACAGCACGAACACTTCATACAGGTTCGAGATTGGAATATGACCGACGTCCGCGCCGATCAGATACGACTCATACCAGCGCACCATCAATCCGACGAAGCCCATCACCACTGCGGCCCAGGTCATCTTCGAACCGATCGCAGCGCCGGTCGGTGAACGCGACAACAGGCCGATCCAGTAGAAGACGGTGGCGAACACGAAGAGCGCGCTCATCCAAAGAATCGCGGACTGGCTCGACAGGAAATATTTGAGGAAGAACGCGTTATCCGCGCGCGTCAGATCGCCGTGATAGATCTGGATCGCCAGCAGCGACAGTGCGGCGATGCCCACCATCAGCGGACGCACCGGTTTCCAGCGCCAGCCCAGCACGACGAACACCGGCACTGCGCAGCACAGCACCAGTTTGTCGTAGTAATTCATGAACGGGTGATAGCGCGACAGCGCGAACCCCGCGCCCGCGACCATCACGACGGCGAACAGCCAGTCGACAATACCGAGCCGTTTCAGAAACGGCCGCTCGTCATACTGCGCGACGTTGAGCGCCTCGCTCGCGAACGCCTTCTGCGGTCGCGAGGGTGAGGAGGAGGAGGAAACCTGAGTCAAGTCCATGATCTTACCGGGTCGAATCTTGTGAGCCTGCAGACGGCGCGCGGGCATGGCCGGGTTTGTCGGAGGCGCCGGATGCTTCAGTGAGTTTGACACCCAGCGCGGTGCCTACAGCGTCGCGCGTTTGAACGAACTCCTTTTCGAAATCCAGCGTTTTGCGCGCGCTCGACATCGCCATCACGACATTCGTGCCGTGATCGGTATCTTTAAGCCAGAACCAGAGGCGCCTTTCGCGGACGTAGAACATCGAAAAGATGCCCAACACGAGGAGCAGGCTGCCAAGATACACGACTTTTTTGCCCGGCGCGCGCGTCAACTGAAATACCGAAGCTTGCACCTGCTTGAATGAGTCAAGCTGCAAGTAGACCGGCGATCCATACAAAAAGCTGTCGGATATCGCATTGATAGAGCTTTGGATAAAGCGGCTGGCGTCCGCATTGGCCTGCGCATCCGGCTCGCCAAGCTGCTCGCGCGACAGTTGCCACAGGTCCCACGTCGCGCCTTCCAGCATGCGCAGCAGCAAGCCCGCGGCCTTTTCCTGCTCGCCCTTCGGCACCGAATGATCGATGAACCCGGCGATCGCCTGGAAGCCGCCGAGCGTCTGGCCGTTCGGCATCTTGATACTGTTGTCCGCGCCGGCAAACAGGGTCAGGACACGCAGCGCGCTTTCTTCCAGGTGCTGTTGCAGTTCGGTATTCGAACCCGACACCGAACGCAGCGCGAAACGGTGAGCGGCGGCTGCGCGCATGGCCGGATTTTCAAGCGTGGCGCGCAGGTTCATCCATTCCTTGACGGTACCGCCTGTGTCGGCGGGGATTCGCAGGTAGCGGAATGGGTCGTCCGGATTCAGGCGCATGCCGGCGAGGAACATCTTTTCGCCCGCGACGTCCACCGGCAGCATGTAGTTGTTGTACTCGCGCGCCTGGCCGTCCTTGTCGCGCACCTTGTACTGCACCGACGGACCGACGTTATGCAGATCGAGCGGCTTCGAGCTCTTCGCGCCCGAGCCGAGGCGCTCGTCGAACGCCTCTTTCAGCGTACGATGCGCGGCGACGCCACGCGCATCGTTCTGGCCGCTGCCGTTCGAGACGTTTTCGACGTTGATTGCACGGAAATCCGTGAATTCGACGGTCTGGCCGTCGGCCAGCGGTGTGGCGGCACTCAACGGCGCATTGCCGCCGATCATGCCGCCGAACGGCGCGGTTTTCGCGCTCGAACCGGACATCGGGTACGCGGTCATCTGCATCTGCGACCCGCCGTCCTGGAAGCTCGACTGGTAGATCGAGACGCCGTCGTAGGTGAATGGCTTGTTCACTTCGACCCGGGCCGGCACGCGCGCGCCCGTTTTATGGTCGACCACGACGATGTCGCTCGCGAACAGCTTCGGCATGCCCGTCGAGTAGTAGTCGACGATGAACTTGTTCAGCTCGATCGAGAACGGCAGGTCCTGGATCAGCGAGCCGTCCGGCTGGTTAAGAATCGCCGTCGACACATGCTGCCCTTCCGGCACCCACGCATAGCCGCGGAAAGTCGGATTCGACTGCGACAGGCGATGTTCAGGCGGAATGTCGTTGATCACCGTGTTGGAGCGGATCGGCGACTTGTCGAACAGCCACATTTGCAGCTTGATTGGCAGATTGCTGTCGAGCAGGCCGCCCAGACAGATCACCACAATCGCAATGTGCGCGGAGATGTAGCCGAACTTGGTCAGCGCGCCGCGCTTGGCGGCGATCAGCGTTGCACCGTCCGACTCCCGTGTGACGAACTTGTAGCCAAGCCTGGCCGAGAGTTTGGCGAGCACCGCCGAGGTCTGTGCGCGCGTGCCGTGCACCGCGAACTCGCCCTTGTGATGGAACGCGCGCAAGCTGCCTTCGCGGACCTTGTCTTTCCAGCTCTTGGCGTCCGCGACCATTTTCGGCGCATTGCGGATCACGCACAGCGACACCGACACCATCAGGAAGCCGAGAATCAGCATGAACCACCACGAGCTGTACACCGTGTACAAGCTCAGCGAGCGGAAGATGTCCGCCCAGAACGGGCCGAACTGATTGACGTAGTTGGGATACGGATCGTCCTGCGTGAGGACGGTGCCGATAATACTGGCGATCGACAGAATCACGAGCAACGAGATCGCGAAGCGCATCGAACTCAATACTTCGATGATGCTGCGCGTGATGCGATTGCCCGACTTCGACTGCAAACCCGACGTGGTGACGCTCATTCATACTCCGACTGAACAGCAAAAAAGGGTGAAGGGCTGTCGTAGACACGACGCCCTCACCCTTTTCTTGTTTTGTACCGGCCTCGCCGGGCCGGTTGCTTGCGTACGGACTTCTTAGTGCAAGCCCGCGATGTAATCCGCTACAGCCTTGATCTCGCTGTCCGACAGACGCGATGCAATGGCATGCATCGCCTCATTGTTGTTACGCGCGCCCGGACCTTGCGTGAATGCAGTCAACTGCGCCACCGTGTATTCCGCCCACTGCCCCGACAGACGCGGATACTGCGACGGGATCCCCTGACCGGTCGGCCCGTGGCAGCTTGCGCACGCCGGTACACCCTTATCTGCAATCCCACCGCGATAAATCTTCTGACCGAGCGGGACGGTATCTTTGTTATGCGCGTAGCCTAGCTTCGGAGTCTGCGTCGAAAAATAGGCAGCCACGTTGGCCATGTCCTGGTCGGACAGCGCCGCAGCCATGCCCGCCATGATCGCGTTGTTGCGCGCGGGCTGCTTGGCGCCCGGCTGCGTCTTGAAATCCACCAGCTGCTTGACGAGATACTCGGGATGCTGGTCCGCCAGCTTTGGATACGCACCGCCAGCACTGTTGCCATCTGCACCGTGACACGACGCGCAAACCTGCACCGCGATTGCCTGCCCCCGATTGACGTCCGGCTTTGCCGGATCTGCTGCTCGTGCCTGAATTGCCAAACCTGAAAGACCTGCCGCTACTTGAAGCACCATCAGAGCCTTGCACAGTCGATTCATTCGCACACCCTGTCTCGTCTTGTGGGATTTTAGAGGTTTTGCAAGATACGACAGCGACTGAGTGACCGCAAAGAGCCGCCAAGGCACGCGGGCTGGCCCCCTCAGGTTTTCAGTAAACCATCGTATTGTACAATAACTCGCTAATCGCTAAGACGCCAGTCGGGCTTGACCCGTCCCCACTCTGGGTTCCCCGGCGTCTCGAATCCTGGCCTGATCATGTCCTTCCTGCTCCACCAATCCCGCTTTTTCACGACCGTCAATCACCTGCGTGATCTGCCGGCTACCGCGCAACCCGAGATCTGCTTTGCGGGACGCTCGAATGCGGGCAAGTCCACGGCCATCAATATTCTGTGCAATCAGAAACGTCTGGCGTTCGCCAGTAAGACGCCGGGCCGCACCCAGCACATCAATTATTTCTCGGTGGGCAAGGAGGACGAGCCGACAGCGCACCTGGTCGACCTGCCGGGCTACGGTTATGCGGAAGTGCCGGGCGCGGCCAAGGCTCACTGGGAAGCGCTGCTCTCCACCTACCTGCAATCGCGCTCGCAACTGCGCGGCATGATTCTGATGATGGACTCGCGCCGCCCGTTGACGGATCTGGATCGGCGGATGATCGAGTGGTTCGCGCCGACCGGCAAGCCGATCCACACGCTGCTGACGAAGTGCGACAAATTGACGCGCCAAGAAAGCGTCAACGCCTTGCGCGCGACGCAGAAAGGGTTGGCTGAATATCGTTCCGCCGGCTACCAGGGCGAATTGACCGCGCAGCTGTTCTCGGCGCTCAAACGCGTCGGCATCGACGAAGCGCACGAGCTGATCGAAAGCTGGCTGATCCCCGACGCGAAGGGCGAAACGGACGCACCGCAGTAACCGCGCAACGTGTACGAGCCCAGGCAAAAAGCGCCGTTCCGGCCGCCCATAAAAAAACCCGCCGCTTTAACGGCGGGTCAAACAGCCTAATCGAAAAAACGACAGGCACCCGCTCAGGGAGGAGAAGCGGGGAGGTCAGCGCAGGGCGCCTTGCTCGATCGGTATGATATACCATTGTCTCGAAAAGTTTCCGGGAGCGGAGGCAGGCGCTACTTGTCCACTCCATACATCCACGTTTCTTCGATTCGTTTATGAGCTTCTTTCCGCACTACCGTCCGCGCCGCATGCGCCGTGACGACTTCTCGCGCCGTCTGATGCGAGAAAACATCCTCACCACCAACGATCTGATCTATCCCGTGTTCATCGTCGAAGGCACCAACGTGCGGCAAGCCGTACCGTCGATGCCGGGCGTCGAGCGCGTGTCGGTGGATCTGCTGATGGGCGTGGCCGAGCAATGCGTCGAGTTGGGCGTGCCGGTGCTATCGCTCTTTCCGGCGATCGAGCCTTCCTTGAAGACGCCTGATGGCCGCGAAGCGACCAACCCGGCTGGCCTGATCCCGCGCGCAGTTCGCGAACTGAAAAAGAACTTCCCCGATTTGGGTGTGCTCACCGACGTCGCGCTGGATCCGTACACGAGCCACGGCCAGGACGGCGTACTCGACGAGGCCGGCTATGTGATCAACGACGAGACCGTCGAGATCCTCGTGGAACAGGCGCGCGCGCAGGCTGAAGCGGGTGTCGATATCGTCGCGCCCTCGGACATGATGGATGGCCGCATTGGCGCGATCCGCGAAATGCTCGAGAGCGAGGGTCATATCCATACGCGCATCATGGCCTACTCTGCCAAGTTCGCGTCGGCGTTTTACGGCCCGTTCCGCGATGCCGTCGGTTCTGCGACGAACCTCGGCAAGGGTAACAAGATGACTTACCAGATGGATCCGGCCAATTCGGATGAAGCCCTGCGCGAAGTGCAAGCGGACATCGAGGAAGGCGCGGATATGGTGATGGTCAAGCCAGGCATGCCGTATCTGGACATCGTGCGTCGTGTGAAGGACGAGTTCAAGTTCCCGACCTACGTGTATCAGGTGAGCGGCGAATACGCGATGCTGAAAGCGGCCGCGCAAAATGGCTGGCTCGATCACGACAAGGCGATGATGGAATCGCTGCTGGCGTTCAAGCGGGCAGGCGCGGATGGCGTGCTGACCTACTTCGCGCTGGATGCCGCGCGGATTTTGCGCTCGCAGAAGTGATTTGAGGTGTCGCTTTACCGGCGACGCCAGTCTTCTGAATGCGCCCCAAAAAAACGGAGGCCGACTTTAAGTCGTGCCTCCGTTTTTTTATGCATGTTCTGGCCTGCGCCTTTTTGCGGGCGCGTCGGGGGTGCGGGTTTCTTTGCGCGCTCGGGCAGCGCAGCTGCTTTGCGTTACGCCCCGGGCGCGTTGGCGCGATCGAGGGTGCGCAAAAACTTGTCCGCGGACTCGTAGCCGACGACGCGCAGCACTTCCTTGCCCCCCTGGTCGAAAAAGATGATGCCGGGCGGGCCGAACAGGCTGAAGCGCTTGAGCAGCATCTGATCGTCGGCGTTATTTGCGGTGACGTCGGCGCGCAGCAGGTTCATCTGCTTCAACTTCGCCTGAACACGCGGATCGCTAAACGTGAACTTCTCCATTTCTTTGCAGCTCACGCACCAGTCTGCGTAAAAATCGAGCATAGCGGGCTGCGCAGCCGTTTTGACGGCCTCGTCGAGATCGGTCGAGGAACGAACCGGAGCGAATGTCAGATCGCTCTGTGACAACCTATTCGGCGATTTGGAAACACTTGCCACGTTAGCCTCCCCGCCGTCACCCCACACAGCCAGGACAGCTAGCGGACGCAGCGGATCGGAGGAGCCTGCAGCGAGGCCAACCAGCAGCACCGCTGCCCAGATAGCCAGCGCCGCGCCGATACCCCGGCCGAGCCGCCGCCAGACGGAAATACCCACCGCTGGTGCCGAGAAAAGACCGAGTCCGGCGGCCGCGATCAGCAACCACAGCGCACTCAGCAGCATTGTCGCGGTCGCACCAAGCACCGGCCAGACGATCCACAGGGCCGCCGCCAGCAGCACCACGCCGAAAAACACCTTGACGCCGTCCATCCACGCGCCGGCGCGCGGCAGCAAAGTACCGGCGCCAAGCCCGATGATCAGGAGGGGCACACCGAGCCCGAGTCCCATCGAGAACAGCGCCGCGCCGCCGAGCAACGCGTCGCCTGTGTGCGCGATGAACGCCAGCACGGCAAAGAGCGGCGCGGTCATGCAAGCGCCAACCACCAACGCGGATAGCGCGCCCATTACTGCCACCGCGGCAAACTTGCCGCCGGAACGCCCTGTCGACGCACGCGACACGCCGTCCTGCCAGCGCTGCGGCAACGCGATGTCGAAGCCGGCGATCAGGGTCAGCGCGAAAACGGTCAGCAGGACGCCAAACGTACCAAGCACCCACGGGTTCTGCAGCCATGCGCCGAGGCTCTGGCCAACGAGCGCTGCCGCGATGCCAAGCGCCGTGTACACGAGTGCCATGCCGATCACGTACGCCAGCGACAACGCAAAGCCACGGGCACGCGTCACCCGCGCGCCTTCGCCGATGATGATCGCAGACAGGATCGGAATCATCGGATACGAGCACGGCAGCAGACTGAGCACGGCGCCGGCCACGAAATAGAGCCCGATGATCGCGAAGAAGCCGCCGCCTTCCAGTAGCGACTGCGCATAGTCGGCGCTAGTGGCACGCTCATACCACGGTGCGCCGGCTGCTGTGGATTGCCGCGTGGCGGTGGCCGCCGCGGCGCCGCCGGCCGGCTGCAACGCCTCGCCGCTCACGTGATACACGCGCTCCATCGGCGGATAGCAGATGCCGGCATCCGCACAGCCTTGAGACGTAACAGCAAGGTCGAACGCCCCCTGCGGCTGTTTCACCGGGATGCGGATTGTCAGTTCATTGCGATAGGTTTCGACATTCTTGTTGAAGGTCTGATCGAACTTGACGTGACCAGCCGGCAATTGCGGTTCGCCGATTGTCGTCGTGCCGTTACGGGTCGCGAACGCGAAACGCTCGCGGTACATGTAGTAACCGTCCGCGATCTTGTAAGTGACGTCGACTTCGCCGGGTTTCTCGGTCGCGCTGAATTTGAAGGCGACGGCGGGATCGAGGAAGTCGTCCGCAGCGTGCGCAAGCGTGCCGAACTGAGCGACGATCAGGCAACCGAGCAGGAGGACGACGGCGCGCAACGCATGGCGCGCACGTCGATTGAGACCGTTAAACATGGAGAGGACGTTGAGTTTCAGCAGTGATCCACTGGCCGTACGCGACCGATGCCATAGCTTGCCACGAGAGGATTTCCGGCGTGTCGTAGGGATGGTGGGCCTGAATGTACTGCTCGAGCTCGAGCGCGCGTGCCGCGCTGGTCTTGAACAGCAACTGGATCTCCTGCGCCGTTTCGATCGCGCCCTGCCAGTGATAGCTGGACTGCACAGAGCCTAACTGCGTGACGCAGGCGCACAGCCGCGCGGCCAGTGCGCCCGCCGCGAGCTTCTGAGCAACGGCCGCATCCGGTACCGTCGTCAGAATCAAGGTCACATTCACGCTCACAAAGGCTCCGGCCAAGCACGATTCAGGTGCCGATATCGTATCACCTAGCCATGCGGTGCCGCAGACGGCTCTGCTGCAAGCCTGCGGCATTTGGCCGCCGCGATCGACATGCCGCAGTGAAATTCGCCGCCATAAACAAAAAAGCCAGGCTTGGCGCCTGGCTTTTTCTTCGATGCTAAAAAGCTTACTCAGCTTCTTGCACTTCAACTTCTTCGACTTCCGGACGGTCCAGCAATTCGACCAGTGCCATCGGTGCGTTGTCGCCGACGCGGAAACCGAACTTCAGGACGCGCAGGTAGCCGCCCGGACGGGTAGCGTAACGCGGGCCGAGAACTTCGAACAGCTTCGTGACCGAGTCACGATCACGCAGGCGGTTGAACGCCAGACGACGATTTGCCAGCGACGGCTTCTTGCCGAGCGTGATCAGCGGCTCGACGACTTTACGGAGTTCTTTCGCCTTCGGCAGCGTCGTCTTGATGACTTCGTGCTCGATCAACGAGTTGGACATGTTACGGAGCATTGCCAGACGGTGGCTGCTCGTGCGGTTCAGTTTCCGCAAACCATGACGGTGACGCATGTTAATTCCTTTGATTCAAAGTTTTGGTCCAGCTCTTCTATCGCGCTCGGTCTACCCTCGGTTTCCCAACGGTGATGAGTGCACGGGCCGGTAGTGAAAAAAGACAAGACGCGGATTTTAAAGGAAAATCCGCGTCTTTGCCAGTGCAGCGACGGGTTCTGCCCCGGGATGACTTCTCGACTTACTTGTCCAAACCTGCCGGCGGCCAGTTTTCGAGTTTCATGCCCAGCGTCAAACCACGCGACGCCAATACTTCCTTGATTTCGTTCAACGATTTGCGACCCAGATTCGGGGTCTTGAGCAACTCGTTTTCCGTGCGCTGGATCAGGTCGCCGATGTAGTAGATGTTCTCGGCCTTCAGGCAGTTCGCGGAACGAACCGTCAGTTCAAGATCATCAACCGGACGCAGCAGGATCGGATCGATCTGCGGCGCACGCGACGGCGCTTCCGCCGTTGCTTCGGTGCCTTCCAGTGCAGCGAACACCGACAGTTGATCAACCAGAATACGCGCCGATTGACGGATCGCTTCTTCCGGCGAGATCACACCGTTGGTCTCGATGTTCATCACGAGCTTGTCGAGGTCGGTACGCTGTTCGACGCGCGCGCTTTCAACGGCGTAGCTCACGCGGCGAACCGGCGAGAACGACGCGTCCAGCACGATACGGCCGATGATCTTGGCCGACTCTTCGCCGTAACGACGCACATTGCCCGGCACATAGCCACGGCCCTTTTCGACCTTGATCTGCACGTCGAGCTTGCCGCCCTTCGACAGATGCGCAATCACGTGATCCGGGTTGATCACTTCGCAATCGTGCGCGAGTTCGATGTCGCCAGCGGTGACAACGCCTTCGCCTTCCTTGCGCAGCGTAACCGTCACTTCGTCACGGTTATGCAGCTTGAACACCACGCCCTTCAGGTTCAACAACAGGTTGACCACATCCTCTTGCACACCGTCGAGCGTCGAATACTCATGCACGACGCCTGCGATCGTCACTTCGGTCGGCGCGTAGCCGATCATTGACGACAGCAGCACGCGCCGGAGCGCGTTACCCAAGGTGTGGCCGTAACCGCGTTCAAACGGTTCCATGACCACTTTCGCGTGGCTCTCACCAAGCGATTCAACTGCGATGATCTTGGGCTTCAACAAACTGGTTTGCATAGGTTTTCCTTTTCAATACCCTCGGCTCGTTACACCGATAAGGCTGACCGGTAACAACCTGAAAATAAACAGCCGAGACGCCCCCTTGCGCAACGCAATCGGGGTGCCCCGGCCGTTAATCCGATTACCGCGAATACAATTCGACGATCAGGCTTTCGTTGATATCGCCAGCGATGTCGCTGCGTTCCGGCTTGCTCTTGAACGTGCCTTCGAACTTCTTCGAATCGACAGCAACCCAGCTCGGCAGACCGCCTTGCTCAGCCAGCGACAGCGCTTCGAGAATACGCGCCTGCTTCTTCTTTTGTTCGCGCACTGCGACGACGTCGCCTGCCTTCACTTGCATCGACGGGATGTTCGACACCACGCCGTTCACCGTGATCGCCTTGTGGCTCACGAGCTGACGCGCTTCAGCACGCGTCGAGCCGAAGCCCATGCGATACACGACGTTGTCGAGACGCGATTCGAGCAATTGCAGCAGGTTTTCACCCGTGTTGCCCTTCAGGCGGTCGGCTTCAGCGAAGTAACGGCGGAATTGACGCTCGAGGACACCGTAGATGCGCTTCACTTTTTGCTTTTCGCGCAGCTGCGTGCCGTAGTCGGACGTACGTGCACCCGACGTGCGGCCGTGTTGGCCAGGCTTGCTGTCAAGCTTGCACTTGTCAGCGAGCGAACGACGGGCGCTCTTCAGGAAGAGGTCAGTGCCTTCACGGCGGGACAGCTTGGCCTTAGGGCCGATATAACGTGCCACGTTGATTCCTTCTATGATTGATCACACGAATGCATGCACTCGCGCTAGTCCGAACCCTTTGGGTCGAACGGTGGGCTTAGTCAATTCAATAGCGCAAGCAGCCTGTGGTCGCCGGCTTGAACACCGGCGGCAACAGGCGCTAGCGAAAACAGCGTCTTAGATACGACGACGCTTCGGCGGACGGCAGCCGTTGTGCGGGACCGGCGTCACGTCGGAGATCGCGGTGATCTTGATGCCAAGACCATGCAGCGCGCGCACCGCCGATTCGCGGCCAGGGCCAGGGCCCTTGATACGCACTTCGAGGTTCTTCACGCCGTATTCCATCGCCACGCGGCCAGCCGATTCGGCTGCCACCTGAGCTGCAAACGGGGTCGATTTACGCGAACCCTTGAAGCCCTGACCACCCGACGTTGCCCAGGCAAGTGCATTGCCTTGACGATCGGTGATCGTGATGATGGTGTTGTTGAACGACGCGTGAACGTGAACCACGCCCTCGGCGACGTTCTTCTTGACCTTCTTGCGAACGCGTTGCGCCGCGGAGTTGTTCGAAGCCTTAGCCATTACGTTTTCCTGTAACTGTCAGTTCCGCTTACTTCTTCAGCGATTGCGCTGCACGACGCGGACCCTTGCGCGTACGGGCATTCGTACGCGTGCGTTGGCCACGCAGGGGCAAGCCCTTACGATGACGCACGCCACGGTAGCAGCCGAGATCCATCAGGCGCTTGATGTTCATCGTCGTTTCACGGCGAAGATCGCCTTCAACGATGAACTTGCCGACTTCTTCACGCAGCTTTTCGAGGTCTGCGTCGTTCAGGTCCTTGACCTTCTTCGAAAATGCCACACCAGCAGCGACGCAAATGTCGCGCGAGCGCGTGCGGCCGATACCGTAAATTGCCGTCAGGCCGATTTCGGTATGCTGGTGATTCGGGATGTTAACCCCTGCGATACGAGCCATTGTTTTTCCTCAAACAAAAAGCGCAGCAAAAAGCGCGGCGTTCAGCCTTGACGCTGTTTGTGGCGCGGATCAGAGCTGCAAATCACGCGCACAACGCCTTTGCGCTTGATGATCTTGCAATTGCGGCAAATGCGCTTAACCGATGCCATCACTTTCATGATATTACCCTTTTTTCAAATCACTTCGCCCGGAACACGATCCGCGCACGCGACAGATCGTAAGGCGTCAATTCAACCGTTACCTTGTCGCCCGGCAGGATTCGGATGTAGTGCATCCGCATCTTGCCGGATATGTGTCCCAATACGACATGGCCGTTTTCCAGCTTCACCCTGAAGGTAGCGTTAGGCAGGTTTTCGATGACTTCACCCTGCATCTGGATAACATCGTCTTTGGCCATAAGTCCTTTCAACGCATCGGGACGCCGCCGCCTTTGAAATTAGCTTTCTTCAGCAGCGATTCATACTGTTGCGACATAACGTACGACTGCACCTGCGCCATGAAATCCATTGTGACGACGACAATGATCAGCAGCGACGTTCCACCAAAATAAAACGGCACGTTCCAGCGCAGTACCAAAAATTCAGGTAGCAGACAAACAAACACGATGTAGATCGCACCAGCCAGCGTCAGACGCGTGAGGATACGGTCGATGTATCGCGCCGTTTGATCGCCCGGGCGGATGCCTGGGACGAAAGCGCCACTCTTTTTCAGGTTGTCGGCCGTTTCCCTGCTGTTGAACACCAGTGCGGTGTAGAAAAAGCAAAAGAAGACGATCGCCAACGCGTACAGCAACACGTACACGGGTTGACCGGGCTTAAGGGCTTCGGCCACGTTGTGCAACGTGTCTGCGAACCAGCTGGTACGCGACCCCGAACTAAACCAGTTCAGGATGGTTGCCGGGAAGAGAATGATCGACGATGCAAAGATCGGCGGAATCACGCCCGACATATTCAACTTCAGCGGCAGATGTGAAGACTGTCCGCCGTAAATCTTGTTACCGACCTGCCGCTTGGCGTAATTCACAAGAATCTTGCGCTGGCCGCGTTCGATGAACACCACCAGATACGTCACACCGGCAATCAGCGCGACCACGATAATCGCCGAGATGATGCTCATCGAGCCGGTTCGCACCAGTTCGAAAAGACCACCGATTGCGTTCGGGAAACCCGCTGCAATACCGCCGAAAATGATGATCGAGATACCGTTACCAAGCCCGCGTTCCGTGATCTGCTCACCCAGCCACATCAGGAACATCGTGCCGGTCACCAGCGTCACGACCGTCGTCAGCCGAAATACCATCCCCGGATCGATCACAAGGCCCGGCTGATTTTCCAGCGCGACGGCAATGCCGAACGCCTGGAACGTCGCCAGCAGGACCGTAAAGATACGCGTGTACTGCGTAATCTTCCGTTGACCCGCCTGCCCTTCCTTTTTCAGCGCTTCCAGTTGTGGCGAGACAATCGCCAGCAACTGCATGATGATCGACGCCGAAATGTACGGCATGATCCCCAGCGCAAAAATCGTGAACCGCGAAAGTGCACCACCCGAGAACATGTTGAACATGCCAAGGATGCCGCCCGACTGGCTTTGGAACAACTTTGCCAGCTGGTCCGGGTCAATACCCGGCACCGGAATGTGCGCGCCGATACGGTAGACGATCAACGCCAGCAGCAGGAACACTGCACGCCGACGCAGATCGCCAAACTTCGCCGCGCTGCGACCGGGTTTTGCGAGACTCGGACTGTTAGCCAAGTACCTTCTCCGATGCAAATGCTAGTGACGGCAAATAACTTGCGCGTTACTCGGCAAAAGAGCCGCCGGCTGCTTCGATAGCAGCGCGCGCACCCTTCGTCGCACCCAGACCCTTCACAACGATCTTGCGCTTAAGCTCGCCCGTCGCGATGATCTTGGCGCTCTTGATCAGCTCGCCGAGCAGGCCGGCTTGCTTCAGAGCCAACAGATCGATTTCGTCGACCGGCAGCTTTTCCAGATCAGAGAGACGCACTTCACCAACGAATTCCTTCGTCAGCGAGGTGAAGCCACGCTTCGGCAGGCGACGTTGCAGCGGCATTTGACCGCCTTCGAAGCCAACCTTGTGAAAGCCGCCCGAACGCGACTTCTGACCCTTGTGACCGCGGCCAGCCGTCTTGCCCAGACCGGAGCCGATGCCACGGCCGACGCGACGCTTAGCGTGCTTCGAGCCTTCAGCCGGCTTCAGGTTATTCAATTCCATTATCAACTCCTTGAGTCCTGGTCAGCCGCTTAGCTGATGACCTTAACGAGGTACGAAACCTTGTTGATCATGCCGCGCACAGCCGGCGTGTCCTGCAACTCGCTAACCGAGTTGAGTCGGCGCAGGCCCAAGCCACGCACCGTTGCACGGTGCGTTTCACGGGTGCCGATCAGGCTCTTGACGAGCTGGACCTTGACAGTTTTATCAGACATGGTGTCCACCTTAGCCCAGAATATCTTCGACGGACTTGCCGCGCTTCGCCGCGATATCACCCGGCGTCGACTGCTTACGCAGACCGTCGAGCGTTGCACGAACGAGGTTGTACGGGTTCGTCGAACCGTGGCTCTTGGCCACAACGTTCTGCACGCCCATCACGTCGAACACTGCGCGCATCGGGCCACCAGCGATCACACCGGTACCGTCCTTCGCCGGAGCGAGGAGGACCATCGATGCGCCGTGCTTACCGTGCACTTCGTGTTGCAGGGTACCGTTCTTAAGCGGCACCTTGAACATGTTGCGGCGAGCCTGCTCCATCGCCTTCTGAACAGCGACCGGCACTTCCTTCGCCTTGCCCTTGCCCATACCGACGCGGCCATCACCGTCGCCAACCACGGTCAGTGCGGCGAAACCGAGAATCCGGCCACCCTTCACAACCTTGGTCACGCGGTTGACCGAAATCATCTTTTCGCGCAGGCCGTCGTCGCGTTCGTCAGCCTGAACTTTCGCTTGCATCTTTGCCATGACGAATTCTTCCCTTAGAACTTGAGTCCGGCTTCGCGCGCCGCATCAGCCAGCGCTTTCACGCGGCCGTGATAACGGAAACCCGAACGGTCGAAGGCGACGGATTCGATGCCGGCAGCCTTAGCCTTTTCTGCAATGCGCTTACCGATCAGGGTCGCAGCAGCGACGTTGCCGCCCTTGCCTGTCTGATCAGCCAGTTGCGCACGCACTTCGGCTTCGAGCGTCGACGCGCTGGCGAGCACCTTGGTGCCGCACGGCGAGAACACTTGCGCATAGATGTGCGTGTTCGTGCGATGCACGGCGAGACGCGCGACCTGCAGCTCAGCGATCTTGATACGCGTCTGACGAGCGCGGCGCAGGCGAGATTGAGTCTTATCCATGATTGCGCACCCTTACTTCTTCTTCGTTTCTTTGAGGATCACAACCTCATTGGCGTAACGCACACCCTTGCCCTTGTAGGGCTCCGGCGGGCGATAGCCGCGCACTTCTGCAGCGACCTGGCCAACTTGTTGCTTATTGATCCCCTTGATCACGATTTCGGTTTGCGTCGGGGTTTCAGCCTTGACGCCTTCCGGCATCTGGTGCACCACGGGGTGCGAGAAACCCAGCGACAGGTTCAGCTTGTCGCCTTGCGCCTGTGCGCGGTAACCGACGCCAACCAGCGTCAGCTTGCGCTCGAAACCCTTCGTCACGCCGTTCACCATGTTCGCAACCAGTGCGCGCATCGTGCCCGACATCGCATTCGCTTCGCGGCTTTCGTCCACCGGCTCGAACTTCAGCGTGCCGTTGTCGTTCACCACCTTCACGAGGCTGTTTGCAGCCTGCGAAATCGTACCCAGCGGGCCCTTGACGGTAATGCGTTCGTCGCTCAGGGCCACTTCTGCGCCTTGCAGCGCGATCGGGCTTTTACCTACTCGAGACATGTTTCTCTCCTTTCGGCCTTAAGCGACGTAGCAGATGACTTCGCCGCCAACGCCCGTTGCACGCGCCTTGCGGTCCGTCATCACGCCCTTCGGCGTCGACACGATTGCCACGCCGAGGCCATTCATGACCACGGGAATGTCGTTACGGCCGCGGTACACACGCAGACCAGGCTTCGAAACGCGTTCAATGCGCTCGATCACCGGACGGCCAGCGTAGTACTTCAACACGATGTTCAATTCAGACTTCGCACCTTCGGACTTCACTGCGAAATCATCGATATAGCCTTCGTCCTTCAGGACCTGCGCAATCGCAACCTTGACTTTCGACGAGGGCATTGTCACCGAAACTTTCTCAACCATCTGCGCATTGCGGATGCGAGTCAGCATATCGGCGATAGGATCACTCATGCTCATTTACGTTTCTCCTATTACCAGCTCGCCTTGGTCAGGCCAGGGATCTCGCCGCGGAACGCGATTTCGCGAATCTTGTTACGCGCCAGCCCGAATTTACGGAACGTGCCACGCGGGCGACCGGTAATTGCGCAACGATTGCGCTTACGGGTCGGGTTAGAGTTGCGCGGCAGTTGTTGCAGTTCCAGACGTGCTGCGTAATGCTCTTCGTCCGACTTGCTCATATCGCCAATGATCGCTTTCAGCTCAGCACGCTTGGGAGCGTACTTAGCGGCCAGGCGAGCACGCTTCTTTTCACGTTCGATCAGTGCCAGTTTAGCCACGGTAACCTCAGTTTCTGAACGGGAACTTGAAGCCGGCGAGCAGAGCCTTTGCTTCGTCGTCGGTCTTCGCAGTTGTCGTGATGCTGATGTTCAGCCCACGCAGTGCGTCGATCTTGTCGTAGTCGATTTCGGGGAAAATGATCTGCTCTTTCACACCGATGTTGTAGTTGCCGCGACCATCGAACGCACGACCCGACACGCCACGGAAGTCACGCACACGGGGGAGCGCAACCGTCACGAAACGGTCCAGAAATTCGTACATTGCCTGACCACGCAACGTGACCATTGCACCGATCGGATAGCCCTGACGGATCTTGAAGCCAGCGATTGCTTTGCGTGCCTTCGTGATCACCGGCTTCTGGCCTGCGATCTTCGTCAGGTCGCCAACGGCGTTTTCGATGATCTTCTTGTCAGCAACCGCTTCGCCAAGGCCCATGTTCAGGGTGATCTTGGTGATGCGCGGCACTTCCATCACGGACTTGTAACCGAACTTCTCGATGAGGCCGGGTACAACCTTCTCTTTGTAAAACTCTTGCAAACGAGCCATTTTTTTACTCCGCAGCGTCAGGCGCTCAGCACGGCACCGGTCGTCTTAAGGAAACGGACTTTCTTGTCTCCCTCGACCTTGATGCCTACACGCGACGCCTTGCCATTCGCGTCGACCAATGCGACGTTCGAAATTTGCAGCGGCATCGTCTTGGCTTCCACGCCACCCGTCGTACCCTTCATCGGGTTCGGCTTGACGTGCTTCTTGACGAGGTTGATGCCCTCGACAATTACCTTGTCTTCGCCAACGGACAGCACGACGCCGCGCTTGCCTTTATCTTTGCCGGTGATGACGATAACTTCGTCACCTTTGCGAATCTTGTTCATCGCGACTCCTTACAGCACTTCAGGTGCCAACGAAACGATCTTCATGAATCGTTCGCTGCGCAACTCGCGCGTAACAGGCCCGAAAATACGGGTGCCAATAGGTTCGAGCTTGGCATTCAACAGCACTGCTGCATTGCCGTCGAACTTGATCAGCGAGCCGTCCTGACGGCGCACGCCCTTGGCGGTGCGAACCACCACGGCGTTGTAAATTTCGCCTTTCTTCACGCGCCCGCGCGGCGTTGCTTCTTTGACGGTCACCTTGATGATGTCGCCAATGCTGGCATAACGACGCTTCGAGCCGCCGAGAACCTTGATGCACATGACTTCACGCGCACCGGTGTTGTCGGCCACTTCAAGCCGAGTTTCGGTCTGGATCATGGTTTATCTATCCCAACTTAATCCGGTCACACCACCATGGCGTACCCGGTCAGTCTTGGTCCCGTCAGCCAATCGGCTGCTTGGGTATGAACAGCAGCGACGGCAAACGAAACCCGCCATCGCAATCCGGTGAATCCTTCGGAACAGACTGGCGCCTGAACCGCTTCCCCCACCAACTTCGCCCGCGACGGGGCTCCCATAAAAGAGGGAAGACCGAGATTATAACAAATAATCTCGGTCTTGCAAGCGAAACTTACTGCGATTTCAACTACTTCTACAACTTTGCGGCGTCAGATGACGCGAGCAGCCTCGACCAGGCGAGCCACAACCCAAGCTTTCGTCTTCGAAATCGGACGCGTTTCCTGGATTTCAACGAGGTCACCCTCGTTGTACGTGTTCGCATCGTCGTGCGCGTGGTACTTCTTCGAACGCACAACATACTTGCCGTAGATCGGGTGCTTCACGCGGTGCTCAACCAGCACGGTGACCGTCTTGTCCATCTTGTTGCTGACGACCTTGCCGACCAGCGTCCGCTTGAGCGAGGTTTTTACGCTATCGTTCATTTCTGGTTCGCCTTCTCAGTCAGGACGGTCCGCACACGTGCGATGTCGCGACGAACCTTCTTCAGCTGGCTCGTGTTCGTGAGCTGCTGGGTCGCGAGTTGCATGCGCAGGCCGAATTGCGCCTTCAACAGGTCCGACAGCTCCTTGTTGAGCGCGGCCTGATCTTTCTGGTGAAGTTCGGAAGCCTTCATCATTTGCTCCTTAGGCGCCGAGCTGACGCACGATAAACGTCGTCTTGAGCGGCAGCTTAGCTGCAGCCAGACGGAACGCTTCGCGTGCCAGCTCTTCGGTTACGCCGTCCATTTCGTACAGCATCTTGCCCGGTTGAATCTCTGCGACGTAGTACTCAGGGTTACCTTTACCGTTACCCATACGTACTTCAGCCGGCTTGTGCGAGATCGGCTTGTCCGGGAAGATGCGGATCCAGATGCGGCCACCACGCTTGATGTGACGCGTCATTGCACGACGTGCCGCTTCAATCTGGCGCGCGGTCAAGCGACCACGACCGATAGCCTTCAGGCCGAACTCACCGAACGACACCGCGTTGCCGCGGGTAGCGATACCGGTGTTACGACCCTTCTGCTCTTTGCGATACTTTCTGCGTTTCGGTTGCAGCATCGTTATTCTCCAGTCTTCCCGCCGTCGCCGGCACCGCCAGCACGACGAGGAGCGCCACGGCGTGCACCTGCCGGGCCACCACCTTCACCATCGCGACGCGGACGGCGATCGCCACCCGGGCGTGCGTTACGGCGCGGACGCTTTTCTTCGGCGACTTCTTCAACCACCGGTGCGTCATTGCGGCCGAGCGTGTCGCCCTTGTAGACCCACACTTTCACGCCGATGATGCCGTACGTCGTCTTCGCTTCCGAAGTAGCGTAGTCGATATCAGCACGCAGCGTATGAAGGGGCACGCGACCTTCGCGATACCATTCCGTACGAGCGATTTCGATACCGTTCAGGCGGCCAGCGCTCATGATCTTGATGCCTTGAGCACCCAGACGCATTGCGTTTTGCATCGCACGCTTCATCGCGCGGCGGAACATAATCCGGCGTTCGAGTTGTTGCGTGATCGAGTCAGCGATCAGTTGCGCATCGGTTTCCGGCTTACGGATTTCTTCGATGTTGACGTGGACCGGAACGCCCATGCGGCGTTGCAGTTCCGACTTCAGCAGCTCGATATCCTCGCCCTTCTTACCGATGACGACACCCGGACGCGAGCTATAAATCGTGATGCGCGCGTTCTTCGCCGGACGCTCGATAACGACGCGGCCAACCGAAGCGTTTTTCAGCTTCTTCTTCAGGTATTCACGAACACCGATGTCTTCCTGCAACATCGCCGCGAAATTGTTGTTGTTCGCGTACCAACGCGACGCCCAATTGCGGCTGACGGCCAAACGGAAGCCAGTCGGATGAATTTTCTGTCCCATCGTATGACCCCTTAATTCCCGACCGTCACAGTGATGTGACAGGATTGCTTCTCGATGCGGTTACCGCGGCCTTTAGCGCGCGCGGTAAAACGCTTGAGCGACGCAGCCTTGTCGATGTAGATGCTCGTGATCTTGAGCTCATCGATATCGGCGCCTTCGTTGTGCTCCGCATTCGCGATCGCCGACAGCACGACCTTTTTCACGATTCCCGCAGCCTTCTTCGGCGAGAACGTCAGAACGTTCAGCGCCTTGTCGACCGGCAAACCGCGGATCTGGTCAGCCACAAGGCGCGTTTTCTGCGCCGAGATGCGGGCACCGCGATGAATTGCTTTCACTTCCATCATGAGCCCCTTATTTCTTAGCCTTCTTGTCGGCTGCGTGACCCTTGAACGTCCGGGTCAATGCAAACTCGCCAAGCTTGTGGCCGACCATGTTTTCCGAGATGTACACCGGAACGTGTTGACGGCCGTTGTGCACAGCAATCGTCAAACCGATGAAATCCGGCAGAATCGTCGAACGACGCGACCAGGTTTTGATCGGCTTCTTGTCACGTGCAGCGGCTGCCGACTCAACTTTCTTCAGCAAATGGGCGTCGCAGAACGGACCTTTTTTTACAGAACGTGCCATTGCCTACTCCTTAACGCTTGTGACGGCGCTGGACGATCATGCTCGTCGTGCGCTTGTTGCTGCGGGTGCGATAACCCTTAGCAGGCGTGCCCCACGGGCTCACCGGATCGCGACCTGCAGCCGTCTTGCCTTCACCACCACCGTGCGGGTGATCGACCGGGTTCATTGCAACGCCACGCACCGTCGGGCGGATACCGCGCCAGCGATTCGCGCCAGCCTTACCGATTTGACGGAGGCTGTGCTCTTCGTTGCCAACTTCACCAATCGTCGCGCGGCATTCAACGTGAACGCGGCGGATTTCACCAGAGCGCAGGCGGACCTGTGCGTAGATGCCTTCACGAGCCAGCAACATCGCCGACGTACCAGCCGAACGCGCCATTTGCGCGCCTTTGCCCGGCAGCATTTCGATGCAGTGGATCGTCGTACCGACCGGAATGTTGCGGATCGGCAGCGTGTTGCCTGCGCGGATCGGAGCTTCCGAACCCGACATCAGTTGCTGACCAACCGTCACACCCTTCGGAGCGATGATGTACTTGCGCTCGCCGTCTGCGTACAGAACCAGCGCGATGTTCGCGCTACGGTTCGGATCGTACTCAAGACGTTCGACCTTTGCCGGAATGCCGTCCTTGTTGCGACGGAAATCGACGACACGGTAATGATGCTTGTGACCACCACCCTTATGACGCGTGGTGATGTGACCGTTGTTGTTACGGCCGGCGGTCGTGGATTGCGAATCGAGCAGCGGTGCGAACGGCTTGCCCTTATGCAGATCCTTGTTGACCACCTTGACCATCGCACGGCGACCCGGCGAAGTCGGCTTAACTTTAACGATTGCCATGATTACTTGGCCTCCGCTTCAAAGTTGATTTCCTGGCCGGGCTTCAGGCAGACGTACGCCTTCTTCACGTCCTTGCGCTTGCCCATGAAGCGGCCAAAGCGCTTGGCTTTGCCCTTCGAGACCAGCACGTTGACGGAATTGACTTCCACCTTGAACAGCAGCTCGACTGCAGCTTTCACTTCCTGCTTCGTGGCATCGGGCGCGACTTCGAACACAACTTGCTCGTTCTTGTCGGCCACCAGCGTCGCCTTTTCGGAGATCACCGGCGCGAGCAGGACCTGCATCAAACGATGATCGTTCTTGCGAATCTCGCTCATGACAGCAACTCCTCGATCTGGGCGACCGCAGCCTTCGTGATCAGGATCTTCTTGAAGTAGATCAGCGACAGCGGGTCGGCGTAACGCGGCTCGACAACTGCCACATGGGCGAGGTTGCGCGACGCGAGGTACAGGTTTTCGTCAACCGTGTCGGTAATCACCAGCACGGAGTCGAGACCCATCGCCTTGAATTTTTCGGCCAGCAGCTTCGTCTTCGGCGCTTCGAGCGTCAGCTCGTCGACCACCGAGATGCGGCCTTCGCGGGCCAGCTGCGAGAAGATCGAGCAGAGACCTGCGCGATGCATCTTCTTGTTGACCTTGTGCGAAAAGTTTTCTTCCGGCGAATTCGGGAAGATCCGGCCACCGCCGCGCCACAACGGGCTCGACGACATACCGGCACGGGCGCGGCCCGTACCCTTTTGGCGCCACGGCTTCTTGGTCGTGTGCTTGACTTGCTCACGGTCCTTCTGCGCGCGGTTACCGCTACGGGCATTCGCTTGATACGCCACCACTACCTGGTGAATCAGGGCTTCGTTGTAATCGCGGCCGAACACTACGTCCGACGCGCTAACGCCTGCACCTTCCTGACCATTGGCATTCAGGAGCTTAAGTTCCATTATTTCGCTCCTTTCACGGCACGCGTCTTCACGGCCGGCGTAACGAATACCTTGCCACCCTTCGCACCCGGAACGGCGCCCTTGACCAGCAACAGCTTGCGGTCAGCGTCGATACGAGCGATTTCGAGGTTTTGCACGGTTACCGTATCGTCACCCATGTGACCGGTCATGCGCTTACCCGGGAAAACACGACCCGGATCCTGCGCCATACCGATCGAACCCGGCACGTTGTGCGAGCGCGAGTTACCGTGCGATGCACGGCCGGATGCGAAGTTGTAACGCTTGATGGTACCGGCGTAGCCCTTACCGATCGACACGCCTTGCACGTCGACCTTCTGGCCTACTTCGAACAGGTCGGGACCGACCACGGTGCCGTTCGACAACTCGGCAGCCTTGGCAGCATCGATCTGGAATTCTTTGAGGATTTCACCGGCTTGAACACCGGCTTTGGCGAGATGACCGGCCAACGGCTTCGTCACACGCGATGCACGGCGCGTACCGAATGCAACCTGCACGGCTGTGTAGCCGTCGGTTTCAACAGTCTTGATCTGCGTCACGCGGTTGTCGGACACGTCCAGCACGGTAACGGGAATCGAATCCCCTTCTGCCGTGAAGATACGGGTCATGCCAACCTTGCGACCTACGAGTCCAAGGCTCATCGTTTTCTCCATTCCCGACTGCGATTGGTCGGGGCTAATTTACAAAATGCCGGTGCCGTTTCGGGCATGCGCTTCGGAAGAAGCCATGCTGCAGCACACCGACTTTTTTGCGCAAATGCGCGAAAAGCCTTGCATTATAGCGAGGCTTTTCGTTTTCTGCAAGCAATCAATGACTTAGCGTTGCCTGGCACGCCAGGCAAGCGTTAGAAGCCTTATTGGAGCTTGATTTCCACGTCCACGCCAGCCGGCAGGTCCAGCTTCATCAGTGCGTCAACGGTCTTGTCCGTCGGATCGACGATGTCCATCAGACGTTGGTGCGTACGGATTTCGAGCTGATCGCGCGACGTCTTGTTGACGTGCGGCGAACGCAGGATGTCGAAACGTTGAATGCGGGTCGGCAGGGGCACCGGACCACGAACGATTGCGCCAGTCCGCTTTGCCGTGTCGACGATTTCCGCTGCCGATTGATCGATCAGGCGATAGTCGAAAGCCTTCAGGCGAATGCGGATTTTCTGGTTCTGCATGACAATTCCTTGGAAAGAGCGAGGCGGTATTGCGCCGCCAGATAGTAAAAGAACGTAGAGCCGGGCTTGGGATAGGAGTAAGCGCTGAAGCGCCAACTCCTATCGACACGCTATGCTGGCGCCCGGCTCCGGGCACCACTTACTGCAACGTCAATCCTCGATTTTACTCGAGAATCTTGGCAACCACACCTGCGCCGACCGTACGGCCACCTTCGCGGATTGCGAAGCGCAGACCTTCTTCCATCGCGATCGGGTTGATCAGCTTCACCGTGATCGACACGTTGTCGCCCGGCATGACCATTTCCTTGTCCTTCGGCAACTCGATCGAGCCCGTCACGTCCGTCGTACGGAAGTAGAACTGCGGACGATAGTTGTTGAAGAACGGCGTGTGGCGGCCGCCTTCGTCCTTGCTCAGCACATACACTTCAGCCGTGAAGTGCGTGTGCGGGTTGATCGAACCCGGCTTCGCCAGAACCTGGCCACGCTCCACGTCTTCACGCTTCGTGCCGCGCAGCAGGATACCAACGTTGTCGCCTGCCTGACCCTGGTCGAGCAGCTTGCGGAACATTTCCACGCCCGTGCAGGTCGTCTTCACCGTCGGCTTGATACCGACGATTTCGATTTCCTCGCCAACCTTCACCACGCCGCGCTCAACGCGACCCGTCACCACCGTGCCGCGACCCGAGATCGAGAACACGTCTTCCACCGGCATCAGGAACGCACCGTCAACTGCGCGCTCCGGCGTCGGGATGTACGTGTCCAGCGCATCGGCCAGGTTCATGATCGCCACTTCGCCCAGCTCGCCCGTGTCGCCTTCCAGCGCCAGCTTGGCCGAACCCTTGATGATCGGCGTGTCGTCGCCCGGGAAGTCGTACTTCGACAGAAGTTCGCGAACTTCCATTTCGACGAGTTCCAGCAGCTCAGCGTCGTCCACCATGTCGCACTTGTTCAGGAACACGATGATGTACGGAACGCCAACCTGACGCGCCAGCAGGATGTGCTCACGCGTTTGCGGCATCGGGCCGTCTGCAGCCGAGCACACCAGAATCGCGCCGTCCATCTGCGCTGCGCCCGTGATCATGTTCTTCACATAGTCAGCGTGGCCCGGGCAGTCGACGTGTGCGTAGTGGCGGTTAGCCGTTTCGTACTCGACGTGCGCCGTATTGATCGTGATACCACGTGCCTTTTCTTCCGGCGCCGCGTCGATCTGGTCGTATGCCTTTGCTTCGCCGCCAAACTTCTTGGTCAGCACCGTCGTGATCGCTGCCGTCAGCGTGGTCTTGCCGTGGTCAACGTGACCGATCGTGCCGACGTTCACGTGCGGCTTGGTCCGTTCGAATTTACCTTTAGCCATGTTTCTCTTCTTTCAAAAAGTTAATCGTTGAATGACTTGCCGCGCGCTTACTTCGACTTCGCGTTGATGATCGCTTCAGACACGTTGCGCGGTGCTTCCGAGTAGTGCTTGAACTCCATCGTGTACGTTGCACGACCTTGGGTCAGCGAACGCAGCGACGTCGAGTAGCCGAACATTTCCGACAGCGGCACTTCGGCGCGAACGATCTTGCCGCCACCAACCATGTCGTCCATGCCCTGAACAATACCGCGACGGCCCGACAGGTCGCCCATCACGTTGCCCATGTAATCTTCAGGCGTTTCGACTTCCACAGCCATCATCGGTTCGAGGATGACCGGCTGCGCTTTGCGCATTGCTTCCTTGAACGCCATCGAACCAGCCATGCGGAACGCATTTTCGTTCGAGTCAACGTCGTGGTACGAACCGAACGTCAGGTGAACCTTCACGTCAACGACCGGGAAGCCTGCCAGCACGCCAGCCTTCAGCGTTTCCTGGATACCCTTATCGACTGCCGGGATGTATTCACGCGGAATCACACCGCCCTTGATCTCGTCCAGGAACTCGTAGCCCTTGCCCTGCTCATTCGGCTCGAGCGTGATCACCGCGTGACCGTACTGGCCGCGACCACCCGACTGCTTGACGAACTTGCCGTCGACGTCTTCCGCCTTGCCGCGGATCGTTTCACGGTATGCCACTTGCGGCTTGCCAACCGTTGCTTCGACGCCGAATTCACGCTTCATCCGGTCAACCAGAATTTCCAGGTGGAGCTCGCCCATGCCCGAAATAATGGTTTGACCCGATTCTTCGTCCGTTTGAACGCGGAACGACGGATCTTCCTGAGCCAGACGGTTCAGGGCCAGACCCATCTTTTCCTGGTCCGGCTTCGTCTTCGGCTCAACAGCCTGCGAAATCACCGGCTCCGGGAAAATCATGCGTTCGAGCACGATCGGGTGCAGCGGATCGCACAGCGTGTCGCCCGTGGTTGCGTCTTTCAGGCCGACAGCAGCAGCGATGTCGCCTGCGTGCACTTCCTTGATTTCTTCACGCTGGTTTGCGTGCATCAGCAGAATACGACCGAGACGTTCCTTCTTGTCCTTGGTCGCGTTCAGCAGCGTGTCGCCCGACTTCGTCGTGCCGGAGTACACACGGAAGAAGATCAGCTGGCCGACAAACGGGTCGGTCATGATCTTGAATGCGAGCGACGAGAACTTCTCGTCGTCAGCTGCGCGACGCTCAGCCTTTTCACCGTTTTCGAGTTCGCCCGTAACCGGCGGAATGTCGATCGGCGACGGCAGGAAGTCGAGCACGGCGTCCAGCATGCGTTGCACGCCCTTGTTCTTGAACGCGGTACCGCACAGCATCGGCTGGATTTCGCAAGCGATCGTACGGTCGCGCAGACCCTTGACGATTTCTGCTTCCGTCAACTCGCCTTCTTCGAGGTACTTGTTCATCAAGTCTTCGCTCGATTCAGCCGCAGCTTCGACCATCTTCTCGCGCCATTCATTGCACGTGTCGACGAGTTCTGCCGGGATTTCTTCGTACGAGAACTTGGTGCCTTGGGACGCTTCGTCCCAAATGATCGCCTTCATCTTCAGCAGATCGACCACGCCCGTGAACGATTCTTCAGCGCCGATAGGCACCACGACCGGAACCGGGTTTGCCTTCAGACGCAGCTTGAGCTGGTCGTAGACCTTGAAGAAGTTCGCGCCGGTACGGTCCATCTTGTTGATGAACGCGAGACGGGGAACCTTGTACTTGTTAGCCTGACGCCACACGGTTTCCGACTGGGGCTGCACGCCGCCCACTGCGCAGTACACCATGCATGCGCCGTCGAGCACGCGCATCGAGCGCTCAACTTCAATCGTGAAGTCAACGTGGCCCGGGGTGTCGATGATGTTGATGCGGTGCTCAGCGCGGTCGCCGGCCATGCCTTTCCAGAATGCCGTGGTAGCAGCGGACGTGATCGTAATGCCGCGTTCCTGCTCCTGCTCCATCCAGTCCATGGTGGCAGCGCCGTCGTGAACTTCACCAATCTTGTGGTTCACGCCGGTATAGAACAGGATGCGCTCGGTCGTCGTCGTTTTGCCGGCGTCGATGTGAGCGCTAATACCGATGTTACGGTAGCGCTCGATAGGTGTCTTGCGAGCCACTTTGATCCTCTATTGGGATGACGCGATGCGAGAAAATACCCATCGCGCTGTAACACAAACGGGCGAGGCGCTTTGTAAGCGCACCCGCCCGGAATTTCTTTCCGCTTTTTCGGCTAAACCCGGGTTCGGGAAGCTTAGAAACGGAAGTGCGAGAACGCCTTGTTGGCTTCTGCCATCCGGTGAACTTCGTCGCGCTTCTTCATCGCGCCGCCACGGCCTTCAGCCGCTTCGGAGAGTTCACCTGCCAGACGCAGGGCCATCGACTTCTCGCTGCGCTTCTTCGCGGCTTCACGCAACCAACGCATCGCCAATGCCATACGACGCGACGGACGCACTTCGACCGGAACCTGATAGTTCGCACCACCAACGCGGCGGCTCTTGACTTCGACCACCGGCTTGACGTTGTTGAGCGCTACCGTGAACACTTCCAGCGGGTCCTTGCCACCCTTGGTCTGGATCTGTTCGAAAGCGCCGTACACGATGCGCTCAGCAACTGACTTCTTGCCGGAGAGCATCAGCACGTTCATGAACTTAGCTACATCTACGTTACCGAACTTCGGATCCGGCAACACTTCCCGCTTGGGGACTTCGCGACGACGCGGCATGTTTCTTCCTTTAACTTTTCAGTTGGAGCTGTTTAGCCCCGCGGCCACCAACTAACCCGATTCATCTCTAACGACTTACCAGCCTGGTCGGGTGACCACTTACTCGACAGCACCGGCGATTCCGGCACCACCGCTATTACCGCCTTTGCAGGCGACCTGAAACTACACTGACCGGCTAATTACTTGCCAGCCTTGGCGCGCTTCGCACCGTACTTCGAGCGAGCCTGCTTACGATCCTTGACGCCCTGGGTATCCAGCGAGCCGCGAACCATGTGGTAACGCACACCCGGCAAGTCCTTAACACGACCGCCGCGAATCAGCACGACCGAGTGTTCCTGCAGGTTGTGGCCTTCACCACCGATGTACGAAATAACTTCGAAGCCGTTCGTCAGACGAACCTTGGCAACCTTACGCAGTGCCGAGTTAGGCTTCTTAGGCGTCGTGGTGTACACACGGGTGCACACGCCGCGACGCTGGGGGCAGTCCTGCAAAGCCGGGCTCTTGCTCTTCGTCGTTTCCGACGCGCGGCCTTTGCGAACCAGTTGATTGATGGTTGGCATTGTTTATTCCTGAAATTGAACAAAATCGACGCATCTGTTTCCGGGCAAAGCAGAAACGATTGCGCATCGAACTTCCGGACCGAGGGGTCTGCGCACGAATTGACTCCGCACACAGGCATTCCAAGAACCGGAACCTAGCATAATATTCCGAAAATGCTAAGGGAGTCAACAGGTTGCGATGTTTCGTACGCCTGCCGACCTCAAACTGTGCTCGCCAACGCTCAGTCGGCGGCGACGACTTCCAGCAACTCGTCACCGAAACGGTCGAGTTTGCGAGCGCCCATGCCCGGAATACCGCGCAAATCCTCGATGGAATCTGGGCCGTTGCGAGCGATTTCGGCCAGCGTGGCGTCGTGGAAGATGACGTAGGCCGGCACGCCGTCGCTTTTCGCCGTCTCCGTGCGCCAGGCGCGCAGGCGTTCCCAGCGGGCGCGCTCGCGCGGGCCCATGCCGATCGTCGGGTCGGCGCGCTCGCTGGTGCGGCCGGATGACTGGCGGGTACGCGTCGGCTTCACGTAGCGGCGCATCGTCACGTTCTGCTCGCTCTTCAACACTGCTTTGGCGGCCTCAGTCAGGACTAGCGAGCCGAAGCCTTCATGATCGACGGCGAGGTAGCCAAATGCGACGAGCTGGCGAAAGATGGCGCGCCATTCCGGCTCGCCGAGCGCCGCCCCGATGCCAAAGGTGGTGAGCTTCTCGTGGCCGCGCTGCAGGATCTTCTCGCTACGGTTGCCACGCAGAATATCGATCAGATGTCCGGCGCCGAAGTGAAAGCCACTTGCCCGCTGAGCGCGGAACACACATGACAGCGCCATCTGCGCCTCGCGCGTCGCGTCCCACGTGTCGGGCGGTTCGATGCAGTTATCGCAGTTGCCGCACGGCTTGCTCGACTCGCCGAAATACGCGAGCAGCCGCACCCGGCGACAGGTCGCCGCCTCGCACAGCCCGAGCAACGCGTCGAGCTTGCCGGTCTGCACGCGCTTATGCGCGTCGTCGGCGTCGGACTCGTCAATCATCTTGCGCTGCTGCACGACGTCGCCCAGACCGTACGCCATCCAGGCGTTCGCCGGCATGCCGTCGCGACCGGCGCGCCCGGTTTCCTGGTAGTAACCTTCGACACTCTTCGGCAAATCAAGGTGAGCCACGAAGCGCACGTCCGGCTTGTCGATCCCCATGCCGAAAGCGATCGTCGCGCACATCACGATGCCCTCCTCGCGCTGGAACATCTCCTGATGCTTCTGGCGAATTTCGAACTCCATGCCAGCGTGGTACGGCAACGCGCGCATCCCCTTCTCTTTCAGCCATTCAGCCGTTTCTTCGACCTTGCGACGTGACAGGCAATAGACAACGCCGGCGTCGGTCGTACCGTCCGGTTTCGAGTGTTCGGCGCGAATGAAATCGAGCAATTGCGTGCGCGCATTGTCCTTTTCGACGATGCGATAGCGGATGTTCGGGCGATCGAAACTGGAGACGAAGATGCGCGCGTCGTCGAGCGCGAGACGGTGGATGATTTCGTCGCGCGTGATCGCGTCGGCGGTCGCGGTGAGCGCAATGCGCGGCACGTTCGGAAAGCGCTCGTGCAGCACCGACAACTGAATATATTCAGGACGGAAATCGTGCCCCCATTGCGACACGCAATGCGCTTCGTCGATGGCGAACAGGCCGATGCGCGTGCGCTCGAGCAATTCCTGGAAACGGGGCGTCATCAATCGTTCCGGCGCCACGTATAGCAAATCGATTTCGCCTTCGCGCAGCGCGCGCTCGGTGGCCATCGCTTCGGCGCTCGACAGCGTCGAATTTAGATACGCGGCCCTAACGCCCACTTCCTTCAACGCGGCGACCTGGTCCTGCATCAATGCGATCAGCGGGGACACGACGATCCCCGCTCCGCAGCCCGCTTCGCGCCGCACCAGCGACGGGATCTGATAGCACAACGATTTGCCGCCGCCCGTTGGCATCAGCACGAGACAATCGCCGCCGCCAGAGACGTGCTCGACAATTTCACCCTGCTGCCCTCTAAACGCGGGGTAACCAAAGACTTCGTTGAGGATTTCGAGCGAACGGGACATGAATTGGAGAGAAGCAGCGTGATGCCGGTGACACGAATTTTACCAACGCATTCGTGCTGCGCCCGCGCTTTGCGACAACGTTAGCCGTTCGGCCTACGAATCCACAAAAAACGCACAAAAATGAGACACCCGCGGTGCGTGGGACAGGAGTAAGTGCTAAAGCACTAACTCCTGTCGGCAAAAAAAAACCGCTCAGTCGAAACTGAGCGGCTTCGCTGGCTGGTGAGCCCAAGCGGCTTGCGCCGCCCGGACTTACTCGCCTGAGTGCTGCTGTTCGGCGGCCGGGGTTTCCGGCGTACCGAATTCGAACGACTCTTCCGCTGCGATCTGATCGAAACGCTCGCGGTCGGACAGTTCCTTGCTCTTGCGTGCCTTGTGGAACGCGAGACCCGTACCAGCCGGAATCAGACGACCAACGATCACGTTTTCCTTCAGCCCGCGCAAATCGTCGCGCTTGCCCATGATCGCCGCTTCGGTCAGCACGCGGGTCGTTTCCTGGAACGACGCCGCCGAGATGAACGAATCGGTCGACAGCGATGCCTTCGTAATACCGAGCAGCACGTTGTCGTAGGTTGCCGGGATCTTGCCTTCCGCAGCCATCCGGTCGTTCTCGTCGAGCATATCCGAGCGCTCGACCTGTTCGCCCATGATGAAGCGCGTGTCACCGTTATCGACGATCTGCACGCGGCGCAGCATCTGACGGACGATCACTTCAATGTGCTTGTCATTGATCTTCACGCCCTGCAGACGATACACGTCCTGCACTTCATCAACGATGTAGCGCGCCAGCGCTTCGACGCCCTGCAAACGCAGAATGTCGTGCGGATCAGCCGGCCCGTCGACAATCATTTCGCCCTTGTTGACGACCTGACCATCGTGCACCAGAACCTGCTTTTCCTTCGCGATCAGGAACTCGTGCTGATTGCCTTCGAGGTCCGTGATAACGAGACGCTGCTTGCCCTTCGTGTCCTTACCGAACGACGTCGTGCCCGTGACTTCCGCCAGAATACCGGCGTCCTTCGGCGAGCGCGCTTCGAACAGTTCGGCCACACGCGGCAGACCACCGGTAATGTCGCGAGTCTTTTGCGATTCGACCGGGATACGTGCCAGCACTTCACCGACCTGCACTTGCTGACCGTCCTTCACGGTGATCAGAGCGCCGACCTGGAAGCCGATCTGCACCGAGTGCTCGGTGTTCGGGATCTTGACTTCTTCGCCGTTCGCGTCGAGCAGCTTGACCTGCGGGCGCACCGTCTTCGACGCTTGCGAACCGCGGCGCTTCACGTCGATCACGACCAGTGTCGAGAGACCCGTCACATCGTCGATCTGCTTGGCAACCGTCACGCCTTCTTCGACGTTTTCGAACTTCACCGTACCACCGTACTCGGTGATGATCGGACGCGTCATCGGATCCCACGTCGCCAGTTGCGTGCCGGCCTTGATCTGCGCGCCGTCCAGTTGCAACAGCGTCGCGCCGTACGGCACCTTGTGACGTTCACGCTCGCGACCGTGGTCGTCGGTAATCATCGCTTCGCCCGAACGCGAGATGACGATCTGCTCGCCCTTCGCGTTGGTGACGTAACGCATCGTTGCGGTGAAACGAACCGTACCGTTCGACTTGGCTTCAACCGACGAAGCCACTGCTGCACGCGATGCCGCACCACCGATGTGGAACGTACGCATCGTGAGCTGCGTGCCCGGTTCACCGATCGACTGAGCAGCGATCACGCCAACTGCCTCACCGACGTTCACCGACGAGCCACGACCCAGGTCGCGGCCATAGCAGGCTGCGCACAGACCGTAACGCGTTTCGCAGGTCAGCGGCGTACGCACGCGCACTTCGTCGATGCCGAGGCGTTCGATTTCTTCGACCGCGTCTTCGTCGAGCAATGTGCCGGTTTCGTACAGCGTTTCCTGCGTTTCCGGATTGACGACGTCAGCCACCGTCACGCGACCGAGGATACGGTCACGCAGCGCTTCGACGACTTCACCGCCTTCGACCAACGCCTTCATGGCGACGCCGTTGGACGTACCGCAATCGTCCTCGACCACCACCAGATCCTGCGTCACGTCGACCAGACGACGCGTCAGGTAACCCGAGTTTGCCGTCTTCAGTGCCGTATCAGCCAGACCCTTACGTGCACCGTGGGTCGAGATGAAGTACTGCAACACGTTCAAGCCTTCACGGAAGTTCGCCGTAATCGGCGTCTCGATGATCGAGCCGTCCGGCTTCGCCATCAGGCCACGCATACCGGCCAGCTGACGAATCTGAACCGCGGAACCACGAGCACCCGAGTCAGCCATCATGTAGATGGAGTTGAACGATTCCTGACGCGTTTCGTTGCCGTCGCGATCGACCACCGGTTCCGTCGACAGCTGTTCCATCATCGCCTTGCCGACCGCTTCCGACGTTGCCGACCAGATGTCGACCACGTTGTTGTAGCGTTCTTGCGACGTGACGAGACCCGACATGTACTGACGGTCGTATTCCTTCACCTTCTTGGCTGCATCGCCGACGATCTGTTCTTTCTGCGGCGGCACGAGCATGTCGTCGACGCAAATCGAAATACCGGCGCGCGTTGCCAGACGGAAACCCGACTGCATCAACTGGTCGGCGAAAATCACCGTTTCACGCAGACCGCACTTGCGGAATGCGGTGTTGATAAGGCGCGAGATTTCCTTCTTCTTCAGCGGCTTGTTCAGCACCGAGAACGGCAGACCCGGCGGCAGAATTTCCGACAGGATCGAACGGCCGACGGTCGTCGCGTACAGCGTGATCTTCGGCACGAATGCCGGCGCGCCTTCCGACTTGTCTTCGTTGTGGACCATTTCCGTGATCCGCACGTTGACGCGCGAGGCCAGCTCGACTTCCTTGTTCTCGTAAGCGCGCAGTGCTTCCGACACGCCGGTGAACGTCAGGCCTTCGCCCTTGGCGTTCACTGCTTCACGCGTCGCGTAGTACAGGCCGAGCACGATATCCTGCGACGGCACGATCGACGGATCGCCGTTGGCCGGGAACAGGATGTTGTTCGACGCCAGCATCAGCGTACGCGCTTCCATCTGCGCTTCGAGCGACAGCGGCACGTGCACAGCCATCTGGTCACCGTCGAAGTCGGCGTTGAACGCCGCGCAAACGAGCGGGTGCAGCTGGATAGCCTTACCTTCGATCAGCACCGGCTCGAAAGCCTGAATGCCAAGACGGTGCAGCGTAGGCGCACGGTTCAGCATGACCGGATGTTCGCGGATCACCTCTTCGAGGATGTCCCACACCACCGGCGTCTGGTTCTCGACTTCCTTCTTCGCAGCCTTGATGGTGGTAGCGACACCCATCACTTCGAGCTTGTTGAAGATGAACGGCTTGAACAGTTCGAGCGCCATCAGCTTCGGCAGACCGCACTGATGCAGCTTGAGCGTCGGGCCGACCACGATCACTGAACGGCCCGAGTAGTCAACGCGCTTACCGAGCAAGTTCTGACGGAAACGACCGCCCTTACCCTTGATCATGTCAGCAAGCGACTTCAGCGGGCGCTTGTTCGCGCCGGTCATTGCCTTACCGCGACGACCGTTGTCGAGCAGCGAATCGACGGCTTCCTGCAGCATCCGCTTTTCGTTGCGGACGATGATTTCAGGCGCCTTCAGTTCGAGCAAACGCTTCAACCGGTTGTTACGGTTGATCACGCGGCGATACAGGTCGTTCAGGTCCGACGTCGCGAAGCGGCCGCCATCCAGCGGCACCAGCGGACGCAGTTCCGGCGGCAGCACCGGCAGCACTTCGAGCACCATCCAGTCAGGCTTGATGCCCGAACGTTGGAAAGCCTCGAGCACCTTCAGGCGCTTCGCGTACTTCTTGATCTTCGCTTCCGAACCCGTGTTCTTGAGTTCAGTGCGCAGCATCTCGACCTGTTCGTCGATGTTGATCGCGCGCAGCAGTTCGCGAACGCCTTCCGCGCCCATTTCGGCACGGAATTCGTCACCGTACTCTTCGACCTTGTTGTAGTAATCCTCTTCCGTCATGATCTGCCGCGCTTTCAGCGGCGTCATGCCCGGATCGATCACCACGTATGCTTCGAAGTACAGCACGCGTTCGATGTCGCGCAGCGTCATGTCGAGCACCATGCCCAGACGCGACGGCAGCGACTTCAGGAACCAGATGTGAGCGACCGGCGAGGCCAACTCAATGTGGCCCATCCGTTCGCGACGCACCTTCGCGAGCGTCACTTCGACGCCGCACTTTTCACAGATCACGCCACGATGCTTCAGGCGCTTGTACTTGCCGCAAAGGCATTCGTAGTCTTTGATCGGCCCGAAGATCTTCGCGCAGAACAAACCATCGCGTTCCGGCTTGAACGTCCGGTAGTTGATGGTTTCCGGCTTCTTGACTTCACCGAACGACCACGAGCGGATCTTGTCTGGCGAGGCCAGACCGATCTTGATCGCGTCAAAAACTTCAGGCTGTTGGACTTGCTTGAATAGATCGAGCAGAGCTTTCATTGCTTTCTCTCCGTAGTCCGATTAGTTGCGGTCGAGGTCGATATCGATACCGAGCGAGCGGATTTCCTTCACGAGCACGTTGAAGGATTCCGGCATGCCGGCGTCGATCACGTGATCACCCTTGACCAGGTTCTCATACACCTTGGTCCGGCCCGCCACGTCATCCGACTTCACCGTCAGCATTTCTTGCAACACGTACGATGCGCCGTACGCTTCGAGCGCCCACACTTCCATTTCACCGAAACGCTGGCCACCGAACTGCGCCTTACCGCCCAACGGCTGCTGCGTCACGAGCGAGTACGGGCCCGTGGAACGCGCGTGCATCTTGTCGTCGACCAAGTGGTGCAGCTTCAGGTAGTGCATGTAGCCGACAGTCACCGTACGCTCGAACATCTCACCCGTGCGACCGTCATACAGACGCACCTGGTTCTTCGACGGCGTCATGCCGAGGTTCTTCGCGATGTCGTCCGGGAATGCCAGATCCAGCGCGCGCGACATTTCTTCTTCCGTCGCACCGTCGAACACCGGCGTGGCAAACGGAACGCCTTCGCGCAGGTTCTTCGCCAGTTCGACGATTTCGTCGTCCGTGAAGCTGTCCAGTTCTTCAGCGCGGCCCGACTCGTTGTAGATCTTGGTCAGGAATTCGCGCAGTTCAGCGATCTTCGCCTGACGTTGCAGCATTTCTGCAATACGCCAGCCGAGACCCTTCGCGGCCCAACCCAGATGCACTTCGAGAACCTGACCCACGTTCATCCGCGACGGCACGCCGAGCGGGTTCAGAACGACGTCAGCCGGACGGCCATCGGCCATGTACGGCATGTCTTCGATCGGAACGATCTTCGACACCACACCCTTGTTACCGTGACGGCCGGCCATCTTGTCGCCAGGCTGCAGGCGACGCTTCACAGCCAGATACACCTTGACCATCTTCAGCACGCCCGGCGGCAGTTCGTCGCCTTGCGTGAGCTTCTTGCGCTTTTCTTCGAAAGCCAGATCGAACTGGTGACGCTTCTGTTCGATCGAGTCCTTGATCGCTTCGAGCTGTGCCGCTGCTTCTTCGTCCGCGAGGCGGATGTCGAACCAGTGGTAGTGGTCGAGATCTTCCAGGTAAGCCTGTTCGATCTTCGTACCCTTCGCGAGCTTCTTCGGACCACCGTTTGCGACCTTGCCGGTCAGCATACGTGCGAGACGCTGGAATGCATCGCCTTCCACGATACGCAACTGGTCGTTCAGGTCGAGGCGATAACGCTTCAGTTCATCGTCGATGATCTGTTGCGCACGCTTGTCGCGCTGAATGCCTTCACGCGTGAACACTTGCACGTCGATGACCGTGCCGCTCATGCCCGACGGCACGCGCAGCGACGTGTCCTTCACGTCCGAAGCCTTTTCACCGAAGATCGCGCGCAGCAGCTTTTCTTCCGGCGTCAGCTGGGTTTCGCCCTTCGGCGTGACCTTACCGACCAGCACGTCGCCTGCTTCGACTTCAGCGCCGATGTAGACGATGCCCGACTCATCGAGACGGCCGAGTTGCACTTCAGCCAGGTTCGAGATGTCGCGCGTGATTTCTTCCGGTCCGAGCTTCGTATCGCGAGCTACGACGTTCAGTTCTTCGATGTGGATCGACGTGTAACGGTCGTCAGCAACCACCTTCTCCGAGATCAAGATCGAATCTTCGAAGTTGTAGCCGTTCCACGGCATGAACGCGACCAGCATGTTCTGGCCGAGAGCCAGTTCGCCGAGGTCGGTCGATGCACCGTCAGCCAGCACGTCGCCACGCGACACGATATCGCCGACCTTCACGATCGGGCGCTGGTTGATGTTCGTGTTCTGGTTCGAACGCGTGTACTTGATCAGGTTGTAGATGTCCACGCCGACGTCGCCAGCAACGGCTTCATCGTCGTTCACGCGGATCACCATACGGCCTGCGTCGACGTAATCGACCACACCACCGCGGAATGCCTGAACCGTCGTACCCGAGTCGACTGCCACCGTGCGTTCGATACCCGTACCGACCACGGCCTTTTCAGGACGCAGACACGGCACAGCCTGGCGCTGCATGTTCGAACCCATCAATGCGCGGTTCGCGTCATCGTGCTCGAGGAACGGAATCAGCGATGCTGCCACCGAGACGATCTGCGACGGCGCCACGTCCATGTACTGGATGCGGTCCGGCGTAACCATCAGCGTTTCGCCTGCTTCACGCGACGACACCAGTTCGTCGGTCAGCGAGCCATCAGCAGCAACCGCCGCGTTCGCCTGAGCGATCACGTAACGGCCTTCTTCGATCGCCGACAGATAGTCGATCTGATCGGTCACCTTGCTGTCCACCACCTTGCGATACGGCGTTTCGAGGAAGCCGTATTCGTTCAAGTGCGCGTACAGTGCGAGCGAGTTGATCAGGCCGATGTTCGGACCTTCCGGCGTTTCAATCGGGCACACACGGCCGTAGTGGGTCGGGTGCACGTCGCGGACTTCAAAGCCAGCGCGCTCACGCGTCAAACCGCCAGGGCCAAGTGCCGAAACACGGCGCTTGTGGGTGATTTCCGACAGCGGGTTGGTCTGGTCCATAAACTGCGACAGCTGCGACGAACCGAAGAACTCGCGAATCGCCGACGAAATCGGCTTCGAGTTGATCAGGTCGTGCGGCATCAGGTTTTCGCTTTCGGCCTGGCCGAGGCGTTCCTTCACAGCACGTTCGACACGCACGAGACCTGCGCGGAACTGGTTTTCCGCCAGTTCGCCGACGCAACGCACACGACGATTGCCCAAGTGGTCGATGTCGTCCACTTCGCCCTTGCCGTTACGCAGTTCGACCAGGATCTTGATCGTTGCGAGGATGTCGTCGTCTTGCAGCGTCATCGGGCCGACGATTTCGTCGCGACCGACACGGCGGTTGAACTTCATACGACCCACCTTGGACAGGTCGTATGCGTCTTCGCTGTAGAACAGACGGTTGAACAGCGCCTCAACCGCTTCTTCGGTCGGCGGTTCGCCCGGACGCATCATGCGGTAGATCGCGATGCGTGCAGCCATCTTGTCCGCGGTTTCGTCGATACGCAGCGTCGACGAGATGTATGGACCTTGATCCAGATCGTTCGTGTAGAGCGTCTGGATGTCTTTGATCTTCGATTCGCGGAGCTTTTCGAGGACGGTTTCGGTGATTTCGTCGTTCGCGTTAGCGATGACTTCACCCGTGTCGCCATCGACAACGTTCTTCGCGAGCACGCGGCCGAGCAGATAGTCTTCCGGCACCGAGATGAACTTCGTTTTCGCGTTGTCGAGATCGCGAATGTGCTTGGCGTTGATCCGCTTGTCCTTCTGGACGATCACGTTGCCATCACGGTCCGTAATGTCGAAACGTGCGACTTCACCACGCAGACGCTCCGGCACGAATTCCATCTGTGCGCCTTCCGGCATCAGCGTGAAATTGTCGAACACGAAGAAGTTTGCGAGGATTTGTTCCGGCGTCAGGCCGATCGCCTTCAGCAGGATCGTGACCGGCATCTTGCGACGGCGGTCGACGCGGAAGTACAGCACGTCCTTCGGATCGAATTCGAAGTCGAGCCACGAACCGCGGTAAGGAATGATTCGTGCCGAGAACAGGAGCTTGCCCGAGCTGTGCGTCTTGCCCTTGTCGTGTTCGAAGAACACGCCCGGCGAACGATGCAGCTGCGAAACGATCACACGTTCCGTGCCGTTGATGACGAACGAACCCGTCGGCGTCATGAGCGGAATTTCGCCCATGTACACTTCCTGTTCCTTCACTTCCTTGACGACCGGCTTGCTCGGCGATTCCTTGTCGAGCAGCACCAGGCGCACTTTCGCGCGCAGTGCTGAGCAGTACGTCAAACCGCGCTGCTGACATTCCTTGATGTTGAATGCCGGCGGCGACAGCATGTAGCTGACGAACTCTAGACGAGCGAACCCGTTATGCGAAACAATCGGAAAAACGGACGTGAACGCAGCCTGCAGGCCTTCCGGCTTGCGCTGCGTGGATGACGTGTCTGCTTGCAGAAACGTGCTGAATGATTCAAGCTGGGTAGCCAGCAGGAAAGGTACTTGGTGAACGATGGGGCGCTTCGCAAAACTCTTGCGAATGCGCTTCTTCTCGGTGAAGGAATATTGCATACGATCTCCGAATCACGGCGGGCATTGTTGTCGAGGCAGGATACCTTGATGAGACAACCCGAGTGTTCACCGACTGAGACCCGATGGCCGTCCGATGGCTTGAACGAGCCTAGAAGCTTGGTGGTTGGCCGCTACCAACCGCTGGCTGACGGCAGCGGATGCCTATGTTGCCCGCTACCCGACCAAACTTGCCTTCTGCAGTCGCTTCAGAAGACAAAGAGAAGCGCCGGTCAATATTGCCGATAGACGATTCTCTTTGGCTTCTCGGCCCCCTGTTCTTGCCGAAACCGGCTGACAAAAACATGGTTCCCACAAAGCACAAAAAGGCCGGCGGTGGAAAACCGCCAGCCTTCGCACAACGCGCTGAAACTTACTTGATTTCAGCCTTCGCGCCGGCTTCTTCCAACTTCTTCTTGGCTTCTTCAGCAGCAGCCTTCGGTACCGATTCCTTAACAGGCTTCGGTGCACCGTCGACCAGGTCCTTCGCTTCCTTCAGGCCGAGACCCGTCAGTTCACGAACAGCCTTAATGACCGAAACCTTGTTCGCGCCGACTTCCGTCAGGTTGACCGTGAATTCGGTTTGCTCTTCAGCAGCAGCAGCAGCGCCGCCGCCTGCCGGGCCTGCCACTGCAACAGCAGCTGCCGACACGCCAAACTTTTCTTCGAACGCCTTGACCAGCTCGTTCAGTTCCAGAACCGACATCGAGCTTACTGCCTCGAGGATGTCATCTTTTGCGATTGCCATTTGAAATACTCCTAAATTGAATTCGGATACAGCCAGCGATCAATCACGCTCGACTGAAGTGCGTTACGCAGCGGTTTCTTCGCCTTGTTTCTTTTCTGCCAGCGCGGCCAGAGCGCGCGCAAAGCCTGAAACAGGTGCTTGCATAACGTACAACAGCTTGGAGAGCAGTTCTTCGCGGCTCGGGATGTTTGCCAGCGCTTGCACGCCAGCCTTGTCCATCACCTTGCCTTCGTAGGAACCAGCCTTGATGATCAACTTGTCATTGGTTTTGCCGAAGTCGTTGACGACCTTAGCAGCAGCAATGGCATCTTCCGAGATGCCGTAGATCAGGGGACCAGTCATCTGCTCTGCCAGCGAAGCAAACGGGGTACCTTCGACAGCGCGACGCGCCAACGTGTTTTTCAACACGCGAAGGTAAACCTGTTGCTCACGCGCTTTCGCGCGCAGCTTGGTCAGATCGCCAACCGCGATTCCACGATACTCAGCCAGAACCACGGTCTGGGCTTTCGCGACTTGCGCGGCAACCTCAGCGACGACGGCCTGCTTGCTTTCTTTGTTAAGTGGCACGGTTAACCTCCAGATTCGATACACGCAGCGTGCGCCTTGTGTACCGCGTTCAATAACGGCGTCCGACCAGTCAGGAGTATTTCGACCGCCTGAAACCCGCATTGCTGCGAACTTCAACCGGCTTCATCACTACAAAACCATTCCGGGTTCGCCATCTGCGTTGGCTTTACATTAAGGGACCGCCTACCTGCTGCGCTCCCACCAACGGTCTTTGACAACCGGTCGCTCGATGCAGACTGCCATCTTGCGACCGCCCAAAGCCCATAAAACCGCCTCGACTCACATCGAGGCGATGAAATTTCTTACTGTGCTGCGAGCGATGCCTGGTCGACGCGAACGCCAACGCCCATCGTGCTCGACAGTGCAACCTTACGCAGATACACACCCTTGCTCGTTGCCGGCTTCGCCTTTTGCAGCGCGTCGACGAGAGCGTTCAGGTTGCTACGCAGAGCCGTCGGCTCGAACGAAGCACGGCCGATCGTGGCGTGGATGATACCGGCCTTGTCGACACGGAATTGCACCTGACCAGCCTTGGCGTTCTTGACTGCAGTCGCGACGTCCGGCGTAACCGTGCCAACCTTCGGGTTCGGCATCAGGCCGCGCGGGCCGAGAATCTGACCGAGCGTACCGACAACGCGCATCGTGTCCGGCGAAGCGATCACGATGTCGAAGTCCAGCTTGCCGGCCTTGACTTGTTCAGCCAGGTCTTCCATACCGACGACTTCTGCGCCGGCTGCGCGAGCTTGCTCAGCCTTTTCGCCTTGTGCAAACACGGCCACGCGAACCGACTTACCGGTACCTGCCGGCAGCACGACCGAGCCCCGAACCACTTGGTCCGACTTCTTCGCGTCGATGCCGAGTTGCACTGCAACGTCGATCGATTCGTCGAACTTCGCGCTTGCGCATTCCTTCACGAGCGACAGAGCTTCGTCGATCGCGTACAGCTTTTGACGATCAACCTTGGCTGCGAATGCTTGCAGACGTTTTGAAAGCTTAGCCATTTACACGCCCTCCACGGTGATGCCCATCGAGCGGGCGCTACCAGCGATCGTACGAACCGCTGCGTCCAGATCAGCTGCCGTCAGATCGGGCATCTTGGTCTTGGCGATGTCTTCAGCTTGAGCGCGGGTGATCTTGCCGACCTTGTCGGTATGCGGCTTAGCCGAACCCTTGTCGATCTTCGCTGCCTTCTTGATCAGAACCGTAGCCGGCGGCGTCTTCAGAACGAACGTGAAGCTCTTGTCCGCAAACGCGGTGATCACGACCGGAATCGGCAGACCCGGTTCCATAGCTTGAGTCTGCGCGTTGAACGCCTTGCAGAACTCCATGATGTTCAGGCCGCGTTGGCCCAGTGCCGGACCGACCGGCGGCGACGGGTTGGCTTTACCTGCAGGAATCTGCAGCTTGATAAAGCCGATGATTTTCTTTGCCATTTTGAAAACCTCTTAGGAACGCCGCCCTAGTACAAGCGGACATTCAGTGAGTAGTAGCGCGCGTTCGCCGAAAAACAGACTACTTACGCTCCTCAACGGCCATTACGCGGACCGTAAGCGCGAAATACGGAGCGCACCGACCAGTGCGCCCCGTAGAATTCTGGATTACAACTTTTCGACCTGGCCGAATTCCAGCTCGACCGGCGTTGCGCGGCCGAAGATTGTAACGGAAACACGGACGCGCGACTTTTCGTAGTTCACTTCTTCGACGCTGCCGTTGAAATCCGTGAACGGACCGTCCTTCACCCGCACCATCTCGCCTACTTCGAACAGGGTCTTCGGACGCGGCTTTTCCACGCCTTCCTGCATTTGCGACATGATCTTCTCGACTTCCCGCGGGGAAATCGGACTCGGACGATTACGCGCACCGCCTACGAAACCCGTCACCTTTGCCGTGTTTTTCACGAGGTGCCACGTTTCGTCTGTCATTTCCATTTCCACAAGGACATAGCCCGGGAAGAAACGACGCTCGGTCACCGATTTGTGACCGCCTTTCACCTCGACCACTTCTTCAGTCGGAACGAGGATTTGACCAAACTGGTCTTGCATGCCAGCACGTTCGATGCGCTCCTGAAGCGCACGTTGCACGCTCTTCTCCATGCCGGAGTAGGCGTGCACCACGTACCAACGTTTGCCGCTCGGGGATGCCGGAGTATCGCTCATATCATTTCCAACCCAGAATCACCGAGAAAATCGCCCATTCGATGGATTTATCGCTAATCCAAAGAAAGATCGCCATGACAAACACGAAGCCGAACACTACGAGCGTTGTCTGGGTGGCCTCTTTACGAGTCGGCCAGACAACCTTGCGAACTTCTTTGTACGAGTCTTTGGCGAAAGCGATGAAACCCTTGCCAGGCGCGGAGAGAAGACCGACTGCAACACCCGCGATAGCGCCAACAGCCAAGGCGGCTCCGCGGACGTACCATTCCTGGCCGCTGAGCCAGAAGAACCCCACGAACCCGGCCAAGACCAACAATACGCCCGCGACGAGCATCAGCTTGTCGCCGGATGTATTTACAGTTTCGACGGAAGGATTCGCCATAACACCTTAACGAAGCGTCATATACGACGCGAGAGTTGGCAGGGGCAGAGGGAATCGAACCCCCAACCTTCGGTTTTGGAGACCGACGCTCTGCCAGTTGAGCTATACCCCTAAACCATTTTGGGGTTGACGACACCGCCAACCCCGAAACTACCGATCAACGAGAACTGTCTGGCGTTACTCGAGGATCTTTGCAACCACACCTGCGCCGACCGTACGGCCGCCTTCGCGGATTGCGAAGCGCAGACCTTCTTCCATCGCGATCGGGTTGATCAGCTTCACCGTGATCGACACGTTGTCGCCCGGCATGACCATTTCCTTGTCCTTCGGCAACTCGATCGAGCCCGTCACGTCCGTCGTACGGAAGTAGAACTGCGGACGATAGTTGTTGAAGAACGGCGTGTGGCGGCCGCCTTCGTCCTTGCTCAGCACGTACACTTCAGCCGTGAAGTGCGTGTGCGGGTTGATCGAACCCGGCTTCGCCAGAACCTGGCCACGCTCCACGTCTTCACGCTTCGTGCCGCGCAGCAGGATACCCACGTTGTCGCCTGCCTGACCCTGGTCGAGCAGCTTGCGGAACATTTCCACGCCCGTGCAGGTCGTCTTCACCGTCGGCTTGATACCGACGATTTCGATTTCCTCGCCAACCTTCACCACGCCGCGCTCAACGCGACCCGTCACCACCGTGCCGCGACCCGAGATCGAGAACACGTCTTCCACCGGCATCAGGAACGCACCGTCAACTGCGCGCTCCGGCGTCGGGATGTACGTGTCCAGCGCGTCGGCCAGGTTCATGATCGCCACTTCGCCCAGCTCGCCCGTGTCGCCTTCCAGCGCCAGCTTGGCCGAACCCTTGATGATCGGCGTGTCGTCGCCCGGGAAGTCGTACTTCGACAGAAGTTCGCGAACTTCCATTTCGACGAGTTCCAGCAGCTCAGCGTCGTCCACCATGTCGCACTTGTTCAGGAACACGATGATGTACGGAACGCCAACCTGACGCGCCAGCAGGATGTGCTCACGCGTTTGCGGCATCGGGCCGTCTGCAGCCGAGCACACCAGAATCGCGCCGTCCATCTGCGCTGCGCCCGTGATCATGTTCTTCACGTAGTCAGCGTGGCCCGGGCAGTCGACGTGTGCGTAGTGGCGGTTAGCCGTTTCGTACTCGACGTGCGCCGTGTTGATCGTGATACCACGCGCCTTTTCTTCCGGCGCCGCGTCGATCTGGTCGTATGCCTTTGCTTCGCCACCAAACTTCTTGGTCAGCACCGTCGTGATCGCTGCCGTCAGCGTGGTCTTGCCGTGGTCAACGTGACCGATCGTGCCGACGTTCACGTGCGGCTTGGTCCGCTCAAACTTACCCTTGGCCATTTTCGACTCCTAAGAGGATTTATCCGTACGTTGCGCCGCGCGCAAACAATCACCGAGTACTTCTGGTGCCCATGGGCAGGATCGAACTGCCGACCTCTCCCTTACCAAGGGAGTGCTCTACCACTGAGCCACATGGGCGCTACTTCTTTGTTACTGGAGCGGGTGAAGGGAATCGAACCCTCGTCGTAAGCTTGGAAGGCTTCTGCTCTACCATTGAGCTACACCCGCAAGGATCCATGGATTCCCAACTACTACAGCTTGCATTCTGGTGGAGGAGGTTGGATTCGAACCAACGTAGGCGTAAGCCAACAGATTTACAGTCTGCCCCCTTTAGCCACTCGGGCACCCCTCCGCAGAGAACTGATGATTATGAGGGAACAACCGCTTGCTGTCAAGGCTTGCTTGACCGTTCCAAACTCATAGCTCTCACTTATATAGTGATTCCAGCTCCGACCGTAAACGCAAAAACCCCACCTTTGTGGGGTGGGGTTTCTGGACATGCTGGGGAGCCTGACGATTACCTACTTTCACACGGGAATCCGCACTATCATCGGCGTGGAGTCGTTTCACGGTCCTGTTCGGGATGGGAAGGGGTGGGACCGACTCGCTATGGTCATCAGGCATGACTTGTTGTCGTGTTGACTTTATCAACACAACCAATCCGGAAGAAGTAGTTTCTGGTGATGCTCACCAGAGGAGCTTTCAGCAAGCTCGGGCTGTGTTGTTCGAGGCACAACATCGATCTCAACCTGTGCATGTGGTCTCAAGACCCTGCGCATGGCGCAGGGTGGGGCATCCATAAGTGCTGAAGCACTAACGGCTGCCGACACACACCTGTTATAGGATCAAGCCTTACGGGCAATTAGTATCAGTTAGCTTAACGCATTACTGCGCTTCCACACCTGACCTATCAACGTCCTGGTCTTGAACGACCCTTCAAGGGGCTCGAAGCCCCGGGGATATCTCATCTTAAGGCGAGTTTCCCGCTTAGATGCTTTCAGCGGTTATCTCTTCCGAACATAGCTACCCGGCGATGCCACTGGCGTGACAACCGGTACACCAGAGGTTCGTCCACTCCGGTCCTCTCGTACTAGGAGCAGCCCCCTTCAAATATCCAGCGCCCACGGCAGATAGGGACCAAACTGTCTCACGACGTTTTAAACCCAGCTCACGTACCTCTTTAAATGGCGAACAGCCATACCCTTGGGACCGGCTACAGCCCCAGGATGAGATGAGCCGACATCGAGGTGCCAAACACCGCCGTCGATATGAACTCTTGGGCGGTATCAGCCTGTTATCCCCAGAGTACCTTTTATCCGTTGAGCGATGGCCCTTCCATACAGAACCACCGGATCACTATGACCTGCTTTCGCACCTGCTCGACTTGTCGGTCTCGCAGTTAAGCACGCTTATGCCATTGCACTATCAGCACGATTTCCGACCGTACCTAGCGTACCTTCGTACTCCTCCGTTACACTTTGGGAGGAGACCGCCCCAGTCAAACTGCCTACCATGCACTGTCCCCGATCCGGATCACGGACCAAGGTTAGAACCTCAAACAAACCAGGGTGGTATTTCAAGGTCGGCTCCACGCAGACTGGCGTCCACGCTTCAAAGCCTCCCACCTATCCTACACAGACCGGTTCAAAGTCCAATGCAAAGCTACAGTAAAGGTTCATGGGGTCTTTCCGTCTAGCCGCGGGGAGATTGCATCATCACAAACACTTCAACTTCGCTGAGTCTCGGGAGGAGACAGTGTGGCCATCGTTACGCCATTCGTGCAGGTCGGAACTTACCCGACAAGGAATTTCGCTACCTTAGGACCGTTATAGTTACGGCCGCCGTTTACCGGGACTTCAATCAAGAGCTTGCACCCCATCATTTAATCTTCCGGCACCGGGCAGGCGTCACACCCTATACGTCCACTTTCGTGTTTGCAGAGTGCTGTGTTTTTATTAAACAGTCGCAGCCACCAGTTTATTGCAACCCCTTCACCCTTCTGGCGCAGGCCAGTCAGGCTACAGGGGCGTACCTTATCCCGAAGTTACGGTACCAATTTGCCGAGTTCCTTCTCCCGAGTTCTCTCAAGCGCCTTAGAATACTCATCTCGCCCACCTGTGTCGGTTTGCGGTACGGTCTTGTTAAACTGAAGCTTAGAGGCTTTTCTTGGAACCACTTCCAGTTGCTTCGTGACCTAGATCACTCGTCCCATGCCCTTGAATTCCGCGCCCGGATTTGCCTAAGCGCCTTCTCCAACACAGGAACCGGGACTTCCAACACCCGGACAACCTTCCGCGATCCGTCCCCCCATCGCATTTAACAATGGTGCAGGAATATTAACCTGCTTCCCATCAGCTACGCATTTCTGCCTCGCCTTAGGGGCCGACTCACCCTACGCCGATGAACGTTGCGTAGGAAACCTTGGGCTTACGGCGAGGGGGCCTTTCACCCCCTTTATCGCTACTCATGTCAGCATTCGCACTTCCGATACCTCCAGCGCACTTTTCAATGCACCTTCGCAGGCTTACGGAACGCTCTCCTACCATGCACATAAATGTGCATCCGCAGCTTCGGTATATTGCTTAGCCCCGTTACATCTTCCGCGCAGGACGACTCGATCAGTGAGCTATTACGCTTTCTTTAAAGGATGGCTGCTTCTAAGCCAACCTCCTGACTGTTTTAGCCTTCCCACTTCGTTTCCCACTTAGCAATATTTGGGGACCTTAGCTGGCGGTCTGGGTTGTTTCCCTCTTGACACCGGACGTTAGCACCCGATGTCTGTCTCCCGTGATTGCACTCTTCGGTATTCGGAGTTTGCTATGGCGTAGTAATCCGCAATGGACCCCACAACCATGACAGTGCTCTACCCCCGAAGGTGATACACGAGGCACTACCTAAATAGTTTTCGGAGAGAACCAGCTATTTCCAGGTTTGTTTAGCCTTTCACCCCTATCCACAGCTCATCCCCTAACTTTTCAACGTTAGTGGGTTCGGACCTCCAGTACGTGTTACCGCACCTTCATCCTGGCCATGGATAGATCACCTGGTTTCGGGTCTACACCCAGCGACTGAACGCCCTGTTCGGACTCGCTTTCGCTACGCCTGCCCTAATCGGTTAAGCTTGCCACTGAATGTAAGTCGCTGACCCATTATACAAAAGGTACGCCGTCACCCTCTTTCAAAGGCTCCGACTGTTTGTATGCATGCGGTTTCAGGATCTATTTCACTCCCCTCCCGGGGTTCTTTTCGCCTTTCCCTCACGGTACTGGTTCACTATCGGTCGATCACGAGTATTTAGCCTTGGAGGATGGTCCCCCCATCTTCAGACAGGATTTCACGTGTCCCGCCCTACTTGTCGTACACCTAGTTCTTCCCCGCTGTTTTCGTCTACAGGGCTATCACCTGCTATGGCGGCACTTTCCAGAGCCTTCGACTAACAATGAAGATAAAGAGTACAGGCTGATCCCATTTCGCTCGCCACTACTCTGGGAATCTCGGTTGATTTCTTTTCCTGCGGTTACTTAGATGTTTCAGTTCACCGCGTTCGCTTCACATAGCCTATGTATTCAGCTATGGATACTCCATAAGGAGTGGGTTTCCCCATTCGGACATCTACGGATCAAAGCTCGTTTGCCAGCTCCCCGTAGCTTTTCGCAGGCTACCGCGTCCTTCATCGCCTGTGATCGCCAAGGCATCCACCACATGCACTTGTTCGCTTGACCCTATAACGGGTGTGTCTCATGTCGCATCCACTGGGAATGCAACGCTCGCCACAATCGCTACAGGTTGAGTATTCGTGTTGCGCCGTATTCCAAAAGCGATCTTTCGATCACCTTTTCATACATTGATACAATCACAACCCTGATTCACCTACTCGATCACCCATCTCTAAGTGATCTTTCGTGAATCTCTTTACTACTTCTTCCTGATTGTTAAAGAACGACAGCCGATATCGCGGTTGCTATAACCACGTATCACTCTGACTGGCTCAATCGCCAATGCTTGTTTCACTACATCGCAAACGCCTTTCAACGTGCGCTGCAGATAAACCAGCATTGATGATTGGTGGAGGATGACGGGATCGAACCGACGACCCCCTGCTTGCAAAGCAGGTGCTCTCCCAGCTGAGCTAATCCCCCAGTCACACAGATATCAATACATCCCTATCCGTACTGATCTACTCAGGGGTTTCAGTCATTAGCGCAGCCACCGCAGAAACAGTGGTGGGTCTGGATGGATTCGAACCATCGACCCCCGCCTTATCAAGACGGTGCTCTAACCAACTGAGCTACAGACCCCTGAGTCTGTCTTGTTCACAGCCGATAAGCGTGAGCGCTCAACGCATTGACACGTTAGCTCGAGAAAGGAGGTGATCCAGCCGCACCTTCCGATACGGCTACCTTGTTACGACTTCACCCCAGTCATGAATCCTACCGTGGTGACCGTCCTCCTTGCGGTTAGACTAGCCACTTCTGGTAAAACCCACTCCCATGGTGTGACGGGCGGTGTGTACAAGACCCGGGAACGTATTCACCGCGGCATGCTGATCCGCGATTACTAGCGATTCCAGCTTCACGCACTCGAGTTGCAGAGTGCGATCCGGACTACGATCGGTTTTCTGGGATTGGCTCCCCCTCGCGGGTTGGCGACCCTCTGTTCCGACCATTGTATGACGTGTGAAGCCCTACCCATAAGGGCCATGAGGACTTGACGTCATCCCCACCTTCCTCCGGTTTGTCACCGGCAGTCTCCCTAGAGTGCTCTTGCGTAGCAACTAGGGACAAGGGTTGCGCTCGTTGCGGGACTTAACCCAACATCTCACGACACGAGCTGACGACAGCCATGCAGCACCTGTGTTACGGCTCCCTTTCGGGCACTCCCACCTCTCAGCAGGATTCCATACATGTCAAGGGTAGGTAAGGTTTTTCGCGTTGCATCGAATTAATCCACATCATCCACCGCTTGTGCGGGTCCCCGTCAATTCCTTTGAGTTTTAATCTTGCGACCGTACTCCCCAGGCGGTCAACTTCACGCGTTAGCTACGTTACTAAGTCAATGAAGACCCAACAACTAGTTGACATCGTTTAGGGCGTGGACTACCAGGGTATCTAATCCTGTTTGCTCCCCACGCTTTCGTGCATGAGCGTCAGTATTGGCCCAGGGGGCTGCCTTCGCCATCGGTATTCCTCCACATCTCTACGCATTTCACTGCTACACGTGGAATTCTACCCCCCTCTGCCATACTCTAGCCCGCCAGTCACAAATGCAGTTCCCAGGTTAAGCCCGGGGATTTCACATCTGTCTTAGCGGACCGCCTGCGCACGCTTTACGCCCAGTAATTCCGATTAACGCTTGCACCCTACGTATTACCGCGGCTGCTGGCACGTAGTTAGCCGGTGCTTATTCTTCCGGTACCGTCATCCCCCCGGGGTATTAACCCAGAGGCTTTCTTTCCGGACAAAAGTGCTTTACAACCCGAAGGCCTTCTTCACACACGCGGCATTGCTGGATCAGGCTTTCGCCCATTGTCCAAAATTCCCCACTGCTGCCTCCCGTAGGAGTCTGGGCCGTGTCTCAGTCCCAGTGTGGCTGGTCGTCCTCTCAGACCAGCTACAGATCGTCGCCTTGGTAGGCCTTTACCCCACCAACTAGCTAATCTGCCATCGGCCGCCCCTGTAGCGGGAGGTCTTGCGATCCCCCCCTTTCCTCCGTAGAGCGTATGCGGTATTAATCCGGCTTTCGCCGGGCTATCCCCCACTACAGGACACGTTCCGATGTATTACTCACCCGTTCGCCACTCGCCACCAGGGTTGCCCCCGTGCTGCCGTTCGACTTGCATGTGTAAGGCATGCCGCCAGCGTTCAATCTGAGCCAGGATCAAACTCTTCAGTTCAAACCTGTTACTGTTTTTCGGTTCAGTTAAGAACCGGTCGCTCACTCAACGTACTGACGAATGATTAACCTGTCCAAAGACAGGAAAACCTTCCTTTAATACTAGTGTGAGACTTGATACTTTCGCTTCCAGCAAACCCCGAAGGGTCCACTGCGCGTCGCGCATCAAGCGCCCACACTTATCGGCTGTTAATTTTTAAAGATCGATTACGCATTCACTACCGAACCAGCACCGCGTTGCATCACATCACAACCACCCGGCACCGCTTCGTTCTGCGTCGCTGCATCAGCAGCAGAGAAACGAGATTATGAAGGCTCTTTTTCGTTTCGTCAACAACATTTTTCGCTTTCGCTTAAAACCTTGTTGACGTCACGGCCGCTGGTTTCTGCCGCGGCCCTCGTTCGCAAACGAGGAGGCGAACTATAGGCGAACATCAGCCATGTGACAAGTGTTTGAAGAAAATCTTTTTTGCGGCTCACTTCCGGGTTGAATTCTCCAAAGCAGCCACCGGAACCGCTTCGGCCATTGCGGTGTATCCGGCGTCGCTGGGATGGATATGATCGCCACTGTCAAAGGTGCGCTGCAGGCGACTCGGGTGCGCCGGGTCGCGTAGTGCTGCGTCGAAATCTACGACGCCGTCGAAAGCGCGGCTGGTTCGAATCCACTGGTTGACCGCAAGCCGGATCGCCTCTCGGGGCGCCGGCAGCGAGGCAGGCGTCAACGTCGCGCCGAACACCTTCACGCCACGGTGCCGTGCATCTGCAATCACCCGCTGGTACCCGGCGATCAGATCGGCGGCTGTCACCGAGGTGTGTGGGGAGTCGCAGTCGAGGCCGCTACGAGCTGGCATCTCTGCAAAATTGATGTCGTTGATTCCGATCAGCAGAATCGCCGTCTTGACACCCGGGCGTTCCAGCACGTCCCGGTCGAAACGCCGGACGAGTGCGTCGCCGTAGCAGAGTGAGTCGCTCAACAAACGATTGCCGCTGATGCCAAGATTGACGATAGCCGTCGAGTGGTCTCCGGTGCCGGCGAACCGACGAGCCAGCGCGTCCGGCCAGCGTCGATTCTGATTCAGGCTGGAGCGCATGCCGTCGGTGATCGAGTCGCCGATCGCGGCGATGGCAACCGATGAAGGCGCGTCCACCGACAAGCCAGTCACCCACACATATTGCGTGAACCGGCCGCGAAACGATTCAGCGGAAGTATCGGCCGTGTGATTACCCGGTACGGAAACGTAATTCAACTGACTCGATACCCGATGCCACGCCACGATCCGCTGTTCCGGCCCCGTGAACGCACTGAGCGCATACGGCGCACCTTCAACGATGTCGATAGCAACCGGGTCGCTATCCAACTCCGCGCCCGCCGGCACGCTCACCGAACTCTTGCCACCGAACGTCACGCGCGCCTCGCCATTGCCTAGCGCCGCAGCCCCACCGGCCGAGCGCGCGATGCGCAAATCCTCGATGACGAGCGCCGTCTTCCCGTACTCATTACTGAGATGGACTCGTGCGGATTTACCTGACAGCGTGGGATAGACGATCTGACGAACGGTGCGCCCTGCTACCTCCGGGGCGCGATATAAGGGCGGCAAATCCGATCGTTGCGGGATGGGTTGCAACGCCGTCGCCCACGCAGTAACCCAGTGCGCCGGGGCGTCGGCGGCAAAAACGGTCGAGGAAACGGCAAATTGGCAAAGCAGCGCCGCGCCACATGCGGCAGCCAGGGTGCGAATGGTCATTCGGGTGGTCAGTTCGATGCGAAACGTGCATTGTGCCCGATCGCCATGGCCATCGCGGCCGAATGGGCGAGTGGGCGAGTGGGCGAGTGGGCGAGTGGGCGAGTGGGCGAGCGCTATCGTACGATCACCCGCGCCTCGTATCAAGGCTGCGGCACCGACCGTACCGCAAGCGGGGGCACGGGTATTCGGTGGATCGCGCGGCGCCGGACGTATTCGGCTCGCCTGGCACTAGAGCCCCCACCCGGGGCCCTAGACGCAACGTCTGCGAAGCAGCCATCGGCCGAGGATGCACAGCGTCTCGCCCATATCAGGCCGCCTGCGCCACCGCCATTCGGTGTGAGCGCAAACGCATTATTCGTCATACCGCCACCGACGCCCCGCTCATCTTCAATGCAAGCGCTTCGGCCACCTCGATCCCGTCGATGGCTGCCGAGTAGATTCCGCCGGCATACCCCGCGCCCTCACCGGCCGGATACAAGCCCTCGACATTCATGCTCTGATAGTCGTCCCGGCGCCGCACGCGAATCGGTGACGACGTTCTCGTCTCGACGCCTGTCAGCACGGCGTCATGCATGGCAAACCCGGCGATTTTCTTGTCCATCTGCGGCAACGCTTCGCGGATCGCCTCGATCACGTAGTCGGGCAGCGCCGTGCTGAGATCGGTCGGATGCACGCCCGGCTTGTAGGACGGCACCACCGACCCCAGCGACGTAGACGGCCGCCCAGCGATAAAATCGCCGACCAGTTGCCCCGGCGCCATATAGTTGCCGCCGCCCAGTTCGAACGCCCGCTCTTCCCATTTACGCTGGAAGGCGATGCCGGCAAGCGGCCCGCCCGGATAGTCGTCCGGCGTGATGCCGACGACAATCCCGGCGTTGGCATTGCGTTCCGCCCGTGAGTACTGGCTCATGCCGTTGGTCACCACGCGGCCCGGCTCGGAAGTCGCCGCGACCACCGTGCCGCCCGGACACATGCAGAAGCTATAAACCGCACGCCCATTGCTGCAGTGATGCACCACCTTATAGTCAGCGGCGCCGAGTTGCTTGTGTCCCGCGAACTTGCCGAAACGACTGCGATCGATCAACCCTTGCGGATGTTCGATCCGGAAACCGAGCGAAAAAGGCTTGGCTTCGATATAGACGCCGCGGTCGTTCAGCATCTGGAAGGTATCGCGCGCGCTATGGCCGACCGCCAGCACCACGTGGTCGCAGCGCAAATGTTCGCCCGTCGACAGTTTGAGCCCGCGCACCTTGCCCTGATCGATTTCAATATCGTCGACCCGCGTCTCGAAACGCACTTCGCCGCCCAACTCGTGAATGGTCGCGCGCATCTTTTCGACCATGCTGACAAGGCGGAACGTGCCGATATGGGGGCGGCTCAGATAAAGAATGTCCTCCGGCGCACCCGCGCGGACGAACTCATCGAGCACCTTGCGGCCGTAGTGCTTCGGATCCTTGATCTGACTATAAAGCTTGCCGTCCGAGAAGGTACCCGCGCCGCCTTCGCCGAACTGCACGTTCGATTCAGGATTGAGCACCGACTTGCGCCACAGGCCGAAAGTATCTTTAGTGCGCTCGCGCACGGCCTTGCCGCGCTCGAGAATGATCGGACGAAAGCCCATTTGGGCAAGGATCAGCCCGGCAAACAGGCCGCACGGCCCCATGCCGATCACGACCGGGCGCGGGGAGGTCATCTGCGCCGGTGCTTTGGCGACAAAACGGTACGTCATGTCCGGCGTCACGCCGCAGTGCGGCACGTCGGCGAGCCGCCTGAGCGCGGCCGCTTCATCTTTGACTTCAACGTCGACGATATAAGTGAGCTTGATGTCGGTGCGCTTGCGCGCGTCGTGTGCGCGGCGGAACACGGTGTATCGGACGAGCCCGTCGTCGCCCACGCCGAGCTCAGCGAGGCGCGCGCGGACGGCGGCTTCGAGAACGCTCTCGGGATGATCGAGCGGGAGTTTGATTTCGCTTAGACGTAACATGAGTACCGGGGGATGCAGGAAGGCCGCAAATCGCAGCCAATTCGCAATTTTATAGGTTAAGTGTCGGCGCGGGGCGGCAGTGCATGTGAAACGCCCTCGACGGCGCTCCTTCCTTCCCCTATCGATAGCCGCGGTCCGTCTCAAAAAATTTATTAACCGACCGGTCGGTTGGTTTATACTGCGCAAACACAGACAACTTCCGCTGAGAGCGTCCCCATGTACACGCAATCCCTGGATATCCCCGGCAATGTTGCCCCGCTCGACGCGGCAGCGAGTTCGCCCGAACAGGCGCAATTCGATGCGGTCATGACCGCCGACGGCAAGATCGAGGCGCAGGACTGGATGCCTGACGCTTACCGCAAGACGCTGGTGCGGCAAATCTCGCAGCACGCGCATTCGGAGATCGTCGGCATGCTGCCAGAAGGCAACTGGATCACACGCGCACCCAGCCTGAAGCGCAAGGCGATCCTGCTGGCCAAAGTGCAGGATGAAGCCGGCCACGGTCTCTATCTATATAGCGCGGCCGAAACGCTCGGTGTGTCGCGCGATCAGTTGATCGCTGCGTTGCACTCGGGCAAAGCCAAATATTCGAGCATCTTCAATTACCCGACGCCCACGTGGGCGGACGTCGGCGTGATCGGCTGGCTGGTGGACGGCGCGGCAATCATGAACCAGATTCCGCTGTGCCGCTGCACTTACGGCCCGTACGCACGCGCAATGATCCGTATCTGCAAGGAAGAGTCGTTCCATCAGCGCCAAGGCTTCGACGCGCTGATGTCGATGATGAGCGGCACCGAAGCGCAACGCGAATTGGTCCAGCAAGCCGTGAACCGCTGGTGGTGGCCGGTGCTGATGATGTTCGGACCGAGCGACAAAGACTCGATCCACAGCAACCAGTCGTCGAAATGGGGCATCAAACGCATCTCGAACGACGATCTGCGCCAGAAATTCGTCGACGCCACCGTCGACCAGGCCAAGGTGCTCGGCGTCACGCTGCCGGACCCGGATCTGAAGTGGAACGAAGCCCGTGGCCACCACGACTATGGCGATATCGACTGGGAAGAATTCTGGCGCGTCGTGAATGGCGACGGCCCCTGCAACCGCGAACGTCTCGCGACTCGCGTGAAGGCGCACGACGAAGGCGCCTGGGTGCGCGAAGCCGCCCTCGCCCACGCCGAAAAGCAACGCCAGCGCGCGCAACAGCACGCCGCTTAACTCACGCGGCAAGCCGAACAAAGTATCAGGAGATCAGCGATGAACAAGGAATGGCCGATTTGGGAAGTCTTCGTGCGCAGCAAGCAGGGACTCGACCATAAACACTGCGGCAGCCTGCATGCCGCCGACGCGCCGATGGCGCTGCGCATGGCCCGCGACGTCTACACGCGCCGCCAGGAAGGCGTGAGCATCTGGGTGGTGCCGTCGTCGGCGATCACGGCGTCCGCGCCGGAAGACAAGGCGGAGCTGTTCGAACCGGCTGGCGACAAGATTTACCGCCATCCGACGTTCTATACGCTCCCCGACGAAGTCAACCACATGTAAGCGCGGCCATGAACATTACGCCCCAACATCTGCAGTACGTGCTGCGCCTCGCGGACACCGCGCTGATCCTCGGTCAGCGCAATACCGAGTGGTGCGGTCACGGCCCGGTTCTCGAAGAGGACATCGCGCTGTCGAACATGAGTCTGGATCTGATCGGTCAGGCGCGCCTGTTGTATACGCACGCCGCCTCGCTGGAACAGCAACTCACCGGCAAAAGCCGCACGGAAGACGACTACGCCTACTTCCGCGCCGAACGTGAGTTCGCCAACTACACGCTGGCCGAGTTGCCGCATTACGGCCCGCTAGCCGGTACCGCGCAAGCCGAGAAGGACTACGCGGTCACGATCGTGCGCAATTTCCTGTACGCGACGCTGATGGCGCATCTTTGGTCGGCACTCACTACGTCGAAGGATGAACAGCTGGCAGCGATCGCCTCGAAGTCGATCAAGGAAGCCAGCTATCACGTGCACCACGCAAGCGAATGGCTGATCCGTTTCGGCGACGGCACCGACGAGTCACATCGCCGTGCTCAAGCCGCACTCGACTATCTGCTGCCATACACGCGCGAGTTTTTCAGTGCCGACGCCGTGGAGGAGACCATCGCCGCCGCCGGTATCGGGCCGATGACGTCGGATCTCGAAGGAGCATGGCTCGAAGACGTACAGGCCACGCTCGATAAAGCCACGCTCAAGCTGCCCGAAGCCGTCAAGCACATCACGACTGGCAAGCACGGCGAGCACTCGGAACACATGGGTTTTGTGCTGGCCGAAATGCAAAGCCTCGCGCGCCAGCATCCCGGCGCCACCTGGTAAGCGCACAACCGGAACCCGACGGAACTTCACGATGACGATGACGACCTCGACTGCCATGCTCACCGCCAACGCCACGCTCGAACGCGCGTGGGCCGTGCTCGAAACGGTGCCCGATCCGGAGATTCCGGTGGTGTCGATTCGGGAACTCGGCATTCTGCGCGACGTGCGGCGCGCCGCCGACGGCACGCTCGAAGTCGTGATCACGCCGACCTATTCCGGTTGCCCGGCAATGTCGCAGATCGCCGAAGACGTCGCGCATGCGCTCGACGCGGCCGATCTGAAGCCATATCGGATCGCCACGGTCCTCGCACCGGCCTGGACCACCGACTGGATGACCGCCGACGCGCGTGAAAAGCTGCGCGCCTACGGCATCGCGCCGCCGACGGGCAATTGCGGCTCCGCCGCGCCGTCGCAGGAAAAAGTGCTGCGTTTCATGCCGCGCGCGCTGCCGGCGCCGTCGTGCCCCCGTTGCGGCTCGGCGCATACCGAGCGCCTCGCGCAATTCGGCTCGACGGCCTGCAAGGCGCTGTACCGCTGCATCGACTGCCGCGAACCCTTCGACTACTTCAAACCATACTGATATGGCTACCCCGCAATTTCATCCGCTGCGCATCCGCGAAGTGCGGCCCGAAACCGCCGACGCGGTCTCGGTTGCCTTCGAAGTCCCTGCCGAACTACGCGATCAATACCGCTTCATGCAGGGTCAGTTCGTCACGCTGAAAACGCACATCGACGGTGAGGAAACGCGCCGTTCGTATTCGATCTGCGTCGGCGTCACCGATTACGATCGCGACGGCGAATTGCGCATCGGCATCAAGCGCGTGCGCGGCGGGCGTTTCTCGAACTTCGCGTTCGACACGCTGCAGCCCGGCCACACCATTGACGTGATGACGCCGGACGGCCGCTTCTTCACCCATCTGAATGCCGACCAGGGTCAGCAATACCTCGCGTTTTCCGGCGGCTCGGGCATCACACCGGTGCTCGCGATCATCAAGACCACGCTCGAAGTCGAGCCACGCAGCACTTTCACGCTGGTGTACGGCAACCGCAGCGTCGATCAGATCATGTTCGCGGAAGAACTCGAGGATCTGAAGAACCGCTTCATGAACCGCTTCGTGCTCTATCACGTGCTGTCCGACGACCTGCAAGACGTCGAGCTGTTCAACGGCGTGCTCGACCAGGAGAAGTGCGCCGCCTTCATCGAAAATCTGCTGCCGGCCGACGCAATCGACGAAGCCTTCATCTGCGGCCCCGCACCGATGATGGATGCCGCCGAGGCTGCGCTGAAAGCAGCGGGCGTGCCTTCGGCAAAAGTGCATGTTGAGCGCTTCGGTTCGCCGCTGCCGCAAGCGGGCGTGCCGCCGGTCGAAATCACCGACGACACCCCGGCCGCCGACCTCGAAATCGTCCTCGACGGGAAAAGGCGCAAGCTGCGCCTGCCGTATCAGGGCGTGAGCGTGCTCGACGTCGGCTTGCGTGCCGGTCTCGCGTTGCCGTACGCGTGCAAGGGCGGCGTCTGCTGCACTTGCCGCGCGAAGGTGCTGGAAGGCGAGGTCAAGATGGAAAAGAACTACACGCTGGAAGAACACGAAATCCGCGACGGTTACGTGCTGACCTGCCAATGCCATCCAATCAGCGATCGCGTGGTGGTGAGTTACGACGAGCGCTGAGCCGAACGCATCCGGCAGCCACGCGGCGCCTGGAACGCTTTCAGCAGGTCCGCGATCCGCTTACACTAGGGGCCGCTCGCGATTGGACGCCTGTCCCGGTCGATGAGCGGCCCCTTTTGCTATTTGCGTTTTTTGCCAGCCCAAGCCACTGCCGATGAGCACCATCCACCTCACCAACGGCGATGTCGCCGCCGAGTCACTGCGCGCCGCGCTAGCCGAGGCGGGCCGCGACGATCGCGTGCACGCACTGCGCGACGATCTGGCGGTCGGTCCGCTGCGCGGTATCGATGACGGACCCGACGTGCGAGCAGAATTCTGGGACCGTGTCAGCACGGACCGCCGGCGCGATTTTCTTCGGGAATTCCGCGAGCAGGCGGCCACGCTGGAGAACATCGCACGCGGTGCCGCGAACGTGGTGGTCTGGCACGGCGAAAGCGCAGCCGATCAATTGATGCTGCGCCGCGTCAGCTACCACCTGCGCAACAGCCCGCAACGGCTGAATGAAGTGCGTCTGTCGATTCACGACCTCACCGATCCGGACGCATGGGCGCACAGTCGCAAAGATCGCGCGACATCCGTCGGCATGTTCGCGCCGGCTGTACTGCAAGGGCGCCTGCCGGACGCGGCGCCGATTTCGGTTCTGCGCATCAGCCGGCTTGCGCTCGAATGGCAGGAGGCCAAACACGCGAACGGCGAGACACGGCGCTGGCGCGACAACACTTTCACGAACGGCAGCTTCGCCGATCTGGACGCACTGATTCTCGAACAGGCCATCGGCGACTGGCAACCTGCCGCGCGTGTTGCCGCTGAACTGATGACCGCCGACCTCTGCTATCTGGTGAGCGACAGCATCGTGCTGTGGCGCTTTCGCGAACTGGCCGCAACACGCCGCATCAAGCTGCGCGGCGACGCGAGCGCATGGCGCACGCTGGAGCTCTGCGCGGCACTTGCACCCTGTCCACACTAATAAAACAGACGACCATGGCACGCACCCGAGCCCCCGACCACGAAACCCAGCGCGACCAGATTCTCGAACTAGCCGCGGCGAAATTCGCGCAGACCAGCTACCCGAGCACCTCGATGGCCGACCTCGCCGCCGCGAGCGGCACCTCGAAAGCGCGCCTGTACCACTACTACGCGAGCAAGGAAGCGATCCTGTTCGATCTGCTGGACCGCTACACCAAACGGCTGATGCTGATCATCGCCGAGGTGGAGGGAGCGAGCCAACGTCGCGGGTTGTCCGAGCGGGAAACCTTCGCGGAGCTGATCCGCGCATTTCTGTCCGAGTATGAGACGTCGCACAGCCGTCACGTCGCGCTCTTGAACGACGTGAAGTATCTGGTCGACGCCCAGCGCGAGATCATCCTGAACCGCCAGCGCGACGTGGTCGCGGCGTTTGCGCGGCAGTTGGCGCGCGCTTATCCGGAACGCGCCACGCGCGAAAACCAGACCGCCCTCACGATGATGGTGTTCGGAATGATCAACTGGACATTCACCTGGCTCAAGCCGGACGGCCGAATGGGCTACCGGGAATTTGCCGAGCAGGTGGTCAATATGGTGGACCATGGATTGAGCTCCGCCGAAGGCTGATTGCGCACGGCAGCATTGTTCAGAGGGAATAGTGGGCGCCTGCCGCCTCGGCCGCAACATCTTGTCACGAACGCTTGCTCAATTTATTTTTCCTTAATAATCAATACATTAAAAATAGGGCGCTAGATTTTTAGGCGTTCCCCTCAGTTTTGATACGGGTTTTCCCTAGTGTCAGGTCGGCATTTCCGCTAAAATCGTTTTTGCGGTGCACCATGCCGCTTGATTAAAGGAGAACCTGACCATGAACATGAACATGATTACACCCCGCGCCGCTGAGCCGATCGTCGCGCACGATCGCCTGTTGCAGCCAGGCGGTCGTGCGCCTGCTCTGGTCCGCGAACTCACCGCCATCGATCGCGAACGGCTGCTGACCCACTTCCTCTCGCTCGACGAAGACGACCGCCTTTTGCGCTTTGGCCAGATCGTGCCGGACCACGTCATTGAAAATTACGTCCGCGCGATCGATTTCACGCGCGACACGGTCTTCGGCGTATTCGATAGTCAATTGCAACTCATCGGCGTCGGCCATCTGGCGTATCTGCCGGTCGAAGGCAACAAGCGCACTGCCGAGTTCGGCGTCTCGGTGCTGGAAAGCGCTCGTGGGCAAGGTATTGGCTCGAAGCTCTTCGAGCGTGCCGCCATCCGCAGCCGGAATACGCATGTCACCATGCTCTACATGCACTGCCTGTCGCGCAATTCGACCATGATGCACATCGCGAAGAAGGCCGGCATGAAGATCGAATACTCGTACGGCGAAGCAGACGCCTATCTGACGCTGCCGCCGGCGGATCAAACGAGCATCATCGCCGAAATGCTGCAGGAGCAAGCCGCGGTGTTCGATTACGCACTCAAGCGCCAGGCGCGTCAGGCGTCGAGACTGTTCGAATCGTTCTTGCCGACAGCTGAGGCCGCTTAACCGGTCCGCGCTTCGGCGAAACAAAAAGGGCGGCCTTGTTGGCTGCCCTTTTTGTTTGTCTGCCGCTTGACCGCGGCCCGGCGCTCACAAAATCGGCAGTGCCGTTGTCTCTTTGAACTTCTCGAGCGAAAAGCTCGTCTTCACGTCGATGACAGAGGGATGGTGCAGCAACTGGTCCTGCACGAAACGTGAAAAGTGCGCCATATCCTCGACCTGCACGCGCAGCAGGTAATCCATGTCGCCCGTCATCGCGTGACATGCGACCACTTCCGGCCACGTCTGCACCGCCGCGCGGAACAGATCGGCGTGCGTGGTGTAGCCGCGCGGACTGAGCGCCGGACCGCTGCGCTTTTCCAGCCGCACGTTGACGTAAGCAAGCAGATCGAGCCCAAGCTTTTGCGCATCGAGCAGCGCGACATAGCCGCGAATCACCCCGCTCTCCTCCAGCCGACGGATACGCCGCAAACAGGGGCTCGGCGACAGATTGATGCGCTCGGCGATCTCCTGATTCGATAGCCGGCCATTCTCCTGAAGGATCGCCAGAATGCGTCTGTCGATGGCGTCTATCTCTATTTTGGCCATTTTCTGTCGTCCATGTGAGAAAACAAGCCAGGAAATAGCGCCAGCGTATCGACATGCGATTAACTTCGCAAGTTTTCGTCGCCGGCCGGCCTTTACACTTGCGTCATTCAGTCGCGCTAACTTGCACACCCCGCGTCAGCGCTTGGCTTTGTATGGGGCCGGAGTAAGCGCTAAAGCGTCAACTCCGGTCGACAACTTTGTATGGGACCGGAGTAAGCGCTGAAGCGCTAACTCCGGTCGACACAGGAGACAGACAATGCAGGTTTCAACTTGGGAGAATCCGGTCGGCACCGACGGCTTCGAATTCATCGAATACACCGCACCGGATCCGAAGGCGCTCGGCAAGCTGTTCGAACAGATGGGCTTCACCGCCGTCGCCCGGCATCGTCACAAAGACGTGACGCTGTATCGCCAGGGCGAAATCAACTTCATCGTCAACGGGGAACAGCATTCGTTCGCGCAACGTTTCACGCGCCTGCACGGCCCGTCGATCTGCGCGATCGCCTTCCGCGTGCAGGACGCGGCGAAGGCTTACCAGCAGGCTCTGGAAAAAGGCGCCTGGGGCTTCGACAACAAGACCGGCCCGATGGAACTGAACATCCCGGCGATCAAGGGTATTGGCGACTCGCTGATCTATTTCGTCGACCGCTGGCGCGGCAAGAACGGCGCTGAGCCAGGCAGCATTGGCAACATCGACATTTATGACGTCGACTTCGAGCCGATTCCCGGCGCCAATCCTAACCCGGTCGGCCACGGCCTGACCTACATCGATCACCTCACGCACAACGTCCATCGCGGCCGCATGCAGGAATGGGCGGAGTTCTACGAGCGTCTGTTCAATTTCCGGGAAGTGCGTTACTTCGACATCGAAGGCAAGGTGACCGGCGTGAAATCGAAGGCAATGACCTCGCCGTGCGGAAAGATCCGCATTCCGATCAATGAGGAAGGTTCTGACGTGCCCGGCCAGATTCAGGAATATCTGGACGAGTACCACGGCGAAGGCATCCAGCACATCGCGCTGGGCAGCAACGACATCTACCGCACCGTGGACGGTTTGCGCGCGGCGAACATCTCGTTGCTCGATACGATCGACACGTACTATGAACTGGTCGATCGCCGTGTGCCGAACCACGGCGAACCGCTCGATGAATTGCGTAAGCGCAAGATTCTGATCGACGGCGCACCCGACGACTTGCTGCTGCAGATATTCACCGAAAACCAGATCGGACCGATCTTCTTCGAGATCATCCAGCGCAAGGGTAATCAGGGGTTCGGCGAGGGCAATTTCAAGGCGCTGTTCGAATCGATCGAGCTAGACCAGATTCGCCGCGGCGTGGTTCAGGACAAGGCCTAACGATTAAAGGCCGGCACGGAATCTGAGAGAGATAAAAAAGGGCGAGGATCTTGCGATCCTCGCCCTTCGTCGTCTATGCCGTTGGTCGAAGCCCGGACAACGGCTGATTTTCAACTGATGCGCCGCTTTAGCAACGCATCACGAATTCTGGTCTTCCTTGTCGGCCTTTGTGGATCGTGCAAGACGCTCCGCCGCAATGCGGGCGGGCGCGACTTGCGCCATGCTGGTGATCGCATTCGACAACGCCCCTGCGCTGCTCGAGCTTGAGTTCGAGCGCACCGGCGTGCTCATGGCAAAGAATGCGGCCGAAACCATCAGGAAAGTCTGGATGTTTCTCGTGTTCATGCGTACTCCTTTTCTAACTGCCCTGCTGTCCTGAAGCTCCACCGAATGCAGAGCGTTGCGCAGACATTGCTCGCAGGTGGGGGTTAGACAGACATTTCAACTGCGGTTCCGCATATTTGTAGTTTTTACAGCTTGTTACAGGGGTGTCAGAGAGCCGGGTGCCAGCCGATGCGCTTCTGGGAAATCGCGCCGCGTGACCGTGTTCATGTCGCGCTGCGGCGGGTTTTCACCAGTGCTACCATCGCTTGAAACACGTCAATATGGCGACCCCGGCCTTACGCATTCACAAGATGCGGCGGTCCAAAAAAGTTTTGGTGATCCCAAACTCGGTGGAGGAGAACACATAATGAATGCCCCGCTAGACGCAGGTCAGCGAGCCTCGCTCGAAGCCGCGCTATCTTCCGTCACGCTCGACGACAAATACACCCTCGAACGTGGCCGCGCGTACATGAGCGGCATCCAGGCGCTAGTGCGTCTGCCGATGCTGCAGCAGGAACGCGACCAGGCCGCTGGGCTCAATACCGCCGGCTTCATTTCCGGTTACCGTGGATCGCCTCTCGGCGGACTCGACCAATCCTTGTGGAAGGCGAAACAGCATCTCGCCGCACATCGCGTCGTGTTCCAACCCGGCGTCAACGAAGACCTCGCGGCCACCGCCGTGTGGGGTTCACAGCAGGTCAATCTGTACCCGAGCGCCAAATACGATGGCGTCTTCTCGATGTGGTACGGCAAGGGCCCGGGCGTCGACCGTTCCGGCGACGTCTTCAAGCATGGCAATTCGGCTGGCTCGGCGCAACACGGCGGCGTTCTCGTGCTCGCCGGCGACGACCACGCCGCCAAATCCTCGACGCTCGCGCACCAATCGGAACACATCTTCAAGGCGTGTGGCCTGCCGGTGCTGTTTCCATCGAACGTGCAGGAATATCTGGACTTCGGCCTGCATGGTTGGGCGATGAGCCGCTATTCCGGGCTGTGGGTGGCGATGAAGTGCGTGACCGACGTGGTCGAATCGTCGGCTTCGGTCGACATCGATCCGCACCGCACGAAAATCATTCTGCCGGACGACTTCGCCATGCCCGAAGGCGGTCTGAACATTCGCTGGCCGGATCCGCCACTGGTGCAGGAAGCGCGTCTACTCGACTACAAGTGGTACGCAGCGCTCGCTTATGTGCGCGCGAACAAACTGGACCGCGTCGAAATCGATTCGCCACACGCCCGTTTCGGCATCATGACGGGCGGCAAGGCATACCTCGACGTGCGTCAGGCGCTGACCGATCTCGGTCTCGACGACGAAACCTGTTCGCGCATCGGCATCCGCCTGTATAAGGTCGGCTGTGTATGGCCGCTCGAGGCGCAAGGTGCGCACGCGTTCGCTCGCGGTCTCGAGGAAATTCTGGTGATTGAAGAAAAACGCCAGATCCTCGAATACGCAATCAAGGAAGAACTGTACAACTGGCCCGATGCGCAGCGTCCGCGTGTGTTCGGCAAGTTCGACGAGAAGGACGGCGCAGGTGGCGAATGGTCGGTGCCGATGGGCAACTGGCTGCTGCCGGCCCACTACGAACTTTCGCCGGCGATCATCGCCAAGGCGATCGCCACGCGGCTCGACAAGTTCGACCTGCCGTCCGACGTGCGTGCGCGCATTGCGACGCGCATCGCGGTAATCGAAGCGAAAGAAAAAGCCTTGGCGCGTCCGCGCGTCGAAGCCGAGCGCAAGCCGTGGTTCTGCTCGGGCTGTCCGCACAACACGTCGACGAATGTGCCGGAAGGCTCGCGCGCAATGGCCGGCATCGGCTGCCACTACATGACCGTGTGGATGGACCGCAGCACCAGCACCTTCAGCCAGATGGGCGGCGAAGGCGTCGCGTGGATCGGCCAGGCGCCGTTCACCAATGACAAGCACGTGTTCGCCAACCTCGGCGACGGCACCTACTTCCACTCGGGCCTGCTCGCGATTCGCGCGGCGATCGCGTCGAAGGCGAATATCACCTACAAGATTCTCTATAACGACGCGGTCGCGATGACGGGCGGCCAACCGGTCGACGGCGTGCTGACCGTGCCGCAGATTACGCATCAACTCGCCGCCGAAGGCGCGACGAAGATCGTGATCGTCACCGATGAGCCGGAGAAGTACGCCGCGAACGTCGGCCTCGCGCCCGGCATCGACATTCACCATCGCGACAAGCTCGACGAAGTTCAGCGCCAGCTGCGCGAGATTTCCGGCACCACGATCCTGATCTACGACCAGACCTGCGCGACCGAGAAGCGCCGCCGCAGGAAGCGCGGCACGTATCCGGACCCGGCGCGGCGTGTCGTGATCAACGAAGCAGTGTGCGAAGGCTGCGGCGATTGCTCGGTGAAGTCGAATTGCCTGTCTGTGGAGCCGCTCGATACCGAGTACGGCACCAAACGCCAGATCAATCAGTCGACCTGCAACAAAGACTTCTCGTGCGTGAACGGGTTCTGCCCGAGCTTCGTATCCGTCGAAGGGGGGCAGTTGCGCAAGCCGAAGGCGGCTTCCGGCATTGTCGGTGACGCGATGCCACCCGTGCCGGAACCCGAACTACCGTCGATCGCGCGCCCTTATGGGGTGCTGGTGACGGGCGTCGGCGGCACGGGCGTCGTGACGATCGGCGCATTGCTCGGGATGGCCGCGCACCTGGAAAACAAAGGCGTCACGGTACTCGACGTCACCGGCCTCGCGCAAAAGGGCGGCGCCGTGATGAGCCACGTGCAGATCGCCCAGAACCCGGGCGACATACACGCGACCCGCATCGCCATGGGCGAAGCAAGTCTCGTGATCGGTTGCGACGCGATCGTTACCGCCAGCGACGAATGCGTCTCGCGGATGCAGGTGGGCCGTACCCGTGTCGTGCTCAATAGCGCGCACACGCCGACCGCCGAGCTCATCAAGAACCCGAACTGGCGCTTCCCGGGCAGCAGCACTGAAGCGGACGTGCGTGCTGGTGCGGGCGACGACGGTGTCGACATGGTCGACGCGAATCACTTCGCCGTCGCGCTGCTTGGTGACGCGATCTACACGAATCCGTTCGTGCTCGGCTACGCATGGCAACGCGGCTGGGTGCCGCTAACCTATCAGTCGCTGATGCGCGCGATCGAGCTGAACAACGTGCAGATCGAGAAGAACCGTGCGGCATTCGAATGGGGTCGCCGTGCTGCGCACGATCTGGCGGCGGTGCGCAAGCTCGCGCAATCGCAAGGACGCGGTGCCGCAGCGGAAACGGCAAGCAGCAAGATCATCTCGCTGCACACGCCGAAGGCGCTCGACACGCTGATCGACAAGCGCGCCGACTATCTTGCTGCGTACCAGAATGCGGCTTACGCGGACCGTTATCGTGCGTTGGTGTCGCAAGTGCGTGTGGCGGAATCAACGCTCGATTCGATCGACGGCCAGTTGCCGTTGACCGAAGCGGTCGCGAAGAACCTGCACAAGCTGATGGCTTACAAGGATGAGTACGAAGTCGCACGACTCTATAGCGATCCAGCGTTCATCGAAAAACTGAAGGCGAATTTCGAAGGCGACTGGAAGCTGCACATTCACCTCGCGCCGCCGACGTTCTCGAAGAAAGACGCACAAGGTCATCTGGTGAAGAAGAAGTATGGACCTTGGGTGTTCAGCGCCATGCACGTGCTCGCAAAACTCAAGTTCCTGCGCGGGACTGCGCTCGACGTGTTCGGCAAGACAGAGGAGCGTCGCACGGAGCGTGCGCTGATCGTCGAATACGAAGCACTGGTGCGCGAACTGATCGGCGGCCTGACCGCGCAGAAGCGTGAACTGGCTGTCGAACTGGCGAATCTGCCGGACGGCATCCGCGGCTACGGGCACGTGAAGGAAAATAATCTGAAGGGCGTGCGGGTCAAATGGAACGACTTGCTGACGCGCTGGCGCTCGCCGGAAACGGGAAAGGCGCAGCACGCGGCATGATCTTGCTGGCTTGACCGGCTGGCGTCGGCCTGAAATGGAAAAGGCGGCTGTCCTCGCGGACAGTCGCCTTTTTTTGCCTGCTCCGACACGTGATGCGTGTGTACAAGAACAAGCGGTACTGCTCCTTCCAACAACACAACAACAACCAACCAAAAACAAACAACTACCAAACAGCTACTACAACTACGAACTGCTACTTCAACTTCCAACTGCTACTTCAACCACCAACTGCTACTTCAACCACCAACTGCTACTTCAACTTCCAACTGCTACTTCAACTTCCAACTGCTACTTCAACCATCAACGGCTACTTCAACTGCCAACTGCTACTTCAACCACCAACTGCTACTTCAACTACCAGCTGCTACTTCAACTTCCAGCTGCTACTTCAACCACCAACTGCTACTTCAACCACCAACTGCTACTTCAACCACCAACTGCTACTTCAACTTCCAACTGCTACTTCAACCACCAACTGCTACTTCAACTACCAACTGCTACTTCAACTTCCAACTGCTACTTCAACTTCCAACTGCTACTTCAACCACCAACTGCTACTTCAACTTCCAACTGCTACTTCAACTTCCAACTACAACAACACACACTTACTACCGGTACTACAACCCATTGGTACTACTGCCTTCACCACCAGAACTACTGCTACTGCCACTACGAACTTCCCAACACGAGAGGAAGCGCAGCGCCTGACGCGATGCAAGGATTGACCAGCCGACTGTTCCGTTGCCATCGCGTTGTGCTGCGCTTCAGAAGTAACTTTACAAAAGTGTCACAGCGAATCGAATAGGAGCATTCTTAAAGCTCAGCTAGCCCCCTAAGAATTCCTCAGACCAGCGGCCACCAGAATAAGAACGCACAAAAAAAACGCCACGGAATCAACTTCCGTGACGTTCTCTTAGCTTGCCAGCGAACGCCCCAATGCGGCGCCGCTTCAAGCATCAACCTATTCGCGTTACTGCGCGCTCACCTGCTTGCGTGCGTTGGCCGAAGCCACCGCCGTCATGTTGATGATCCGGCGCACGGTCGCAGCCGGCGTCAGGATGTGCACCGGCTTTTCCGCGCCCAGCAGGAACGGACCCACCGTCACGCCCTCGCCGCCGATCATCTTCAACAGGTTGTACGTGATGTTTGCAGCTTCCACGTTCGGCATGATCAGCAGGTTCGCTTCGCCGGTCAGCGTCGTGCCCGGGAACGCAGCCTTGCGGACGGCTTCCGACAATGCCGCGTCGCCATGCATCTCACCGTCGATCTCGAGCGAAGGCGCACGCTCGACGATCAGCTTGCGAGCCGCGGCCATGCGTTGCGACGACGAAGACGGCGCGCTGCCGAAGTTCGAATTCGACAGCAACGCAACCTTCGGCGTGATACCGAATTTCTCGATTTCACCCGCAGCCAGCATCGTCATGTCCGCGAGCTGTTCGGCGGTCGGCATTTCGTTCACGTACGTGTCGCAGATGAACAGGTTACGGCCCGGCAGCATCAGCAGATTCATTGCAGCGAAGTTCTGCACGTTATCCGCCTTGCCCAGCACCTGCTCGATGAATCCGAGATGCGCGTGATACTGGCCGATCATCCCGCAGATCATGCCGTCAGCTTCGCCGAGGCGCACGAGGATCGCGCCGATCAGCGTGTTGAACTTGCGCATCGCGGCCTTCGCGACGTCCGGCGTCACGCCTTCGCGCGCGCCAAGTTCGTGGTATGCCTGCCAGCATTGCTGATAGCGCGGATCGTCTTCCGGATCGACGACTTCGAAGTCTTCACCACATTTCAGCTTCGAACCCATCTTCTTCAGACGCATCTCGATCACCGACGGACGGCCGACCAGAATCGGCTTGGCGATCTTTTCCAGCAGCACGAATTGCGCGGCGCGCAGCACGCGCTCGTCTTCACCTTCGGCGAACACGATACGCGCCGGCTCTGACTTCGCCGCAGCGAACACCGGACGCATCACCATGCCGGTGCGGTACACCGTTGCGCCGAGTACTTCGCGGTACGCGTCCATATCCTTGATCGGACGGGTCGCGACGCCCGAGTCCATCGCGGCTTGCGCAACAGCCGGCGCGATCTTGATGATCAGGCGCGGATCGAACGGCTTCGGGATCAGGTAGTCGGGACCGAACTCGAGCGAGTGACCTTCGTAGGCCTTGGCGACTTCATCGCCCTGATCGGTCTCTTCTGCCAGTTCCGCAATCGCACGCACGCACGCGAGCTTCATTTCTTCCGTGATCGTGGTTGCGCCGACATCCAGCGCGCCGCGGAAGATGAACGGGAAGCACAGCACGTTGTTGACCTGGTTCGGGTAGTCCGAACGGCCTGTCGCGACGATGCAGTCCGGGCGCACCTTCTTCGCTTCTTCCGGACGGATTTCCGGTTCCGGATTCGCCAGCGCCAGAATCAGCGGCTGCGTACCCATTTCCGCGACCATTTCCGGCTTCAGCACGCCGCCGCTCGAACAGCCAAGGAACACGTCGGCGCCGCGACTCGCATCGGCCAGCGTGCGCGCTTCGGTATTAGCCGCGTAACGTTCCTTCGACGGATCCAGGTTGCCGCGCCCTTCGTAGATCACACCCTTCGAATCGACAACGAGCACATTCTTCTTCGACAGGCCCAGATTCACCAGCAGATCCAGACACGCGATCGCAGCCGCGCCCGCGCCCGAACACACCAGCTTCACTTCGTCGAGTTTCTTACCGACCACTTTCAGGCCGTTCAGGATCGCCGCCGAAGCGATGATCGCAGTGCCGTGCTGATCGTCATGGAAGACGGGAATCTTCATGCGCTCGCGCAGCTTCTTTTCGATGTAGAAGCACTCAGGCGCCTTGATGTCTTCAAGATTGATGCCGCCCAAGGTCGGCTCGAGCATCGCGATCGCTTCAACCAGCTTGTCCGGATCCGACTCGGAGAGTTCGATGTCGAACACGTCGATGCCGGCGAACTTCTTGAACAGGCAACCCTTGCCTTCCATCACCGGCTTCGCAGCGAGCGGGCCGATATTGCCGAGACCGAGCACGGCCGTACCGTTCGTGATCACGCCGACGAGGTTGCCGCGCGACGTGTACTTCTGCGCGTCGAGCGGGTCTTCGTAGATCGCCATGCAGGCTGCGGCGACGCCCGGCGAGTAGGCGAGCGACAGATCGAGCTGGTTCGAGAGCGGCTTGGTGGGCGTGACCGAAATCTTGCCGGGTTTCGGAAACTGGTGGTAAGCGAGAGCGCTTTGCTTAAGTTGTTCGTCCATTTTTTAGCCTGCGAGACGTAAGTAATTGGGCCCGGCACAGCGCACCGTTGGCGTCGCTTCGCGTCCATCGAATGGATAATCGACTGCGGCGGTTTTCGCATGCGCCGGTTCGGCGCGGCTTCGGACCTCGGCGGAGGGCAAGACGGTGCGGAGTGCTATGCGGGCCGATTAGTGTACACCCCGAATGCGTCGATGCACTGAGTGGTTAACTCGGCTCGCCATCGGCGAAACACCGGCCCGCAATGCTGCAGCGCCGCATCCGGCGGCCATTTTGTGAATGACCGCGCGTGCCTCATGCCCGGATCAAGCATGGGTCAAGCGCGGGTCATTCGAGCTCGGCGCCGCGTCGTTCGGGAATCAGAAAGAGCGTCGCGAAAACGTCGAGCAGATAGATCGATGCGAGCAAAGCGAGCGCGGCGCCGAATGAATAGCGTGCGGCCAACGCGCCCACGACCACCGGCCCGAAACCGCCGACCGCCCGGCCGACGTTGAACAGCACGTTCTGCGCGGTGGCGCGTGCATCGGTTGGATATAGCTCGGATATCAGCGCGCCGTAGCCGCCGATCATCCCGTTGACGAACACACCCATGGCTGCGCCGCCGATCAGCAGCGCCATCGGCGTTGTCAGATGAGCGTAGACGAATACCATCACCACCGCGCCCACCTGGTAGAACAGGAAGGCCGGCTTGCGGCCGAACCGGTCGGCGGCCATGCCGAACAGCCAGATGCCACACGCCATGCCGAGAACCGTCGCGGCGGTCCAGACGCCGGACCTGGTCAGCGAGTAGCCGAACGTCTTCGACAAATAGCTCGGAAGCCAGATCATCAGTCCGTAATAGCCGAAGTTCTGTACTGAACAGAGAATCGCGATACCGATGCTGGCGCGCGCGGTGCGTGCGTCGGCCACCAGCAATTTGAACGGCAACTTACGCATTCCACGTGCAACGCGTTCGGTGAACAACGCTGGCTCCTCGACGCTGCGCCGCACGAAAAACGACACCACGGCAGGCAGCAATCCAAGCGCGAACATGCCGCGCCAGCCGATCACCGGCAGCAGCAGCGGCGTCAACAACGCGGCCGCGAGCACCCCGAGTTGCCATCCCAGCCCGACATAGGACGACACGCGTGCCCGCTGCGACGCCGGCCACGCTTCAGCCACCAGCGTCATGCCGATGCCAAACTCGCCGCCGAGGCCAATGCCTGCAATGGTCCGATAGGCCAGCAGGTCTGGATAACCCTGCGCTAGCGCGCATAGGCCGGTAAAGACGGCGAAGATCAGGATCGTCCACGTCAGCATTCGCACGCGGCCGAAATAGTCGCTTAAAACGCCGAAAATCAGGCCCCCAGCGACAGCGCCAATCAGCGTCCACGTAACAAGCGAGCCTGCCTGCGCGGAACTCAGATGCAGATCCGCGGCGATCACCGGCAGCATGAAGCCGAGGATCAGCAGATCGAAGCCGTCCAGCGCGTAACCGAGCACCGACGCGATCAGCGCACGTCCCGCATAGCCGCTTTTGGCAGCGCCGCTTTCGGCAGGGCCGCTTTCGGCAGGGCCGCTTTCGGCAGGGCCGCTTTCGGCAGGGCCACTTTTGGCGGATTTACGGTTCTCGGTAGAAGAAGCGGCAGTCATTGAAAGCATTTCGTAGGGCATGGGCAGCCATGCGTACACGGCCGCCAGGAAATTCGCGTGAGTGTAAAGGCAACGCGCCCTGGGCCGCTCGCAAGCAAGCAAGCCAGAAAGCAGGCCGAAAACCAGTCCGGGAAGCAGCAATGATGCTGCCCCGAACGAACCTTGCAAGTTCCGTTCAGCGCGGCCGCTATGACCGCCATTCGCGGCCGGCACGTATGACGGCCACCTCGGGAGAGCCCATTTCGGGTAAAATGCCGGCCTACGCGCGCAGCAAAAGCCGGCCTGCACTCCACTGACCGGCCGCGTAATTGCCTATCAAGGCGCCGCCCACTATGGCGCGGCATACCCCGCTTGCTGCGCCACCGGGCCCCGCGCCCGCTTCTCCTCGCTCACACCCAAGGATCCGCCCATGACAGGCTTCGATCGACAGACGATCTCCGACACCACCGCAAAGATGCTGCTGGAAGTGCAAGCAGTGCACTTCAACGCGGAGAAACCGTACATTTTCACGTCCGGCTGGGCGAGCCCAGTTTATATCGACTGCCGCAAGCTGATCTCTTATCCGCGCGTGCGCCGCGGCCTGATGGAAATGGCCGAAGCCACGATCCTGCGCGACGTCGGCTATGAGCAGATCGACGCGGTGGCCGGTGGCGAAACGGCTGGCATCCCGTTCGCGGCGTGGCTCTCCGACCGTTTGATGGTGCCGATGCAATACGTGCGCAAGAAGCCGAAGGGTTTCGGTCGTAACGCGCAGATCGAAGGTCTGCTGACCGAAGGGCAACGCGTGCTGCTGGTCGAAGATCTGACCACGGACAGCCGCAGCAAGGTCAACTTCATCAATGCGCTGCGCACCGCCGGCGCGACAGTGAACCACTGCTTCGTGCTGTTCCACTACAACATCTTCAAGGAAAGCGTGTCGGTGCTGAAAGACATCGACGTCGATTTGCACGCACTTGCCACGTGGTGGGACGTGTTGCGCGTCGCCAAGGCAAACAACTACTTCGACGCCAAAACGCTCGACGAAGTGGAAAAATTCCTGCACGCGCCGGCCGAATGGTCTGCGGCACACGGCGGCGCCAACGCGACGCCGCAGTAAGCGCAGCCGCTTAATGCGGATGGAATGAAAAAACGCCGCCTGTCGACGAGACAGGTGGCGTTTTTCATTGAATTCGTCCAACCGAACGAAAGTACGACCGCGGCTAGGACGCGCTACCAGTGTCGTCGACCGAGTGCGACGACAGATTCAGCAAGCCGTTACTCTGCGCGTACTGGAACAACTCGGAATCGCGATCGATACCGAGCTTGCGCATAGCCGTATTCTTCTGCGTGCTGATCGTCTTGATGCTGCGATTGAGCTGCTCCGCGATCTCCTTGATCGTCATGCCCGACACGAACAGGCGCACAACCTCGAGTTCGCGCCGGGACAGCATCACTTCTTCGTCCTTGCCGCCGGCATTCATGCGCAGCGTATCGAGCGACGCCTTGACGGACGGGCTCATGTATTCCAGGTTGCGGCTGACGTGCTGCACCGCGAGTCCGATGTGGCTCAGATCGTCCGATTTATTGACGACCGAGGTCACGCCGAGTTCGCTCAGCCGCTTGAGCAACGCGGCGTTTTCCAGCATCGTCAGCACGACGATGGGAAGGTCGGGAAAATTGCGGCGCAGATAGCCGATCAGCGGCAAACCATCGCCGTATTGGCCGCCTGGCATCGCCAGATCCGTGACGAGCACATCACACTCAATGGTTTGCAACACCTTGACCAACTCGGTCGACTGTCGCGCACGCGCGACGACCTGCAGACCTGGAAACTTGAGCAAAGCCTGTTCGGCGCCGAACAGAATCACCGGATGGTCGTCAGCGACCACGACCCTGACTGGATCTTGCATTGCCCTCCCCTCGACAGATAAACCACTCTCCAAAACTTCTGACATGCCTTTCTATTCTTGGTACTTGCACTGATCGGGTACGCAGTCTGTATTCGCGCGGACAATTCCTCTGACTATAGCCGATTTCGCCTCTGTCCAGCCCGCCGGCTGGCAACAATGATCCTCCGCAACGCGAATGTTAGACTTGATTCGACCTTGGGGCACAAAATAGGGACAATAATCCTCGCGAGGACAACCGCCTCGCGCCCTGACAGGAGAACCGGCACATGCGCTCGCGTTGCCTGGTTGTTTCGCTTGCTTCGCCGTTCCGCCGTATACCGTCCCTCACCTACGCGCTGCTGGGTATCGCGCTATGCGCAGCGCATAGCCCTGACGCGCTCGCCGAGGGTGTGTTCACGCTGACCAGCGCCAGCTTCCATGCGGGCGGCACCGTAGATGAGGCCCAGGTTTTCAATCAGGACGACTGCAAAGGCGGCAATCGTTCGCCGCAATTGACTTGGCGCGATGCGCCGGCCGGCACGCGCAGCTTCGCGGTCACGGTGTTCGATCAGGATGCGCCCGGCCGCGGCTGGTGGCACTGGGTGGTTGCGGCCATTCCGGCGAGCGTCGACAGCTTGCCGGAAAACGCCAGCGCGTCGGGTTTCCTGAAAAAACTCGGCGCAGTCGAAGCGCGCAACGACTTCGATATCGACGGCTACGGTGGCCCTTGCCCGCCGCCCGGCAAACCTCATCGCTATGTCGTCACCGTTTATGCGCTGAGCTCCGCGGACCTGCGCCTCGCGCAGGGGCGCCCGGCGCTCATGTTCGATCACGAGATCGGCACCGCCGCGCTCGGCAGCGCGCGGATGGTGGTCAACTATGGACGGTAGCGGCCCTTCGGTTAGCGGAAGTCCCATCGGTCGTCCCACAACGGAACGGCGATCCGGCTTCCTCGACGCGGCCGTACCCGACGCGCGTCAGTAATGTGCAACTGAGCGGCGTACGCGATGCTTGTCGACGTCGCGTCGCTACGCGCGCACCGTTGCCGTGCTGACCTCTGCTTTTTCATCCTGCCGGAGCGTGCCATGTCGAAGATCGTCATCGTTTATCACAGCGGCTACGGCCACACGAAGAAAGTTGCCGATGCCGTGCTGGCCGGCACGCTGGAAGCTGGCGCGGACGCGAAACTCATGCCGGTCGGCGAAATCGACGACGCTGCCTGGACAGAACTGGCGTCCGCGGACGCCATCATCTTCGGCGCGCCGACCTACATGGGCGGCCCGTCCGCCGACTTCAAGAAATTCGCCGATGCGAGTTCGAAACCGTGGTTCGGCCAAACGTGGAGGGACAAGATCGCGGCCGGCTTCACCAACTCGGCGGCCATGAACGGCGACAAGTTCTCGACGATCCAGTACTTCGTCACGCTGGCGATGCAACACAGCATGATCTGGGTGGGCACCGGCATGATGCCGTCGAATACCAAGGCGGCAACCCGCAACGATCTGAACTACGTGGGCGGCTTTACCGGTCTGCTGGCGCAGTCCCCTGCGGATGCATCGCCGGAAGAAGCGCCGCCCGCGGGCGATCTGGAAACGGCGCGGATGTTCGGCGCGCGCGTTGCCGCCGTGACGGCGCGGTGGAACGCGGGTGTTCGATAACGGGCTGTCCGCAGGCTCGCACGAAGACGCCGCGCGCTCGAGGCAGACACCGCGCCTGACAGAATGTGAATGGCGCGGCCGCTGGCAAGCGCCGTTAATCTGCCCGGAACCCGCCAGCATCGGCTCACATCTGTCGCGTAACCCGTCACGCCGATGTCACTTTTGGCGCGCATCGTCGTTTTTCACCCCTTTTCGCGCACCTGCCGCGATCAGGTCTTAAAATAGCGTTCCGGCGCGGCGTCGCGCCCCGTTTCCAGCAAGCAAGCCAGTGAGATAGAGATGAGCACGAAAGTTTTTGTCGACGGACAGGAAGGCACGACCGGCCTGAAGATTTTCGAATACCTGTCGCAACGCGCCGACGTGGAGATCCTGCGTATCGAAGAAGCGAAGCGCAAGGACCTCGAAGAGCGCCGTCGTCTCATCAACGCGTCGGACGTCACGTTCCTGTGTCTGCCGGATGTCGCCTCACGCGAGTCGGCCTCGCTGGTCGAAAACGACCATACCGTGCTGATCGATGCCAGCACGGCCTTCCGTACGTCGGCCGACTGGGCCTACGGCCTGCCCGAACTGGCCCGCTCGCAACGCGAGCGTCTGCGCACCGCGAAACGCATCGCCGTGCCGGGCTGCCATGCATCGGCCTTCGTGCTGGCCATGCGTCCGCTCGTCGAAGCCGGCGTTGTGGCGCCGGACTTTGCCGCGCACGCATACTCGATCACCGGCTACAGCGGCGGCGGCAAGAAAATGATTGCCGACTACGAAGCCGGCGGCAACGACAAGCTCAAAAGCCCGCGCCCGTACGCACTCGGCCTCACGCACAAGCATCTGCCTGAAATGGCGGCGCATACGGGCCTGAAGGCGGCGCCGGTGTTCACGCCAATCGTCGGCGACTTCTACAAGGGTCTCGCGGTCACCACCTTCTTCTCGCCGAACCAGCTGGCCAAGAAGACCGCGCCGCAAGACGTGCAGGCGCTGTTCGCCGAGTACTATGCGGGCGAGGCGTTCATGCACGTCGCTCCGTTCGACGCGGACACGAGCCTCGACGGCGGCTTCTTCGACGTACAAGCGAACAACGACACCAACCGTGTCGATCTGTTCGTGTTCGGCAACGAAGAGCGCTTCGTGACCGTCGCGCGCCTCGATAACCTGGGCAAGGGCGCGTCGGGTGCAGCGATCCAGTGCATGAACCTCGCAATCGGCGCCGCCGAAGAAACCGGCTTGAAACGCTGAGCGAGTTCGACATATAGACGGCATCCGCTGTCAATCCGCTTAAAAAGCCGGTCTTTTCAGACCGGCTTTTCTGTTTTAAAACCCTACCCTTAGAATTCCTCTTTTTCAGTTAATCAGTAGTTGCCCGCATTACTTTAAAAAGAAAAATCGGACCTCTCACCAACTGCCGGTAATTCATTCCTCGAATTGACCCGCACAGCATCGTTTTCCGCATAGGGAAACTCCGGATTTTTTCGCGAACGGTCGTTCGAAGATGATAGAGCCATTTTGCCGTACCGCTTACCTGACAAGGGTATGCGGCGAAGCAACGGTACCGCTGTCGAAGCCAAAATTCCTTTTTTGTTTAAAAGAGCCGCGAGGTCGCACGCAGTATGCGTCCGGCAAAAATCGCGCTGTTTGAATCAACCTTTTTAGACGGCTCATTCAATTGACAGGCAATTAACGCGCAGCGAAATTAGTTCGCACAATTACAGGAAGGGAGACAGCGGTATGTCGTACGCCATTACACGAGGCCTGGCGATGGCCATTGCCACGGCCCCATTCCTCATCGCTTGCGGTGGCGGCAAGGCGGACAATCCCGGCACGATCAGTGCGCCGCAATGCTCGGGCTCGGGCTCGAGCTGCAGCGTGCAAGGTCCGCCGACTTCGAATGCCGGTCCTGCCGCGCTATGTCCGGCGACTGCCGACATCGTTAAAACAACGTATCTCGGTGGTGCGGGTAGCGGCGAGATCGTGCAGGTGAACATTGACGCGACCGCGATGACGTACACGCTGAAGTGGCTTGAGTCACCGATTCCGTTGCGCACGGGTCAGGTCACACCGACGCGCGCGGGTACGCAGATCACGGGCGCGGTCATCCACCCGCCGACCGGCGCACTGCCGACCGCCGAGCAGACGCGCTGCGCCTTCATTCTCGGCGCGGGTACAGGTACCGGCGTCGGCGACGGTCAGCCTTATACGACACCCGACTTCGTCAACAATCCGAATCCCCCGATGATCCTTGTCGGCCAGGGCGTGGCCGGGGGCGGGATCCCGGGGGCGACCGTGCAGTTCGCTGGAGTCCTGACCTTCGGCGCCGTACCTAGCCGGCATTTCGACTTCTATCCGTTCCTCGGCTTTGCCAGCACCACGACGGACATCACCAAGCTGGTGGGTACCTACAACGCTCTGCTCTACCACCTTTCGCCGACCGCCAACTACGAGACTGTCGCAACCAATTCGGTGGAGACGTTCGACGCAAGCGGCAATTGCACCTCGCCGAGTTCGAGCGGCTGCCTGAGCACCGGTAATCCGCTCACGCTGAATAGCAACGGCTATTTCGACAGCGCGAAACCACCACAGATCGTGAACGGCGGCAGCCCCGCGCCGTTTCGCACCGACCAATCCGGCACTGCTCACATGATCCTCGGACAGATCAACGGCGCGACGGTGCCGCTCGTGGTCCGCACGGGACATGCCAACCCCAGCCTCCTGGCACTGTCCGTCGACGACGAATCCGGCATCGCGATGCTCGCCGCAGCCACGCCGCTTGCATCGGGTGGCTTTGACGGCGGCTACGTCGGCGCGGACTCGAACTTCAAGAACACCGCAACGTTGATCCAGGGCGCGGTCGGCACGTTCATCAATCCGAGCACCTCGGCGGCGGAAAGCGGCTTCGGTCTGGGTTACGGGCTGCCGAGTCCGGGCCTGGTCGGTGTGCAGGACACCAACGGCAAGACCGGTTTTGCGATTGCATCCGGTGGTCTCTACGCCATCGCAATCCAGGGCACGGAGAACGGCGGCATCACGTCGACATCGGCGAATTCGGACACGCCTGGCGCCCCCTACTTCGGCATCGGAGCCCAGATCAGCAAATAAGGAGCGAAGGACCGGCAATGCGCAGTACGAGACATAAACAGAGCAAAAGGTGGCAGGACTGGGAGCCGGCCACACACAACGAGAAAATTCTGGAGGCGGTATGAAATGGAGAATCCTTTCGGTGCTCGCTCTTGCAGCACCGTTACTGGGGGCGTGCAGTGGTGGCGGCGGTAATGGCGACGGACCGGTGACGGAAGTTCGCCTGTGCCCTTCTTCGCTCGACTACAGCACGGTGTTCACGGGTGGCGGCGGTGACGGCGAACTGGCCAAGCTGCAGATGGACACGACCAAGATGACGTGGCAAGTCAGCTACATCGAGTCGCCGATCCCGGCGACCACCGGCACCGTCGCGCCTACGCGCGCCGGCCAGAGCGCGAGCGGCACGCTGACCCAGGAAACCCTGCTGCCGACCAACAAGCTCAATCAGTGTGCCTTCCGCCTGAACGGCGCAAGCCTCGACCCGAATCGTCCAGCGCGGATTTTTGTCGGCGAAGGCGTGGCCGGCGGCACGATTCCGGGCGCGGAAATCTCCTTCGCCGGGATTCTCGGCGTGGGCGCAGTGCCCGACACCAAGTTCCCGTACTACCCGTTTATCGGTTTCTCGTCGATTGAAACGAACCTCGCGAACGTGGCCGGCACCTACAACCAGCTCGGCTATCACCAGGTTCCGTCGCAAAACTTCGCGCCAGCCACGGTCGATTCGAAGATCACGATCAACGCGGACGGCACATGGACCGAGTGCGACAACTCCGGCGTCAATGCCGGCACGTGCCAGCAGCCGGGCACGAACTTCGTACAGTCGTCTGACGGCAGCGGTGCATTCGAAACCGACAAGTTCCAGGGCCAGGCCAAACCGACGCTCGCCACTACACCCAAGGCTCGCGGCTACATGATCGTCGGCAAACTGCGCAACCAGGTGGTGCCGATCCTGGTGCGAACCGGCGCGGCGAACGCCTCGGTGACGACGCCGGTGAACGGTGAACTCGGGCCGTTTGCGGACGACGAATCGGGCATCTCGATTCTGGCGCCGCAGACCTCGGTCGCGCTGAACTCGCAAAACGGTGAGTACATCGGTGTGGATAGCCAATTCGACTATCGCACCACCGCGCTCGAAGGCACGCAGGCCACGCTGCTCGATCCGTTCAATGCATCGCAGGCATCGCTCGCGACGGCGCTGAATCTGAGCTTCACGCAGACCGTGCCGGGTGTAGTGACGACGACGCAAGTAGGCGCCTCGACCGGCACCACGCCGACCGGAAAGATGATCTTCACGGGCGGCGTGTTCGGCTACCTCGATCTGACCAACGCGGCCTCGCCGTACTTCACGATCGGCGCCTTCGTCCAGTAATGGGCGCAGCACGCGCCGCCGACCCGCAACGAGGCGTTCGTGTCCCGGCTGCTGCGCCCAGCAATGGCGCGGCAGCCGGCGTCCACCGAATATCCAGCGCACCGGCCGGGCAGCCAGGCCGCCGTCGCTCGCCGCGCGCGACGAACGCGACACGCGCCTCAGGAGGAACAACATGAAAAAAATCTTTTTCGCGATACTTGCCGCCTGCCTGTCCGTCAGTGCGTACGCACAACACGCGGGCGACAACGTCGCCGTGCTCGGCTGGTTCCATGTCATGCCGCAGGATTCGAGCACGCCGCTGACCACCACCGTCGCTCCGACGCCGATCAATACGCCGCTGCGTCTGCCGGGCTCATTCACGTCTGCCGGCACCGGGTTGTCGACCAATACTGCCAATACCGCCGGCCTCGTATTCAGCCATTACGTCACCGATCACATCGCCGTGACGACAGTGGCGGGCATACCGCCGGTTTTCAAGCTCTACGGGCACGGCACCGTCAAGCCGCCGGGACCGGCGGGTGCGCTCGGTCAGCAGGATCTGGGCGATCCGCAGGCTAATCCGATCGTGAAGAGCGTGCGCCAGTGGAGCCCGGCGCTGCTGTTCCAGTACTACTTCAATGCGCCCACCGCGAAGTTCCGGCCGTTCTTGGGCGTCGGCGTGTCATATAACTGGTTCTCCGACGTTCAACTGAGCCAGAACTTCATAACATCGACGCAGAACAATCTGGGCGCGGTGCTGGCAGCGGGGGCGGGCAAACCGGGGCAAACGCAGGTGTCGGCGAAGGCGTCGTCGTCCTGGCAACCGGTGTTCAATGCGGGTCTCGCGTACAACATCACCGATCACTGGGGTCTCGTGGCATCGGTCACGTACATTCCGCTGAAAACCACGTCGTCGGTCATCGTCAAGGCGGCAGACGGCACGGAATTGAGTGTGTCGAAGGCGGAGCTAAGCGCCGATCCGATCATCTCGTTCCTGGCCGTCTCCTACAAGTTCTGAGTTCGGCGCAGACGCGACACAGCCGGCCCTCCCGTGGAGGGGGCCAGCCGGCTTTGTCTTATCTGGATGACGCTGGAAATTCAGGGCAAAAAAAAGCCCGCCTAAGTGGGCGGGCTGAATCCATATCAGAGGAGACATGGAGGAGACAAGACGAACTATAGCAAATAGTTTGGTGCGTCGCAACATGCAAATTAGGGTTGACCCTCGGTGTTGTATAGCTGCAACAAACTTTCAGCGCTTCGCGAGCGGCGTTGACTACCACTCGGGAACGCGCCGCTCGCCTAATGGCGCACCAGCGCCGACAGGCAGACGGCCATGGTCGCGCTGGCGCGGCGCAGGCCGTGCGGGGCGCCGTGCGTCGTCACCAGCAGCATGTTCGGACCGGGAATCGCGAAAACGACGAAAACAGTGGCGGCAAACAGCCACCAGGTATGCAGATTCATTTGGATCGGCCCAGAAAAGGATCGGGCGGCAATTATGCCCGCCCACACTTTGAAGCGCGCGCCCGCAAGGACCCGCTCCCGCTCAGCGCCCTGCCCGCCGCGCGGCTACCTGCCCCAGCACCGCGAAGTCTTTCTCGCCGTCGCCATGCGCTACTGCTTCGATCAGACTGTCACGCACGACACTCGCAACCGGCAACGGCGTGTTGACCGCATCAGCGGCCGCCAGCGCCAAACGCACGTCCTTCAATCCGAGGCGCGCCTTGAACAGCGCCGGCTCGTAGCGCTGTTCCGCGATCATCTTGCCGTAGCCCGAATAGACCGGTCCCGGGAACAGACCGCTCGTGATGACGTCGAGGAAATCCTGCATCGCGAGGCCGTGGCCGGTTACAAGCGTGGCGGCCTCGCCGAGCGTCTCGACGGCTGCGCCCAGCATGAAGTTGGCCGCGAGTTTCATCACGTTCGCCTGCTGCGGCAGCGAACCGATGCGCCAGGTTTTCTGGCCGATGGCGTCGAAAATCGGCTGTACGCGGTCGATCGACTCGGCCGGGCCACCAGCCACAATCGTCAGCTTGCCCGCCGCCGCGACGTCGGGGCGCCCCATCACCGGTGCGGCGACGTAATGGACGCCGCGCGAGGCGTGCGCCGTCGCCAGCTCCTCGGCCAGCGCCACCGAGATCGTCGCCATATTCACGTGGATCAAGCCGCGCGGGGCGTGCTCCAGCAGCGACGCGGTGAACACTTCGCGCAGCGCGGTATCGTCGGCAAGCATCGAGAACACGGCGTCGCCAGCAAACGCTTCAGCCGGCGTCGCGACGATCCGCGCACCGGCGTCGGCGAGCGGCTGCGCGCGTTCAGGCGAGCGGTTCCACACGCGCACCTGATGCCCGGCTTTCAAAATGTTTGCAACCATCGCGGCGCCCATCTCGCCGAGACCGATAAAACCGATGTCCATCTGTCGCTCCGTCTTCTAAAGAACTGGAAGTAAAGCACACCCATGCGACACGTGCAGGACAGCACGCAATTAACCACGGTGCGATACTGATGCGATGGTCACCGCGACATTCCGCTTCTACGAGGAGCTGAACGATTTTCTCGCCCGGCCCCTGCGCCGGCGCGCGTTCAGTTACGCCTGCGCGCACGGCGCAACCGCGAAACACATGATCGAAGTGCTCGGCGTGCCGCATACCGAGGTCGAACTCATCCTGGTGAACGGTGCGTCGGTCGGTTTCAATCACCCGCTGTCCGACGGCGATCGCATCGCCGTCTATCCGAAGTTTGAAGCGCTCGACATCCAGCCGCTATTGCGCGTGCGTGAACATCCGCTGCGCGTGGTGCGTTTCATTGCCGATGCGCATCTGGGCGGTCTCGCCCCGCTGCTGCGGCTCGCCGGCTTCAACACGCTCTACGACAACCACTATCCCGACGCCGATATCGAAGCGCTCGCCGCAGCACAACAGCGCATCGTGCTGACGCGCGACCGTGAGCTATTGAAACGCCGCACCATCACGCATGGCTGTTACGTACGAACGCTGCGGCCGCGCGAGCAATTGCGCGAAGTGTTTGAAAGGCTAGATCTGGCCGGCAGCGCGCAGCCGTTCCGTTTGTGCCTGATGTGCAACGCGCCGCTGCGGCGTATCGCCAAAGATGAAGTCGGCGACCGGGCACCCGATGGCGTGCTGGAACGGCATAACCAGTTCGTCACCTGCGACGTGTGCCGGCGCGTGTTCTGGGAAGGCACGCATTGGCAACGAATGCGTGCGCTGATGGACAGCGTGGCCGGCGCGCCGGAACGGCCCGCCTGAACACCGCTCGATGGCTCAAACTCCGCGTGGCCTGAGCACCGCGCCAACGCCGCTCGAGCGCGGAATCGCCGCCGCTGGCTCGACGCGCGGCGCGATGCGTACAATGCGGGATTACTTATCTGGCAGAGGCCTTCCGTATGGCGATGAAAAAGACCGACCTTGAAAAGAACAAGGCACTCAAGCTGAACAACGCGATGAAACTGTCGACCGCCGACCGCTTCGGCAAAGCCGCTGCCGCCGAGCCGAAGCTCGATCGCCGTGAACAGCGCAAGCTCGACCAGGCGCAAGGCCTCGTCGCGTTCGCCTGCAAGCTCAATGGCGACCTGGTCACAGAACTGAAAGAGCGAGCCGCCACGCATCCGGAAGGCATGACCGGACTGTTGAACGAGGTCATCAAGCGCGGCCTCGCGGGCTAGACATCTCCCAAATCCGCCGCCCAATACAAAAAGGCCAGAGCATCTGCTCTGGCCTTTTTGCTGGCGACGTTTAACCGGCACTGCGCTGCACTCGCCGACTAGCGGCGCACAAAACAGAACCGGCCGGGTTCGCCTAGCGAAACCAAGCGTGAGCTTAGTTTTGCGTGCCCTTGTCGTTCGTGCCGGCTGCCGAAGCTGCTGCAGCGACCGGGGCGCGCTTGCCGTGCGTCTTCAGCTTCTTGATGTGGTGCTTCTTCGGCGCGCTAGCAGCAGCTTCCGGCGCTGCTGCGTCCGATGCCTGTGCGAAAGCTTGAACGGAGACCAGCGCGATCGATGCGGCTGCGAGCGAGACGATAACTTTTTTCATGTGTTGTTCCCCAAACCTGGACGACTGAGTCAATGTGAATGAAATAGCTGCACGGTGAAGCAGACGGGGCTTGAGCCGCCTAACCGCTCCCCGCGGGAGAGTATTACGCAGCGTAGGCGGTTTGTCATGCGCAAAACTCGATATGTATTTTCCGGGAGACAACTCCCCTTCGAAAGGCATTCACTCATTAAGCATGCCATATCAGGGAGATTACCTAGCACCTCTCCTAGACCAGGTTTCGCAGCAAACTGGCGGTTTCCTGAAGGGTCGGCAGCACGCGATGCAGCGCGGCATTCGCCGACTCCTGGCCGATCGGCATGCTCACGCTGATCGCCGCCACGACCGAGCCATGCCGATCGCGCAACGGCACCGCAACACCGCGCATGCCCAACTCAAGTTGCTGATCGGTGACGACATAACCATCGCGGCGGATTTCGCCCAGCACTTCGCGCAAGCGCTCGATGGTCGAATATGTATGCGGCGTGAAAACCTTGATCTCATAGGACGCCAGCCACTGCTCGATGCTTTCCTGCGCCTGGAAGGCCAGCAGGACCAAACCCGCGGACGACAACGGCGCGCTCGCCCGCGAGCCCAGCACGAAACCGACCGCCATCGCCCGGTTCACGCCGTTGCGTGCAACATAGACCACGTCGTGTTCGTCGAGAATCGCGACCAGCGCGGTTTCCTGCACGGTCGCGGTGATGCGCTGAAGAAACGGCTGCACAGTGCGCGGCAAGCGCGCCGAATCCAGATACGATTGGCCGAGCCGCAATACGCGCGGCGCGAGCCAGAACAGCTTGCCATCGGTATCCACATAGCCGAGTTCGCGCAGCGTCAGCAGATAACGGCGCGCCGCCGTACGCGAGAGCCCGGCGCGGGCGGCCACCATGGTCGGCGTCATGCGCGCGTGCTCTTCGTCGAATGCTTCGATGATCGCCAGCGCCTTGGCGGCTCCAGCGATCCAGTCTTTCTCGTCCATTGCGTCTGCCTGAAAGTCAGTCGGCCCGGTGAGTGAGTGATGTCTTGAGTCGTCTGGCTATTGCGCGATTATCGCGCGAATCGGGCACCGCATAACCGGCCACGAGCGACGGCCGCACCACGACCAGCGGCAAGTGCGGATACGTGCTGCACAGCAGGCGTTCGACTTCCGCGAACTCCTTGCAGGAACGTCAGATCGTCGAAACATCGATCCGGATAGAATCGGCGCTTGATCGTGGAGACCGCCGATATGAACGAAGCCCCCTCAAGACCAGCGTGCTGCTGATCGAGGACGACGGCCCCCGGCATTCCGCTTGTCGACCGCGGCCGCGTATTCGAACCGTTTCACCGGCTCGATTGCCGCCGTGAACGTCTTGTTAGAACAACCGAACTCGAAAAACTGCCTTTGAAACCTGACACCCGCCAACACCTGCGCGCCAATCTGCTGATGCTGATCGCGGCCGTGATCTGGGGCTCCGCATTCGTCGCACAGCGCCTGAGCCTCGATGCGATCGGACCGTTTCTGTTTACTGGACTGCGTTTCCTGCTCGGCGCGCTGGTCGTGCTGACAATGATCGTCTGCGTGCGGCGCTCCGCGCTTGCGGAATTGTCGAGGCGCGAACCCGGCGGCGCACGCGAACTGCTCGGTGCCGGCGTCCTGCTCGGCGTCGTGCTGTCCGCGTCGATTTCGCTGCAGCAGATCGGCCTGCAATACACGAAGGTTGCTAACGCCGGCTTCATCAGTTCGTTGTATGTGGTGCTTGTGCCACTGCTTGGCGTGCTGTTTCGTCATCAAACGGAATTCGGCACGTGGCTCGGTGCGACGCTCGCTGCGCTCGGCATGTACTTTCTGAGCGTCAACGAGCACTTCTCGATCCTGTACGGCGACTGGTATCAGCTTGCCGGCGCGTTGGTGATTTCCGTACAGATGATGCTGGTGGGCCGCTTCGCGCAGCGGCACGACACACTCATGCTGGCGCTCGTGCAGTTCGTGACTTGCGGGCTCGCCTGTCTGGCCGTCGGCCTCGTGATCGAGCCGGTCAGTCTCGCGGTGATCGAGCGGGCCGCGCCGACGATTCTGTACGGCGGAGCACTGTCGGTGGGCATCGCTTATACGATTCAGGTGGTTGCGCAAAAGTACGCAGCACCCTCGCATGCCGCGGTGATCTTCAGTATGGAAGGTGTTTTCGCCGCGCTCGCCGGGTGGCTTGTACTCGGCGAAACACTGTCGGCGCGCGCGCTATTCGGATGCGCCCTCATGCTCACCGGTTTGATCGTGTGCCAGGTGATGCCTGCCCGGCGGCACAGGAGCGAACGGGATAGCTTGCCTCACGCTTCGTGAAGGTTTAGCGAGTCGCCCGTGTCACCGCCTCAGCTAAGCGGCGCGCGGCTGCGCGAACATCTTGGGCGTATCGGCGGTGGGTGGAAACACGCACCAGCAGCCGTCGTCGTGACGAAAGAAAAAGAGACCGCGCGATCCGGCTTCGAGAGAGGTCTCCACGCGCACATAACGCCTGCCACCCAGACGCGTGCGGCTGAATTCGGTAACGTGAACCGGAACGGCAGGCCCCGGCGCCAGCCATTTCTCGACCAGAAAACGCAGCGATTGTTCGCTTGCGGCTCTCATGATCCGCTCCGGGCAGGCTTGTCGTGACTCGCCTCGCGTGCGGCCTCGTTGTTTTCGTCGCTATCGACGCCATCGTCGTCATGCTCGGAGGATGCGAGCGATATGGCCCGGTTAGTGGCCGCCGCCCGCAGCGTCGTGCAGTGGCTGGCATGTCTGATATCCGAGAGAAGACGGACTAGCTGTCGTGCTGTTCTGCGTTTCATTGCACCCCCCGCACTGCACCAATAACTTCATAAAACACTTTAACTCTATGCCTGGATAGGGCGTTGCTGAAATGGTTTTGACTAAATAGCAACAGTTGCGCTTGCAAAAAAATAGACGCAATCTTTGTACCTTCCAGTTTCAATGTGCGCGTTCGGAGGGACTCCGTCTGTACGGTGGCGAGCGGATCGCATCGACGAAAAAAATCTGATCCGCCACCCCGCCGCATAGGGCTGGATGCGCAAGTTATCCACAATTGCCTATGAATAACTTCGGGATAGCACGCCGGACAGCCTGTGTGCGAAATCTTGATAAGCCGCGGCGCGAGGCAAGCTCAGTCAAAGTTATCCCGGCTTTGTAGTTTTTCTACAGATGTGTTCCGCAGGGTTATGGTTTTCGCATGACATTGATGTGACAGGGGATTTGAGAGTTATCCACAGAACGGGTTAACCCTTGTTAACTACTACTACATACATATACATATAAAGTAAAAGACATAGGATAAGCACCGCTGCGTGATGAGATCGAAGGCTGATCAGGTCTTGATCAGCCTGAACCGCACCAGCATCGACCGATGCTTCACGGCGCCACGCTGGTTCCACTTGCCGGTTGCAGCGAAGCAGCCTTGTCGATTGCGTCAGGCATCTCGGGGAGAGGCGCTGGAGTCGACGCTTGGACCGGCATCGGCAACATGCGCGTCTCGATGCGGCTGTTCGCAACCGGCTGCGTACGCACCACCGTCTGTAAATAATGATCGACGAGTCCGAAGAAGCGATCGTAGAACTTGCCCGACGGAATGGTCTCACTCGAAATTTTGACCATCGCGTCGCTGTTCGAGCGGATCGGCAACGACAACGAACCCAGCACGCTTAGCCCGACGCTCGCCGACGTATCGCTTTTCTTCAGCGCAAAGCCGTTTTGCACAGCATTGACGTAAACGATGCTCGTGTCGCTCGCCTCTTCTCCCGGCGTACACACCACATGAAACTCGACGACGATGTGTGTATCGCCGGTCGGCTGGAAGTTTTTCGTTCCGTCGACGGTATCGGTGCCCGCCATCGTCGTCAGATAACCCTGACTCAGCAGCGCGCGGCGCGCCGCCTCGCAGGTATCCGTGGTGCTCGAGTTGAAGTTTCGGGCGTAAGGGCTCGCGCCCGTTTCGAACAATTCCTGCTGGAATTTCGGCTGCGGGGCACTGCTGCAAGCGGCAAGTGTCAGCAAACCGAGAAGCGAAGCGGCAGTGGCTTTGGAAAACGAGGTGGACATGGTCGATCGGAAGAGGCGCGGCGTGAGCTCGAATGGGGAATGCATTGTAGAGCGGTTGCCAGGTGTGCGAAAAAAGCGCGCAGCGCGTGCCCCACGCCGCCTTACGCGACGCGACGACTCGATCCGCGGCTTCAGTGCGGGAGCACGACAAAGAGGAAAAATAAGAGGAAGCTGCCGCTCAGTGCGCCGTTGCAGGCGATGCGCTTTGCAACGCCGCCGCGCCGTTCACGCCGGGTGCGTTGGCGGCCGGTATCGCAAAAGCGTCGGCCCAGTTGCCCGGCGCCGGGCAACGGTCGGCCTCGCACATCCTGTCTAGTGCGTCCGGACGCGAGGCGACGTCTTGCGGCCCGGCGACGTCGGCGAAATCTTCAATGCGCAAGCTCACCTTCTTCGCGTATGCCTGCGATCCGCCGTAGTTCTTGAGCGCCGCGTTCATGTCGCCGTTCGCCGAGCGCATGTAGCCGTACAGGATCGCCGAACCCACTTCGATGTTGGCGGTCGGCTCAGTGAGGTCCTTGACGTTCCTCAGCAGCCCGCGATGGGAGCCCGGCACCACCTGCATCAACCCGGTCGCGCCGTTGGCGCCCTTGGCCTTTTCCTTGAAGCGGGATTCGATCGAGATGATTGCCAACAGCAGGGCCGGCGGCAGCGAATATTTCGAAGCGGCGGACTGCACCGCGTCCGAAATCTTTTGAGCCTTTTCTTTTGCCAAACCGAATTTCTGCGTCAGATACGCGGCCATGCGGTCATTGTTTTCGTCGGCCGTTGCGGTTTGCATCAGGCCGAGCGAAAGCACGATCAGGCAAAGTAACCGGCTCATAGCGGAGGACGGAAAAGAAAGGGCATTCGCGCATTATAGCTCTGCCCCCAAATGAGGCAGCCGAACGGCCCAAATTCGTCTGATCAAAAGCGGTCGAACGGCGCGGCCGCGAGGTTGACTTCGAACCCTTCGGCTTGAGAACGTAATCGTCGTTCAGCGTGGCGAGGACGTTCAGCGTGGCGAGGAATGCGCGGCACGCCGAGGGCCTGGAAGTTGAAGTCGGCGAAAAAGCGGATGCGAGCCGCCGACACCCGATCGATCGATGTGGCAGGAGGCGCAATTGCCGTCCGCCGGATTGTCGAACAGTTTCTTGCCTCTTAACCAATGTGCCGTTAGTTGCAATTTTACGTCGAAGCAGTCATCGAACTTGCTGGTGTACGGATGAAAGCTCGGGTCTTCGAGTTCGAAGCGCTCGATGGCATACATCGCCTGAGCGAACGCCTTGTCAGGGTCGGTGAATACGGGGGCCAAGCTAGCTGCGACCCCTCGCCCTCATTGCGCATAGCGGCGATGCAAGGCTGCCGCCACCTCGGCGAAACGGGCGCGCAACTCGGGCGGCGCCAGCACGTCGGCCTCGGTGCCGAAGCGCAGCAGTTCCGCGCATGCCTGCCTGATCGAGCCAACCGGCAGTGTGACCGTGCGCCAGCCGTCGGCCGGATCCGGTTCGCTGATTTTCGCGGCTGAGCGTGCAAACGGCGAGGTAAAGACCTCAAGCATCGGCGAACCAGGTGGGGGCGTCGAGGTGAAAACGCGAGCGCATGCGCTCCGCGGTCGAGCGCAATTCGACCGGCAGCGCGGCAAGCAACTTGGTTTGCGCGCCGGCCATCACGGCGCCGAGACCAAGTGCCTGCACCGGTCCAGGCAAACCCGCGAGGAACAACGCCTCCGCTTCTTGCGACGACAGACCGTTCAGACGCGCTCGGTATCCGTCTAGGAGCCGATAGCCACCTTCCGCACCACGTTCGCTCTGGACGGGGACACCTGCGGCGCTCAAGGCGTCAATGTCGCGATAGATGGTGCGCAGCGAAACCGCGCATTCGTCGGCGAGCGACTGCGCGCTCACGCGTCCGCGCGCTTGCAAGGTCATCAGGATAGAAAGGAGGCGGCTGGCTCTCATTCGGACAAGTGTAGTCATACCTGACACAAGCTGACAGGTATAGGCGCTTAGGATGGAGGCATCCGACGCCTGTTGGACGCTGGCTTTTCCAACGAGACGCTCACTCAGGAGGCTCCCGCCATGACCACCGACCGCACGATCACCCTGTTCCACTCACAGCAAAGCCGCTCGGAACATTGACGAGCCAGCTGCAGGCGTCGCCCTATTTGCTTGGGGACAGGATGTCGGCCGCGGATATCCTGTGGGGCATCGCTCTGCATTGGGGAGTGATGTTCAAGCTGGTGCCCGAGACGCCGGTCGTGCTCGAGTATGCGCGGCGCATCTGCTCGCGGCCGAGCTTCGTGCAGGTGAGCGAGCGGGATGTTGCGCTGGCGGCCGAGCATGAGGCTGCGGTCAAAGCCGCCGGATGATGCTGGCTGCAGGGCCCGCTGATGTGGTCCAGGACGCGGTATGCAGGCGCCGGTTGCCAGCTGAACGGGCACCCGGTTCACTGCGCCGGAATTTGAGACAATGAGGGCCGCCGGTGAATGCCTTCCCGGGACAACCGGGCGTGCCTTGGCCTTTCCAGCAGGTACCGGCCCACTGAACAAGCGATGTTTTCAGGTATGAGCAAGACCGTATTCATTCCCAGCGTCCCCGCGACGTCGGAAGAAGACTTTGAAGTGTCGGCGACGTCGAAACTGGCCGGCTACCGGCGTTTCTTCGGCGTGTTGAAAGTGGTTCGAACCACCGACGGCCGCGTGCTGTTCCCGTTCGACGGCGCGCCGGAACTTGGACCTTACCCGACCAAGCTGGAAGCCATCGCGGCGGCGCAGGTGTACGGCGAGCACATCGTGATCAGCGACCTGGCGCGTCCGGAGTTGTAAGAGCAGACGCGTGGCTGGGGTTGGGTTGCTCAGGTTGATCGAGGCAAAAGAACGGCCGCCCGCGGGCCGACCGTTTTTTCAGCGTGAAGAAGCTAGCGATAGCGGCCTATCAGCCTCACTCCACCGTAACCGACTTCGCCAGGTTCCGCGGCTTATCCACATCCGTACCACGCGCACACGCCGTGTGATACGCCAGCAACTGCAGCGGCACCACGTGCAGAATCGGCGACAGCAAGCCGTAGTGCTCCGGCATCCGGATCACGTGCAGACCTTCATCATTCACGATCTTCGTATCCGCATCCGCAAACACATAAAGCTGACCGCCCCGCGCGCGCACTTCCTGAATATTCGACTTCAGTTTCTCCAGCAACGCATCATTCGGCGCCACCGTCACCACCGGCATCGCTTCAGTCACGAGCGCCAACGGGCCATGCTTCAACTCGCCAGCCGGATACGCTTCCGCGTGGATATAGGAAATCTCCTTGAGTTTCAGCGCGCCCTCGAGTGCGATCGGATAATGCAGGCCGCGCCCGAGGAACAACGCATGTTCCTTGCGCGAGAACTCTTCCGACCACGCGATGATCTGCGGCTCCAGCGCCAGCACACTATTCAACGCCGCCGGCAAGTGGCGCAGCAGTTTCAGATACTCGGCTTCCTGCTCCGCGCTCACCTGCCCACGCAGCTTCCCAAGCGTCGCGGCCAGCACGAACAGCGCAACCAGTTGCGTCGTGAACGCCTTGGTCGACGCCACGCCGATCTCGCGACCCGCATGGGTCAGGAACGACAATTCCGTCTGGCGCACCATCGCGCTCGTGCCGACGTTGCATACCGCCAGCGTATGCTTATGCCCCAGCGACTGCGCATGCTTGAGCGCCGCCAGCGTGTCGGCCGTTTCGCCCGACTGCGAGATCACCACCACCAGCGACTTCGGATTCGGCACCGACTCGCGATAGCGATACTCGCTGGCAATTTCCACCTGGGTCGGGATCTTCGCGACCGACTCCAGCCAATACTTCGCGGTCAGCCCCGAGTAGTAGCTCGTGCCGCACGCCAGAATCAGCAGGTTGTCGATGTCCGCGAACACTTTGTCGGCGCCTTCGCCGAATAGCGACGCGTCGAACGAATCGCCTTGCGGGATCGTGTCGGTAATCGCACGCGGCTGCTCGAAAATTTCCTTCTGCATGAAGTGACGATACGGGCCGAGTTCGACCGCGCCGCCATACGCCGCGACCTGGCGCACTTCGCGCTGCACTTCATAGCCGTCACGATCGGCAATACGCACGCCCTCGAGCGACAGTTCGCAGACGTCGCCTTCCTCGAGGAAAATGAAGCGTTCGGTGCTGCCGGCAAGCGCCAGCGCATCCGAAGCGAGGAAGTTCTCACCGTTGCCGAGCCCCACCACCAGCGGCGAACCTTGCCGTGCGCCGACCACCGTATGCGGCTGATCCTTATGCAGCACCGCGATCGCGTACGCGCCGTGCAATTGCCCGACGGCTTCACGCACCGCAGCGAACAGATCGCCGCGATACAGGCTGTGAATCAAGTGAGCGATAACCTCTGTATCGGTCTGCGAGACAAATGTATAACCCTTGCCCCGCAGCATTTCTCGCAGTGATTCGTAGTTTTCGATGATACCGTTGTGTACCAACGCGAGTTCGTCTTTCGAGAAGATCGGGTGGGCGTTGTCGGTCACCGGCGCGCCGTGCGTCGCCCAGCGCGTATGCGCGATACCCGTGATGCCTTCAAGGTGGCTTTGGTGCACCTGCTCGTCCAGATCGGCAACGCGCGCCACGCTGCGCGCACGCCGCGGCCCGCTGTTGCCGAGCACGGCCACGCCGCACGAATCGTAGCCGCGATATTCGAGGCGACGCAGTCCTTCGATCAGGACGGAAACGATATTACGTTGCGCAACCGCGCCGACAATGCCACACATGGCTTATTCCTTTTCAGTGCTGGGTTTCAGGGAGCGCGCTCCGCGCGCGCGTCACGCCCATCAACTTTTCTTCTTGGCTGGGCGTACATAGCCCGGCTTGCTTGTTTGAGTCTTATCGTTCAGGACCAGCATGTCTTCTTCGACATCCTTCCAGACCGTTGTGCCCGCCGCGATCGTCACGCCGCGCTTCACGCGCACTGGTGCAACGAGTTGCGTGTCGGAGCCGACAAACACGTCGTCTTCGATAATCGTGCGGAATTTGTTCGCGCCGTCGTAGTTGCAGGTGATGGTACCCGCACCGATATTCACGCGCGCCCCGATATCCGCATCGCCGATATACGTGAGATGGTTCGCCTTCGAGCCATGACCGAGCACCGCGTTCTTCACCTCGACGAAGTTGCCGACATGCGACTCGTCCTGCAATGACGCGCCCGGACGCAGCCGTGCGTAGGGGCCGAGCACGACGTTCGCACCGACTTCGGCACCTTCGATGTGCGTGAACGCGTCGATGCGCGTACCGGCGCCGATCGTCGCATTGCGGATCACGCAGTTCGGTCCGACGATCACGTTGTCGGCCAAGGTAACGCGGCCCTCGAACACGCAGTTCACGTCGATCGACACGTCGCGGCCGCATTCGAGCGTGCCGCGCACGTCTAGGCGAGCCGGATCGGCAAGCGTGACGCCCGCAACCAGCAGCGCCTCGGCGACATTGTGCTGGTGAATCCGTTCGAGTTCGGCAAGCTGCTGCTTGCTGTTCACGCCGAGCGTTTCCCACTCTTCGTCGGGCTGGGTGGTGACTACTTCGAGTCCCGCTTCGATCGCCATCTCGACCGCGTCGGTCAGGTAAAACTCGCCTTGCGCGTTGTCGTTCTTCAACGCGGCGAGCCAACCGCCAAGGCGCCCGGTCGGCGCGACGATGATGCCGGTGTTGATCTCGGCGATCTTGAGCTGCTCGGGCGTGGCGTCTTTCTGTTCGACGATGCGCGACACCTTGCCGTGCTGATCGCGCACGATGCGGCCGTAGCCGCTGGGGTCGCCGAGCGTGACGGTGAGCACGCCGTAGCCGCCCTGGCCCGCGCGATCGGTCAGCGCCTGCAGCGTGCTGGCGCGCGTGAGCGGCACATCGCCGTACAGCACCAGTGTGGGTTCGGACGGATCGAGCAATGGCAGCGCCTGCTGCACTGCGTGGCCTGTGCCGAGTTGCTGCTCCTGCGCGGCGAACTGGACGTCTGGTGCCGCTACCGCTTGACGCACGGCTTCGGCACCATGACCGACCACCACGACCAGACGCTTGGGTTTGAGCGCGCGTGCAGTGTCGATGACATGAGCGAGGAGCGGCCGGCCGGCCAGGGGATGGAGCACCTTGGGAAGCGCGGACCGCATGCGCTTGCCGGTGCCTGCCGCCAAAATCACGATGTTCATGGCGTCGGCAATAAGACGAGTTTGGAGCCGACGATTCTATCATGCAGCTCATGACGACAAAGGCCGCTTGCGCGGCCTCAGAGTGGGCAAAAACGCGGGAAATCGCGCACTTCTCGCAGGTTTTCCGCGTGTCTCTGCGCCCCTCACATATCGTCGAACTGGACGATCGAAATCGGCTTCGCTCCGTTGAACGGCGTGCCGTCGCCGGCATCGGTCGAACACGGCTCTTCGTCGAAGGCGATATCGCCTTGCGGATCGGCCTCGCCGCTTGCACGCAGGCCGGCGAACGGGAACAGCTTGTGATCCATCAGATGCGACGGCACGATGTTCGACAACGCATTGAACATGTTCTCGATGCGGCCCGGGAAGCGCTTCTCCCAATCGCGGATCAGCGCCTTCATTTCCGCGCGTTTCAGGTTAGGCTGGCTGCCGCACAGGTTGCACGGAATGATCGGGAATTCGCGCAGCTCCGCGTACTTTTCCAGATCGGTTTCCTTCACGTAGGCGAGCGGGCGGATCACGATGTTCTTGCCGTCGTCCGATTGCAGCTTGGGCGGCATGCCCTTCAGCTTGCCGCCGTAGAACATGTTCAGCAGCAGCGTTTGCAGGATGTCGTCGCGATGATGGCCAAGCGCGATCTTGGTCGCGCCGAGTTCGCCCGCCACGCGATACAGAATGCCGCGACGCAGCCGCGAGCACAGCGAGCAGGTGGTCTTGCCTTCCGGCACCAGCCGCTTGACGATGCTGTAGGTGTCCTGGTTCTCGATGTGAAACGGAATGTCGAGTTGTTTCAGGTATTCGGGCAGCACATGCTCCGGAAAACCCGGCTGCTTCTGGTCGAGGTTCACCGCGACGATGTCGAAGTTGATCGGCGCGCGCTCGCGCAACCGCATCAGGATTTCGAGCATCGCGTAGCTATCCTTGCCGCCCGACAGGCAGACCATCACCTTGTCGCCTTCCTCGATCATGTTGAAGTCGCCGATCGCCTCGCCGACCTGGCGCGCGAGCCGCTTGAACAGCTTGTTGTTCTCGTAGGCTTCTTTTTGCTCGCGGCGCGTGAGCGGTGCTTTGCCCGCGGGGGTGTGCGCGGCCTGCGCCGCCTCCGGGGCCGCGGTGCCGTTCAGGACTTCCTGGGCATTCATGGCTCAATCCTCTTTGATACGGAAAACTTCGACGCCAACCGCGTCGCAGTCGGGATAAACGTCCGGCTTTTCGGTCGACACGCACACGGCGCGCACCTGCGGATGATCGAGGAGTGCCTTGACGAGGTCGTCGCAGAGGGTTTCCTGCAGGTGAATATGACCTTGTTCGACACGGCGCGCGATGGTCGAACGCATGAAGTCGTAATCGACGACCTCGTTCAATTTGTCCTGAACCGGCGTGGAGAGCGCGAGCGGCACGAACAGTTCGACGTTGATCACGACGCGCTGTTCGCCGCGCTTTTCGAAGTCGTGCACACCGATGTTGATGTGCACTTCGTAATTGCGCAGAAAGAGCCGGCGGCAATCGGCGAGCCGGGGATGCGAAAGAGCGGCAAACATGTTCGTTCCAGTCGAAAAAAGCGTGCGGAGCACGCAAAGGGACGCTTCAACGCGTGGGCGGCCGCCAGCTTTAACCGGCAACCCGCACGCGCGCTGTTCAGGCGCCCATCAAAAACATTACGTCGCGCGGCAGCGGCACGAGGTGCTGCCCGCCGTCGACCACCAGCGTCGTTCCGGTGACGCCCGCTGCATCGGCGAGATACAGCGCAGCGGCGACAATATCCTCCGGCCGCGACGCGCGGCCCAAAGGCGTGGCACGGTGAGCTTCTTCAAAACCAGCCGGCGTTTGATCGGCGGATTGCATCGTCAGACCGGGGGCGAGCCCGACCACGCGCACTTTCGGCGCCAACGCCTGCGCCAGTGCAACCGTCGCCGTCTGCAACGCTGCTTTCGACAGCGTATAGGACAGGTAGTCCGGGTTCATGTTGTACAGCTTCTGGTCCAGCACATTGATGACCACGCCGCGCTGGCTTTCATCGGTGCGCGCGGCTTCCGGCGTAGCCTCGAACAGCATGCGCGCCAGCACGAGCGGCGCGCCGAGGTTCATCGCGGTGAGCTTCAGCAGCAGGTCGTAACCGACGTTGAGCGCCGTGTCTTCTTCGAAGCGCGACGCGTTGTTGACAATACACGACGGGTGGCCCAGCGCGGCCATACAGGCGGGCAAAAGCTGCTCGACCTGAGCCTCGTCGCCCAATTCCGCGTGCAAGGCCACCGCCCGGCGGCCCAAGGCGACGATTTCCGCGACCACTTCGCCGGCCTCCTCCCGCGACGCGCCGTAATGGACCGCCACGTCCCAGCCACGCGCGGCGAAGCCGAGCGCGAGCGAGCGCCCGATGCGGCGGGCGGCGCCGGTAATCAGCACGATGCGCGGCGCTTCAGGCGCGCGGGCGGCGGCGGTGTCCAGAGAGGAGGTCATTTACAATGCGGGGATGAATCCGAAAGCTCACCAACCCGATAGTTTACCTGCTCCCGGCCCGAGCGCGCTTGCGCAGTCCGAAGCGCTGGTCGCGCAGATCCGCGCGGAGCTCGAAGCGGCAGGCGGCTGGCTGCCATTCGACCGCTACATGGAGCGCGCGCTTTACGCGCCGGGACTCGGCTATTACAGCGGCGGCGCCCGCAAATTCGGCCTGCGCGGCGACGACGGCAGCGACTTCGTGACGGCGCCGGAAATGTCGCCGCTATTCGCCACAACGCTGGCGCGCCCGCTCGCCGAGGCCTTGCAGGCAAGCAGCACGCGCGAGCTGATGGAATTCGGCGCCGGCACGGGGAAACTCGCCGCCGGCTTGCTGAACGCGCTCGACGCGCTGGGCGTCGAATTCGACAGCTACTCGATCGTGGATTTGTCGGGTGAATTGCGCGAGCGCCAACGCGAGACGATCGAAGCCGCGGCACCGGCGCTGGCCGCGAAGGTGCGCTGGCTGGACGCGTTGCCGGAGCAATTCGAAGGCGTGGTGATCGGCAACGAGGTGTTGGACGCGATGCCTGTGCGGCTTTTCGCCTTCACTGGCGGCGCCTGGCACGAACGCGGCGTGGTGTGGCGCGACGAGGCTTTTGCGTTCGACGACCGTCTGGTATCGGCGGCTGCGGACATTGCATTTCTGGCTGAGATCGAAACGGCCGGCGACGACTACGTCACCGAAACGCACGACGCCGCCCGTGCATTCACGCGGACCATTTGCACGATGCTCGCGCGTGGCGCGGCGTTCTTTATCGATTATGGTTTTCCGCGTCACGAGTACTACCATGAACAGCGTGCGCAGGGCACATTGATGTGCCATTACCGGCATCGCGCGCATGGTGATCCGTTTGTTTATCCGGGCTTGCAGGACATCACGGCGCACGTGGAATTTACCGGCGTCGCCGAAGCTGGGGTCGAGGCTGGGGCGGACTTACTGGGGTTTACTTCGCAAGCGCGATTCCTGTTGAATGCGGGGATTACCGAGGCGTTATCAGCGCTCGATCCAACGGACACGGCGAGGTTTTTGCCTGCGGCGAATGCGGTGCAGAAGTTGTTGTCCGAGGCGGAGATGGGCGAGCTGTTCAAGGTGATCGCGTTTTCGCGCGGACTGGATGACACGTTGCAGGCGTTTTCCGGCGGCGACCGGTCACATACGCTGTGATTTTTTTGCCTTAGGGATTTGCGATGATCCGCTGGCTGTTGACTACGTTTGTTGCGGTGGCGGTGTTGTCGGCCTGCTGGCCGTGGCTCAGGAAGATTGGGATTGGGCGCATGCCCGGTGACGTCACGTTGCGCATCTTCGGGCGTGAATATCCGTTTCCGTTCATGTCGACGCTTGTGCTTTCTATGGTTTTGTCGATTCTTGCCAGGCTTTTGTAGGTGAGGTTTTTTTGCTTTTGGTGGCAAAAAAACCAAACCCATTAAGCAAGAGCGACTTCAACAGCGCGAACGCGCTCCCGATGCACCGCATCCTTTATGCCAGAAGGTGCATCGGCAAGCTGCCCAGCCACAGCACCAGCATCCACACCGCGCGCGGCAACAAGCGCAATCCGCAGCCGCTCGGCCTGCGGATACTCCTGCATCTCAAACCCAAGCCGCCCGCGAGCATCCGCCTCGCAAGCCTGCAAGGCTTCAGCAAACCGCGCCGGTTTCCGAATCGCATCGCTGCGCTCGATCAGCCTCACCAACGCCGCCGCCCCCATCTCCATCACGCGATGAATATTCCCATGCTCCCGTGCGACGAGCAGCGCCAGATCCCGGCATTCATTCGGCACCCGCAGCCGCTCGCATAAAGGCTTCAGCAAATCCACGCTGCGTCCCTCATGCCCAATATGACGCGGCAATACGTCGTCAGGCGTCGTCGCTTTGCCCAGGTCATGCGTGAGCGCCGCGAACCGAACCGGCAACGCGTAGCCCCGCTGCGCGGCATGGTCGATCACCATCATCACATGCACGCCCGTATCCACTTCAGGATGGTAATCAGCCCGCTGTGGCACGCCAAACAACGCATCGATCTCCGGCAGGATCCGCGCTAACGCGCCACATTCCCGCAGCACCGCGAACATCCGGGACGGCTTCTTCTCCATCAACCCGCGCGACACTTCCTGCCACACGCGCTCGGCCACTAGCGCGTCCACCTCACCGTCGCCTACCATCTTGCGCATCAGCGCCATCGTCTCCGGCGCCACCGTGAAATCGACGAAGCGCGCCGCAAATCGCGCAATCCGCAAAATCCGCACGGGGTCCTCGAGAAACGCATCGCTGACGTGACGAAACAGCCGCGCCTGCAAATCGCCCCGGCCGTTGAACGGGTCGATCACCGGGCCGGTCAGTTCGCCGTCCGGGCGCATTTCGCGCGCCATCGCGTTGATCGTCAGGTCCCGGCGAGCGAGATCCTCTTCGAGCGTGACGTCCGGTGCGTAGAAGAACTGGAAGCCGTGATAGCCCGCCGCCGTCTTACGCTCGGTGCGCGCGAGCGCGTATTCCTCGTGCGTCTGCGGGTGCAGGAACACAGGGAAATCCTTGCCCACCGGACGATAGCCCTGCGCCACCATCTGCTCGGGCGTCGCGCCAACCACCACGTAATCGCGGTCCTGCACCGGCACGCCCAATAGCTCGTCGCGAATCGCTCCGCCGACCGCGTAGATATTCATGGGCATACGTCTTGATAGGGAATGGTGTGCGTTTCGCGAAGCGCGTCGTCGATCCAGGCCTTCACCGCCGGCAGCGCCGTCACGCGCTCCACGTAAGCCGCGGAGACGTCCGATAGCGCCGGCTGCCATGTCCTGAAGCGCATCACCACCGGCGCGTACATTGCGTCGGCAATGCCGAACTCTCCGAACAGGAACGGGCCGCCGTAGGTCGCCAGGCACTGGCTCCAGAGCGCCTCAATACGCGCGATATCGGCAAGCACGCCTGGCGTGGCGCTCTTCCCGGGAAACGACGCGCGAATGTTCATCCACATGTTCGAGCGCAAGTCGCCGAAGCCCGAATGCATCTCAGCGCTCACGCTGCGCGCGTGGCTACGCGCCGCCGGGTCGCGCGGCCACAGCGCATGCTGCGGGAAGCGCTCAGCCAACGTCTCGGCGATCGCCAGCGAATCCCAGGTGGCCGATCCGTCCTCGCTGATCAAACACGGCACCTTGCCCGGACCGGTCGGCGCATAAGCCAGAATCGCGGACTTCGTGCCGGATTCATACAGATGAATCAGCACCTCTTCAAATGGGATGCCGAAAAATTTGAGCAGCAGCCATGGACGCATCGACCATGACGAATAGTTCTTGTCGCCGATAAGCAGTTTCATGCCTGGTATCGAAGGGAAAGATGAAGGAAGAGATAAAAAGGTTCAGCGCCCCGCGCTGGCGCGAAACGTGTCGAAGCGCGAACGCGTCGACGCGCCGGTCAGATACACGGGTGCGATCGTTTCGATGCCGGCGGGTTCGATGCCGAGTTCAGGCGCAAGCGGTCCGCTCAACACGTTGTCGACTTTCATCGAATCGAGATTGTCGCGCGAGATCACCGGATCGCCCGGTGCCATTTCGAACGTCAATGCCTGCAAACGCGCCAACGCTTCTGGCAGGCGAATGATCCTCGCATGCCGGCCAATCACGTCGCCACAATACTTGACGAGGTCTTCGAGGGTATAGACGGTCGGGCCGCCGAGTTCGTAAGTATGGCCGCTGGCTGCATCGAGATCGAGCACGTTGCAGATCGCTTTCGCCACATCGCCGACGTATACCGGCTGGAATTTCGCATCCGGCATGGCAAGCGGGATCACCGGGAAGACGCGTTGCAGGAACGCGAACTTGTTGAGCAACTGGTCTTCGGGACCGAACACCAGGGACGGCCGGAAAATCGTCCAGGCCAGATTCGCCGCGTGCACGGCCTTTTCGCCGTCGCCCTTCGAGCGCGAATACATGCTCGGCCCGTTCGAGTCGGCGCCGAGCGCGCTGATATGAATCAACCGATGCACGCCCTTGCCTTCGCAAGCCGCAACGATTTTGGTCGGCAATTCGACGTGCGTGCGCGCGAATTCCGGGCCATAAGGCGTGCCGCGCTTGCCATGCAGCGTGGCAACGAGATTGATGACGCAATCGGCGCCTTCAACGAAACGCGCGAGCTGTACAGGATCGAACACGTCGGCTTCGATCACGTCGATGGGGAGCAGGGTGAGATGGCGGGCGTTGTAGCGGCGCCGGGTGGCGATGCGCACGTCTTTGCCCATTTCAACGAGGGCGTTGACGAGATGGCTGCCGATAAAACCGGAACCGCCAATGATCGCAATGGCTTGGTGTCGCATTTTCGACTCCCTGGTGGAAGCCGTGGCAACGGCTGGCGTGGCGCACCGCCGCATCGGAGTGACGCGGCGGCGGCACGGCGCTTACGGTGCGATATAACCCAGACGCGCCTTCAGCGATTGCGGACGGCCTTCGAACAATGCCGCGTAGTAGACCGTGTTGGACAGCACATTCTTGACGTAATCGCGCGTTTCCTGGAACGGAATCGCCTCGGCGAAGATCGCCCCTTCAACCGGCTGTTGCAACGATTGCCGCCAGCTGCGCGAACGGCCGGGACCGGCGTTATAACCGGCAGTAGCCAGCACCGCGGACCCGTCGAACTGATTGTAGATCATCGACAGGTAGTTCGTGCCGAGCAGGATGTTGGTGTTGATGTCGTTCATCTGCTCGCGCGAAATCGGACCGAGGCCGATCTTCTTCGCCACCAGTTGCGCGGTGCCTGGCATCAACTGCATCAGACCGCTCGCGCCGACTTCCGAGCGGGCGTTCATGATGAAGCGCGACTCCTGACGAATCAGCCCGTACGCCCATTCGACATCGAGCCCACTCGACTGTGCATCGCGCTCCACGATGTCCTTGAACGGCGACAGATACCGCAGCGAGAAATCGTGCTCGCTCTTCGTGCGGTCCGCCGTGTTGACGGTGCGGTCATACAACTGGATACGGCGCGCATATTCGGCAACAGCGAGCAGTTGCCGGTCGCTCATGTCGCGAAGCGGCCAGTTCCATTCGCGATTGCCTTCGAGCCGCAGATTCAGCGCATAGAACCGCTGCGCCAGATCGAAGCCCGGCGTGTTGGCGGCCTGCTGGACTTCGGCGTCGGTCACGGTGGTTTTCGGCGGCACGCTGATCTTCTGGCCGAGTTCTTCGGAAGCCAGTTGGCCGTAGAAGTTGAAACCCCGCGAGATCGATTCGAATTCCTGGTTGGCTGTGGTCGTGTCGCCGGCTTGCTTGAGCGCACGCGCATGCCAGTACACCCACGACGGCTGATTGCGCAGCGCCGCCGGCATCTGTTCGATCGACCAGCGCACCATCGTCCAGTCGCCCGCGAGCAGGGCGGTGCGGGTGCGCCATTCGTACGCCGGGGTCGACAGTGGCGCATTCACCGAGAGCCGGTACCAGTCGACCGCGCTCGGCATCTGCCTGGTCGCGGCCTGATAGGCAATCGTGCCCCAGCCGATTGCACGCTCGGGCGAGCTCAGCGACGGCGCTACCGAGGCGAACGTGGCCGCGGCCATGGCCGGGTCGTTGCGCGCCATGCGCGTGATTGCGAGCAACGCGAGTTGGTGCGACTGCGTATCCGGACCGACGCCGCGTGCCAGCAACAACGGCGGCGTACTCGTGGCCTGGCCGAACAACACCGGATCGGGTGGCTGATTACCGAGCGCGTCGACAAGCTTGCTGCCGGTGTCGGTGTAGTTCTGCTCGTACGCGAGACGGATCTGTTGCCACACGTCGTCGGAACTGAATTGCTGGTTGACCGACAGCGCGGTGATCAGATCGACGCAGCCGTCGCCGTACCACTTCGGATCGACCAGCAGCGCACGCGCCGCGTCGGCAACGTTCTCGCCACGCGCGGCGCGCGATTCGAGCGCGTAGCACTTCACCTGCGTATCGTCGTTCAGCACGAAGCGCGCGTATTGCTGATCGAAGTTACGCCAGTCGTGACGCGCGCCGAGCACCGTGAGGTAGTCGTTGCGCAGGCGGTCGGCGATGGCCTGGCCGTCGTACTTCTGCAGGAATGCCAGCACCGGCGCATCCGGCGCGTCAATCCGCGCATGGCCGCTGGAATCGAACAACTGCGGCTTGAGCTGGAAGTACTCAAGATATGAAGGCGCCGGATAGTTCGGGATCGTGCTCGCCAGTTGCGCTGCACGCGCCGCGTCATTAGCGCGGGCGGCTTCGCGAAGCTGGACGAAGGTCTGGTCGTCGTTCGTGAGTTGAGAAAGGGGAATGGGCTTGACGGCAGAGGCCGTGCTGCACGCGACGAGTGCCGCAGCGGCAAGCGCCAGACCGGCCGCGCGATATACTCGATAGAGGCGTTTTGACATCGTTGTTTCTGGAGCGCGAATTGAACCCAAGCATAGCATGCAACCCCGTCGCAGAATCGAAAAAGGCGCTGCGTCGAATGCTATTGGAAGCAAGGCTACAAGCGGCTTCCAAGCCGGCGCACAACGCTGCGCTCAACCGTCGCATTCTCGATGCGTTGAAGCACTACGGCGTGAGCAGCGTGGGTTTCTATTGGCCGCTGGCGGGCGAGTTCGACGCACGCACCGCGATTGCGATCTGGCTCGCGGCCGACTCGCAACACGAGGCGAGTTTACCGGTCGTCAAGGAACGCGGCGTGCCGCTCGAATTTCACGCATGGGCGCCCGATACGCCGATGAAGATCGGCCATCACAAGATCGCCGAGCCCACTTCTGGGCGCGTCGTCATTCCTGATCTGTTGTTCGTGCCGTGCGTCGGCTTTGACGCCGACGGCTACCGGCTCGGTTACGGCGGCGGTTACTACGACCGCACGCTCGCCGCCTGGCCAGACTCGAAGAAGCCGGTCACAGTCGGCATCGCCTATGAAGCGTGCCGCACGGACGCGTTGCGGCGCGAAGCCCACGATATCCCGCTCGATCTGATCGTGACGGAAGCCGGCTGCTATCCACACCCGGCGGATTGAGCGTTCGAAGCGCGCCGTGCGAAGCGCATTCTGCACCCGCCGGCGAGGCCGAACCCCGTTATAGAGACGACGCCGCCCGCGCGGCCGTGTCGTACAGTCCGGACGCATTGCGCATCAGTTGCGCCGCCTCGCCGATCTGCTCGTTGGTCAGGCCGCTTTCCTTCAGCGTCGAAATCAGGCAGCTCTCGCGCACCTCGCGGTACTTCAGACAGAGTTCGCGGCCCGCATCGGTCGCCGAGAAGAACACTTCCTTGCCAGTCTTTTCGCTTTTTACGTACCCTCTAGCTACGAGCTTTTTCAACGCATAGGTGGCGACATGGGTATCTTCGATGTTGAGCACGAAGCAGATGTCCGCCAGTTTCTTGCGGCGCTCGCGATGACTGACGTGGTGCAGCAACGAGACTTCGATCGCCGTCATATCCTTTTCGCCGGCGGCCGACATGCAGCGCACCATCCACCGGTTGAACGCGTTGCCAGCCATGATGAGTGCGTACTCCAGCTCGGACAGCTCCGCGCTTGTGTCAGACACGAGATGTTCCGAGGAGACGATCTTGGTGGGGTGGCGCGACATGGTGAAGATTCTCGAGAAACAGGATGGGAAGGTGTCGGGAGTGTACGACGAGCAGACCATTCCCGGGAGCCTGGCGAAAACGCTTATTGAGAATTCGTTGATATTTTATTGACAATGTACTCTTCATACATCGCGCACCCCATGCCGGTAAATATCCATAGGGTCCGATATGCTCGACATTTCCGACTCGACCTGGGCCATTAAGCGATGAGCCAACCAAGAATCTTTCCGCTCGGCGATGCCGCGCTAGTGTGCGAGGTGGCGCCGCCCGCCACGCTGGACTGCCAACGGCGCGTGTGGGCCGCAGCCGCTGCCGCGCGCGACTGGCCGCATGTGCTGGAGGTGGTGCCGGGCATGAACAATCTGACAATCGTATTCGATCCGCTCGAAGCCAACCGCGAAGCGCTCGTGAGTCAATTGCAAGCGGCCTGGAACGCGGTGAGCGACGTGCCCGCACCCGGCCGTGAAGTCGAAATCCCGGTGCAGTACGGCGGCGAGTTCGGCCCCGACCTGCAAGCGGTCGCCAATCACACTGGCCTGAACATACGCGACGTTGTGCAACGTCATGCCCAGGGCGAGTACGTGGTGTTCTTCCTCGGATTCCAGCCGGGCTTCGCCTACATGGGCGGGCTCGACGCAGCGCTGCACACGCCGCGCCGTTCGTCGCCGCGGCTGGAAGTGCCAGCCGGTTCGGTCGGCATCGGCGGTGCGCAGACCGGCATTTATCCGGCGACGTCTCCCGGCGGCTGGCAGTTGATCGGCCGCACCGAACTGCCGCTGTTCGATCCGGCTCGCCGCCCGCCCACGTTGTTGCAACCGGGCGACCGGGTGCGCTTTACTGTCGCGGGGATACACGCATGATCGACGTGATTCGCGCGGGTCTGCTAACTACGATTCAGGATCTCGGCCGTCACGGCTACCGGCACCTCGGCGTCGCGATGGGTGGCGCGCTCGACCGTCTGTCGCTCGAAGTCGGCAATCGGCTGGTCGGCAACCGGCCCGATGCAGCCGGCCTGGAAATTACCTTCGGCCCGACCGTGCTGCGCTTTCTGCGCGCCACACGCGTGGCCATCACCGGCACCGAATTCGGCGCGACGCTCGACGGCAAACCGGTTTATTCATGGTGGAGCCTGCCGGTGCAGGCCGGCCAGGAACTGGTTTTGCAAGCCGCCAAACGCGGCATGCGCGGCTATGTCTGCATTGCTGGCGGTATCGATGTTTTGCCGATGCTCGGCTCGCGCAGCACCGATCTCGCCGGCCATTTCGGCGGGCTTGGCGGCCGGTCGCTGCGCGACGGCGACCGCCTGCCGGTCGGCGCGCCGTTGCAACGTGGCCACCTCGGCTTTACCCCAGAAGCGCCGGAGTTCGGCGTGAAGGCGCCCGCCTGGTGCAAGTTCGCGCTGGTCCATGAACCGCTGCGGCGTGGCCGGCATCCGTCCGGCGTGCCATGGGCCGTGCCGATCCGCGTGCTGCAAGGTCCCGAATACGGCAGCTTCACTGCAGAAGCGCACGAATCGTTCTGGTCCGATGAATGGCTGGTGACACCGAACAGTAACCGCATGGGCTACCGCCTCGCCGGCACGGAACTGAAGCGCACCCAGAAAAGCGAGCTGCTCTCGCACGCGGTATTGCCCGGCACGATTCAGGTCCCGCCGAACGGCCAGCCGATCGTGCTGATGAGCGATGCGCAGACCACCGGCGGCTATCCGAAAATCGGCGCCGTGATCCAGGCCGATCTATGGAAGCTAGCGCAGGTTCGTCTGAACGCCTCCATCCGTTTCATCCCGACGACGCTCTATGAGGCGCGCCAGGCCTTACTGGAAGAACGCACGTATTTGCGGCAAATCGACGCCGCTATTGCCATGCACGAAGAGCGCTGCGCGCGTCGGCCGGCGGTCGCAGCGCTGTAACACTAAGCAGAGGAACACCATGGAAATCGATTTGAACGCCGACCTCGGCGAAGGCTGCGGCTCTGACGAGGCGCTGCTCGAGCTCGTCAGTTCGGCCAACATCGCGTGCGGCTGGCACGCGGGCGGCGCCAACACCATGCGCGACTGCGTGCGATGGGCGGTGCAAAAAGGCGTGTCGATCGGCGCGCATCCGAGCTTTAACGATCCTGATAACTTTGGCCGCAAGGAAATGGACCTGCCGGCCAACGACATCTATGCCGGCGTGCTGTATCAGCTCGGCGCGCTGTCGGCGATCGCCCAGGCGGAAGGTGGGCGCATCGCGCACGTCAAGCCGCACGGTGCGCTGTACAACCAGGCCGCGCGCGACGCGAAGATCGCCGATGCGATCGTCTCGGCGGTCCACGATTTCGACCCGTCGGTAGCGGTATTCGCGCTCGCCAACAGCGGACTCGTGACAGCCGCACGCGCAGCGGGCCTGACCGCCGTCGAAGAAGTATTCGCCGATCGCGGCTATTGCGCCGACGGGTCGCTCGTGCCACGCACGGAACCCGGCGCGCTGCTCGACGACGAAGACGTGGTGCTGACGCGCACGCTCGCCATGGTGCGCGAGCGCCGCGTGCAGGCCGTGGACGGACATTGGGTGCCACTCAACGCGCAAACCATCTGCCTGCACGGCGACGGCCCGCACGCGCTGGCGTTCGCGCGGCGCATCCGCCACGCGCTCCAGGACGCCGGCATTGAAGTTCACGCGGCCGGCGCCGCGAGCGCCTGATCCGCGCGTCGGCCAACGCGAGCAATACGGCGCAGGGATCCCCGCGCGCCGGCCCACGTTCGCCGCCACAAGCGGCAAGGTTGAAACCCTGTTTGGAGATCCAGATGCAGACAACAGTCAGTCTATGGCCGCTCATTGGCGTGGCCGTCATCATCGTCGGCTTTTTATTACGCTTCAATCCGATGTTGATCGTGGCAGTTGCCGCGATCGTCACGGGTCTGGCCGCGCACTTCCCGCCTGAAAAAATCCTCGCCGAAATCGGCACCGGCTTCATCAAGACCCGCAATATTCCGCTGATCATTCTGCTGCCGCTGGCCGTGATCGGCCTGCTGGAGCGGCATGGCCTGCGCGAGCGCGCACAAGCGTGGATCGGCGGCATCAAGGCCGCAACCGCGGGCCGTTTGCTGATCGTCTATCTGCTGGTGCGCGAACTCACCGCCGCTGTCGGCCTGACCGGTCTCGGCGGCCATCCGCAGATGGTGCGTCCGCTGATCGCACCGATGGCCGAAGGCGCGACGGAAACGCGCTTCGGCAAGATCAGCGACGCGGTGCGTTTCAAATTGCGCGCGTTCTCCGCCGCGACCGACAACGTCGGCCTGTTCTTCGGCGAAGACATCTTCGTCGCCTTCGGCGCAATCGTGCTGATGACGACCTTTCTGAAAGAAGCCGGCATCGTCGTCGAGCCGATTCACGTGGCCGTCTGGGGTATCCCGACCGCGATCTGCGCGTTCGTCATTCACGGCTTCCGCCTCTATCTGCTCGACCGCAGGCTCGAACGCGAACTGCGCGGCAATGCCATAGCGAACACCCCCTCCGTTTCGCCGACGCAACCCGCCGCAGGAGACAAAGCATGACGCTCACGATTACCTATCTGTTCTGGCTGCTGGGCGTGGTGCTGCTAGTCATCGGCGGCATGATCGTCACCGACAAGGACCACCCGCGCCGTTTCACCGCCGGCGGTTTCTGGATTCTTTACGCGCTGATCTTCCTGATCGGCGACAAGCTGCCGCCCTCGGTGGTCGGCGTGCTGGTGATCGTGATGGCGCTGGCTGCGGGCTTCGGCGGCGTGACCGCGGCCAAGCCGAAAGTGCTGTCCCTCGAAGCGCGCAAGGCTAGCGCCGCGCGTCTGGGCAACAAGCTGTTCGTACCCGCGCTGACGATTCCGATCGTCACCGTGATCATTACGCTGTCGGCCAGCCATCTGATCTTCGGCGGCATGCCGCTGATCGAGAAGGCCAACGTGACGCTGATCGGCTTCGGCATCGGCTGCGTGATCGCACTTGCGATTGCCTGCGTGATGACGCGCGATACCGTCGGCCAGTCGATGAAAGAGGCGCGCCGCCTGGTCGATGCGTTGTCATGGGCCGCGGTGCTGCCGCAGATGCTCGGCATGCTCGGCCTCGTGTTCTCGGACGCCGGCGTCGGCAAGGCAGTCGCTCACGTCACCACGGCCTATATCAGCCTCGACTACCGGTTTATCGCGGTAGCCGTGTACTGCATAGGCATGGCGCTCTTTACGATGGTGATGGGCAACGGCTTCGCTGCATTCCCGGTGATGACGGGCGGCGTCGGCGTGCCGATTCTCGTCGGCGTGTTTCACGGCAACCCTGCGGTGATGGTCGCGATCGGCATGTTCTCGGGCTACTGCGGCACCCTGATGACGCCGATGGCCGCGAACTTCAACATGGTGCCGGCGGCATTGTTGGAATTGCCGGATAAGAACGCGGTGATCAAGGTGCAAGTGCCGACGGCGCTGACCTTGCTGATCGTGAACATCTTGCTGCTGAATTTCCTGATGTTCCTGTAGGGGCGTTGGCCATACCGGGTGGCAGGCGCCGGCATCACGCCGGCGTGTCGCGCCGGTCGGCGAGTTGCATAGCCGTGGCAAATGGACGCCGCCGAATTCGGAGACGTCCGATCGCCAGGAAAGGGGCCGGACCATAAGCTGGCGGATGGTCTCCCCCATCCACATGTGCTGACGATGCGTGCAACGCGCGCTGTCAGTGCTTTCCAGCAGGTCCCCCATGGAACATCAATCCTACCCTGACCCCGCACGCACCAACGCCTCCTCCTCCGCTTACCTCATCTCGCTCATCAACTCCGCGCTCCAAGCGCACCAGGCCGGTCGTCTCGATGCCGCCGAACCCTTCTATCGCGAAGCCCTTGCGCTCGATCCCGCGCATGCCGAAGCGCTGCACTACTTCGGCGTGCTGCAACATCAGCGAGGCGACCACGTCTTTGCTGCCGAGTTGATGGGCGAAGCGCTCAAACTCGATCGCACCGACGCCGTCTGCTGGAGCAACCGCGGCCTCGTGGCTGCCGCGCTCGGCCATCCCCAGGAAGCAATGATCTGCTATGACCAGGCGTTGCAACTGCAGCCGAATTTCGCCGACGCACGCAACAACTTCGGGGTCGCGCTGCAAGCGCAAGGCGCGTTTGACGAAGCGATCGGGCAGTATCGGCTGGCGCTGGCGGTGAATCCGTCGCTGGTCGATACGCATCTGAACCTCGGCACGGCGTTGAACAAGCTCGGCCGCTACGATGAAGCGCTGGTCTGCTATCAACACGCGATGGCGCTCGACCCGCACTCGGCGGAAGCGCATTTCAATGCGGGCAACGCGTACGACGCACAGGGCGATCACGTCGCAGCCATCGCCAGTTTCGAACGGGCACTGGCATTGCGCGGCGACTATGCCGAGGCGCACATCAACCTGGGCAGCCTGATCGGCAAGCTCGGCGACTATGCCGGCGCAGAATCGCAGTATCGGCATGCGGTCGCACTCAAGCCGAACCCCACGAATCTGGTTTGCCTCGGTGGCTCGCTCGGCGCGCAGGGCCGCCTGGATGAAGAGGAAGGCTTCTACCGTCATGCGCTGGCGCTCGATCCCAACTACGCGGACGCGCATCAGAACCTCGCGTGGCTGTTACTCAAGCGCGGCGATTACCAACAGGGCTGGGCGGAGTTTGCAAAGCGCTGGCGCAAGAGCGACTACGAAGCGATCGCCGTGCCGGGTGTTGCCGAGTGGCATGGCGAGCCGCTTGCCGGACGCCGTCTGCTGCTGGTCGGCGAACAGGGTTTCGGCGACCACTTCCAGTTTCTGCGCTATGCGCGTGTGCTCGAGCAACTCGGCGCCACGGTCGATATCTGTGTGCGCGAGCCGCTGCTGCCGCTGGCCGGGCGCATCCCGGGAGTGCATCGCGCGCTTAGCGGCACGCCCGACGGCCAGTACGATTTCTGGGTGCCGATGATGAGCGTGCCGTCGTGCGTCGGCACCGAACTGTCGACAATTCCCGCGGATGTGCCGTATGTGTTCGCCGACAAGGCCAAGATCAAGGCATGGCGCAAGCGGGTGGACGCAGCCGGCAAAGCAAAACGCAAAGTGGGTCTGGTGTGGTCCGGCAGCCCGACGTTTGGCAATGACCGTTATCGCTCGATGCCACTGGCCGAGCTGAGCACGCTAAGCGAGCTGAAAGACGTCGCGTGGTACGCGCTGCAGAAAGGCCCGGCGCACGATCAGCTGGCTGGTGCGCCCGAAGCTTTCCGCGCCCACGATTTCACCGCCGATCTGCATAACTTCGACGACACTGCCGCGCTCATCATGAATCTCGATCTGGTGATTGCCGTGGACACCGGCGTGGCGCACCTGGCTGCCGCGCTGGGCAAGCCGGTGTGGGTACTGCTGCCCGCCAACTCGGACTGGCGCTGGCTCGAAGAGCACGCCGATTCGCCGTGGTATCCGGCAATGAAATTGTTCCGGCAGGCGAGGTTGGGCGATTGGGCGCCGGTGGTCAAACGTGTGTCGGAAGAACTACGCGACGGCAGTCTATAAAACCTGCGCTGCGCAGATTCGGGCGTCTCCGCGCAGCGCCTTCTCAACCCCTTCTGCGCAGACAGAATGCCGCGGTGCCGCGCCCTAAGGACGACGGCGCTGTTGCGCCAGCATGTAGGCGCGCAACAACTTGTTGATGCGCGTCTGATAGCCCGCCCCCTGTTCTTTGAACCAACTCAGCACATCCGCATCCAGGCGCATCGTCACAGCCTGTTTGGGCGGAACGTGCAGCTCAGCGCGGTCAAAAAAATCGTCACCCAATTCAGGCACGTCACTCGTGTCGATGTGCGCGTCGCCTGCCTTTGCAAGTCGCTTCCAGTCCGTTCCTGACGTTTTACCCATAATTTCGCCTCTGCTCGTTTCCAGCCATTGCCACGGTGCAAGTCAATTCCAGACGCTGTACTTGTAGCGTTTGACCTCGTGCTTCGTCGCCTTGCGGGCCGAAATGATACGGACCACATCGGCACTGCGTTCGACGTACACCACCACACCGACGATGGCGGCCATCCAGCCTAGCGCGATCCAGCGATCCTCGCCGTAATCTTCCCGCTGGTCTATCGCCGTCAGCACCGGGTGATCGAACACGTCGACAGCATCGCTGAAGTCGATGCCATGCTTACGAATGTTGATTTGATTCTTGACTTCGTCCCATTCAAACCGCACACAGCACCTGTATTGACGTCTGTACATACATCATAGCATGCGCAGGCATCCTATGGGCGTGTGAGCCGCGAGCAGTTTGCGGCGCACGTCAGCGTCGGACTGGCTGTCGAAATACCGGTTCCTGTTCTGGCCGGACGGCCTACCCCGGTTAGGATTGTGGTCGGCCATTACGCTTGCCTCGCGTAAGGCTCAGACGAACCTCACCCCGCATCCACCACGAACCCGTGCTGCCGCAAAAGCTGCAGCACACCCTTGCGGCCGCCCAGATGCAATGCACCGATTGCCACGAACACCGGCTTGTTCGGGCCCGCGATCAGCAGCATCCGTGACACGAAGCGCCGGTTGCGCTCGTACACGATCCTGTTGTCGATCGAATCGGAGATGCGCTTGTCGCGCGCCAGCTTTTCGGACTTCGCGGCCTGCCAGGCCGCAATCGCATCGGCATCCCCCACTTGCCACAGGCGATGCAACGTCTTCACATCGTCGACGTTTTCCGCGGGTGTCTGCACCAGGTCCTGCGCAAGCATTTCGCGCTGCTGCGCGAGCGTGAGTCCGGTGAACGCGCGCATCTGCTGATGCAGCGTCTCGAGACCGATGATCTTGCCGCGCGTCCTGATATACACGTTCTGCAATTGCGCTTCCGTGCCGTACTCGGTCTGCAAGCCGGCGCTCAACGAATCGTAGGTCTCGACCACCAGGGACGCGAGCCACGGCCGCATCTTCTTGATTTCATCCAGGGCAGCGGGATTGCCGCGCAGACGCATGGCCAGCTTGCGCCACACAGGCTCGGGCAGCAGGCCCGGCAGACAGTCACGGCGGCATACGCCGTACTTCGACACGTCGTCTTGCGAGACCAGCAGTTCGTCGGGTGAGAGTTCGAGCGCCAGCGTCGGCGAGGCCGCCAGTGCGCCGAGAATCGGCGCGCGGAACGGTTGCCCGGGCGGATAGTCCGCCGGATCGCCGACGTGCAACGTGCCGAGTACGTAGATGGTCGTGGTGCCGCGTGTCGCGACATAGAACGGCATGCGCGCCGGTTGCGTGCGCACCGGGCCGCTCGCCGTGGTGCCCGGCGTGGCGGGCGGCGGATTGAAACCCGGCAAGGTGGCGCGCGATGGCGCCGGCAGACTGGGCACCGGCATCGCCGGCCGCCCCGCCTGAGCGGGCGAATTGGCGGCCGCCCCACCGGCATGCGCGACGCCGATCGGCCCCGCGCCCAGATGAAAAACAGAACATACGCCGAGGAGCGCGGCACCGGTCAGTGCAAACGCTCCCCAGCGCCGCGCGAAAGCAGCGTGGCGGCCACCCTCACGCGAGCGGCGCGCAAGACGACGCGCCGCCACTGCATCAGGCATCCATGTCCCCCACCTCCTCGGCGCGGTGACACGACACCTGACGGCCATCCACTTCACGCAACTTCGGTTCTTCGCTGCGGCACCGGTCGATCGCGTACGGGCAGCGCTGATGGAACGTGCAGCCCGACGGCGGATTCAGCGGCGACGGCATTTCACCTTGCAGCTTGATCTTGATGGTGCGATCTGCTTCGAAGATCGAAGGCGTGGCCGACATCAGCGCACGCGTGTACGGATGACGCGGCTTCGAGAAAATCCGCTTCTTGTCGCCGAGCTCCGCCACGCCGCCGAAGTACATCACCATCACATCGTCGGCGATATGTTCCACCACCGACAGATTGTGCGAGATGAACACATAGCTGGTCTTGAACTGCTCCTGCAGATCCATGAACAGATTGAGAATCTGCGCCTGGATCGACACGTCGAGCGCGGACACCGGCTCATCGGCGACCACGATCTGCGGATCGAGGATCATCGCGCGCGCAATCGCCACGCGCTGCCGCTGACCGCCCGAGAACATGTGCGGATAGCGCTTTGCATGCTCCGGGCGCAGGCCGACCGTGCGCATCATCTGCGCGATCCGTTCGGTGCGTTCGGCCGTACTCAGCTGCGTGTTGATCGCGAGCGGTTCGCCGAGCGTCTGCTCGACGGTCTTACGCGGATTCAGCGAAGCAAACGGATTCTGAAATACCATCTGCACGCGCCGCCGCAGCGCGGCGATCTTCGCGTGATCAGCGCCGGCCACGTCTTCACCGTCGATCAGCAAGCGGCCCGCGCTGGGCGCTTCGATCATGGTCAGTTGACGCGCGAGAGTGGATTTGCCGCAGCCCGATTCGCCGACTACCGCCAGCGTCTTGCCGCGTTCGAGCGCAAACGACACGCCGTTCAAAGCCTTTACCGTACCCTGGCTGAACATGCCGCGCTTCACCGTGTAGTAACGCGCAAGCTTGTCGGCAACCAGCACATGATCGCCCGCGTGGTCCGACTGGCGCCGCGGTTCGAATACTGCGTTCATCGTGCGCCTCCATGGGTGTGAACGTTGGCGTCGCCGCTCAGGTTCAGCGGTTTGATGCAGCGCACGCGCGCCACTTCAGCATGACCTTGCATCGGCGCCAGTGCGGGGCGCGCCTTCATGCAGTCGTCGACCACGTATTTGCAGCGCGGCGCGAAGAGACAGCCTTTGGGACGGTCGTCGCGCCCCGGCACCATGCCCGGCAGTGCAGCGAGCCGCACCGCGCCGACATTGTGCTCGGGAATCGCCGCCAGCAACGCCTCCGTGTACGGATGATGCGGCGCGGCGAAGATATCCGGCACCCGGTTGGTTTCGATCAACTCGCCAGCGTACATGACCGCGACGCGCTGTGCGACCTCGGACACCACCGCCAGATCGTGCGAGATCAGCACGAGCGCCATGCCGCGTTCCTTCTGCAGCTTCATCAGCAGCTCCATGATCTGCGCCTGGATCGTCACGTCGAGCGCGGTGGTCGGTTCGTCGGCGATCAGCAGCTTCGGATTGCAGGCGATCGCCATCGCGATCATCACGCGCTGGTTCATGCCGCCCGACATCTGATGCGGGAACGACGTGATGCGGCCCTTCGCGTCCGGAATGCCGACCTGGTCGAGCAACTCCAGCGCGCGTTTGTCCAACGCGCTGCCGTGCAGGCCTTCGTGCAGCTTCAACACTTCCTTGATCTGATAGCCGACCGTGTAGCTCGGATTCAGACTGGTGAGCGCGTCCTGGAACACCATCGCGATGTCTTTGCCGATGATCTTGCGACGCTCTCTTGCCGATGCCTTCAGCAAATTCTTGCCGTTGAAGGTGATCTCGTCCGCGGTGACTTTGCCCGGTGCGTCGATCAGGCCCATCAGCGCCATCATCGTCACGCTTTTGCCCGAACCCGATTCGCCGACTACGCCGAGCACTTCGCCGGGCGCGACATCGAGGTTGATCCGGTCGACCGCGGGCAGGCCGTTGAAGTCCACCGACAGATTGCGGATGGTCAATAGATTGCTGTCAGTACGCGCACGGCCGCCCGAAGCGTGCTGACCCGCCCCCTCGGGGGGCAGCGAATGAAGTGAGCGTGGGGGTTGTGTCATGTCATGCCATCCGTTTCAGTTTGGGGTCGAGTGCGTCGCGCAGCCCGTCGCCGAGCAGATTGATCGCGAGCACCGAGATCAGGATGGAAAGACCCGGCATCGTGACGATCCACCAGGCGCTATCGATATAGTCGCGCGCCGAAGCCAGCATCGCGCCCCACTCCGCCGACGGCGGTTGCACGCCGAGACCGAGGAAGCCGAGCGCCGCGGCATCGAGAATCGCCGACGAAAAGCCCAGCGTAGCCTGCACGATCAGCGGTGCGGTGCAGTTCGGCAGCACTTGCGAGAACATCAGACGCAGCGTGCTTGCGCCAGCAACGCGCGAAGCCGTCACATACTCTTTCTGCAATTCGCCTTGTGCCGAAGCACGCGTCAAACGCACATAACCCGGCAACGCGACGATCGCAATCGCCAGCATCGTGTTGACGAGGCCCGGACCGATGATCGCGACCACCGCGACTGCGAGCAGCAGCGAAGGCAATGCGAGCAGCACGTCCATGATGCGCATGATCGGCGTATCGGCCCACTTCTCGAAGAACGCCGCGATCAAGCCGAGCACGACGCCCGGAATCAGCGCGAGCACCACCGAGACGAAGCCGATCCAGAACGACAGCCGCGCGCCGTACATCAAACGCGAGAGGATGTCGCGGCCCGCTTCGTCGGTGCCGAGAATGAACTTCCAGTTGCCGCCGTCGAGCCATGCGGGCGGGATCTTCACGAAGTCGCGATACTGCTCGATCGGGCTGTGCGGCGCGATCAACGGCGCAAAGATCGCGATGAAAATCAACACCAGCACGATGATGCCGGCGCCGACTGCGCCACGATTGCGCGAGAAATTCGCCCAGAACTCGCGGGCGGCGATGGCGCGGCCGCCGGGCGGCGTCACCGCTGTGGGGACTGTATTTTGAATGTCTGCCATGGTCCGTTACCTCGTATGGCGGATGCGCGGGTTCAACACGCCGTACAGCAAATCAACGACGAGGTTCACGACGATCACCAGCGTAGCGATCATCAGAATACCGCCCTGCACTACCGGATAGTCGCGCCGGCTGATCGCGTCGATCAGCCATTTGCCGATGCCCGGCCATGAAAACAGCGTCTCGGTCAGCACCGCGCCGGCCAGCAGCGTGCCGACCTGCAAGCCGATCACGGTCACGACCGGAATCAGCGCGTTACGCAATGCGTGCACGACGATTACCCGCCCAGGCGACAAGCCCTTCGCACGCGCAGTGCGGATGTAATCCTCGCGCAGCACTTCGAGCATCGACGAACGCGTCATCCGCGCGACAACCGCGAGCGGAATCGTGCCAAGCACAATGGCCGGCAGGATCAGATGGCTGAGCGCGGATTTGAACGCGCCTGCGTCGGTGGACATCAACGCGTCGATCAGCATGAAGCCAGTCACGTGCGGAATGTCGTATTCGACCGCGATGCGGCCCGACACCGGCGTCCAGCCGAGGTCCACGGAAAAGAACATGATGAGGATCAAGCCCCACCAGAAGATCGGCATCGAGTAGCCGGTCAGCGCCGTGCCCATCACGCCGTGATCGACCACCGTGCCACGCCTGAGGGCCGCGAACACGCCCGCTGGAAGGCCGACGATCAAAGCGAACATCATGGCGCACATCGACAGTTCGACCGTAGCGGGGAAGCGTGCGAGGAATTCGCCCATCACGCTGGTATTGGTGATGATCGAGGTGCCGAGGTCGCCGTGCACGGCGCGGCCGACATAGTGGACGTATTGCATGGGCAAGGACTCGTCGAGCCCGAGCCGGTGCATCGCGGCGGCATGCATGGCCGGATCGACGCCGCGCTCGCCCATCATCACTTCGATGGGGTCGCCCGGTATCAGGTGAATCAGCGCAAACGCGAGGATTGTGATGCCGATGAAGGTCGGTATCACCATGCCGACGCGGCGCAAAACAAAGCGGAACATGGTTCGTCCCTATGGTCTTGATGAAGAAAAAACGCAACCGGCGACGAGGGCTTGTGACCCCGGCCGCCGGACCATTTCGACCAGTTTTCTAACCGTGCGAAAAGCTACTGCGTAAGCTTGACTGTATTACCTTTACTTGACGCTGACGCCGTCGAAGCGCGCATAACCGAGCGGCTCGATGCGCATGTCGACCACCTTCTTGCTGACAGGCTGGTACACGGTCGAGTGAGCGATCGGCGAGAACGGCAGCTGCTGCGCGAAGATCTGCTGCGCCTGCATGTATGCCGTCGTACGCGCGCCTTGATCGGACGTGACGCGGCCCTTCTGGATCAGATCGTCGAACGGCTTGTAGCACCACTTCGAGAAGTTATTGCCGTTGATTGCTTCGCAGCCGAGCAGCGTGCCGAGCCAGTTGTCCGGATCGCCGTTGTCGCCGGTCCAGCCGATCAGCATCGTGTCGTCTTCACCCGCGTGAGCGCGCTTGATGTACTCGCCCCATTCATACGTGACGATCTTCGCCTTCACGCCGATCTTGGCCCAGTCGGCCTGGATCATTTCCGCCATCAGACGGGCATTCGGGTTGTACGCGCGTTGCACCGGCATCGCCCACAGCGTGATGTCGAAGCCGTTCGGAAAGCCGGCCTTCGCCAGCAGTGCCTTGGCCTTGTCCGTATCGTAGGACGCGCTCTTCAGGTTTTTGTCATACGACCATTGGGTCGGCGGCATCGGGTTCGTCGCGGCCTGGCCTGCGCCTTGATACACCGACTCGATGATCGCCTTCTTGTTGATCGCCATGTCGAGCGCCTGACGCACTTCGAGCTTGTCGACCGGCTTGTGCGTCACGTTGTACGCGAGGTAGCCGAGGTTGAAGCCCGGCTGCGACGGCATGTCGATGTTCGCTTCAGCCTTCAGCGGCGCGATGTCGGCAGGACGCGGATAGCTCATCACCTGGCATTCGTCGCGCTTGATCTTCTGCACGCGCACGCCGGCATCCGGCGTGATCGAGAAGATCAGCTTCGAGATCTTCACTGTGTTCGGCTTCCAGTAATCCGGATTGCCGTCGAAGCGGATCGTCGCGTCCTTCGTGTAGCTGCGGAAGATGAACGGGCCCGTGCCGACCGGATACTGGTTGATGTCGGCAGCCTTGCCGGCCTTCATCAGCTGGTCGCCATATTCACCCGACAGGATCGACGCGTATTCCATCGCCAGATTCTGGATGAACGGCGCGTTAACTTCCTTCAGCGTGAACTTGACCGTGTACGGATCGACCTTTTCGACGCTGGTGATCAGCTTGTCGAGGCCCATGTCGGTGAAGTACGGAAACTGCACCGGATACGCCTTATGGAATGCCGAGTTCGGGTCCAGCATGCGCTGGAACGTGAACACGACGTCGTCCGCATTGAATTCGCGCGTCGGCTTGAAGAACGACGTGGTCTGGAACTTCACGCCATGACGCAGATGGAACGTGTACGTCTTGCCGTCCGCAGACACTTCCCACTTTTCGGCGAGGCCCGGCTCGACCTTGGTGCCGCCGCGCTCGAATTCGACGAGACGGTTGTAGACGGTGAAAGTGTTAGCCGTGAAATCGGTGCCCGTGGTGTATTGGGCCGGATCGAAACCCGCAGGGCTGCCTTCTGAGCAGTAAACCAGGGTTTTATTCGGAATCTCGGCGCGCGCGACACTTGCGCCCACCATTGACGCCGCTGCAGCAGCGACGAGCGTCGTAACACGCGCGGCGCGCAACAGGTTGTTTTGCTTCATGTTTCCTCCAGGTTCGGGGCCGGCTTCCGCCGGCGTAGCGCGATCTTACTTGAGCTTGGCTCACACCAACAAGCGGAGGAAAATACCCCTGTTGACGATGGGAAACAGTTGGGGCATAAGGACGGCCGCACGCCGGCGCTGGCCGGAGCGTGCGGCGCCAGGGGCGGGGCTCGGCAAAAAGCGGCCCACGGGTCGTTGCCGGCGGCTATTTCAGGCCGACATTCATGAATTGCGTCGGGCCGAACGGGTCGATCTTGAAGCCCGTGACGTCTTTGCTGATCGGCTGATACACGGTGGAGTGGGCGATCGGCGTGAACGGAACCTGTTGCTTGAAGATTTCCTGCGCTTCCATATATGCCTTGGTCCGCTCGGCGAGATCGGTGGTGCCACGGCCTTTCCTGATCAGGTCGTCGAAGGGTTTGTAACACCATTTGGAGAAATTGCTGCCCTTCACCGCATCGCAGCCGAGCAACACCCCAAGCCAATTGTCAGGATCGCCGTAGTCCCCCGTCCAGCCGATCAGGATCGCCTCGTGTTCGCCAGCATGGGCGCGGCGGATGTACTCGCCCCACTCGTACGTGGCAATCGTCACCTTGACGCCGATCTTCGCCCAGTCGGCCTGTAGCATTTCGGCCATCAGCCGGGCGTTCGGGTTGTAGGGCCGCTGGACCGGCATGGCCCACAGGGTCAGGTCGAAGCCGTCCGGGTAGCCGGCCTCCTTCAGCAACGCCTTGGCCTTATCAATGTCGTAAGGCGCATCTTTCAGGTTCTTGTCGTAGCCCCATTGGGTCGGCGGCATGGGATTTGTCGCGATTTGCCCGGCGCCCTGATATACCGACTCGATGATCGCTTTCTTATTGATCGACATGTCCAGCGCGCGCCGCACCAGCACGTTGTCGAGCGGTTTTTTGGTCGTGTTGTACCCGAGGAAGCCCAGGTTGAAGCCGACCTGGCTCGGCAGAGCCAGCGACGAGTCGGTCTTGATCTGCGGAATATCCGCAGGACGCGGATAGCTCATCACCTGACATTCGCCACGTTTCAGTTTCTGCAACCGCACCGAGGGATCCACGGTGATCGCGAAGATGAGCTTGCCGACCTTCACGACGCCTGGTTTCCAGTAGTCGGGATTGCCGTCAAAGCGGATCGTGTCGTCCTTCGTATAGCTGCGGAAAATGAACGGGCCCGTGCCGACCGGGTATTGGTTGATATCGGAAGCCTTGCCGGCTTTCAGCAGTTGATCCGTGTACTCAGCCGACAGAATCGCCGCGAACGGCATCGCGATCTGCTGCAGGAACGGCGCATCGACCTCCTTCAGGGTGAAACGCACCGTGTACGGATCCAGCTCCTCAACCTTGGCGATGTTCTTTGCCAGTCCGAGATCGACGAAGTAGGGAAACGGGACCGAATACGCCTTACGGAACGGCTGGTCGGGATCCAGCATCCGCTGGTAAGTGAAGACAACGTCGTCGGCATTGAATTCGCGGGTCGGCTTGAAGAACGAGGTGGTCTGAAACTTCACGCCGTGCCGCAGGTAGAACGTGTATTGCAGGCCGTCCGGCGACACCTCCCACTTCTCGGCGAGGCCCGGCTCGATATCGGTACTGCCGCGGGCGAATTCGACAAGGCGGTTATAGACCGTGTACGAGGCGGCGGTGAATTCGACGCTGGTGGTGTACTGCGCGGAATCGAAGCCCGCCGGACTGCCCTCGGAGCAAAACACGAGGGTTTTGTCGGGCAAGGTGGCCGCGTCGGCGGCGGCGGGCGCGAGGCCGGCGGCCAGGACCGCGCAGGCGCTCAAGACTGGCAGGCAGGTATGGCGAACTGCAAACAGCAATCGGGATACTGTCATCACGTTCTCCGCACAGCAGCCAAGTCAGCTGCGTCTTGATCATAGGCAGCAGAAAAATCGCGTTCAATGCGGGCTTACACGCGCAGGCGTGCCGGCACAAAATGCCTGGACTACCCGGAGGCGAGATTTCCGGCACAAAAAAAACCGCGCGGCTGGATAAGCCGCGCGGTTTTGTACAGATGCTGCCCAGAACTTAAGCGCCCAGCCGTTCGCAGATCGCCTTGGTCGCCGCAGCGCCATTGAGCGTATAGAAGTGCAGGCCTGGCACCTTCGCGTCGATGAGACGCCCGCACAGGTCGGTCACCACATCCAGCCCGAACGCGCGAATCGACTCGCGGTCGTCGCCGAAGCTCTCCAGACGGCGCGCGATCCAGCGCGGCACTTCCGCGCCGCACATCTCCGAGAAGCGCATCAGCTGCGAGAAGTTCGTGATCGGCATGATGCCCGGCACGATCGGCACGTCGACGCCGATCTGCCTCGCGTCGTCGACGAAACGGAAGTACGCGTCCGCGTTGAAGAAATACTGCGTGATCGCCGAATTGGCGCCGGCCTTCACCTTATGGGCGAAGTTTTCCAGATCGTGACGCGGCGAGCGCGACTGCGGGTGGTACTCCGGGTAGCCGGCCACCTCGATCCAGAACCAGTCGCCAAACTCGGCGCGGATAAAGCTCACCAGTTCCGACGCATAACGCAGTTCGCCGACTTCGCCCATGCCGGACGGCAGGTCGCCGCGCAGTGCGACGATGTGGCGGATGCCATGCGCGCGGTACTCGTTGAGGATTGCACGCAGGCTCTCTTTCGACGAGCCGATGCACGACACGTGCGGCGCCGCTTCGAGCCCTTCCTTCGCCATTTCGACGACGGTATCGAGCGTGCCCTGTTGCGTCGAGCCGCCGGCGCCGAACGTGACGGACACGAACTTGGGCTTGAGTGGCGCGAGCTGCGCGCGGGTGGCGCGCAGCTTGTCGACGCCTTCCTGCGTTTTCGGCGGGAAGAATTCGAATGAAAGTTCGATCGGGTTCATGATTCAGTAGATCAACCGATGCTGCGGTTGCCGAAAATAAGCGCGGACAGCAGCCACGAAACGATGCTGTACAGAATCGAGCCAAAGAATGCCGACCAGAAACCCGACACTTCGAATCCCTTCAGCAGCGAGGCGCACAGCCAGAAGCACAGCGCATTGACCACCAGAATGAAGAGTCCGAGCGTGACGATCGTGACGGGCAGCGTCAACAGGATCAGCACCGGTCGCAGGATCGTATTGATCAACCCGAGCACCACCGCGACGATCAAGGCGGTGCCGAAACTGCGGATATGAATCGACGGTACCAGGTAGGTGATGATCAGCAGCGCAAGCGCGTTGATCAGCCAGGTCAGCAGCACGGTCATGTAGAGCTCCTTTTCAGGCAGGATGTCCGGTTGAACGGAACGAGGCGGGCATGGCGAACCAGGCGGCGCCTTGCGCGCCGCCTGGTCATCACACTGTCATGCTTTAAACCGCCCGCGTGCTTGATGTTATGTAGCAGCGGCTACTTAGTAGCGGTAGTGGTTCGGCTTGAACGGACCGTTCTTGTCGACGCTGATATAGCTCGCCTGATAGTCCGACAGCACCGTCAGTTCCGCGCCGATACGGCCCAGATGCAGACGTGCGACCTTTTCATCAAGGTGCTTCGGCAACACATAGACCTTGTTTTCGTACTTGTCGCCGTGAACGAACAGCTCGATCTGCGCGATCGTCTGGTTCGTAAACGATGCCGACATCACGAACGACGGATGACCCGTCGCGCAACCCAGATTCACGAGGCGCCCTTCGGCCAGCAGGATGACGCGCTTGCCGTCCGGGAAAATGATGTGGTCGACTTGCGGCTTGATGTTTTCCCACGTGTACTTGCGCGTCGATGCCACGTCGATTTCCGAGTCGAAGTGACCGATATTGCAGACAATCGCGTTGTTGCGCATGGCAGCCATATGATCGTGGCCGATCACGTGGAAGTTGCCCGTTGCCGTCACGAAGATGTCGGCCTTGTCGGCCGCGTATTCCATCGTCACGACGCGATAGCCTTCCATCGCCGCTTGCAGTGCGCAGATCGGATCGATTTCCGTGACCCACACCGTGGCGCCCAGACCGCGCAGCGATTGCGCGCAACCCTTGCCCACGTCGCCGTAACCTGCAACAACCGCGATCTTGCCCGCGATCATCACGTCGGTTGCGCGCTTGATGCCGTCGACCAGCGACTCGCGGCAGCCATACAGGTTGTCGAATTTCGACTTCGTGACCGAGTCGTTCACGTTGATGGCCGGGAACGGCAGGCGCCCTTCCTTTTCCATCTGATACAGACGATGCACGCCGGTCGTGGTTTCTTCGGTCACGCCCTTGATGTGCGCGAGACGCGTGGAGTACCACACCGGATCCGCATCCAGATGACGGGCGATCGATTTGTAGAGCGCCACTTCTTCTTCGTTTTCCGGTTTCGCGATCACCGAACGGTCTTTCTCGGCCTTCGAGCCGAGGATCAGCAGCAACGTGGCGTCGCCGCCGTCGTCGAGGATCATGTTGGCGAATTCGCCATTCGGCCATTCGAAAATGCGGTGCGAGAATTCCCAGTATTCGTCGAGCGATTCGCCCTTGAATGCGAACACCGGCACGCCGCCTTCCGCAATCGCGGCGGCTGCATGATCCTGCGTCGAGAAAATATTGCACGATGCCCAGCGCACGTCAGCGCCGAGTGCCGTCAAGGTTTCGATCAGCACGCCGGTTTGAATCGTCATGTGCAGCGAACCCGCGACACGCGCGCCCTTCAGCGGCTGCGAGCTCTTGTATTCCTCGCGCGTCTGCATGAGGCCGGGCATTTCGGTTTCGGCGATGTTCAGTTCCTTGCGGCCCCAGGCTGCAAGCGACATATCGGCGACGAGAAAATCTTGCTTTGAATCGAGAACTGCGGCGTTCATCACGCCCTCCTTTCTAAGAAATTGACTAGAAATTTGACGTGAGCGCGGTTCGATGCGGTGGCTGGGAAAGCGCTATGCGCGTCCGAGCCCTCCGATTGAAGCCTCCGAGCCTGGCGGGCGGCCGGCGAATATGCTGATTCGCGGTACCCGTCGCAACGCTCCTCGAAGACGAACGGCGATTGTAGCAAATCAAGATGGCTTCGGGGTGTGGATCGGGTTGGTGCCTGCTAGTGCCTTTTTGCCGTTCTTTGGTATTTGGCCACGGGCGGTGGTAAGCCGGCGCGGTGCGCCTGGGCGCCCCGGCGCTTTCGCAGCAGGGGGTGCAAGGGCGCAGCGCGCGTTGGCCCTGTTTCTGACCGCTTCGACCTTTGGGTCTACGCAGCGTGATTAGGGAGGGTCGGCGCGGCAGGCTCCGTGGCGACATTTGCAATGCGCAATTGCGCGATGCCCGCTCGCGCGGTTTCGAGGAACTGCCGCGAAAACCGGAATGCATCCGCCGTATCGGCGGGATCCGGCGTCTGCATGCCAAGCGCGATGCGGAAATAACGTTCGGCGTGAATGCCCGCGTGATAGTGCATGCGTACGCGCTTCGCGTCATCCAGACGCCGGTTGCCGAAAATGTCGCGCAAGGCCCACGAAAACGCGCCGTCTTCGCCACCAATGCGACGGAACGCATCATCCATCGGAAAGCCGCCGAGCGCGGCATACACCGCGCGGCGGATGATCAGGCTGCTCGGCACCGTATTGCTGAGCGTCGCGGCGTGCTGTGCGAAGTCACCGTGGCTGGTGAGTTCGGCCGGGAAATCCGTGTAGTCGACGTCGAGCCGCACGGACACTTCCTGCGGATTCTGCGCGAGAAACGCGCTCGCGGCGGCTAACGCGCCGGGCAGGTATTCGTCGTCGGCGTCGAGGAAGGCAAGCAGTCCATGAGCCGCATGCATCGCGCCCCAGTTGCGCGCCCGAGCCGGGCCGCCGTTGTGAGGCATCTGCAGCAGGCCCACGCGAGGGTCGAGACGCCCGTAGTGTGCGACCAGGTCTGTGGAGGCATCAGTCGAGCCGTCGTCCACCACGATGATCTGCGCGGCCTGCGGCTGAATCAGGCAACTTTGGAGTGCACGGGCGAGCGTCGCCGCGCCGTTGTAGCAGGGAATGATGATCGAGATGGGCGTCATGGACTGAAACGGGCGCTGCGGGCCGAACGGTAGAAAACCGGCGATGGTAGCCCGTTTCCAGCGGCGTCCATCCTGGAAAAACGATGAGCATGGCCCCGCCGAGCAACGCACTGCGCGAACGGCGCCGCCACGAAGCGCACCATCGGTTGCGCCGAAACATAAATACGATGACTTACAATCGCTCAATTCATTCCAAATTGGAATTCTGGAGCCTGAGATCGTGGAACTACGAGCGCTGCGGTATTTCGTCGAAGTGGTTCGTCAACAGAGCTTCACCGTCGCCGCCGAGCAGATGTTCGTCACGCAGCCGACCATCAGCAAAATGGTCAAGTCGCTGGAAGATGAAATCGGCTCGCCGCTGCTGCTGCGCGACGGGCGCCAGATGGTGCTGACCGACGCCGGCCGGATCGTCTACCAGCGCGGTCAGGACGTGCTAGCGGCGCACGCGCAGCTGCAGGCCGAGCTGAACGATCTCGACACGCTTGGCCGCGGCGAACTGACCATCGGCATTCCGCCGATGGGCGGCTCGCTGTTCACGCCCGCCATCGCCGCCTTCCGCCAGCGCTACCCGAAAATCGAACTGAAGCTGTTCGAGCAGGGTTCGCGGGCGATCGAAGCCGCGCTGATCCATGGCGAGCTGGAGTTGGGTGGCGTGCTGCAGCCGGTCGACCCGGAAAACATCGAGGTGCTGCCGATGACGCGGCAACTGCTGTGGCTGGTCACGCGCATCGGCTCGCGCTGGGACGATCTGCATGAAGTGCCGCTCGCCGAGCTCGCCAACGAGCCGTTCGTGTTCTATGGCGAGAGTCTCGCGCTCAACGATGTCGTGCTGAATGCGTGCCGCACCGCGGGCTTTGCGCCGACCATCGTCGGGCGCAGCGGGCACTGGGATTTCATGGCCGCGCTGGTGCTGGCCGGCGTCGGCATCGCGCTGTTGCCGGCGCCGTATTGCCGTCGGCTCGACCCGGCGCAGTTCACCTGCCGCCCCGTGGTGAAACCGGAGATTCCGTGGGAAATGGCGATTGGCTGGCGCCGCAACGGCTATCTGTCGCACGCGGCGCGCGCGTGGCTGGAGGTGGCTCGGGAGACGCTGCCGGGTCAGGCCGGCGACGATTTCATGCTGGGGCCGGGCATCGGCATGACCGGTATCACTGCGCCTGTTCAGACGCCGTCGCCGTAAATGCGGCCATCGCAGACGCGGCCGCCGCGAATGCCGCCACCGCAACGCGGCCGGCCAAATGACAACATGCCGCCCGACGCGAACCGGGCGGCATGTCTTCTTGGCAAGGCTTATCTCAGAGACCCACCTCAAAGGTCAACCTCAGAGATCAACCTCAAAGGTCAACCTCAGAGATCAACCTCAGAGATCAACCTCAGAGATCAACTTCAGACACCCACCTCAGAGACTGGCCCCCAAGGCTAACTAAGCCCCGTCAATCCTGCTTCGCGACAAACTCGATGCGGCGGTTGGCAAAGCGGCCGCTCGCGGTATCGTTGCTCGCGACCGGACGCGCGTCGCCATAACCTTGCGCGACGAGCGAATCCGCCGGCACACCCGTCTTCACAAGATACGCGCGAACCGCTTCGGCGCGCTTCTTCGACAGTTGCAGATTGGCTTGTGCGCCGCCGACATTGTCCGAATAGCCAGCCACTTCGAGCTTCGCCGTCTTGCCGTTGCGAGCGCAAGCATTCAGCACTTGCGCCGACTGGTTCAGATCTTCCAGCGCCGAAGCCGGCACACGCGCGCCGGCGCTTGCAAAGTTGATCACTTGCAGGTTCAACACCTTGACCACATCCGCTACCGCACATGAACTGTCCGGGGTGAGCAGGCCCTTGATCGCCCCGCGGAAGTTCTCGGTTGCGTTGGCGACCGCCTGTTCGACGTTGAACGAACCGATCTGATACGACGCGCCGAACAGCGACTTCAGTTTGTCGAGCCAGCCGAGCTTCGCGTTCGCCGCGCTGCCGCTCAGTTCCACGTGCGTGCCATCCATTTTGACCTCCGCACCCGGCAATGCCAGCAGCGGCAGCAGGCCGTCCAGATGAGCGAGCCAGTCGGCCGGCCTGGTGTCCTGATCGACGGTGACGTTCGCGGCGAAATTGCCGGCGCCAAAGCGCTTTGTCAGCGCCTCGATCAGCTGGGTCTTTTCGGCTTCGCTGCCGACCGTTGCGGTGAGCGTCGGCTTGCCGGCGTTGTCAACCATGAAGCTGAGCTGGCTGTCTTTGGTCGGCGCGGGCGCGGCGGCGGGTTGCTGCGCTTCGCTGGCGGCGCTTGCGGCTACAGCGGCGGGCGTCGAAGCCGCGACCTCGCTGGCCGCGGGCGTTGAAGCCGCGGCGGCCGAGGCCTCGACCGGTGCGGACGCGGGCTGCGCCGTTGCCGCGGCTTCCGCGCTGCTTTGTTCGCCTCGTTGCTCGTTTTGGCAACCGCGCAGGAACAGGAAAGCCAGCACCGCAGCGATCGCCGCGAGCAGCCACCACAGCCCCTTGCGCGAACGGCGCTCTTCGCGCACCACCGCGTCGGCTGGCACGCGGATGCTCGACAGGGCCTCGGCCACCGGCTTGGCGGCAGGTGTCGGATGGTCGATGTGCGCCGAGACCGCTTTCAGCTGCGACAGAATATTGCCGGTAAACGCGCCCAGTCCGCTCAGGCCAAGGCCAGCCATAAGCCGGTCGTTCAGGTACGGCGCAATGGCCGGCAGTTGATGGCCCAGCAGTGTAGGCAGCTGGCCGGCGTTGCCCTGCCCTTCGAGAAAGTGCCGCTTCAGCAGGCCCAGCAGCGTTGCGCCGACGATACCCGTCATGGCGTGCGTCGCATGCGCCGGCACGCCGGTTTGGGTAGCAACTTCGTCGCTGAGCGTATCGACGCGGCGATCGAGTGCACGCTCGAGCAACTGGCGCCCGACGCCTTCCAGCTGGCTCAAGCCGGTGGTGCTGCCGAGCAGTTGCGGCAGCTGCTCGGCGATGTGGCCGTTCACCTCGGGCGAGAGGATCATTGCGAACAGCGAACGCGCGCCGTCGAGCGTCGCGCCCTTCTGCATCAGGCCGGCGACTAGCGCTGGGCCGGTTGTTGCAAGCACCTTCTGGGTCGCGTCCGGCGGCAGCCCGAAGCGGGCCGCCAGCTGTCGCACGACACCGTCCGTCAACGCGGACTGAATCAGCTGAATCACATTGATACTCATCGCTTCGCTTCCTTGAGTTCCCGAACGCGCCACCTGACGCGCTCTTTTTCGCGGCGCGATTATAGGAGCATGAAAATCTCAAAAATGAGTCGACAAGATTAATTACAAAAAACTCCAATCTCGTTTGAAAAATCGCGTTTTATTAAAGCGAATTTACAGTCGCACGCGGCTGATGCACTACACCGATGTAGTAGTTCTTCTGACATACCATACAGCCACCCAAGAGGCTGATTGTAGGGATTTTATGGGAATTCAATTCCCAACAAAAAACAATAGACCACCCCGTCGTTCTGCCGTACCGTTAGCAGTAATTTATTGAACCCGGCTTCATTAAAATTACGCCATTATCAAAACATGCGCCCTCCATAATTTAAATTTGCCGTTCTTAATGGACCATCCATATTGGTGACCGCAACCGGAACATTCACGATGAGCCACTATCTTAAATATGCCGATTCCCTCGAAGTCACGCAAATGGATGAGGACGCCGTAAGCCATCAGATTGCCGAATCGATGGCGCGAGTGGGCCACGCAGTGTTCTCCCGGCACTGCCACGCCACGCGCAATGCCCATGCAAGAAGCCATGGAATATTGAAGGGCGAACTGGCGATAGAGGGTCTTTTGCCTGCCCACTTGGCACAAGGGCTCTTTTCTAAACCGGGCCGTTATCCAGTCGTCATCCGCCTCTCCAGCTCCCCAGGTGAAATTGGGCCGGACAGTCAACCGGCCGCGCGTGGATTTGCGATCAAGATTCTGGGCGTTGCAGGCAACAAAGTTCTGCCCGACGACTCCGGTCATACACAGGATTTTTTGCTGGTGAACAGTCCGTCGATCGCCTTCGGCGATGTCCGTTCGTATCAGCGCATGCAAGATTTTCTGGAGCGGGTAGAACACGATCCAGACGGAATGGCCGGCGCAGCGGCAAAGCTGAAGCGCTCGCCCGATCCCAAGCTCGAAACCATGCTGGCCGAAGTGCTGCGCGCAAATAGCAACCACATTCTGGGTGAAACCTTTTATTCGATGGCTGCCGTGCGGTTCGGCGAATACGTCGCGAAAATAAGCGCTGCACCCGCATCAGACGAGGTTCGAGCGCTGACCGGCGCGCCGGTCGACACACGTCACCGTCCGTCCGCATTTCGCGACATCGTCGTCGATTTCTTTCGCCAGTATGGGGCCGTGTATTCCCTTCGGGCGCAACTGTGTACCGATCTCGCCCGCATGCCCATCGAAAACGCCGCTGTTGTATGGGACGAGAGCGTTTCGGCCCATCAAATCATTGCGCGAATCACGATCCCCAGACAGGAAGCCTATAGCCCGGCCCGGCAAGCATACGGTGACGAGGTGCTCTCGTTTAATCCATGGCACGCGATCGAGGCCCATCGGCCTTTGGGCTCGATCATGCGGATTCGCAGAAAGGTGTACGAGCAATCCAGCCGGTACCGCCACGCGGTGAATGGCGAGCCACGCAGGGAGCCGGAAGACATATCGGAACTGCCTGACTAGCAACTCGATCAGCGCAACCCCACTCAACGTAAAGCTTAACGGTTGCCGACCCGTCTTCGGCTAATTTCTACTGCGAGGCATAGTATGAACATCGCATCCACCGCTGCAAATCGAACCCAGGCGAAAAGCCGAACCCGGGAAGAAATTATTCAGGCTGTCGAGGAGGCGGTACCTGATGCGTCTGCGCAATCGAAGAAAGCGCTGATCGATGACCTGGTCGCGCAGGAAGCCGACGAGACGCTAGCTGAAAATGGTTCGGCCGGCCGTGTCGGCCTGAAAAGCGGCAACGTTTCCGAACTCACCTCCATCGTCACGCTGAAACCCGGTGGCGCCGAGCGTTTGCGCCGCCTGTTCGCCATGGTGCGCGGAAATTTTTCCGGCGCGAACCGCGTCGCCACGTTGCACGATATGCGCTTCGTTTTCCTGGAAAACGACACGAAATTGTTGTTTGCAACAACGTACGACGGCGACTGGGACACTTACATCGGAGACTTCGCAACGAAGATTCCCGACTTGATGGACCTGCTTTTCAGTTCGGTGGAAGGCTGGCCCGGCATCAGGAGCCCGGACGTCAAGGATTTCATTGTCTCGAAGCAGATCACCGCAGCAGGGTGGTACGTCGCCAATCCCAAACAGTCTGTCGTTGACGTAAAGCGCAACGCAAAGATTGCAGAAACGCTCGATACGTTCCTGGACGAATTTGGAAAGATCGCCTGAACAAGTGGTGCTGACGGCCGGCCTACGAACCGGCCGCCCGAGACCCGGGCTTCGGCCCATGTTGGCGCGACGCCTCGCTCCGCGACATTGGAGCGGCACGAACGTCGCGCCTCCCTTGTTTCCCGGGTACCTGACATTCTCTCAACCGGAGGCAATCATCCTCGAACTCAATGCCATTCAGGCGTCCATTTTGCGTCATCGTCCGCAACCTTATGTAGGCACCCACCTTGCGCTACGGATCGACAATCCGGAGCACGGACGATTACTCATCAAGCGGCTAACGCCCCATATCGCTTCCGCCGCCAACTGCGGGAATCTGCAGTCATGGATTTCCATCGGCATCAGCTACGCCGGGCTGCGTTTGCTCGGCTTGCCCGAGGCGTCACTGGCGAGCTTTCCTGAGGCGTTCCGAACAGGCATGGAGGGGCGAGCAACCCAACTGATGGACACCGGTCCGAACGCGCCGGGTAATTGGGATGAGGCATTTCAGGGCAGCCAGATGCACGTCTGCCTCAACGTCTTCAGCAGCGGCGGCGAAGCGTGGCAAAAAACCCTGGCCGTTGCCCATGAGCAATTCGTCGATCTGCATGGCGTAACACTGCTCGGCTCCCATGATTTCGGCTCCCATCCGGACAATCTCAATCCATTCGGCTACAGAGACGGGATCTCCGAGCCCGCAATCGAAGGTAGTGAAGTTGAGCCGCTGCCGGGTCAAGGCGCACCGATCAAGGCGGGTGAATTTATCCTCGGCTATCCCGGCGAAAGTGGCGAACCGCTCAAGATGCCGCAGCCAGATATTCTCGGGCGCAACGGCACTTTTGTCGCATTCCGGAAGTATCGCTCGCGGCTCGGGGCGTTCAACGATTACCTGAGATCGCAGGCATCAACCCCTGCGGGACGCGAACTGATCGCCGCAAAACTGGTGGGACGCTGGCGTTCCGGTGCACCGCTCACGCTTGCGCCCGAGACCGACGACCCGGAACTCGGCGCCGACTATCGTCGTAATAACGATTTCACGTACGCGGACGACCCGAACGGCCACCGCGTCCCGCTCGGCTGTCACATGCGAAGAATGAATCCCCGTGACAGCAAGGTTTCCGTGATGACGGACGTCAACGTTCATCGCTTAATCCGGTGTGGCACGTCGTACGGCAAACCCTACGATGAAAGTGTGACCTCGAGTCAGGATCAAGATGACGAGCGGGGCGTTTATTTCATGCTCATCAGCGCGAAAGCCCACGAAACGCTCGAGTTCTTGCAGCGCGAGTGGATCAACAACGGAAACTTTCAAAGTCTTGGGGACGAGCGGGACCCGTTGATCGGTCTGCACGAAGAGAGCGATATGTTCACCGTTCCTGCGAAACCGGTTCGCCGGCGGCTGCTGGGCATTCAGACCTTCAACGTTCTGAAAGGCGGGGAGTACCTGTTTATGCCGAGTTTGCCGGCGCTGCAATGGATCGCCGATAGCGGTCAGTAGAAGCGCGCCACGTCATCGATCGGTGACTCCCCAGTACTTGCCCGGCAGCATGCACCCCGGCCGCGCCGCGCAGGGACGGAAAGCAGGTGCCCTCACCTGCTGCTTCCGTACTTCGATCAGACAGCCAGGGTCGAGCGGCGCGGCGCCGTTTCACTACCGCGCCGGCTCGCCGCAATCAGTTCGGCCGCGCGCTCACCGATCATCACCGTCGGCGAATTCGTGTTGCCGCCGATCAGCGTCGGCATCACGGAGGCATCGACGATCCGCAGCCCCGTCACGCCGCGCACCCGCAACTGCGGATCGACCACCGATTGCGCATCGCCACCCATCCGGCACGTTGCGACCGGGTGATAGATCGTGTCGGCATGCTCGGCGATGGTCCGGCGCAATTCCGCCTCGGTCTGGCCGGCATGCGTGTACAGCTCCTTGCCGCCATGCAGCGCCAGCGAAGGCGCGTCGAGAATGCGCCGCGCCATCTGCGCACCTTCCACCAGCAGGTCGAGATCGCGCGAGTCGCTGAAAAACCGCGGATCGATCACAGGCGCGGTGCGCGCGTCGGCGCTCGCGAGCGTCACCGTGCCGCGGCTATGCGGCCGCAACACGCACACGTGCAGCGAATAACCATGGCCCCAGTGCATACGGCGGTTGTGGTCGTCGACAATTGCCGCGCAGAAATGCAGTTGCAGGTCCGGGCGCTCGAGCGTTGGCCGGCTCTTCAGGAAGCCGCCCGCTTCGGCGACATTGCTCGACAGCATGCCTTGCCCATGCCGCATGAAGCTCACAAACTGCGGCAGCATCCGCGCGATGCCGCGAATCGAAAAGCCGGTCGGCTCGATCGACGACACCCGTTTGTTGATCGTGAAGTCGACATGGTCGATCAGGTTCTGGCCGACCTCGGGCGCGTCGTGCAGCACGGCAATGCCAAGCGACTGCAGATGCGCGGCCGGCCCGATGCCCGAGCACATCAGCAGTTGTGGCGAATTGAACGCGCCTGCTGCCAGTATGACCTCGGCACGCGCTTCCAGCGTTTCCGTACGGCCGCCACGCACGATTTCGACGCCGCACGCACGTTTGCCGTCGAAGCTCACGCGCAACACCATCGCATCGGCGAGCGTATGGAGATTGGGGCGCTCGCGGTCATAGATATAGGCGCGCGCGACACTGCAGCGCCGTCCGTCGCGCTGCGTCACCTGGTAGAAACCGACGCCTTCCTGGTCCGCTCCATTGAAGTCGCCATTAGGTTTGTAACCGGCTTCCGTCGCGGCCTGCACGAAACGCTTCGAAAACGGATTGCGATAGCGCAGATCGGACACGCTCAGCGGGCCGTCCGCGCCGTGCCATGCATCGGCGCCGCGCTCGTTGCCTTCGGCGCGGCGGAAATACGGCAGGACGTCAGCCCACGACCAGCCTTCGCAGCCGAGCTGCGCCCATTCGTCGTAATCGAGCGGATGGCCGCGCGTGTAGATCATTGCATTGATCGCACTCGACCCGCCGAAACCCCGCCCGCGCGGCTGATAGCCATGGCGTCCGGCGAGTCCCGGCTGGGGCGTCGTCAGATAACCGTAGTTGGTCTTGAGTTTATGCGGCACGACGGCCGCCACGCCCACCGGTATGTTCACGAACAGATTGCGGTCCGTATGCGGACCGGCTTCGATCAGGGCGATCGTGGCGTCCGGGCAGCTATCCGCCAGACGGCTCGCGAGCGAGCAACCGCCCGAACCCGCACCGACGATGATGTAGTCGTATTGCATCCGCTCCTCCTGGTGGGGCTGCGTTGCTCGCAGACCCTATCGAGTGCACACTTGTCTACGTGTGCTTCATCGGCATTGTAGGGAGCGTTCGGGCGCGACGGCGGGTTCGTGTCAGAGCGATCCCTCTAAACGAAAGACCTCCCGCGACCCTATGATGAAAGACGCGCATACGCCCGCCAGGCCGCTGCGCGCGGCATTCAAACACGGCGCCCCGCGCGCCATCCACTGAGCGTGCGGCACGACACGCCACGATAAAACAGCACGCCGTCGATCAGCGACGGCGCGCATCCGGTGAACGGAGACAGCAGATGGAACGGCACAGCTTCGGCCACACTCATGACGTGACAAATCAGGCGCCTCCGCTCGCGGATTACAACCTGTTTTCGAGCGACGTCGCGTTGTCCGCCGCCCTCGAACGCGAAGGGGCCGCGTGGCATCGCGAGGCATTGCAGCGGCACGGCGCGGTGCTCGCCAGGCCGGAGACGCTCGCGCTTGCCGAACTGGCGAACCGCCACACGCCGGAACTTTTCACGCACAGTCCGCGCGGCGAACGCATCGACGTGCTGGAGTTTCATCCTTCGTGGCATACGCTGCTGTCGCTGTTGCGCCGCGAAGGCCTGCACGCGTTGCCGTTTTCCGATCCGCAGCGCGGCGCCATGGTCGCGCGTTGCGCCGGCTACTTCCTGCACGCGCAACTCGAATCCGGCTCGCTCTGCCCGCTGACGATGACCTTCGCGAGCATCCCGGTATTGCAACGCGAACCCGCGTTATTCGACACGTTGCGCGATAAGCTCTACGCCCGCGAACACGATCCGCGCGACGTGCCGCTCACACAAAAGACCTCGGCGATGATCGGCATGGGAATGACCGAGAAACAAGGCGGCTCGGACGTGCGAAGCAACCAGACCCGTGCGTATGCCACGCGCGGCAGCGGCCGTGGCGCGGAATACCGCCTTGTCGGTCACAAATGGTTCTTCTCCGCGCCGCAATGCGACGCGCATCTGGTGCTCGCCCGCACCGGCGATCACGCAGGCCTCTCATGCTTCTTCGTGCCGCGCTTCGCGCCGGACGGCAGCAAGAACGCCGTGCAGATCCAGCGTCTGAAAGACAAGCTCGGCAACCGCTCGAATGCCAGCAGCGAGGTCGAATTCTTCGACGCGTTCGGCATCATGATCGGCGACGAAGGCCGCGGCGTGCCGACCATCATCGAAATGGCGAACTACACGCGGCTCGATTGCGTGATTGGCAGCGCGGCCTTGATGCGTGCGGCGTTGGTGCAGGCGATCCACCACGCACGGCACCGCAGCGCCTTCGGCCGGCAGCTGGCCGATCAGCCGCTGATGCGCAATGTGCTCGCCGACCTGGCGCTGGAATCGGAAGCCGCGACGGTGCTGTTCATGCGACTCGCGCGCGCTTTCGAAGAGTCGGCCGAGGCGTCGTCGGCTGCGCCCGCCGAACGCGCATGGCGCCGGATCGTCACCCCGGCGGCGAAGTACTGGGTCTGCAAGCGCACGCTGGAATTCACCGGCGAGGCGATGGAAGTGTGGGGCGGCAACGGTTATGTCGAAACCGGCCCGATGGCGCGCTTCTATCGTGAAGCACCGGTGAATTCGATCTGGGAAGGCTCGGGCAATGTGATGTGCCTCGACGTGTTGCGCGCCATGGAGCGCGAGCCAGACGCGGCGCAGGCCTTGTTCGCCGCATGGCAAGCGGATGCGCAAGGGCACCCGGCTTTGAGCGCCGCGCTCGGCAAGCTCGCCGCCACACTCAACGGCCCCGCCGAACATCGCGAAGCATCCGCGCGACGGATCGCGCAGCAGATCGTGCTGATCGCGCAGGCCACCTTGCTCCTGAAGCACGCGCCAGCGGAAGTCGCCGAGGCCTTCATCGCCACGCGTCTCGCGGACGGCTGCGGCGAGAGCGGCCGCGTGTACGGCACGCTGCCGGCCACGTTCGACCACGCGGCGATCATCGAACGGGCATTTCCCGCTTGATACCGGCCGATAAGCGCGACTCAACGCTCACGTTATCCAACAGGGATAGGGACACCTATGAAGAACGATCTGCCGGAAGTTGCCGCGCTCGAAGCGCTGCTGCGCGATCAACGCCATGCTTATTTGCGCGCGCCGTATCCGTCGTGGGCAGCCCGTGCCGGACATCTGAAAGCGCTGCGCCAAGTCATGCTCGACAACCGCGACGCACTCGCCGACGCGATGAACGCCGACTTCGGCAATCGCGCGAAACAGGAAGTGCTGCTCGCCGAATTCCTGCTGATCAAGGAAGAGATCGACGCCGCGCTCAGGCACGGCAAACGCTGGATGAAAGCACAGCGCCGCAGCACCAGCAAATGGCTGATGCCGGCGCGCGCGAAAGTCGTGCCGCAGCCGCTCGGCGTGGTCGGCATCATCGTGCCGTGGAATTATCCGGTGCTGCTCGCCGCCGGTCCGCTGATCAGTGCGCTGACCGCCGGCAACCGCGCCATCATCAAAATGTCCGAATTGACGCCGCGCACTTCGGCGCTATTCGAGCAGCTGATCGGCCAGACCTTCGCACGCGACCACGTCGCCGTGGTGAACGGCGACGCCGCCCTCGCCGCCGCGTTCAGTGCGCAACCGTTCGACCATCTGCTGTTCACCGGCTCGACCAAGGTCGGCCATGAAGTGATGCGCGCCGCCGCCGAACATCTGACGCCGGTCACGCTGGAGCTCGGCGGCAAGTCGCCGGCGATCATCGGTCAGCATGCGCGCTTCGACAACGCGGTGGATAACCTCATCGCCGGCAAGACGCTCAACGCGGGCCAGACCTGCGTCGCGCCGGACTACGTGCTGGTGCCGCGCGGCAAGGAGCAGGCGTTCATCGACCGGGCGCGCGCGCGGATGGCGAAGATGTACCCAGATTTCGCGCACAACCTCGATTACACGTCGATCATCTCGGAGCGGCACTTTGCGCGGCTGCAACGTCTGGCGGACGAAGCGCAGGCCGCCGGCGCGCAACTGCACACGCTCGCCGACAGCACACCGGACGAGGCAAGCCGCCGCTTCCCGCTGATCGCCGTCACGAATGCGCCGGACGAGAGTGCGCTGATGCAGGAGGAAATCTTCGGCCCGCTGCTGCCGATCGTCCCTTATGACACGCTCGACGACGCGATCGCGTGGATCAACGCGCGGCCGCGGCCGCTCGCGCTGTATCTCTACGCCGACGACACCGCGACCATCAAGCGCGTCACGCGCGACACCATCGCGGGCGGCATGGCGATCAACGAAACGCTGATGCATCTGGCGTGCGAAAGCCTGCCGTTCGGCGGCGTCGGCGCGAGCGGGATGGGGGCATATCACGGTTACGAAGGCTTCGTGACCTTCTCGAAGATGAAGCCGGTATTGACGCAGGCGCGCCTGAACGCGCGCGGATGGATCTCGCCACCGTACGGCAAGCGGGTGAACGCGCTGCTGAAGCTGATGATGCGGTTTTGATGGGGCGGCCATCCGTGGGCCGGCCGTCAGCGCGGCGGGCATCCGTGGGCCGGCCATCCGGGCGGCGGGCGCCCACAGGCAGACGCGTTCAGCGCCCGGGCGCCCCACCAGAAACATCCGCAATATCCGTCGCGACCATATCGGTCACGTCCTGCACGGCGGCCGCTGCACCTTCCGGCGCGTCCCCGGCGCCGCTTTCCAGCCGATGCAGCCACGCGAGCAGTTCCGCCACCGCCTGATAAAGCTGCGGCGGAATTCGCGTGTCGAGATCGACCTGCATCAGCAACGAGACCATTTCCGGCGCCTCGTGCACATACAGGCCGGCCTCCTTGGCGCGCTGCACGATCATCTCAGCCAGCATGCCGTAGCCCTTGGCGATCACGCGCGGTGCGGGATCGCTGCCTTTGGCGTCGTAGACGAGCGCGGCCGCGCTGCGGCGATTTTTGCGGCTCATCACATATCCCAATCGAAATTGTCGAGCGGCGTGACTCCAGGGCGGGTAACACCGGCCGTGCGGCGCCCACCCGACGCCATGTCAGCCTCCGAGGCCGATGCCGAGCGCGCATACGCCGACGCCGCCGCCTGCCCGGCCATCGCGGCGCTTGCCGCACCCGCCGCAGTGGCAGGCATGCCGCCGCCGATCTCGCGAATCGTCAGCCCACCCAGTTCGATGCCCGCGGCCGCGAGCCGCTGCCGAAAGCTCTCCCCCTGCGCCGCCAACCGCGCCGCACCGCTCGGACTCGCCTGCACGCGCGCCACCAGCCGCGAGCCGGTCAGCGTCAGGTCCGCATCGACGGTGCCGAGCGTCGGCAGCGAAAGTGTTAGCCGCGTATGCCACGGCTGATCGTCTTCGCTCGCCATGCCACCGCCGCTGCGGTCCCATTCGTCGCCTTCCTGCTCGATGGTCCAGTCGAGCCTCGCGCCCGGCCATGCTTCGCCAGTCCAGCGAAACTGCCCGGTGGCGAGCAGATCGAGTTGCTGACGCACCAAAGGAACGGTCGCGGGGTGAACCGCGGCCGCCATCGACTGCGAGTTTTGCGACGACCCGTCGTCGGCCAGGGGCGCGGCGGCGCTGCGTACGTTCGAGTGCGCCGGCTGGCCGTTCAGGTCAGATAGCGAACTCGCCAGGACCTCGCCTGCGACAAAGCGCGCGGCCTGTGCGGTCTGGATCGACGGCATCGCGCGGGCTCCCGCGCTGCCGGCCGGCGCGCTGTTGCCTGGACCGTTGGGTGCTGCGCCCATGCCCTGCCGGGGCGTCGCACCGGAGGAAGAGGCCTGCTCGGCATCGCTCGCCCAGTCGAGCGGCAATTGCGCGTCGGCGGCCACCAGCTTGTTTTGCGCCTCGCCGGCGAGGGCGGCGGGCGGCCGCTGCCCCGCCAGCCATTGCGCGAGATGGGATTCGTAAAACAGGCCGCTTTCTCCGACCGTCTGTTCGAGCGCGGCCGCGAGCGCCGCCACCGGCACCTGAGCCGCCGCCACATTGGCGGTGGCCGCGGCACCGGCGGTATTCGGATTGGCAGATGAAGCAGCGGGCGTGGCAGCCGTATCGAAGAGCGGCAAGCCGCCCGCCTCGACGTCGAGCGCCGGGGCGGCCGGCCAGATCGGCGCCTGACCGAGCACCGCCGGGGTCGCCTCGCCGCCTGAGCTCACGATCGCATTGAGCGTCAGCGCGACGGCGGACAGCGCGGTTTGCGCGGAAGCCGGCGGCGGCGCGGGTGGCGCGATGGGTGTGGTATTGAGAAGCTCGGTATCGACTCCCGCCGCGCCAGTCTGCGAGGCAGTTGCACTACCCGGTGCCAGATTGAGCAGAGTGTCGACCCGGTTCGCAAGCAGCGACGTGACGACCGCGTCGATTCCGTTCATACCGATTCCTTGGTCACAGTGGCGGCAGCGCGCTCAAATACGGTCGGGCGGACTGATGCAGCGCGTTGCCCGCGGGCAAACTCAGCGCGCCCCGTACAGTTCCTTGAGCACGCGGGTTGGCCGTCCGGCGAACAGCGCCGACAGATTGACCATGCGCGGATTCGCCAGATCGCGGATCGCAGCGTCGTCGGCCAGGATCTGACGGATCAGCGCGTATTTGCGCACGCGCTCCGTATCGTCCAGTCTGACGCTGGTTTCCGCGTCTCTCAACCCGTCCACCAGCTTCCGATATTCCTCCTGCAAATGGACCAGATCGTTCCACAGGGCGCGCCGGGCAGCCATCAGCATACGGCGGGAAATCGCTGCAATCGCCTCGTAGCGGGCGAAATATTCTGCGTTCGATGTCATCTCATGCTTTCCGCGGCGGGCTGCGCTGCCATCCGCGCGATCTCCGGGGCAATCCCGATCCATGCCTCTTCGAGCGTCGCCAGCAGACGATCGACCTCGATCAGCATTGCCTCGCTCTGTTTTATGTTGGTCAGACGATGCGGACTCGCGCCCATCACCCCTGTCTCGACGCCGACGCGTGCGTACGCATTGGCTCCAGAGTGTCCTGGGGAAAACATCGGCGCTCCTCCTCTCTTGCCCTGCAGTTGGTCGTGGCCCCCCATCCGGGCACGTTGCCGCACCAGGATTCCTGCCTGTACCTGGTTATCGGATAGGCAGCGGGAAAGCTTTAGGCCGATGTAAGGAGGATTAAGGGGCCGATGGGGCGGTATCGGTCGCCCTCACACCGACATCTGCATGATGTCGTTATAGGCCGACACCAGTTTGTTGCGCACCTGCAGGCCGAACTGGAAGCCGATGTTGGCCTTCTGCGAGTCGACCATCACGTCGTTCAGCGAGACGTTCGACGCACCAAGCTCGAACGCCTGCGCCTCGCCAGCCGCCGTAGTCTGATCGCCGCTGATCTTGTCCAACGACGCCTTCAGCGCCGAGGCGAAACCGCCGGCCGTCGCCGCGCCGGATTGGCCGGCGATCGGGCTGCTGCTGCCGGCCGCTTGCGCCGCCATCGACTGCATCTGTTGCAGCGCCGACGAGAGCGCGTTCACGGGCAAAGTCATGTTCTCTCCAAGGAATGACGACCGGCATGCCGGAAACCGTACCGATCTGGACGAAAGCATAGCAGTGGCCCATACGGGAAAGCCCCGAAACTAGGGGGAAAACCCGGCTCTATTCAAGCAATCGGGTTGAGCCGCGCTGCGGATAATTTCAAGGGTGAAAGTCTCTGTCCGCACGCCCGCCGACCCTCGGTGCGCATGAGCGGCAGAACGCAAAGGCATCCCGGAGATACCCGACGCATGGATTCGTCAGCCAACTCTTTGATCAACCCCGACGCCCGCATGGGCCTCGCTGGCGCCCAGCCGGGCACCGGTGCGGCCGGCGCCGGCCAGGCCGGCGGTGCCGCGGACCTCGGCGGCCTGGGGAGCAACCTGGGCGGCAACTTCGGCCAGCGTCTGTCGGGTCTCGCGCAGATGCGCGGCAACCCGCGCGCCCCGCTGATTTTCGCGGTTGCGCTGCTCGTCGCCATCGTCGCGGGTCTGCTCCTGTGGTCGCGCGCGCCGGACTACAAGGTGCTCTACAGCAACCTGTCGGACCGCGACGGCGGCGCCATCATCACCGCGCTGCAGGCGGCCAACATCCCCTACAAGTTCTCCGACGCCGGTGGCGCGATCCTCGTGCCGGCCGAACAGGTGCATGAAATGCGTCTGCGGCTGGCTTCGCAAGGTCTGCCCAAGAGCGGCTCGGTCGGCTTCGAACTGATGGACAACCAGAAGTTCGGCATCAGCCAGTTCGCCGAGCAGATCAACTACCAGCGCGCGCTGGAAGGTGAACTGGAGCGCACGATCGAATCGATTTCGTCGGTGAAGTCGGCGCGCGTGCATCTGGCCATTCCGAAGCCTTCCGTGTTCGTGCGCGACAAGGAAGCGCCGTCGGCCTCCGTGCTGGTCAACCTCTACCCGGGCCGCGCGCTCGACGAAGGCCAGGTGCTGGCGATCACCCGTATGGTGTCCTCGGCGGTGCCGGACATGCCGGTGAAGGGCGTGACCATCCTCGACCAGGACGGCAACCTGCTGACGCAGCCGTCCACCGGCAGCGGTCTGGACGCCTCGCAACTGAAGTACCGCCAGCAGATCGAGCGCAACACCCAGCAACGCATCGACGCGATCCTGTCGCCCCTGTTCGGTTCCGGCAACGCGCACTCGCAGGTCAGCGCCGATATCGACTTCTCGCAGAGCGAGCAGACCTCGGAAAACTACGGCCCGAACGGCACCCCGCAGCAGGCGGCGATCCGCAGCCAGCAGTCGAGCACCGCCACCGAAATGTCGCAAGGCGCGGCCTCGGGCGTGCCGGGCGCGCTGTCGAACCAGCCGCCGCAGCCGGCTTCCGCGCCGGTCACGGCGGGCAACGGCGCGCCTGGTGTGACGGCCACGCCGGTCAGCGACCGCAAGGATTCGACCACCAACTACGAACTCAACAAGACCGTCCAGCATCTGGAGCAGCCGATGGGCGGCATCAGGCGTCTGTCGGTGGCGGTGGTGGTCAACTATCTGCGGGTAGTCGACGCCAAGGGCCACGCGACCATGCAACCGGTCGCCGCCGACAAGCTCGCGCAGGTCAATCAGCTGGTGAAGGACGCGATGGGCTTCGACGCCGCGCGCGGCGACTCGGTCAACGTGGTCAACAGCCCGTTCACCGTCGACGCCGACCCGGATGCCGACCTGCCGTGGTGGCGCACGCCGGACATGATCGCGCTCGCCAGGCAGGTTGCGACCTACCTCGGCATCGGCGCTGTCGCTTTGTTCCTCTACTTCGTGATGGTGAAGCCGGCGCTGCGCCGCGCCTTCCCGCCGCCCGAGCAGGCCGTTGGGGCGCTGCCGTCGGCGGACGAGCCGATCCTGCTGGACGGCATTCCGGCCGCCGAGCGCCTGGGTGCGGCCTCCGTGGCCGAACTGGAAGGCGACAGCGAAATGCTCGCGCTCGAAAGCGCGAAACACAAATACGAGCGGAACCTGGAATTCGCGCGCAATATCGCCCGCCAGGATCCGAAGATCGTCGCAACCGTCGTGAAAAATTGGGTGTCCGATGAGCGCTGAAGGCGTAATGAAGAGCGCGCTCCTGCTGTTATCGATCGGCGAGGAAGAAGCTGCGCAGGTGTTCAAATTCCTCGGGCCGCGCGAGGTCCAGAAGATCGGTGTCGCCATGGCGGCGCTGAAAAGCGTGACGCGCGAGCAGGTCGACGAGGTTTTGCAGGAGTTCGTGCGCGAGGCGGAAACGCACACCGGCATGTCGCTCGATTCGAACGAGTACATCCGTTCGGTGCTGACCAAGGCCCTCGGCGACGACAAGGCCGGCGCGATCATCGACCGGATTCTGCAAGGCAGCGACACCAGCGGCATTGAAGGCCTCAAGTGGATGGACTCGGCAGCGGTGGCCGAACTCATCAAGAACGAGCACCCGCAGATCATTGCGACCATCCTCGTTCACCTGGACCGCGATCAGGCTTCGGAAATCGTCGCCTGCTTCACCGAGCGTCTGCGTAACGACGTGCTGTTGCGGATCGCCACGCTTGACGGCATCCAGCCGGCCGCGCTGCGCGAACTCGACGATGTGCTGACGAGCCTCCTGTCCGGCAGCGACAACCTCAAGCGCAGCCCGATGGGGGGCATCCGCACGGCGGCTGAAATCCTCAACTTCATGTCGAGCAACCATGAAGAAGGCGTCATCGAGAACGTTCGCCAATACGACGCGGAACTCGCGCAGAAGATCATTGATCAGATGTTTGTGTTCGAGAACCTGCTCGATCTGGAAGACCGCGCGATCCAGCTGTTGCTGAAGGAAGTCGAGTCCGAGGCGTTGATCATCTCGCTGAAGGGCGCGCCGCCCGCGCTGCGCCAGAAGTTCCTGTCGAACATGTCGCAGCGTGCTGCCGAACTGCTCGCCGAAGACCTCGATGCGCGCGGCCCGGTGCGCGTCTCCGAAGTCGAGACGCAGCAGCGCCGCATCCTGCAGATCGTGCGCAATCTGGCGGAAAGCGGCCAGATCGTTCTAGGCGGCAAGGCGGAAGATGCTTATGTCTGATCAGAACTCCGCGGCGAAGGAAAGCCTCTCGGCCTACCAGCGCTGGGAGATGGCCTCGTTCGATCCGGTGCCGCCGGCGCCGCCCGAACCCGAAGTCGACGACGGCGCGTTCGAAGCCGAACTCCAACGTCTGCGCGACGCCGCGCATGCACAGGGCATTGCGACGGGTCACGTCGCCGGGCAGGCGCTCGGTTATCAGGCCGGTTACGAGCAAGGCCACGCACAGGGTTTCGTGCAAGGCCAGAGCGAAGCGCGCGAAGAAGCGGCACGTCTTGCCGCGCTGGCCGAGACCTTCAAGGCGGCACTCAACGGCGCGCAAGGTGCGATCTCCGAGACACTGGTCGCGTTGGCGCTGGACATTGCCCAACAGGTGGTGCGCCAGCATGTGCAGCACGATCCGACCGCGCTGATCGCGGCAGCCCGTGAGGTGCTGGCCACCGAACCGGCACTGCTCGGCGCGCCGGCGCTCATCGTCAGCCCCGCCGACCTGCCGGTCGTCGAAGCCTATCTGATGGAAGAGCTGCAAACGCGCGGCTGGACCGTGCGTACCGATCCGTCGGTCGAACGCGGCGGCTGCCGTGCGCAAGCCGGCACCGGTGAGGTGGACGCCGGCATCGACACGCGCTGGGAGCGCGTCGCCGCCGCACTCGGCAAGGTAAGCACATGGTGACGCCGACGCTCGAAGAAATCCACGCCAGCGATCTGACGCCGCTCGAACGCGAGCTGGCGCTGGCGTCGTTCGGCGCCGAGGCGCTGGCGGATGTGCCGGCTGCAGTGACACCCGCTGCGGCTGCGATCGCAGCCATCGACGCCGCGTTGCGCGAGCCGGGCGCCGGGCATCCGGCGCAGGGCGCGGCGGCGAGCCGCGAGTCCGACGCTGCAGATGCCGCTGCAGATGCCGCTTTTTCGAGCCCCGCTTCCCCCCCTCCCGCCCCGTACGATCCCGCACTCGACAGCAACCCGCACATGCAGGCCTGGCGCGGCCGGCTCGACGCGCTGCGCGCCCGCAACGCGATCGCCAAGCCGATGCGTGCCTGCGGACGTTTGACGCGCGCCGCCGGTCTGGTGCTCGAAGCGGTCGGGCTGCGCCTGTCGGTGGGCGCCGAAGTGATGATCGAACTGCCGTTCGGCAGTTCTCTGCCGATGGCCGAAGCCGAAGTAGTCGGTTTCTCCGGCGACAAACTGTTTCTGATGCCAACCACCGAAGTGATCGGCCTCCTGCCTGGCGCACGCGTGTACCCGCTCGAGAGCGCGCCGATCGCCGATCCGATGGCGGGCGCGAAGCGTTTGCCGGTCGGCTGGGAACTGCTCGGCCGCGTGCTGGACGCGTCCGGCCGCCCGCTCGACGGCCTCGGCCCGCTCGGCGCGCATGCCGATGCGCCGTTGTCCTCGCCGGTCATCAACCCGCTGAATCGCGAGCCGATTCACAAGGTGCTCGACGTCGGCGTGCGCGCGATCAATGCCCTCCTGACCGTGGGGCGCGGGCAGCGCATGGGTCTGTTCGCCGGTTCGGGCGTCGGTAAATCGGTGCTGCTCGGCACGATGGCGCGCTACACCAGCGCCGAGGTGATCGTGATCGGCCTGATCGGCGAACGCGGCCGCGAAGTGAAGGAATTCATCGAGCAGATTCTCGGCGAGGAAGGTCTCGCGCGCTCGGTTGTGATCGCCGCGCCGGCCGACGTCTCCCCGCTCTTGCGGATGCAGGCTGCGTCGTACTCGACCTCGCTCGCCGAATATTTTCGCGATCAGGGCAAGCACGTGCTGCTGCTGATGGATTCGCTGACCCGTTACGCGATGGCGCAGCGCGAGATCGCGCTGGCCGTAGGCGAGCCGCCTGCCACCAAGGGCTATCCGCCTTCGGTGTTCGCCAAGCTGCCGGCGCTCGTCGAGCGCACCGGCAACGGCCCGGCGGGCGGCGGTTCGATCACTGCGTTCTACACCGTGCTGACCGAAGGCGACGACCAGCAGGACCCGATCGCCGACTCCGCGCGGGCGATTCTTGACGGCCACATCGTGCTGTCGCGCTCGCTCGCCGAGGCCGGCCACTATCCGGCGATCGACATCGAAGCGTCGATTAGCCGGGCAATGACCGCGCTGATCGACGATAGCCATCTCGAGAAGACGCGTATGTTCAAGCAGATGCTGTCGCGCTATCAGCGCAACCGCGATCTGATCAACGTCGGCGCCTATTCGAGCGGGCGCGACGCGCTGCTCGACCGTGCGATTGCGCTGTATCCGCGGATGGAAGCATTTTTGCAGCAAGGTTTTCGTGAATGCGCGAACTTTGAACCGAGTCTCGAGATGCTGAACGCTCTGTTTGCCTAAGGAGGCTAACGATGGCGAAACACTTTCCGATCAAGACCCTTATTGGCCTGGCTCAGGACGATGTGGATGCTGCCGCACAACGTCTGGGCCGCGCGCAGCGCGAGCGCAACGACGTGCAGTCGCAACTTGATTCGCTGGTGCAGTACCGCGACGAATATCACGCGCGCTTCACGGCAACCGCCCAGACCGGCATGGCCGCCGGCAACATGCGCAATTTCCAGGCGTTCATCGACACGCTCGACACCGCCATCGAACAGCAGCGCAAGCTGCTGGTGACGGCCAATGCGCGCGTCGAGGCCGCCAAGCCCGACTGGCAGCGCCAGAAGCAGAAGCTCGGCTCGTATGAAGTGCTGCAGGCGCGTGGCGAAGCCGCCGAAGCGAAAACCATGGCGCGGCGCGACCAGCGCGATGCCGACGAACACGCCTCCCGAATTCTGAGGATGCGTGCCGAGGGCGTCTGATGCGCCCGGGCGTCGCCTCGATTGACCGAACACCTCGTTTGACGGATTGACAGGATTCCCTATGTCGTTTCTTTCACAGATCGGGTCACTGCTCGGCTCTGCCAGCAGTACGTCCGCCAGCGCGGCCACGGCCGCTGCGGCGAACGCCAAACCGTTCTCGCAAACCCTGCAGCAGAGCATCGACATGCAAAACAACGCGGCCGCGCAGAGCGCGAGCAAGCCGCCGGCTTCGTCGTCCTCTTCGTCTTCGTCTGCTTCCCCGTCGTCCTCGGCATCTTCGTCGAGCGTGGATGGCGCGCCGCCGCCCGATCCTTCGACGAAGAACCCGGATACCGCGAGCAGCAACACGGACAACAGCAACTCGGCGGGTACGTCCTCATCCGGCTCGTCGGCAGCTTCTTCGGCAGCTTCTTCGTCAGCTTCTTCGTCAGCTTCTTCGTCAGCTTCTTTGTCCGCTCCTTCGTCTGCTCCTTCGTCTGCTCCTTCGTCCGCTTCTTCGTCCGCTTCTTCGTCGGCTTCTTCGTCCGTTTTTTCGTCCAATACGCAGCAGGCCTCGACCAAGGCCAACGCGACGCCGCCGAAGTCTAATCTGACCACGCAGACCGACGCGGGCACGGCAGCCGCCGCCGCCGCCGCGCAGGCTCAGGCGATTGCGAATAACGCCATCGATCCGGCGATCGCGGACCCTGCCACGGCACTGACTGACGCCGTGGCCACGCAGCCCGGCACGGACACCACGACGGGCACCGCCACGGGTAAAAAAACTGGCGCGACCGATCCGAAGTTGGCGCAGGACGCGTTGCAGGCGGCGCTGGCCGCGCTGGCGAGCGGCCAGGGTGTGGTTCCGGCGCAGGCGCTGGCAAGCGGCGCGGCGGCGAACGCTGCGACGGCGGCAGGCGGCCTGGGTGCTGGCGCGAACAACGGCCTCAATGGACTCAATGGACTCAATGGATCGTCCGACAGCAAGACGCTTGCGGCCGGTTTGTTTGGCGATGGCAAGGGCTCGAGCGCCGTCAAGAGCGCGTTGACGGCGGCGGCCACGACGGTGGCGGATCCATCGGCGTCGGCCAAGGCTGCGGCGGACGCGCTGACTGCGACGGTTGCTGGCGGTTCGCAGGCTGACGATCTGGCGTCCTTCAAGAGTGCGGCCGATACCGCGACGGCGGCGCTGGCAGCTGGCCAGGCCGCGGCGGGCGCCGCGAGTGCGACGGCGGCCGTGCAGACGACGGGTAACGCTGGGGCTGCGGAAGTGGCGAATGCGTTGTCGCCGCAGGTGGGCACGGCGGACTGGGAAGACGCGTTGAGTCAGAAGGTGGTGTTTTTGTCGAATGCGCATTCGCAGAGCGCCGAGCTGACGTTGAATCCGAAGGATTTGGGACCGCTACAGGTTGTCTTGCAGGTTGCCGATAATCATGCACATGCGTTGTTTGTTTCGCAGCACCAGCAGGTGCGGGAGGCTGTGGAGGCAGCGCTGCCGAAGCTTCGCGAGGCGATGGAATCCAATGGGATTGGGTTGGGGAGCGCTAGTGTTAGCGATGGGTTTGCCCGGCAGGGCGGGCAGCAGCAGAGTGCTGGTTCGGGGCGCTCGGGGGCGCGCGGTGGGAGCGCGGCGGGGTTTGCCGGCGGCGCTGGGTCGGATTCTGACTCTGTAGCGGCTAATGTTGCCGTGCGGCGGACTGTGGGGCTGGTGGATACGTTTGCTTGATGGTTTTTTGCCCGTTCGGGCGGGGGATTGCCTGGCGGCGCGGCTTTTGGGTTTGTTGCCTTTGGCGGGGTTTGTTTGCCTGCGCGTCGCGGACGGGTCTGCATGGGAAACCAGGGGCTTCGGTTCAAGTCTGCGGAGGCCATCGGCTTCGCCTTGGCGAAGCGCCGAATGAAGGGCGCACACGAAAACGCGGCAATCGGTTTTATGAACTACGCTTCGGCGCGCGCAGCGCCGCCGGAGGTATGACTCCCTTGTCACTAGCGCATGCAGGTGCACGAACACGGATTCCAGATGCACCACTACCGCTTGCGAACTACGGGACCCGCTTAGCATTAGCGGTTTGAGCCGCTTTCTTTGCTTACTTTCTTTGCGGCGGCAAAGAAAGTGAGTGCCGCCCCGCACAGGGGCAACGCTAATAAACCACGAACAATTCAAGGAAAGGCCAAGAACCCAGATCAAGGAAAGGCGCAAAACCATAAGCGCACAAACAAAAAGCGCCGAACAGGCAAAAAAGCAAGGAAAGACCACCGCCGCAGGTAAACAGAAAAGCAAACGCCAAACAGGCAAAAAAGCCCCAACTCGCCGAAGGCAAAAAACCCCAATCCCCCGCCTGAAAGGCAAAAACCAGAGATAGCCCTCAATAACCCTTCTTTTCGACCCATCGCGCCGCAGGCAAATAAACAACAATCACCCTCACCAGCACTAAAGGCAAGCAAAGCAAACCTCATGGCAACCACGACCGCAAACCAGCAAGCCGCGCCCGCTTCCCCGGGCCCCTTGAAGCGCATCATCCTGATCGTCCTCATCGCGATCATCGCCGCAGGCGCTGCCGGCGCGGGCGTGTGGTTCTTCATGTCCAAGCGCAGCCCAGCCCCCGCTTCAGCGGAAACCGCCAGCGCGCCGGCGCCATTGGCCGTGCCGCTCTTCTTCCCGCTCGAATCGATGACAGTCAACCTGCAATCGGACGACGGTCAGCAGCACTTCCTGCGTATCGGCCTGACGCTCAAGCTCGACGACCCGAAAATCCAGCAGGAACTCGCCGACCATATGCCGGAAGTGCGCAGCCGCATCCTCCTCGCACTGTCGAACAAACACCCGGAAGAACTCGCGCCGCTCGAAGGCAAACGCGCGCTGGCCACCGAACTCCAGACGCTGATCGAACAGCCGACCGATAAAGGCGCCGCGCCAGTCCACGTCCAGGACGTCCTGTTCACCGAATTCGTCGTGCAGTGAACTTGTTTCACGCTGCCATCATTAACCGCCGGACGCACGAGGAATAAGGAATGGGCCACGAAGAGTTCATGTCCCAGGAGGAGGTCGATGCCCTCCTCAAGGGCGTCACCGGCGAGTCCGACTCGGTCGCCGAGCAGACCGATCGTTCCGGGGTACGCCCGTACAACATCGCGACGCAGGAACGCATCGTCCGCGGTCGGATGCCCGGCCTCGAAATCATCAACGACCGCTTCGCGCGTCTGTTGCGCGTCGGTATCTTCAACTTCATGCGGCGTTCGGCGGAAATCTCCGTCGGCCCGGTGAAGGTGTTGAAGTACAGCGAGTTCACCCGCAACCTGCCGATCCCGACCAACCTGAACCTGGTCCACGTGAAGCCGTTGCGCGGCACGTCGCTGTTCGTGTTCGATCCGAATCTGGTGTTCTTCGTCGTCGATAACCTGTTCGGCGGCGACGGGCGTTTCCATACCCGCGTCGAAGGCCGCGATTTCACGGCAACCGAGCAGCGCATCATCATGAAGCTGCTCAATCTCACGTTCGAGCACTACGCGGCGTCGTGGAAAAGCGTGCGCCCGCTGCAGTTCGAATTCGTGCGCTCGGAAATGCACACGCAGTTCGCCAACGTGGCGACGCCGAACGAAATCGTCATCGTCACGCAGTTCTCGATCGAGTTCGGCACGACGGGCGGCACGCTGCACATCTGCATGCCGTATTCGATGATCGAACCGATCCGCGACATTCTCTCGTCGCCGATCCAGGGCGAGGCGCTGGAAGTCGACCGCCGCTGGATCCGCGTGCTGTCGCAACAGGTCCAGGCCGCGGAAGTGGAGCTGACCGCCGACCTGGCCGAGGTGCCGGTCACGTTCGAACAGATCCTGAACATGCGCCGTGGCGATGTTCTGCCGATCAACATCCCGGAACACATCACGGCGAAAGTCGATGGCGTACCGGTGATGGAATGCGGCTACGGAATTTTCAATGGTCAGTACGCGCTGCGGGTCCAGAAAATGATCAGCGCAGCCGACACGATAAAGGAAGGTGGATATGAGTGACCTGAACGCAAAGACTGAGGCCGAACTGGCCGGCGGCGAGCCGCAGCTGGCCGCCGACGCAGCCAGCGCCGAAGACGACGCGGCGATGGCCGACTGGGCCAGCGCGCTGGCCGAGCAGAACGACAACACGGAAGTCAGCGCGACCACGGCAGGCGTGTTCCAGCCGCTCTCGAAGGTCGAACCGACCTCGACGCGCAACGACATCGACATGATCCTGGACATTCCGGTCCAGATGACAGTCGAACTCGGCCGCACCAAGATCGCGATCCGCAACCTGCTGCAACTCGCGCAGGGCTCAGTCGTGGAACTGGACGGCATGGCGGGTGAACCGATGGACGTGCTGGTCAACGGCTGCCTGATCGCCCAGGGCGAAGTGGTGGTCGTGAACGACAAGTTCGGCATCCGTCTGACCGACATCATCACGCCGTCCGAACGCATCCGGAAACTGAATCGATGAACCGCGTTGCCGGTCGCGCCATGCTGCATGCGTCGCGCAATGTTCTCAATCGCGCTGCGTCCGCAATAACGACAGCAATGGCAACGACGGCAGCGGCCACCTCGGCGCTGATGTTCACGCTGACCTCGGTGGCGACATTCGCACCCTCGGCCGCGCACGCAGCCGACATGAACGCGGTCAATAACGCCGCGAAAATCGCGTCGGGTGTGGGTGCAGGCACGGCCGTTCCGGCGCTCGGCGTCGGCGCGGTGCTGCAAACCATCGTCGGCCTGCTAGTCGTGATCGGCCTGGTGTTCGCCTGTGCATGGCTCGCGCGCCGCTTCGGCTTACAGCCGGCCAATCGCGGCGGCCTCGTCAAGACGATCGGCGGCGCCTCGCTCGGTGGCAAGGAGCGGGTTGCAGTGGTGGAGATCGGCGATACGTGGCTCGTGCTCGGCACGGCGCCCGGCAATGTGCGTCTGCTGCATACGATGCCCGCAGGCGCAGCCGCGATCGATCCGGCCACAGGCACGCAACCGGGCGCCTCGGCTGCGTCGGGTAAAGGAGCAGCGTTGCCCGGCACCTTCGGCCAACGCTTTCGCGACGCGTTAAAAGGCGAACTGGGCAAACGTTTCAATGGGCAAGGCAGCGGGGATCGCTAATGCAGTTCAGTTTTCAATCAGCGCAATCGGTACGTCACGCGCACGCCACTCGCATGTCCTGCGTCGCCTCGAAAGTCATTCCCGTCCTACGCCGTATCGTGCCGGCCGTGTTGCCGGCGCTGATGCTGGCGCTGCCGACGCTGTCGTTCGCACAAACCGCCGGCTTGCCGGCCTTCAATACGAGTCCGGGCCCGAACGGCGGCACGACCTACTCGCTGAGCGTGCAGACGATGCTGCTGCTCACGATGCTGTCGTTCCTGCCGGCGATGGTGTTGATGATGACGAGCTTCACGCGCATCATTATCGTGTTGTCGCTGCTGCGCCAGGCGCTCGGCACGACCACCACGCCGCCTAACCAGGTGCTGGTCGGTCTCGCGCTGTTCCTCACGCTGTTCGTGATGTCGCCGGTGCTCGACAAGGCCTATAACGACGGCTACAAACCGTTCTCCGAAGGCTCGATGCCGATGGAGACCGCCGTCAGCCGCGGCCTCGCGCCGTTCAAGACGTTCATGCTGCGTCAGACCCGTGAAAGCGATCTCGCACTGTTCGCCCGCATCTCGCACGCCGCGCCGATGCAAGGTCCGGAAGACGTGCCGTTGTCGCTGCTGGTGCCGTCGTTCGTGACGAGTGAACTGAAGACGGGCTTCCAGATCGGTTTCACGATTTTCATCCCGTTCCTGATCATCGACATGGTGGTGGCGAGCGTGCTGATGTCGATGGGGATGATGATGGTGTCGCCCGCTACCATCTCGCTGCCGTTCAAGCTGATGCTGTTCGTGCTGGTCGACGGTTGGCAATTGCTGCTCGGCTCGCTCGCGCAGAGCTTTGTTTAACCGGGTCACTTAGCTGAGTCACTTAGCTGAGTCACTTAGCTACCTCACTCAACCCTTCACGCTTCCGGTCGAAAACGCCATGAATCAAGAATCCGTCATGACGCTCGCGCACCAGGCCATGTATGTCGGCCTGTTGCTTGCCGCGCCGCTCTTGCTGGTCGCGCTGGTGGTCGGTCTGGTGGTGAGCCTGTTCCAGGCCGCTACGCAGATCAACGAAACCACACTGTCGTTCATTCCGAAGCTGCTTGCGATCGCCATCACCATGGTGATCGCCGGTCCGTGGATGTTGACGACCATGCTCGACTACCTGCGCCAGACGCTCACCAACATCCCGTCGCTCGTCAACTGAGCGCGGCCCCGGCCTCCGCCCGGCGCTTACCCCCTCTCCCACCGCCATGTTTTCCGTCACCTACGCACAACTGAACGTCTGGCTCACGGCGTTCCTGTGGCCGTTCGTGCGGATTCTCGCGCTGGTGGCGACCGCGCCGGTGCTCGGCAACCGCTCGTTGCCGACGCGCGTGAAGATTGGCCTCGCGGCCTTCATCACGATCATCGTCGCGCCCACGCTCGGCGCGCTGCCTCAGGTCACGGTGTTTTCCGCCGAAGGCGTGTGGATCATCGTCAACCAGTTTCTGATCGGCATCGCGCTCGGCATGACGATGCAAATCGTGTTTCAGGCGATCGGCGCCACCGGCGATTTTGTCGGCCTGGGCATGGGTCTCGGCTTCGCGACCTTCTTCGATGCGCAGGCGAGCAGTTCGAGCCAGGTAATGTCGAGCTACATGACCACGATCGCGATGCTGGTGTTTCTGGTGATCGACGGTCATCTGCAGATGATCAGCGCGCTGCTGACCACGTTCCAGTCCGTGCCGGTGTCGGCGAATATTCTGGGCGCGCCCGGCTGGCGCACACTGGCGAATTTCGGCAGCACGGTGTTTTCGGCGGGGCTGCTGCTGTCGCTGCCGGTGGTCGTCGCACTCCTGATCACCAACATCTCGCTCGGCATCCTGAACCGCGCCGCGCCACAAATCGGCGTATTCCAGATCGGCTTTCCGATAACGATGCTGTTCGGCATACTGCTTCTGCAGCTGATGATCCCGAACATGATTCCGTTCTTCATGCGCCTGTTCGATGTCGGCATCGATCAGATGGGGCGGGTGGCGGCGGGGTTGAAGTAGCGCGGCGGCACTGCGTGCTTCGCCCTCACTCTCTTGATTTTTTTTAAGCATCGTCTGATTCGCGTCAATCAATGACGCCGGTAGCGTAACTCATCCGCCATCTGCTCTGGACCGCTGCGTCCGATGAACCCTGAACCCGGAGATTTCCGGAAACCCGGCAGGCCTGCGCGGACCGCCGGTTCCCATCAGCGGAACCATCCGATCCTGTCGCTTTCAGGGAGCGCTCATGTTAAATCGGTCTATCCCCGCGCGCGTGTCCGCGCAGCCTTCCTCGCATGTCAGCAAAATTGCGTTGAACCGTCTTCTTGGTATTGCTTTGATGACGGTCACGCTGGGCGCCTGTTCAAGGCACAACGAACCCGTAGCCGTTGTACCGCTCGAGCCTGGCGGTATGGCGCCAGTCCTGACAGTGAACATCGGCGCGAATCGATATCAGTTCGTCTTCGACACCGGAGCGACCACAAATTTGATCGATCCGCGTATCGCCGCGCGGCATCTTGGACGCATGAGCGAGGAACAGATGCGCCAGTGGGAACGCTATCAGGAGCCGTTGCCCCGCTCCACCAGTCTGCTGGGCGGTGCCGCCGCCGCGATCCAGTATTACCGGGCGTCGTCGGTGCGCTATGGAGGCTGGACGATACCGTCCTCCGGTCTGATTCCCGCTGTCGATGCCCCCGAACTGACGCGTCTTTCGCAAAGCGCCGGCACGCCTTTGGACGGCGTACTCGGCATGCGCTCGATTGCCGCCTTGAACTGGATATGGGATCGCCATGCCGGCCGGCTCGAAGGTTATCGCTTCGGCTCGAAAAACTTCGCCCCCCTGCTCCACGACATGGCCTGCACCGCCATCAGTATTCAACCCAACGGCCTACCCGCGATCACCCTGGATCTGCCGCCGTGGGGCGCCACATGGTTCGTTATCGACACGGGCTTCGTCACCAATTACAGCGGTTCACTGTCAATCGCCGATGTCGCTGTGCTGCGTCATATGAAAGCGCTGAGCGGCGAGGTGACAGCCAGCAACGGGCAAAGCGCCGATCCGGCAACACGTGAATCCGACACGTTTGTGCAGGTGGGGGCAGCGCGTCTCGAACACCTCACGTTCGACCGTCTTGTCTTCGAGCAGATTGCACTCTCGTCGGCGCGCCTCGGCATGGGTTTCATCAACCGGTTCGAGCGCGTTGCGTTCGATTTCGAGGCGAACCGCTTCTGCTTCGCTCCGCCGATACGGACCATGCCGGACACGCTCCCTACCCGTGCCGAACTGGCTGCGCCTGCCGTCCGCGAATGAAGCGGCAGGCATCTTCGAGACGCAAGATTTTCCGCTGCGCCGTGCGCCTGTCGTAGCAGGCGCATCCCCAGGTGCAGACGAAACCACCCACATTCGACTTCCTGGTCGTCATCGAATATGAGGAAATCTATGTTGCCTGAACGTAAAGTCAATTGGTGTTGCCGCGCGAATACCGCCGCGAATCTGCTCACGATCGCTATTTTCAGCATCGCAGCGAGCGCCTGCACGCCGGGGAACGACGCGCTCACTGTCATTCCCATCGATCCGGCACCGAGCGCCCTGTTGTTCGCGAAGCTCGTGTCGGGTCCGCATACTTATCGCTTTGTGTTTTCTACAAACGCGCTGACCATGATCGTCGATACCACCATGGCGAAGCGCGACCTGAAGCAACTTACGCAGTCCGAATGCAAGGCACAGGATTGTGCAAACGATTCGTCCATGCAAGCCGGCGCATCACCCGAGTATTACTGGCTGCCTCCACTAAAAAGCGGTCAATGGGCACTTCCCGAAGATTCCGCCGCGGCCGCCTTCGACTACCGGCAGATCGCAGCGCAATACGGCCAGATCGACGGCTTGCTCGGACTACCGGCGATCACGACGCTGAACTGGTTATGGAACCGTGGCGCGGGCACGATGAGCGGCTACCGCTACGATTCCCAATTCTTCTCGCAGGCGCGCGACGCCCTTGTCTGTACCGCAATGGAAATGATCGAGGGAGGCAAACCCGCCATCCAACTCGAAGTCGGCGGCCAGCGTGAATGGTTTGTCCTTGATACGAGCGCCGACGGCCGGCTAAGCGGCAATCTGAGCCGCACTCTGGTGTCTGCCCTCCGCTCCGGCCATGGTGTCGCGGCGGAAGTCATGTTTTCGCCTCCGGCACCCTCCGGACAGTCATGGCGCCACGCGTTGCTAAAGCCGAAATCGATGTCGTTGGCGGGTATTCGTGTCGACGGTCTGGCATTTGACGAAGCCGACGGCCGCTCGACCCTCGGTATCGGTTTTCTGTACAAACTTGACAAGGCGGCATTCGATTTCGCCAACCATCGTTTTTGCGTTCCAGCGTCAACGCGCGTGAAACCCGACCCGTTGCCCACTCAGGCCGAACTCGATCGCCTCGCCGCATCGGCGCGGCGAGACTGAGCGCTGCTCGCGGCCTCTTCGCCTGCGCCACGCAAAACAAGGAAGGGCGGAACCGGCTCACACCGGTTTCCGCCCTTCTGCATGTCAGACTATTCGCCCGCTTAGTTCAGGTACTGGAACAGAGAAACGTTCTGAATCTTCACGAACGCCTGCTGAGCCGCCTGCAGTGCGGTTTGCGTCAGTGTGTACTGGCCGATCGTCTTGACCATGTCGGTTTGCGTCAGATTGGTCAGATTGGTCGACGTCTGCAACGTGTTGCTCTGCGTCACCGTCTGCAACGCCTGCACTTCCTGCTCGCGGCCACCTACGCTCGCCTGCGCGGTGACCACGTTGTTGATCGTGTTCTCGAGCTGGGTCATGCTGGTGGTCAGCGCGCTCTGGAAACTGGCCGTCGAGGCCGCGCCCGAGACCGGCGTTTGCAGCGTGGCAATCAACTGATTCAGATTCGCAAACACGTCCATGCTGCCTTGCGTGGCCGGCGTCACCGTGAAGCTGTCGCCTGCGTTCGGTGCACCGGTGATGCTCACCGACTGGCCGCCGAGCGTGATGGCCGAGCCGGCCGTGAACGTCTGCGGTGCGCCCGGCGTGCCTGGCGTGCCCGGCGTGGCCGGGTTGGTCTGGCTCACCGTGTAGGTGGTCGCCGACTGGAACGTGATGGTGTACGTGTCCGCATTGGCCGGATTGGTCGGACTCGTCAGGCTGACGCTGCCGATCACGCCGCTGCCCGTGTTGCCAGCCGTCGCTGCCGGCACCGCGCTCGTGCCGATGGGCGCAACGCTGCCGAAGATCGCGAGGCCGCTGTCGGCCGTCTGGACGGTGCGCGCGTCGGTGATCTGCATGGTGCGCGTGCCGGTGTCGCCCGAATAGATCACTGCACCGGCCGAATTGGTGGTGTACGGCTGCGCAGTGCCTTGAAAGCCGGCGAACAGGTAGTTGCCCTGCGGGTCGGTCGAGTTGGCCAGCGTCATCAACTGGCTGGTCAAGCCCTGCAACTGCGTAGCGATCGCGCCGCGGTTGCCGTTGTTCAGCGAACCGTCGCCGGCGCGCAGCACCAGCGCGTGAATGCTCTGCAAGACGGTATTGACGCTGCCGAGCGTGGAGTCTTCCTGTTGCAGCGATGCAAGCGCGGTGGTCTGGTTGGTCGTGTATTGCGACAGGTTCGTCGCCGTCGAGCTCAATTGCACCGCTTGCGCGGCGCCGAGCGGATTGTCCGACGGTGTGGAGAGGCTCACGCCACTCGAAATCTCGGCATACAACTGCGACAACTGAGCCTGCTGATCGCTCATCGTCGCCACGCCCATGTTGAAGTACTGCGAACTGGAGATGCGCATGTTCAACGCCTCACTGGAAGATGCCGATCAACGTCTGGAACAGGGTCTGCGCGGTCTGAATGACCTTGCTGTTGGCCTGATAGAGCTGCTGATACTGAAGCAGGTTGGCTGCTTCCTCGTTAAGGTTCACGCCGGAGACCGACTGTTGCGCGGTGGTGATCTGCGTCACCACCGCGGTCTGGGCCGTGCTCGAAGTCTGAATCTGGTTGGTCTGGTTACCGACCTGGTTGACATAGTTCGCATACGCGCCCACCAGCGTGAGCGTGCCACCCGCCATCGACTTTGCGCTCGACAGATTCGACAACGCCAGCGCGTTGCTGCCGTCGTTAGTCGCACCGGTATTCGGGCCGATGGAGAATGTGTCGCCAGCGGCCGGTGCTCCGCTGATCGCTACCGTCACGCCGTTCATAGCGCCGGCCGTAGCGTTGTTGATCGTCAGCGTCGCTCCGGAGGCTGCCGAATACGGCACATCGGGCGTAATGCTGGTGTCGTAGGTGGTTGTGGCCGGCGGCGTGCCAGCCGTCACCGTCACCATCGAGCCGACCGGGAACCCGGACAGTCCCGTGCCGTCGTACGTCAGCTTGGTGGTCGCGTTGGGCATGGTGTAGCTCGCTGTCACCGTGCCAGGCGAAATCGTGCCGGTGCCGGTGTTGGTCACCGCGGCCGAGCCAAGCACGGGGGACGCAGCCGCAATCGCCGAAGCGGCCGTAGTCGCGGTGGCGAAGCTGCTCAGCGCGCCGCGAGTCGGCTCCACTGTGAACGAGTCACCGGGGTTCATCGTGCCGGTGGTCGAGAATTGCAAACCGTTGATCGGCTGGCCCAGGGAGGTTGCCGAGCCCACTACGGCGCCGTTCGAATTGTCGGTCAGCGTGTAGGTGGTGCCGTTATAGGCGAGCGTGTAGTCGCCGGTGGTCGGCTGCGCGGCATTCGCGAAGACAACGCCCAGCGACGCATTGCCGGTGTTCTGCGCGTTCGCGTAGACCGTCGGGCCGCCCACCGAAAACAGCGCGCCGCCCTGGGCGCCGGTGAGCGTAATGCCAAGCGCGTTCTGCGCGTTGACCTGCGCGGTGAAGCTCACGGCAATCGCGCCGAGCTGCGCTTCGGCCGGGTCGAGCGTCTGGCTGCGGAACGCGAGGAGGCCACCGAGCGTACCGCCCGTCACCTTGCTGTCGGGCAGATTTTGCGGCGCGGCGGCCGGGTTCGCGCCGGCCTGGCCGAGGTACTGCACCGAGAGTTCGCTGGTGTCGCCCGTAGCAGGCGCCGTGCCGAGGTTGTAGCTGTTGCCGGCGGACACGAGCGGTTGGCCGTTACTCATGAACACGCTGTAGTTGCCGTTGCTGCTGGTCACTACGTTCACGCCAATCAGTTGCGACAGACTCGACACGGCTTGATCGCGCTGATCCATCAGCTGGTTCGGCGGCTGGCCTTGCGTGCTGGTCGCGGCGATCTGTCCGTTCAACTGCGCGATCTGCTGCGTGTAGCTGTTGATCTGCGAAACGGTGCTGGGGAGCTGCATGTTGACGCTCTGACGCAGCGAGTCATATTGCTGACCCGCGGCGTTGATCTGATCGACGAGCGTCTGCGCGCCGCTCATCGCGGTCTGGCGGGTGGACAGCGTGGAGGCGCTATTCGAGACGTTCTGCAAACCCGTGAAATAGCCGGTGATCGCGCTGGCAATCCCCGCGGTCGGGCTGCCGATCAGATTGTTCAGTTGCGAGATCATCGTGTTGTACGCCGACAGCGAACTGCCCGACGACTGCGCGTTGTTCAGCGCAGTGGTCAGATACTGGCTGTACTGGCGCGTCACGGTGGCCGTCGAGACGCCACTCGGCAGATAGCCGGAGCCCGTGTACTGGCCGCCGCTTTCCGCGTAGACCGGCGTTTCGATCGTGTAGCCCGGCGTGGACGCATTGCTGATGTTCTGGCCGGTCGTCGTGAGCCCCCACTGGGCTGCGTTCAGTCCGCTGAGGCCGATACTGATGAGATCTGACATGCGTCATCCTGAAGGGCGACACCGACCACATGCCGCCGCGTTACTTGAATGTCCTGTTTAACGGCCCTTACAGGGAAAAATTGAGGGCCATTCAGCATCAACGCACCAGCGAGCGGCGCTTCATTTCGAGCTGCGTAATCAGACGTTGCAGCGTGTTTTCGGCGCTGCCCGGCAGCGTCAGGAAACGGAAGCCGAGTTGATAGCGCTGGGTGCCGTTCGGCAACGCGGTAGAGCGGTGCGACACCAGTTGCAGATCGAGCGAAAGCCGGCCGAGCGAGCCGAGCGACAGTTCGCAATTCAGCAGCTGCGTGCCCATCGGCAATTCGGCCACACGCTCATCCGCGGTGCGCATGCCGACACCGCCGAGCGACAGATCGTGTACTTCGAAGCGGAACGTGTCGCCTTCGGAAAAACGGCCGGTACACATATACGGATCGAGAATCGGTGCATCGACGCGGAAATACTCGCGGCGCTGCACGTAGAACAGTACCTCGGGGAAGTCGGCCTCGAAGGCGGGCAGTCCTTCGTAGCGAGTCTCGCGCGGCGTGGCGGTCGAGAACTCGACGCGCACGCCGTCGGGCGAAGCATGGAACTGGCAGCGCGGCGCACCCAATAAACCTTTGTTCTGTTCGGAGAGCGCGCCCCAGTCGAAAGTGAAGGTGCGCCCGCGCACGTCGACATCGAGCAGGCGCGTCACGAGTTGACCGCCCGCATATTCAACGGTGAGGAAATCGCCTCGATTGACGAGGTTGCGTAACTGAACGCCGATCTCAAGCGGATTGCGACGGCCGAAATCGGGAATGCTTTCGTCTAGCGGGGCGTGCGACTGGCCGGGTGCGTCGGTCTGGCCGTGCGACTGATTCGTATCCATGGGCTTGCCGGTATGCATGTTCTTGCGGGCGCGTGCCAAGGCTCCTGCCGGGGCTCTTGCGCGGTCTTCATCGAAGCCGCAGCACGCGCATTCAACCGGACATTACAACGCTTTCCGGTATCGGGTCTAACTGATTAGCGGCAGCGTTCAGCCAAAATTTAGGGGCGTGTAATGAAATATTTGCCGCAAACGTTAAAACGTCGATATGCCACCAGCGAAATCCGGGTGCATCGAATACCGGCGGCAATCACGCCGTTTATGCGGGTGGACCGGCCACCCGCAGGCGGCCGGCCTCGTCCGTCTTGTTATGCACCTGGCCCCGTCGCGTGCATACTTTATTCGAGAAAATCGGACTGCATAAACCGATCGGCTGCACAGTCGAGTGCAATCGCGCACATGCCGCGCACCTGCATTAACGGCAATCAGCCCATTTTCTGCATGATGGACATCAGTTTTTTCGCGTAATTCGGATCGGTCGCGTAACCGGCGCGCTGCATGCCGGTGGCAAAACCATTCACGTCATGCGCGGAATTGATCACCTGCGCATAACGCGGGTTGCCCTTGAGCAGGCTCGCGTAGTCGGTCATCGCTTCCTGGTACGAGTCGTACGCGCGGAATTTTTCGACCGTGCGCTGTGGCTTGCCATTCACATATTCGGTCGTGACCGTCGAGACGGTCTTGCCGGTCCAGTCCTTGGTCGCCTTGATGCCGAACACGTTGTGGCTGGTCGAGCCGTCCGCCTTCTTGATCTCGCTCTTGCCCCAGCCCGATTCGAGCGCGGCCTGGCCGATGATGAAGCGCGCCGGAATGCCGGTTGCCGCACTGGCGGCTTGCGCCGGTTCGGCCAGCTTATCGACGAAAGCGTCGACCTTCGGCGAGCTGCCATCGCCTCTGATCGGCGGAGTCAACGCACTATTGGCCGAGTAGCCCTTGCCCATCGCCAGTTGGCCGTTGGCCTGCGCATTGCCGTAGGCCTTCGCGAGCGCGTTCAGCGCCGCGGTCTGGCCTTCGTCGCCACCGCTGCCGCCGCCCAGCGCATTGGCCATGCCGGCAAGGCCACCGCTTGCGCCACGTGTGCCGTTCGCGCCGCCCACCTGCATGCCCTGATTGCGCATCATCTGCTTGAGCATCGCGTCAGCCACGCCGATGCCCTTCTGCGACAGCTGTTGCGACAACTGCTGATCCATCATCGACGTGAAGGTGGCGCTGTCGTGCGAATCGAACGGGCCATCCTGTGGCGTCGCATCGCGCATGCTCTTGAGCATCATCTGCGTGAACACCGCGTCGAACTGCTGCGCGGCCATCTTCATGCCGGCTTGCGGCGAAGCCTTGGCCTGCGCACTCAATTTGCCGAAGCCCTGCACGTCGAGCGCGAAGCGCTGGGTCAGGTCGTTCGCCGCATTGGCGGAATTGGTCGTATCCGAATTCATCCTGTGTCTTCCTTAGATGATTTCCAGGTCGGCGCGCAGAGCGCCCGCCGCCTTCATGGCCTGCAGGATCGACATCAGATCCGCGGGCGTCGCACCCAGCGCGTTGAGCGCCTTCACCACTTCGGCGAGGTTGGCGCCGGCGGTCACCAGCTTCAGTGCGCCGTTGTCCTGCTTCATCTGAATCTGCGACTGCTTGGCCACCACTGTCTGGCCGTTGGAGAATGCGCCCGGCTGACTCACCACCGGCTGCGTATTGATCACCACCGACAGATTGCCGTGCGCCACCGCGCAGTTTTGCAGCGTGACCATCTGGTTCATCACGATCGAGCCGGTGCGCGCGTTCAGGATCACCTTCGCGGCGGCTTGCGCCGGCTTGACGTCGAGGTTCTGCAATTGCGCCATGAAGGCGACTTGCTGCTCCGGATCGGACGGCGCGCGCAGTTGAATCGTGCGGCCGTCGAGCGCCATAGCCGTGCTGCTGCCGAACGCATTGTTCACTGCGGCCACGACGCGTTGCGTGGTTTCGTAGTCCATCTCGTTCAGATCGAGTTGCATGGTGCCCGCTTGCGATACCGAGGTCGGCACCGCGCGCTCGACGATCGCACCGCCGGCGATGCGGCCGGCGGCCAGCGTATTCACCTGCACCTTGCTGCCGTTCGCGCTCGCGCCGGCGCCGCCGACCGCGAGGTTGCCCTGGCCGAGCGCGTACACCTGGCCGTCGGCGCCCTTGAGCGGCGTGAGCAGCAGCGTGCCGCCGCGCAGGCTCTTGGCGTTACCGAGCGAGGACACCGTCACGTCGATCGCTTCGCCAGGACGTGCGAATGGCGGTAACACCGCCGTCACCATCACGGCGGCGACGTTCTTCAACTGGATGTTCGACAGCGACGACTGCGAGTTGCTCGAACCCGCCGCCTGGTTGTTGATCGAGATGCCGAGGTTCGCCAGCATGTTGGCGAGGGTCTGCGTGGTGAACGGCGTCTGCGTGGTCTGGTCGCCCGTGCCGTCGAGACCGACGACGAGGCCGTAGCCGATCAGCGGGTTGTCGCGCACGCCCTGGATCTGCACGAGATCCTTCAAACGTTCGGCATGGGCGGGCGTAGCGGCCGGCAGCGCCGCGCAAGCGAGCGCCGCGCAAGCGAGCGCGCGGCCAACGACGCCAATGCGGCCGAACCGGGCGAACCGGGCGAGCTGCGCGACGCGGCCAAGGCGGGAGAATACGGTACGCATGATCACCACGGCGACACGTTGAGGAAGAAGCGCTGCAGCCAGCCCATGTTCTCGGCTTCGTCGAGATAGCCCTTCGCGGAGTATTCGATTTTCGCGTCGGCCACCTGGGTCGAATACACAGCGTTGAGGCTCGAAATCGTGTTCGGATTCACGACCCCGGAAAAGCGTACGAACTCGTTGCCCTGGTTGATCAGCATCTGCTTTTCGCCGCTCACCATCAGGTTGCCGTTCGGCAGCACGCCGGTCACCGTCACGGTGATCGTGCCGTTAAACGTATTCGACGCATTCGCGCCGCCGGTGCCGGCGAACACGTTCGCGCCGTTGGCGCTCAGGTTGGTCTTGCCGAACAGTCCACCCAGGAAGCCCGCCGTCGGCACGCTAAAGTTGGTGCTGCCTGTGCGGTTCGCGTTGGCGCCCGACGACTTCGTCGCGTTGACATTTTCCTGAATCACGATCGTCAGGATATCGCCCACATTGCGCGGCCGCTGGTCTTCGAACAATGGCCGGCCCGCGTAACCCGGGTTGTAGATCGAGCCCGGCGACTGCGCTTGCGGCGGCATCGGCGGCAGCGCCGTCATCGGCTGCTGCGTGATCGGCTGCTTCGGCACGAGGCCGCAGCCACCCAGCGCCGCGAGCAGCGTGAGCTGCACGAGCGCCTGAGCGGTGCGCGAATGAACCGGATTACGAGTGAGGTGCGACATCTTGGTTAACGCCAGTTAATTCTCTGTCCCTAAGCCTTAAACCTGCATCTGGCTGAGGGTCTGCAGCATCTGGTCGGAGGTCGTCACGGCCTTGCTGTTGATTTCGTAAGCGCGCTGCGTCTGAATCATGTTCACCAGTTCCTGCACCACGTTCACGTTCGATGCTTCCACGTAACCCTGATTCAGCGTGCCGGCGCCGTTCAGGCCCGGTTGTGCGATGTTCGGCGCGCCCGACGACGCGGTTTCCGCGAACAGGTTCTCACCCTTCGCATCCAGACCGGCCGGGTTGATGAAGGTCGCGATCTGCATCGAGCCGAGTTGCTGGCTGTTGGTGGAGCCCGCCACGGTGATCGATACCACGCCGTCGCTGCCGATGGTCAGCGAGGTCGCGTTGTTCGGAATCGTGATCGCCGGAATCACCTGATAGCCGCTTGACGTGACGAGCTGGCCTTGCGCGTTGGTCTGGAACGAGCCATCGCGGGTGTACGCGGTGGTGCCGTCAGGCATCTGCACCTGGAAAAAGCCTTGGCCGTTGATGGCGACGTCTTTCGAGTTGCCGGTCTGCTGCAGATTGCCCTGCGTGTACAGGCGCTCGGTGGCGACCTGTTGCACGCCGGTGCCGAGCTGGATGCCGGACGGCAGTTCGGTTTGCTGCGTCGAGTTCGCACCCGGCTGGCGGATGGTCTGATACAGCAGATCCTCGAACACTGCGCGCGAGCCCTTGAAGCCGTTGGTGCTGACGTTCGCGAGGTTATTCGAAATCACGTCCATCTGCGACTGTTGCGCATTCATGCCGGTAGCGGCGATATAGAGCGAGCGATTCACTATTCTTCTCCTGTGTCGACCGGAGTTAGTGCTTCAGCACTTACTCCGGTCCCATGCAAAGCTGTCGACCGGAATTAGTGCTTCAGCACTCACTCCGGTCCCATCCCGTTAGCTAAAGCTGAGCAGCTGGTTAGCTGACTGGTCGTTCTTATCCGCGTTTTCCAGCAGCTTGGTCTGCATCTGGAACTGGCGGGCGTTGGTGATCATCGCGACCATCGCGCTAACCGGATTCACATTGCTGCCTTCGAGCGAAGCCGGCGCCAGCGTGACGGCCGGATCGGCATCGGCGGGGTTGCCATCGCCGGTGCGAAAGAGGCCGTCATCGCCACGTGTCATGGTCTGCGGATCCGGATTGACCAGCTTCAGTTGATCGACGGTCACCACCGCGGTCGGCGGATCGCCCGGCGTCAGCGCGGATATCGTGCCGTCCTTGCCGATGGTGATTTCCGCACCCGGCGGCACCGATACCGGGCCGCCGTTGCCGAGCACCGTCTGGTTCATGGCGTTCACCAGCTGACCGTTCTCGTCAATGTGCAGATTGCCGGCGCGCGTGTAAGCCTCGCCGCCGTCGGCGGTTTGCACCGCCAGCCAGCCCGGCCCCTGAATCGCCACGTCGAGCGGGTTGCCCGTCTGCTGGATCGGCCCCGGCGTGTAGTCGGCGCCCGGCGTCGACGACAGCACGAAGGTGCGCGTGGTGTCGTCGTTGATCGAACTGCCGTCGCCGAACGCCATCGGCACGGCGCGGAAAGTCGCAAGCTGGGCGCGAAAGCCGGTGGTCGAGGCGTTCGCCAGGTTGTTGGCAACGATAGCCTGCTGTTCGAGCGCTTGCGTGCTGCCCGACATCGCGGTGTAGATCAGCCGATCCATGATGGGGAGTCCCGGTCGCTTACAGGTTGATCAGGGTCTGGTCGACGGTCTGCTGGGTCTTGATCGTCTGCGCGTTCGCTTGATAGTTGCGTTGCGCGGTGATCAGGTTCACCAGTTCGTTGGTCAGATCCACGTTCGACTCTTCGACAGCGCCGCCCTGCAGCGTGCCGTGATTGGTGCTGCCCGGCGTGGAAATCTGCGCGACGCCCGATTGTGCGGTCTGCTGGTACTCGTTGTTGCCGAGGTCCACCAGGCCGTTCGGGTTGTTGAAGTTCGCGAGCACGATCTGGCCCAGCGCTGCCGTCTGACCGTTCGAGTAGTTGCCAGTCAGAACACCCGTCGTGCCAATGGAAAAGTTCGTCAGTTGGCCGGCCGCGTAGCCGTTCTGCGACAGGTTATTGGTGCCGTCCGTGCTGCCGTACTGGGTCGTGCCGGTGAGATTCAGTGAGAGCGTCTGCGGCGCAGACGAGCCGTCGCTGTTCGGGATCTGGAACGTGACGGTGCCGGGCGCTGCGGGTGGGGCATACGTAACCGTCGCAGGGGGGCCTGGGACAATAGTCGCCTGCTGGAAAGACGACAACGTGCCGGACGTGCTGAACTGCGCCTGGCCGATGATCTGGGCAGCACCACCCGCCACGCCCGCATAGACGTTCCATGTATTGGAATCCGTCTTGGCGAAATACATATTGACCGTCTGCGAGCCGCCGAGCGTATCGTACGACGGAACCGAAGAGGTGTAGTTATAGGTCGACGGGCTGTTCTGGTTGAATGCGATCGGCGCCGGGCTAACTATGACGGTATCGTTGGCGACCGGCGCACCAGTCACCGTAACTGTTTGACCGTTGCCTAACGTAATAGGCGGAATAGCCTGACCAAGCGTGTAGGCCCCCGCACTGGCTAGCGCGGGGACATTGGCACCTGCCGGCGTAACGGCGCTGATCGTGTAGCCCCCTGCACCGTCGAATGTAACCGTGTAAGTATCGTTGTTCGTGCCAGCCGAGGCCGTCGTGATCGTCGCGTTGGCCGTCACGGCAGCGTCGGAAGAAATCGCCGTCGGCGTCCCCAACATCAGCGCGTCCTGCGCATTCAGATTGAACTGTGCCGTAATGCTGGTGGTCGCCGAGGGCGCGATATTCGTCGTCGGCACGGTGAGCGGCACGGTCTGCGCGCTATTGATGATGCCGCCTGCGTTCGCCGCGTAGCCCATCACCTGCAGCCCCTCCGCATTCACGATCTGGCCGCTGCTGTTGAGTTGAAACACGCCGTTGCGCGAATAGGTGACCGCGCCGTTGTTCGACATCTGGAAGAAGCCGTTGCCGTTGATCGCGACGTCCAGCGCCGTTCCGGTCGAGTTGATCGTGCCTTGCGAGAACTGCTGTTGCACGGCCGCGAGCTGCGTGCCGATACCGATCTGGTTGTTGACGGCCGTGGCCACCGAGTTCGCGTACAGATCGGCGAACACCGCTGTGCCGCTCTTGAAGCCGATCGTGTTCGCGTTGGCAATGTTATTGCCGATCACGTCGAGATCGCTTGACGCAGCCGACAGGCCGCTCAAACCTTGCTGATAACCCATGACGGTCTCCGTTCCGGAAAATGTCTGAAATCGTTTGAATTGAACTGGTTAGAGGATCGCCGCGACCGAAGTCAGGGCAACCGTATTGCCATTCGAAAGCACGAGGCCAGGCGCGCCACCCGCGCCCTGCACGACGCTCTGGACGGTCGCCTGAGTCAGCGTGGTGCCGGCGCCGGGGGCGCCGTTCACGGTGCCCGTCGCGCTGATCGTGTAAGTGCCGTCGGGCAAGGCGGCCCCCGTGGAGTCGACCGGGTTCCACGAGACCGGGACGGTGCCGGCAGCCTGGGGCCCCAGATCGATCGTTTTGACGATCTTGCCGGCGGAGTTCTTGACGGCCACCTGCATGTCGGACGCAGCGTTCGCCAATTGCACGCCGAATTCGGTGGTCTTGCCGCTCGCCACGGTAATGGAGCTGCCCGGAGCGAGCACGCTCGAGCCGATCAGCAGCGCGGCTTGCGACTGCTGGCCTGCCGACATCTGCGTGGCGAGCGAGCTGAGCGTCGTGTTCAGCTGGCTGATGCCCGACACCGTGTTGATCTGCGCCAGCTGCGAGGTCATCTGCGAGCTGTCCATCGGATTGGTCGGATCCTGGTTCTTCAACTGCGCGACGAGCAGTTGCAGGAAGGTGTTCTGCAGATCGGTCGCCGAGGTGCCCGACGTGCTGCCGGTCGAGCTGGTGGAACTGTTCGCGCTCGAGGCACTGTTCGTGCCGTTCATCGTATCGAGCAGCGTCTGCGACACGGTCGTGCCGTTGCTGCCGATGGTGGTATTGGTGGTCAAGGAATTCTCCTCAGGTTCCGATCGTGAGCGTTTTCAGCATCAGTGTCTTGGCGGTGTTCAGGGTCTCGACGTTGGCCTGGTACGAGCGCGAGGCCGAGATCATGTTGACCATTTCCTGCACCGGGTCGACGTTGGGCAGCGTGACGTAACCGTCCGCGTTGGCCGCCGGGTTGCCGGGGTCGTAGGCGGTCTTCATCGGCGTCGGGTCGTCGACCACGCCGGTGACCTGCACGCCGCCGATCTGCTGGCCGGAGCCCGTGCGCGCGCCACCGATCGGGCTGACCGCGAACACGACCTGCTTGGCCTTGTACGGCTGGCCGTCCGGGCCGGTCGTGCTGTCCGCGTTGGCGAGATTCGACGCCGTCACGTTGAGCCGCTGCGACTGCGCTGACATCGCGGAGCCTGCAACACCGAAAATGTTCATTAAAGATGGCATGTTTTTCCCCCTCCCATGCAACGCCGTTGCACCCGGTTCGACCCGGCTTCAAGTTAAATCCCGTAGCGATTGTTCCTGCGTACTGCGTGTATCTGTGCGGCGCCGGTTATTACGAGCCCGACTGGATTGCCGCGAGCATTGCCTTGATCTGGCCCGACAGCACCGTCATGCCCGATTCGAAGTGCAACGTGTTGTCCGCGAACTGCACCCGCTCCGTATCGATGTCGACCGTGTTGCCGTCGAGCGCGGGTTGCGTCGGGATGCGGTATTGCAGATTGCCGTAGTCGTCAGGCGTGCCGCCGGTCGGCGTCAGCGTCGCGCGGCCGGACATGTGGCCCGGCGCGGTCGACGCCATCGACATGCCGCTCGTCACCCCGGCGGGCTGCGTCATGGCAAGCGTCGAGTTGTTCGAGGCGCCCGTGCCCGAGCCGCCAGCGGTCTTCTTCAGCGCGCCGGCCAGCGACGAAGCGAAGTCGACGTCGCGCGCCTTGTACCCGGGGGTATCGGCGTTGGCGATATTCGACGACAGCAGTTCCTGCCGGTAAGCGCGCACATCGAGCGCCTGGCGGCCAAAGGCGAATTCGGCATCGAGCTTGTCCAGCATTGAAATCTCCGGAGAACGTTCCCGAGGCTTCCCGGGCTTGTCTCGCATGAGACCTGCGTCGGCCGGGAAGACCTTTTTGCATGAGGTGCATCTTATGGGCCGAACGCAAGTGGCAATCGGACGAATAACCGGGAAAGGGGGCTTCTATTCAACGTTTGCGCAATGGGGGCGCTCACTAGAATGCAAAGCGTACCGATGCATTCGACGGAGCAACCCGATGGACCAACCCAACTTCGATCTGACGCCCCGCGCAAGCTGCGCGGCGGCGCATCGCGTGGGTGCAGGCGCGCTGCGGCGTGCTTCGCGCGGTGCAGCCGGTCTCCTGACCCGCCTCGTCGTGAACCTGGCGGTATGGGTCGCCGGCGGCATCGTGCTGTTGCCGGCCACGACCCAAGCTCAGCAGGCTCAGGACGCCGGCGGCCCCATCGTGATTCCTGGCCCGGGTGAAAAGAATCCGGCTGCCCTCGCCGATCTGGCCGCGCAGATACAGGCAACGCCCGCGAAACGCACCGGGTCCGCGGCGACGCTCGCCGCGGCTACCGCGCAGTCGCTGACGCCGGAGCCAGTCGCGCGCGACGCCGATCCATTCACGCGCGCCGCCAACGCGAGCGGCTCGATCGTCATTCCGGGCGCGGGCGAGCCGGCTGCCGCGCCGCAGATGATCCGCACCAGTTTCAAGCCCGACGCGAACGGGGTCGTGACGATTCCCGTGCCGGCAAGCGCATCGTCCGCCACCTTCGACAGCCTTGCCTCGCGCGGCGAGCCGCCACAGTTGGGCGCGAATGGCAGGCCCGTTGTTACCACGGCGGCCCCCGCGCCGATGCCGATGCCGATGCTGATGCCGCCGGCCACCATCGCACGCACGTCGTCGATGCGGCAGGCCGCGCCGGCGGTCGCGCAACAGATTCTGCGGCCCGCAGCGCTGGCGCAACCTGTGCCGCTGGCTGGCCAGCAAGACGCCGAGGCGATTCGCAGCGCCGCGCTCGCCTTCTTGCAGCAGCAATCGGCAGGCTTGCCGGGCAAGGTCGACATCACCGTCGCGCCGGCGTTTCCGCGCGGGCTCGCGGCCTGCACGACGCTCGAGCCCTTCATGCCGAGCGGCGCGCGCCTGTGGGGCCGCATGACCGTCGGCGTGCGTTGCGCCGGCGAACGGCCGTGGACCATCTATCTGCAAGCGCGCATTTCGCTGCGCGCCTCCTACTATCTGGCCGCCCGCGCGATGGCGCCGGGCGAAGTGCTCACCGCCGCCGACCTCGTCGCGCGCGATGGCGACCTGACCGGTTTGCCGCAGGCAATCGTCACGGACCCGTCGCAGGCAGTCGGCTCGGTGTCGCTCGAGCGCATCGCCGGCGGCATGCCGCTGCGCCGCGACATGCTGAAAAGCGCGTCGGCGGTGTCGATCGGGCAAACGGTGCGGGTTGTCGCGGCAGGCGTTGGTTTCGCGATTTCAGCCGAAGGCAGCGCAATGAACAATGCGTCGCCGGGCCAGCAGATACGGGTGAAGACGGCTAACGGCCAGATCATTTCCGGCATCGTCAAAGATGGTTCGACGGTGGAGATCCAGTTGTGAGACGGCGCGGCGGCAAGTCCGGCCGCCTGCGCGCCGGCGCGGATGCAGACGCAGCGGCTAGTGCGGCGGCTGGTGCGGTGGGCAGAGCGGGTATCGAACCCGTCGCGGGGCCGGATCGTCTTGAAAGGAAAGGCAAAGCCTAGAGCGATTGCGTTAAAGTTTTGATCACGGGTTGCCGTTATCAGAATCAAATCGTTCAGGAAGCCAATCGTGAAAGTCGATTCCACAACCAAGTCGAATCTGTCGTCGTTGAAAGACGCCTTGTCCCGCTCGCAGCAAAGCGACGCGGCGAGCGCGAACAGCAACGCGCAGAGTGCGGGCACGGCCTCGCAGCCCACCACCAGCGGTTCGGGCGACGCCAGCGTCAGCCTGTCGGGTCTGTCGCAGCATCTGCGCAGCCTCGCGGCGTCCGGTTCGGCCGATATCGACACGGCGAGTGTCGAGTCGATCAAGGCAGCCATCAAGGACGGCTCGCTGACGATCGATTCGAGCAAGATCGCCGACGGCGTGCTGAATACCGCGCGCGAACTGTTGCAAAGCAAAACCTCGTCGACCGGCAACTAATCGACGCATCGAAGTATGGTGAATTGCCGGGCGGCATTCGACAAACCCGGCTCGCGAATCATGCGCGAGCCGCCGTGTTCAGCGAGTTGTTGAGATGAAAGACGCCCTGCTTGCCACCCTCATCGAAGAATATTCGGCCGTCGAGGCGTTCGCCTCGATTCTGACGCTCGAGACCAAGGCGCTGACTGCCTTGTCGCCGCTGGAACTGCTGCCGCCGATCGTCGAGAAGAAAACCGAATTGATCGGCACGCTCGCCAGGCTCGAAGCCGCGCGCGACGCACTGCTCGCGGAAATGGGCTTTCCGGCCGGCTGGCCCGGCATGGAACTGGCGGCCAGCGCGGATACACGGCTCGCCGAGCAATGGGCGCTGCTGCAAAAAGCCGCCGAGCGGGCGCGGCGCTTCAATACAAGCAACGGTGAGCTGATCCGCGTGCGGATGGAATACAACCAGCGCGCGCTGACGGCGCTGCAGGTGGCCGTGCCGCAGAAGGCCGGTTTCTACGGACCCGATGGGCGGATTCCGGCGCGTCCGGCAGCTTGAAAATTTCGCTCGCGCGGCGCGTTTCACGCGCTGACGCACTTCAGTAGATTGCTTTGAACCAAAAGGGCTCGTCTTTGACGGGCCCTTTTGGTTTTCCCCTCCGGCACAGGGTGCCTAAGCCCTCCTCCACCGCGCGTTGGCCATCCGGCCAGGTAGCGCGGAATCCTCCGCCACGCTGAAATCACGAGTTCCCCCACTGAGGTTCTCCGCCGTCACGAGCAGCTTGTCGACGCTGCGCCGGACGAGCCACGCGGAGCGTTATCCACTAGCGAGGTTGTGTAATCGTGTGTATGATTCGAGGAGTGCAATATGAACAGTGCCGAGGTCGTCAAAGTGATTCAAGCGGATGGCTGGCGGCTGGTCCGAACATCGGGCAGCCACCATCATTTCCGGCACGCGGTAAAAGCCGGTCTCGTGACCATCCCGCATCCGAGGAAAGATCTTCCGCCCGGCACACTGAACAGCATCTTGAAACAGGCAGGCCTGAAATGAAGAACCTGATTTTCCCGATCGCGATCGAGCCTGGTGACACGCACCATGCGTTCGGCGTGGTCGTCCCCGACATTCCGGGTTGTCATTCGGCGGGTGATTCGCTGGAAGAAGCCTACGCCAACGCGAAAGCAGCGATCGAGGCGCATCTGGACACGCTGCTCGACGAAGGGTTGCCGATTCCCAACCGGCTGACGCTGGACGAGCATCGGCGCAATCCGGACTACGCGGGTTTTACTTGGGGTTTTGTCACCACGCGGAATATTCCGGCGCTGAAAAAGGCGGTGCGCATCAATATCTCGCTGCCCGAGGCGCTGGTTCATGATATCGACGCTTACGCAGAGGCGCGCGGCATGTCGCGCTCAGCGTTTCTCGCGCTGGCCGCGGAGCATGAAATGGCGGACGCGTAACCGGAGAGAAGAGAAGGCGGACGTTTCGTGCACCGCCGGTCAAACCTCAATCCATCAAACTCAGGTCGCCTCGGCGTTCGCCCAGGCCATCTCGCGCAGGCGCGTGCGCAAACGCGCCACGGCCTGGCTGTGCAACTGGCACACCCGCGACTCACTGACTTCCATCACCGCGCCAATTTCGCGCAGGTTCATGCCGCGTTCGTAGTACAGCGACATCAGCAACTTCTCACGTTCCGGCAGGCGGTCGATCGCCTCGATCAGCGCCGAGCGCAGGCTGTCGTCCAGCAACGCCGACAGCGGGTCCGAATGATCGACGCAGTAACGGTCAAGAAACGGCTCGTCGTCCGCGGAACGGTCGAAGTCTTCGTAATAGATCAGCTGGCTGCCGTGCAGGTCCTGGAGCATCGACTGGTACTCGTCGAGCGGCATTTGCAAATGCTCGGCGATCTCCGTTTCGCTCGCCGAACGGCCCAGATTCTGTTCAACCTTGTGCACGGCGGACTCCACTTCGCGCGACGTACGCCGCAAGCTGCGCGGCAACCAGTCGTTGCTGCGCAATTCGTCGAGCATCGCGCCGCGAATCCGCTGGCTGGCATAGGTCTCGAACTGCGCGCCCTGGTCTTCCTTGTAGCGGCTCGCCGCGTCCAGCAGTCCGATCATGCCGGCCTGGATCAGGTCGTCGAGATCGACACTCGCCGGCATCTTGGCAACGAGCTGCAAGCCGAGGCGACGCACCAGGGGCGCGTACTTCGTCAGAACATCGGCTTGGGAAATCTTTCCCTGAGCGTTATACATCGTGCTCCCCTTGTCCGTGTGCCGCCTCTCAGGCGTGCTGCACGGACGGTTGGTCGGCGTGTTGCGCCGCTGTAACTGTCGCAGGCGCCATCCAGGGCGTCTGCGACGACATCGCTGGCCGCATCGGCCAGTACTGCAATTCGGCGGCAAGATGCCGGAAATCGCGCGCAGCCGGTGTCGATGGGAAGGCATCGACGACACACCGCGACAACTCCTGGGCTCGCGCCATCCGCGCATCGGCGGCAATGCAACCGGCGTCTTGCAGCGCCACCGTCAGGTAGCGTCCGGCCACGCCGGCCAGGTTTGCAAAAGCGGTATGCGCGTCGGCCACGCTCTGCACGTGGTTCACCAGCACGCGAAACTGCGCGGTGGCGTGGGCGTAGTGCAGGCGCTTCATGCACGCATACGCGTCGGTGATCGCCTGCGCAGCCACGCGCGTGACGATCATCAGGTCGTGCGCCTGCATCGCGAGCGGCGACAGGTGGCCTTGCTGATCGAGTTGTGCGTCGATCAGCACGATGTCGGCGGGACCGTGCAGCACGGCGCCCAACTGCTCGGCCGTGTGGCCTTCGCGGTTGTTGCGCGAGGCGGCCAGCACCGAGAACCCGAGTGCGTGCCGTGCGGTGGCGTCGTCGAGCGTCATCTCGCCCTTCATCACCGCCGCAAAATTGCCCGCGCCGCGCACGCCGCCGAGCATCGCGCTCACCGACTTGTCGCCGAGACATTCGTCGATCACCAGCACGTCCTTGCCCTGCTGCGCGAGCGCCGCAGCGAGGTTCACCACGGTCGTCGTCGAGCCGACGCCGGCCGATCCACCCGTCACGGCAATCACGCGCGAGCCGCTTCTCGCCAACAAGCGCCGCAACCCTTCGGCTTGATCCGAGAAGAATTTATCCAAAGCGGACCTCGTGCAGTTCGGCCGTCGAGCGTGCGGACAGCGCGGACAGCAGCGCCGGAATGTCGTCGTCGTGCGGCACGAACGGGGAGTTGTCGCGCGGAATGCAGAACGTGCTCTTGATGAGGAATTTCTTCGTCCCGACGTACAGGTTTTCCGGCACCTTCTGCCCGGTCGACACGTAGTGCACCGGCAGCTTGTAGCGAATCACCGTATCGAGCACGCCGCCCAGATTGGTGGCTTCGTCGAGCTTGGTCAGGATGCAGCCGGCAAGCGGCTGTTGATCGGGTGCGCGCTGATAGGCCTGCACCACTTCGTTCAACGTATCGCCGTGGCTCGTCGCGTTGAGCAGAAGCAGACGCTGCACCGGCTGGCCGGCGCGGCACAGCATCGCGATCTGGTCGGAAACCAGGCGGTCGCGCTGGCTCATGCCGATCGTGTCGATCAGCACAATGTGCTTGTTGCGCAACTCGGAGAGCGCGAGTTGCAGATCGGCGCCGTCTTTTACCGCGTGAACCGACACGCCGAGAATCTTGCCGAAGATGCGCAGTTGTTCGTGGCCGCCAATCCGGTAGCTGTCGGTGGTGAGGAGCGCCACCTTGCTGGCGCCGAAGCGCATCACGCAGCGCGCGGCGAGCTTGGCGGTAGTCGTGGTCTTGCCGACGCCCGTCGGGCCCATCAGCGCGAACACGCCGCCGCGCTCCATCAGCGCGTCTTCGTCTTCCATCACCGGCAGGTTCGATTCGAGCACCGAACGCACCCAGTCCATGCCGCCTTCCACGTTGTCGACGTCGTCGGGCAGGTTGTCGACCATCATCTGCACAAGCTGCGCGGAGAATCCGGCGGCGAACAGGTGCTTGGTGAGCGCGGCGCGCGCCGGGCTGCGGCGCTGGCGATCGCCCCACAGCAGGCCGGCGAAGTGTTCTTCCATCATGCCGCGCATCGACGACAGTTCGTTCATCACGGTGTCGTTGACGACCTGCTCCATGCGCGCCTTGATCGCTTCGGCAACTGAAGCAGGGGTGCGGGCGTCGTCGCCGGTGGGCAGCGGCGGTGCAACTTTCTGAGCGGCGCGGCGCGCGGCGACTTGCGCGCCTTCGCGGGCCCACTCGGGCGAATCGGTGACTTGCGATACGGCCGGTTGGACAGCGGCCTGCCGCGAGGCCGGCTGTGAACCCCCTTGCGCGGCGGGTTCGACCGCGGCGCCGAGGCCCTTGGCTATTGCGGCAGCCGGAGTCATCGCTGCGGGGCGCGCGCTGTATGCGCCTTGCTGCTGTTGTTCGGCCGCGACGCGGCGCGCGTGGTCGATCAGCCAGGGATTCGATTCGGCCATCGTGCGCTGCGCATCGGCTGCCGGCACACCGGCGGCTTTGTGCAGAGCCGCACTGATGTCTTCGGAAAGACGCGTCGCCGCAACGCCGGCGCCGGGTTGCCCGATGCTGATCGATTGCGAGAGCGACGCCGCCGCGGGCGCGGCCAGCGGTGCTTTAGGCGTGTTTGGCAGTGCCGGCTTCGGCGCGGCGGAACCGGTGGCCTTCGCGGCCGAGCTTGCAGCAGCGCTAGCGACGTTCGGCGTCATATTCTCGGCGCCCGCTTCCGGGCTTGCGCCGAATACGGACGAGAACACGTCGGGCATGCCGCTCGCATACGGATTCGCTTGCATCGTCGGATTGGCGCGCGGTGCGGCAAGCGCGGGCTGCTGTCCGGCCATCGCATTCATCGGTGCGCCGGCGCTGCCGCGTGGCGCCTTCGGCGTGATGGCGGCGAGGTCGCTGTCGGCCACCGCGACGATCTCGACGCGGCCGTCGTCCATCGTGCGATTGGACAAAACGACGGCATCCGGACCCAAGGCTTCGCGCACGAGACGCAAAGCATCGCGACTGGTAGCACCGACAAATTTACGAATGTTCAAGCTGGACCCCCGATGAGGTATACGGACTTACGGACCGGCAACATACCGCTTCCCATTGAGATCATTATTGCGAAACCCGTCGAGCCACGATCGATGGATAAAGACCGCTAAAGGCAGGCAATTCGGGCGATGGAACGTGCTTCGATTCGCACGCACGGGGTTTAACCGTGTGCCCCGATCAGATTCACCACCTTGATATTCCGCGTATCCGGCACTTCCGCGTACGACAGCACCTTCAACTGCGGCAGGCTGCGGCGCAGAAACCGCGCGAGCATCGGCCGTAGCGCGTGCTGCACCAGCAGCACCGGCGCGATCCCAAGGTTCTGCTGACGCGTCATCGCCTTCTGCGTTTCGTTCAGCAGCGTATGCGCGAGGCCCGGTTCGAGACCCGGATTGGCGCCCGTGGAAAGCGCCTGCGACAACACCCGCTCCAGATTCGAATCGAGGCCCATCACCTGCATGTCGCCCGCACCCGGGAACCACTGCTGCGTAATCGCGCGGCCCAGCGCGAGGCGCACGGCGGCGGTGAGATCATGCGCGTCGGTGACCTTCGGCGTGTGTTCGGACAGGGCTTCGAGAATCGTGCGCATGTCGCGGATCGGCACGCCTTCTTCCAGCAGGTTTTGCAGCACCTTTTGCAGGGTGGTGAGCGACAGCGACTTCGGCACCAGATCGTCGACCAGCGACGGCGTGTCTTTTTGCATCCGCTCCAGCAGCGCCTGCACTTCGCGGCGGCCGAGCAGTTCGGATGCGTGCGTGACCACCAGGTGATTCAGGTGCGTCGCCACCACCGTGCTCGAATCGACCACCGTGTAGCCGTACACCTGGGCCTGTTCGCGCAGATTCGTGTCGATCCAGATCGCCGGCAAGCCGAACGCCGGATCTTGCGTCGGCGTGCCCGGCAGCGCGGCGGACACCTGCCCCGGGTTAATCGCCAGCCACTGCCCCGGATACGCCTCGCCGACGCCCACTTCGACGCCTTTGAGCGCAATCCGGTAGCCGTTCGGCCGCAATTCGAGGTTGTCGCGGATATGGATCACCGGCGGCAGGAAGCCGATTTCCTGCGCGAACTTCTTGCGGATGCTCTTGATCCGCTTGAGGAGTTCGCCGTCCGAATTCTTGTCGACGAGCGGAATCAGCCGGTAGCCCACTTCGAGCCCGAGCGTGTCGATCATCGTTACGTCGTCCCAGCTGGCTTCGGCGTTTTCCACCGGAGTCATCGCGGCCGGCGCGACGTCGACGAGCGTCGCGCCGCTCTTGCGTTCCTCGCTGCGCTTTTTCATCGTGCGGCCGAGTTGAATCAGACCGCCGCCGAGGATCAGAAACGCGAAGTGCGGCATGCCCGGAATCAGGCCCATCAACACGAGAATGCAGCCGGTGATCACCAGCACGCGCGGGTTCGTGAACAGCTGGCCGGTCAACTGCGTACCGATGTCTTCGTTGGTCGCGACGCGCGAGACGATCACACCGGCCGCCGTCGAAATCACGAGCGACGGGATCTGTGCGACGAGGCCGTCGCCGATTGTCAGCAGCGTGTAGGTCTTGCCCGCGGACGCGAAGTCCATGCCGTGCTGCACCATCCCGACGATCAGGCCGCCAACGATGTTGATCACCATGATCAGCAAGCCGGCGATCGCATCGCCGCGCACGAACTTGCTGGCGCCGTCCATGGACCCGTAGAACTCGGCTTCCTGGGAGACTTCCTGGCGGCGCTTGCGGGCCTGATCTTCGTTGATGAGGCCGGCGTTCAGATCGGCGTCGATTGCCATCTGCTTGCCGGGCATCGCATCGAGCGTGAAGCGCGCGGACACTTCCGCGATCCGCCCCGCGCCCTTGGTGATCACCATGAAGTTGATGACCATCAAAATGATAAAAACGACGATACCGACCGCGAAGTTGCCGCCCACGAGAAAGTGGCCGAACGACTCGATCACCTGGCCCGCCGCGTCCGGTCCGGTATGGCCTTCGAGCAGCACGACGCGCGTGGACGCTACGTTCAGCGACAGGCGCAGCAAGGTCGAAAACAGCAGCACGCTTGGGAAAGCGGCGAAGTCGAGCGGTTTCATCGTGTACATGCTGACGAGCAGCACCATCACGGAAAGCGCGATATTGAAGGTGAACAGCAGATCCAGCAGAAACGGCGGCAACGGCAGAATCATCATGCCGAGAATCATGCAGATCAGCACCGGCCCGGCGAGGGCGCGCAAATTGGTGCCGCTCAAGGCATCCGGCCGTCGGGACAGGAATCCGGCGCGAGCGTTCATGCGGAGGCTCCTGAAGCGTTGTGGTTATCTGACTTATTGGCTGAATCAAGCGCGTCGGCGGCTTCCTGCTCGGCTTCATCGTCCGAAACGCCGCCTTTGTCGAGCTCCGGCGGCACGTCGAACTCGGTCGGTGCGACCGGTGCGACGCCGCCTTCGGTGTTGAAACGCCGCAACTGATACACCCACGCGAGCACTTCGGCGACCGCGCCATATAGCGGGCCGGGAATTTCACGGTTCAGTTCGACGTTGTGATACAGCGCACGGGCAAGCGGTGGCGCTTCCAGCAGCGGCACGTTGTTTCCGGCGGCGATTTCGCGAATCCGCGCGGCCACCAGATTCACGCCCTTGGCGACCACCTTCGGTGCGCCCATCTCGCCATCGGTGTACTGCAGTGCGACCGCGAAGTGCGTCGGGTTGGTCACCACCACGTCGGCCTTCGGCACCTGGGTCATCATGCGGCGGCGGGCCATGGCGCGCTGTTGCTGGCGAATCCGGCCTTTGACGTGCGGATCGCCTTCGCTTTCGCGGTGTTCGCGCTTCACTTCTTCCTTCGTCATGCGCAGTTTCTTGTGGAACTGCCAGAGTTGATACGGCACATCGAGCGCGGCCACGACGAACATGCCCGCCACCGTCATGCCGCAGCACACCGCGATCAGATGCATGGCGCTGGCGAGCGCAAGGTGCAGCGGCTGGGTCGCCAGCGCGAGAATTTCCTCGCGGCGATTCCAGATCGCCGTGCCGCCGATACCGCCCACGACGAGCGTCTTCGCGAGCGACATGCCGAGCTGAACCGGCCCGTTGATCGAGAATATCTTGCCGAGCCCCGCGATCGGATTGAGCCGGTCGAACTTGGGCTCGAGGCCTTTCGAAGACAGCTGCCAGCCTCCCAGCGCCATGGGCGCGAGCAAAGCGGCCGCGCCGGTGAACGCCAGAACCGGCAGCAGCGCATACAGGCCTTCGCGGCCCGCAGCGCCCGCGCCGATCATCATGCGGCGGGTTTCGAACACCGTGGCATGGTCGAACGTGAAGGCCGAGCGCAGCATGCCCTGCAGATGCTCGCCGATGCTGCCGGACATGCCCCATACGCCGAAGAAGCCCGCTGCCAGCAGCGCAAACGTCGACAGCTCCCGCGAACGCACGATCTGCCCTTCCTCGCGCGCCTTTTGCAGGCGCCGGGGAGTGGCTGATTCGGTTTTTTCGAGGTCGCTATCCTCTGCCACAAACGCTCTCCAGTCGGCTGAGGCACGGCGCCTCTTTCCAGTGAGAGCGATTATTCCCGCTCGACGCAAGCACCGATCGGCGGATAAGGGCGGAGAAAGGGGGGTATTTCGAGGGATGGAACAGCCACTGCGGCCAGCGGCCACCCGCGCGATTTCGCGCGGGTGGCCAAGCGGTTCTTACGCGTGCGTCATGCGGCTCAGAAGCCGACGTAAGGCGCCTGACCGCCGTTCAACGTCTGATCGAAGCCGTAATACACGTAACGGCCATAAAAGAACGGCAAACCGAGATCGAAGCTGCTGCTGCCGCCGATCTGGCCGGCCAGATCGTTGAACGCATAGTTGCTGCTGTTGCCGAACAGCGTGGCCGCGCTCAGGATGCCGATGCTGACGCTAGCTTTCGTGCTGTTCAGGCCGGCCAGGGTGATCGACCGGGTCTGCGCGGACGACGGACAATAGAAACTGGCGAAATTAGTGCACAGCGCGAGCGAGTTATCGGCGAAGAAGTACGCGTTCGAACCCGAATCCAGGAACGCCTGCACGGTCGTGCCGTTATAGACGCTGTTGTTCATGTCGCCGAAGGGATCGGTGGTGAAGGTCTGTGCGGCCGCCAGCGCATTGTTCGACTGCGTGCCCGGCGGGGTGATCCCGAACACCAGCGTGCCGGTGGCCGATGGCGCACCGGTGTTCGACAATATCGGCGGCATCTGCACGATCACGCCGTTATTGTCGGCCGCAAAGTTGGCGGCCGGATTGGCGACCTGCTGATTGAGCGGTACCGCGGTACGGGCGCAGGAGGTGCCGCCCGGGCACGCGAAATAATTGCTGTAGTTGGCGGCGGTTGCCGTGTTCGCACAGGTTGCGCCGCAATCGGTGGGCGCCGTGCCAATGCCGAGAATACCGTTGGCACCGAGATCGCTAGCGGTGTTTTCCGCCGGACCGCCGCCGCAGCCCTTCGCCGGTATCGTACCTGCGGCCGGATCGCCGATGATCTGTATCGGGATGGCCCCGGCCGTCGTCTCTCCGCCGATCTGCACGGTCGCGGTACGCACCGTGCCCCACGTGTAGCCGTCGGCGAAGGTCGCGCACTCGGCGAGCTGCGCACCGCTGGACAGGGTACTGATCGGCAACAACGAAGTATTTACCACCGAACTGACCAGACGCAGCCCGAACGAACCGGTATCGACCTGGATGTTGTCGATCTTCTGACAATTGGATGTCGTACCTGGCGGGCAGACGGTCACGCTAACCGTCGGAATATTGATCACGCCCTTCACGCCCGCGCCGACCGTGATCGGCACGGTGTTCGCCGCATTCGCCGCGATCGGTTGCTGGGTCGGACTGGGCGGCAACGAGCCGCCGTTCAACGCGTTCGACGAATTATTATTGGAACCGGAGCCGCCGCCACCGCATGCGGCCACCACCGCCACCAAGACCACGGCCACGACTGCCTGCATCCAGCCCTTGAGCTTCACAGCACTTTGCATGGTTCGCATCGCTCGTCCTCGCCCTTACTGGATGTCGGAACCGCTGACGCCGGCGGGCAACGCCGGCGGCAACCAGGCCTGACCGTTGAACGCGCCCATGTGGCCGCCGGAGCGCACCACGAGGTTGCCCTGGTCGACCACAACGGGGCCACGAGCGCCTCCGCTCGCCGCGCGCACGGCTTTTACGCCGGCGACATATTGCGGGAAATAGCTGCCGAGCAGATCGCTGAGATCCGGCATTTGTGGACCGCGCCACGCGATGCCGAAGACCGAACCGTCCGCGGCGAGGTATTCGCGCACCACCGTGCCGTTGCCGAGCGTAGTTTCACGCACGGTGTAAGACGCGGAAGCCGAGGTGGGGGCTGAGGTAGAAGCGGTCGCGCTGGAGGCAGAACGCATGACGCTTTGAGCCGCCGTTGCCGAACTGGTGCCGGGTTCAACGGTGCGGGAAGAAACCAGCGCATCCGCAGGGGGCGTCATCGGGGCGCCGCCCAGTCCCGCATAGGCGGACCGCACGGCTGACAGCGAACAGGGCAAAGCTAGCGCCATAACGAACCCGGCGCGACGGACATGACTCCACATGACAAGGCTCCTCCCGAACTGCTGCCGCTCGGCTCGCACCTCGTACGAACCGGCTGCATGTATGCAGATCATACGGCACGACTACGGTCGCATTCTGAAGGAATGCTTCACCGTGCCACCGGCCGGTGACTATTTCTCACCAGAAAGCCGTGCCGCTGCTCGAGTTCGCAGTATGCCTGTGGTTTGTATCGGCAGACAGCTAGCTCATGCGGGAGCGTAGCTTGCCACCCATACCGGTCCGGCGCGGCCCGGCGGCCCGCCCCCGCGCCCTTGCGGGCAGCCGGCCGCTCAGAAGCCGAGACTCGCCAGCAGATCGTCGACCTGCGACTGGTCCTGCACCACGTCCGTCTTGCCTTCCGGATTGATCTGCGGACCATTCAGCAGATGTTCGGGGCTGCCGGTGGACGACGGCTCAGCCGCCAGGGCGGCCGCATTCGCCGCGAACTGCTCGCGCCGCTCGAGCGCGATGTTCTCGACCAGCACGCCGAGCAACTGCTGCTCGATCAGGTAGACGACGTCCGTGATCTTCTTGATGACCTGGCCGGTCAGATCCTGGAAGTCCTGCGCCAGCATGATCTCCATCAGCTGCGCGTTGGTCGCGCTGGTCGCTTCGGGCACGCCGCGCAGAAAGGTCCGCGTGTCGTTCATCAAGGCGCGCACTTCTTCGCGCTCGATCGGCGCCGCGTACCACTGCTCCCAGCGCGAGTCGAGCTCGCCCGCGTCCTGCTGCAGTTGCGTCTGGATCGGCTTGGCGACGTCAATCGCGGACAGCACGCGCTCGGCAGCCTGCTCGGTCATGTTCGCGATGTACTTCAGACGGTCGCGGGCATCGGGCACGGCTTCCGCCGCCCGCTCGACATGCTTGTCGAGCCCGAGCTCACGCATCGAGTCGCGCAGCGTGCGCGTCAGTTGTCCGATCCGGGCGAGGATGCGGTCGGACGCGAAGTCGCCGCTTTCCATCACCGCGTCGGCGCCTTGCGCGTTGGTCGGCAGAGTCACATCAGCTCCCGGCTTTCGCCATCTTCTCGAGAATCTTGTTGAGCTTCTCGTCGAGCGTCGCGGCCGTGAACGGCTTGACGACATAACCGCTCGCGCCGGCTTGCGCCGCCGCGATGATGTTTTCCTTCTTCGACTCGGCCGTCACCATCAGCACCGGCAGATGCGTGAGGCTGGCGTCGGCGCGGATTTCCTTGAGCATGGCCAGACCGTCGAGGTTCGGCATGTTCCAGTCGGAGATCACGAAGTCATACGACCCGCCGCGCAAACGCGCGAGGCCGGCCTGACCATCTTCCGCCTCGTCGACGTTCGAGTAGCCGAGCTCTTTGAGCAGGTTGCGAACGATCCGGCGCATCGTCGGAAAGTCGTCAACCACCAGAATCTTCATTCCCTTATCCATTTCATTCCCTTTGCTTGATCCATGATGCGGTGCATGACCGCCAGTTCAATCCACATGGCGCGCATCATACCCGCTGTACGCGGTCCCCCATCGACGACAGACGCGCCATCACGCGGCGGCTCATCTCCGGCAGCGACGCAATTTCGTCCGCGGCGCCGAGCGCAATGGCTTCGCGCGGCATGCCGAACACGATACAGCTCGCTTCATCCTGTGCGAGGGTGAACGCCCCCGCCTTTTTCATCTCCAGCAGTCCGGCGGCGCCGTCGCGCCCCATCCCGGTCAGGATCACGCCGACCGCGTTCTTGCCCGCGTGCTGCGCGGCCGAACGAAACAGCACGTCGACCGACGGCCGATGCCGGTTCACCGGCGGTTCGTCCGACAGGTGAGCAATATAATTCGCCCCGCTGCGGGCCAGCAACAGGTGAGCGTGGCCGGGCGCGATATACGCATGTCCCGGCAGCACGCGTTCGCCGTGCTCTGCCTCTTTAACGGTAATGCGGCACAAACCATTAAGGCGTTGCGCAAAAGATTTTGTGAAGCCCGGCGGCATATGCTGCGCGATCAGCACGGCGGGCGCATCCGGCGGCAGCGGCACCAGCACTTCGCGGATCGCTTCGGTGCCGCCCGTCGATGCGCCGACGATGATCAGCTTCTCGGTACTGAGCAGCGGATTGTTGAAAAGCGGCGCGGCGGCGGCGGCGGGCGCATGCGCGGCATGAGCGGCCGCGTGCTGCACCGGCGCGGCCTGGCGCACCCGGGCGCGGGCCGCTGCGCGAATCTTGTCGGCGAGCTTTTCCGAGTAGTCGAGCATGCCATCGCGAATGCCGACCTTCGGCTTGGTGACGAAGTCGACCGCGCCCAGCTCCAGCGCGCGCAGCGTAATTTCATTGCCGCGCTCGGTCAGCGACGACACCATCACGACCGGCATCGGCCGCAGACGCATCAGCTTTTCGAGGAAGTCGAGACCGTCCATGCGCGGCATTTCGACGTCGAGCGTCAGCACGTCCGGATTGTGCTGCTTGATGAGATCGCGCGCGACCAGCGGATCGGGTGCGGTCGCCACGACGGTCATGTCCGGCTGGCCGTTGATGATTTCCGTCATCAGGCTGCGGATCAGCGCCGAATCGTCGACGCACAGTACTTTGATCTTTTGCACAGCGCTCACGCCTCCTCTGTAGTTCTGGCGTTGTTTGAATTAATCGGGCGCGGGCTTGCGCCGAACAGCTCGATGCGCGGCTTCGATGCGCCGGCACCCGCACCGCCCGCTGCGGTGCCGAATAGTTCGACCTTGGGCCGCGTGGCAGCCGGCGTCGAGAACAGCTCGACCCGTTTGCGCGCCGCCGCGAGCCGCTCGGCACGCGCTTCGGCGCTTTGCCGCACGAGCGCCTGTTCGCGCTCGGCCACGCCGGCTTCCTGCTGCAGGCGCAACTTCTTCACCATCACCTGGCCGGTGCGCGGCATGAAGGCGACCTTGCGTGGATGATTGCCCTGCAAATCCTCTGCGACGATGCGGATTTTTTCGAGCGCCAGATAGCGGCGCACGAATTCCGAATTGCGATCGCCGATGTTCATCGTCGTCATGCCGGCCAGCACCGCGCCGCCGCCGAACACCTTGGCTTCGAAGCGCTCGCGCCGGCCGCCGGCCTTGATCAGTTCGTTGATCAGCACTTCCATCGCATACGCGCCGTAACGCATCGAATCCGACGCGGCTTGCGCGACATCCGTGCCGTCGTCGGGCAGCATGAAGTGATTCATACCGCCGATGCCGGCAGTGCGGTCCTGAATGCAGGCCGCGACACACGAGCCGAGCACGGTGACGAGCACCATGTCTTCGCTCGTCGTGTAAAACTCATTCGGCAACAGCTTCACGCCGGGGCGCTGGAAGTGGTTGTCGAAGTACAGATTGTTGGCGATCGGCAGGGTGCTGCTCATGCGGCCACCCTGTTAGTCGTTGCGCTGCCGGCATGGCTCGCGGCGCGTGCGGCAGCGCCTGCGTCACGCGTCAGTTCATAGACGGTCTGGCCGCGCAGCTTGAACGCCTGCGTCACATACGTGAAGTTTTCCGAGTGGCCGGCAAACAGCAAACCACCCGATTTCACCAGCGGCTCGAAGCGCGCGAGCACCTGCGCCTGCGTCGGCTTGTCGAAATAGATCATCACGTTGCGGCAGAAAATCGCGTCGAACTGCGAGCGCAACTGGTAATCGCGATCGGTCAGATTCAGTTGTTCGAAACGCACCAGTGCGCGCACTTCCGGGCGCACCTTGACCATGCCCGCGTGCGCGCCGGTACCCTTCAGGAAGAAGCGCTTGAGCCGCTCGGGCGACAGATGCTTCACCTGGTCGAACTGATACATGCCGGCTTCGGCTTTCGCCAGCACTTGCGTGTCGATGTCGGTGGCGAGCACGGTGGCCTGACGCGCGCCGCTGTCGCCGAGCGCTTCGATCAGCGTCATCGCGATCGAATACGGCTCCTCGCCGGTCGAGGCCGCCGAGCACCACACCGAAACCGGCTGCGCGCGGCGCGGCACGAATTCGGCGAGGATCGGAAAATGATGCGCTTCGCGAAAGAACGCGGTCAGGTTGGTGGTCAGCGCATTGGTGAACGCTTCCCACTCGGCCGGATCGTTTTCCGCTTCCAGCAGATCGAGATACTGTTTGAAGGTCTCGAGGCCACGGGCGCGCAAGCGGCGCGCCAGACGGCTGTATGCCATATCCCGCTTGTGATCCGACAGCGAAATGCCCGCGCCGCGATGAATCAGATCGCGAATCCGGGCGAAATCCGCCGACGTGAATTCGAAATCCCGTCCGTGCTCGCCGGCTCTAGCCGGTTCCGCCCGCTCGGGACGTGCCGGTTGCGGAGGTGCCGCTCGCGGAGGTGCCGCTTGCGGACGTTGTTGTGCGCGCGTTGCCATCATGAGAGTTCCTGCCTGCAATACGAGCCATCCCACTGTTCGCCAGAAGGATTGCTTCTGCCGAACGGGATTGTGTTCGCGGGGTCGCGCCCGCCCGCGAGTTCTGCCAACACACAGTCGGCCCGCGACACGCTTTGTAAGCGTGCTTCGAAGTTTCGCCCCTCAAGGAGCGAGATGCCGAATGACCGCATGTCTTTGTGCCACTTCCTAGAACGTTTCCCAGTCCGCGTCCGATCCTGCCGCCGCGCCGCCTGCTGGGGCCAGACGTACTGCGGATTCGGATGCGGCGCGGGCCGTCTTCGGTTTGAGAGCTGGTTCGACACGTGGGGTGTCGGCACCCTGAGTGACCGAAGCCGGTGCTGCATGCGTTGCCGTGCTTGTCGCCTTACCTGCTGTCAGGTGCGCTGCGGTGTGGGCGGACGCTTGCGGCGCTGCCTTTGCCGACTGCGCGTGCTGGCTGACGCTCCTGCTGCCGTTCGGACCCGCGGCAGCTTGCGGACGGGCCGCCGTCACACTGCTGCGCGCCTCGCCGCCGGCTACTTTCCAGCCGTTCACCACCGCTTGCAACTGACGCGTCTGCTCTTCGAGCGACGCCGCCGCCGCCGCGGCCTGTTCGACCAGCGCGGCGTTCTGCTGCGTCACCTCGTCCATCTGCACGACGGCGCGATTGACCTGTTCGATGCCGCCCGACTGCTCTTCGGAAGCCGCGCTGATTTCGCCCATGATGTCGGTCACGCGGCGCACCGCCTGCACGATCTCGTCCATCGTGCTGCCCGCACGGCCGACCAGCGCCGAGCCGCTTTGCACCTTGTCGACCGAGTCGCCGATCAGTTCCTTGATTTCCTTCGCGGCGCTGGCGCTGCGCTGCGCGAGGCTGCGTACCTCGCCTGCGACCACCGCGAAACCGCGGCCCTGTTCGCCTGCCCGCGCGGCTTCGACCGCGGCGTTCAGCGCGAGAATATTGGTCTGGAAGGCAATGCCTTCGATCACGCCGATGATGTCGACGACCTTGTTCGAACTGGTCGCAATGTCCTGCATCGTCGTGACAACCTGGCTCACCACGTCGCCGCCGCGCGTCGCGATATCCGACGCATTGACCGCCAACTGGCTCGCCTGGCGCGCGTTCTCTGCGTTCTGGCGCACCGTGCCAGTCAGCTGCTCCATGCTCGAGGCGGTTTCCTGCAGCGAGGCAGCCTGCTGCTCGGTGCGTTGCGAGAGATCGGTGTTGCCCATCGCGATTTCGTGCGCGCCGGTGTCGATCGATTCGGTGCTGCTGTGAACCGACCTCACCATCGTCGCCATGCTGTCCTGCATCCGCTTGATGCCGGCGAACAGGCGGCCGATTTCGTTACGGCTGAACACTTCGATGTTTTCGGACAGATCGCCCGAGGCGATCCGTTCGAAACACGCCGTCGCGTCGTTCAGCGGCTGCACGATCAGGCCGCGCAGTGCGAAGCGAATGCCCACTACGAGCAGCAGCGCGAACACGGTGACGCCGAGGATCAGCGTGGTCATCAGGGAGATGTTCGCTTGCGCGGCAGTCTGCTGACCCATTGCACTTTGCTGCAACGCCTTGATCACCGCCGATGCGGCGCCGTCGTAGGCGATGAACATCGGGCTGATCTTCGTATCGTCGATCGCGTGATAGGCAGCCATGTCGTTCGCATTCAGGGCCGCGAACACCCGATCGACGCCGTCACGCATTACGCTCGTACGCTTGGCGACCACGTCGTCGAGGAGCGCCTGGTCGATGCCTTTCTTCGGCGTATCGAGATAGATCTGCCAACTCCGATTGCCTCGGCTCAGCAGTTCCTGCGCACGATCGATCGCTTTCTTCGCTTCGTCCGCGTTGCCCGCGGCCGACAGCGCGTTGAAGCGGTCCGCCGCGATACGCGAACGCAACAGGTACGACGACGCATCGTCGAGTGCGTGAATGGCGACCAGATCGCCGCGCGCGATACGGTCGAGCGACTGGCTCGCGCCGTTCAACGCGGTTAGACCAAGCGCGCCGACCACGACGGTCAGCGCAACCAGAATGATCCCCACCATCGTCAACGACGTGCGAATCGACCACCTGCTCAACATCTTGGCGCTCCCTGTTCGATCTGTCTTTCGTACTGACACATATTGATGCGCAGTGACGCGCAGTAACGTTTAAGCGCTGAGCGTTTCGATCAGTGCCATTTCGCGGCTGGTCATCAGCTTCTCGATGTCCATCAGGATCAGCATGCGGCCGTCGACGGTGCCGAGTCCCGTCAGGTACTCGGTCGTCAGCGTCGCGCCGAATTCCGGCGCCGGCATGATCTGGTCGGTGGCGAGCGTCAGCACGTCCGACACACCGTCCACCACCATCCCGACCACGCGGTGCGCGACGTTCAGGATGATCACGACGGTCTGATGGTCGTACTCGACACGGCCCAGATGGAACTTGATGCGCATGTCCACGATCGGCACGATGATGCCGCGCAGATTGATCACGCCTTTGATGAACTCAGGCGCATTGGCGATCCGCGTCACGTTGTCGTAGCCGCGGATTTCCTGCACCTTGAGAATGTCGATGCCGTACTCTTCGGCGCCGAGCGTGAAGACGAGGAATTCCTGACCGCCGGCGTCTGCCTGCTGCGCGTCGCGGCGGCCATTCGTACTGCTCGCGTTCGCGACGCTCGAATTGATGGATTGGACTTCTGCCACGTTAGCCCCCAAACGGTTGGGATGAAATGAATTGAATGAGTGTTGCGAAAACTGCCCGCGTCGCGGATGCCATTACGGATGTCATGCGAGACTCATCGCGCCGTGCGCGTGGCGCGTTTCGCGGTTCAGCGCCGCCACGTCCACGATCAGCGCGACACTGCCGTCGCCGAGAATGGTTGCGGCGGAAATGCCGTGCACCTTGCGGTAATTCGTTTCCAGATTCTTCACGACCACCTGCTGCTGCCCCACCAGCTCGTCGATCAGCATCGCAAAGCGGCGCCCTTCGGTTTGCATGATGGTGACGATGCCCTGGGTCGGTTCCTGCTTGGCGTCTTCGACGGTGAATACTTCATGCAGCGCGACGAGCGGCAGATATTCGCCGCGCACGCGCACCACGCGTTCGCCGTTGGCCACCGTGTAGATGTCCTCGGCACGCGGTTGCAGCGACTCCATCACGAAGTTCAGCGGCAGAATGAAGATCTCGTTGCCGACCTTGACCGACATGCCGTCGAGAATCGCCAGCGTGAGCGGCAGAACGATGCGCGTGGTGCTGCCCTTGCCCGCATGCGAGGTGATTTCCACGTGACCACCCATCGACTGGATGTTCCGCTTCACCACGTCCATGCCGACGCCGCGGCCCGAGACGTCCGTGACCTGCTCCGCCGTCGAGAAGCCCGGCAGGAAAATCAGGTTCCAGACTTCTTCGTCGGACATCGTTTCGCTGACCTGCATGCCCTGCTTCACGGCCTTCGCGAGAATCTTGTCGCGGCGCAAACCGGCGCCGTCGTCGCTCACTTCAATGACGATGTTGCCGCCGTGATGCGCGGCCGACAGCACCAGCTGGCCGGTCGCATCCTTACCCGCCGCGCGCCGCACTTCCACGGTTTCGATGCCGTGGTCGAGACTGTTGCGCACGAGGTGGGTCAACGGATCGATGATCCGTTCGATGAGGCTCTTGTCGAGTTCGGTCGCCTGACCGAAGGTGACGAGTTCCACTTCCTTGCCGAGTTTCGCCGCCAGATCGCGCACCAGACGCGGGAAGCGGCTGAACACGTAATCCATGGGCATCATGCGGATCGACATCACCGCTTCCTGCAGATCGCGCGCGTTGCGCTCCAGCTGCGCCATGCCGTTGAAGAGCCGGTCGTGCAAGGCCGGATCGAACGTGCTGGTGGTCTCGGCCAGCATCGCCTGCGTGATCACCAGTTCGCCGACCAGGTTGATCAGCTGATCGACCTTCTCGACGCCGACGCGAATCGAGCTGCCCTCCGCGCCGCCTGCCGCCGCGGCCGGACGCGCCGCTGCCTTGCGGTCCTGTTCGGCGGCCGCCGCCGCGCTTGCCGCCGGCGCGTTGCTCGCGGCTGCGGGTGCAGCCGCGGCGAGCGCCGGGGTAGCCGCTGGCGACGCCGAAGCGTCGAACAGTCCGTGCGTGACGGCGGCTTGAGCGGGCGCAGCGGTGTAGGCCGCCCGTGCCGACGATGCTGCCTGCTCCGCCCCTGCTGCTAGTGCCGTCTGTGCTGCTTGCGCCAGGGTCGAGTCGGCAGCGTCCGGCGTTCCAGGTTCGCCTTGCTGCGTCTCGTCCGCCGGTGCGGTGCCGCGGCCGATCGAGATCTGACTTTCGTCGATCACGAAACAGCACACGGCGATGATGTCGTCGGAGGTCACATCGGTCTGGAGCCACAGCGTCAATTCGCCGCCGCTTTTGACCCTTCCGACTATGCTGCCCAGGTTGCCGAGCTCTTCGGCCAGCAGTTCCTGGTCCTTCTCACCTACGCCCCGTAGCGTAATTTTCAGATGGGGGCCGGCTTCATCGCCGGCGCCCGCGGCTTGCCCGGTCTGTGCCGGTTCGCCGTCAGTCCATTCACCCGCCGCCTGCACCGCCTGTTCGACGACGTGCTCGGGCGGGGTACCGCCTTGACCTGCTGGTCGTGCTGCCACTGGTGCTGCGGCTGCCACCGGTACGGCCGGCGCCGCGGCCGCTTCGGCGCCGAAGTGGCTTTCCGCATTCAACTGTTCGAGCTTCGCGCAGATCGCCTTGGCGAGCGCCGCATCCGGCTCGGCGCTCGCGCGATAGTCGGCGAGCTGGCCCGACAGCACGTCCTTGGTTTCGAGGAACGTGTCGATCATGTCCTTGCGCAGCACGAGTTCGTTATTGCGCGCGCGGTCGAGCAGCGATTCGAGAATGTGGGTCGTTTCCGTCAGTGCGGTAAAGCCGAAGGTCGCCGCGCCACCCTTGATCGAATGCGCCGCGCGAAAAATCGCCGCGAGGTCTTCGGGGTCCGGATGCGCGATATCCAGATTGAGCAGCAACTGCTCCATCTGCGCGAGCAATTCGTCCGCTTCGTCGAAGAACGTCTGATAGAACTGAGTGATGTCGAGTGTCATGCCTGGGTCACCGCGAGAGTTCCTGTCTAGGCTTGGGCTGCCGTGCCGCCGCGTCGAGAGCTTCTATAACTTGTGTAAGGGTGGCGCTTATGAGGCGTTCATGCCGGGTCTGGTTCGGCTAACGCCGCCACCAGCTCGGTCAACATGTCGGGGTCGAGCGGCTTTTCGATCCAGCCGGTCGCCCCCGCGGCCCGCGCCGCCGCCTTGAACGGCTCGCCCGATTCCGTCGTGAGGACGAGGATGGGCGTCGCCTGGTAGGCCGGATTGCCGCGCAACTCGGTAATCAGATCGAGCCCGGTCTTGCCCGGCATGTGCTGGTCCGTCAGCACGAGGTCGAACGACATGGCGAGCGCGTTTTCGAGCCCTTCATTGCCATCCGCCGCGAGCGTCACTTCATAGCCGGCCGTCGTCAGCGTGGCGGCGAGGATTTGCCGCATCGATGCCGAATCGTCGATTGCCAGAATGTGCCTGATCATGAAAACCTCGCTGCACTTACGCTATGGATCGCCGGGCTGGCCGCGCCACATGGGCGCCGGCTCCAGCCAGCCGACCGCTATCTGTTACTGGGCTGCCGGCGCTATCGCCGGCACCTTCGGCGCAACCGTCACCGGTTGCGCAAGTCTTTGCAGCAGCGGCTTGGAGCCGGCTGCGTCGTCCGACAGGGTGGTCGTGGTGGAGTCGTCATGGTCAAGCGCCTCCTCCGACTTCCTGTTCAGCACGATGATGCTGATGCGGCGGTTTTCCGGATCCATCGGGTCCGCCTTGTTCAGGTTCTGCGTCGACGCGAGGCCGAGCACGCGCATCACCTTCGCTTCGTCCATACCGCCCGCGATCAGCTCGCGGCGCGACGCATTGGCGCGGTCCGCGGACAGTTCCCAGTTGCTGTAGCCCTTCTCGCCGCCCGCGTACTGCGCGGCGTCGGTGTGACCCTGCACGATGATGCGGTTCGGCACGTCGTTCAGCGTATGGCCGATTTCGCGCAGGATGTCACGCATGTACGGTTCGACCGCGTCCTTCGCGGTCGCGAACATCGGCCGTTTCTGCGAGTCGACGATTTCGATGCGCAGGCCGGTCAGTGTCGAGTCGATCCGGATCTGCTGCTTGAACTGGCGCAGCACCGGGTTCGCTTCGATCGCGGCCATCAGCTTGACCTGCAGATCGTGCAGACGGACCTGTTCGCGGCGCTCCATCTCGCCCTGCAGCTGCTTGACCGAGTCTTCGTTGTTGTGTGAAGCGGTGCGCTCGGCGCTCGCGGTCGAGCCGTCAGTGGCGCGCGTCACACCCTGTGCATCGATCGAAATGTCGCGGCCGCCGCCCTTCAGAATGCTCGTGTCTTCGGCGCTGCGGTCGCCGCCCCACAGCGTGATCTTCAACGGCTGGTTGAAGTAATCGGCGATGCCCCTCAGCTGCACGGAGGAGGCCGAACTCAGCAGCCACATCAGCAGGAAGAACGCCATCATCGCGGTCATGAAGTCCGCGTAGGCGAGCTTCCACGCCCCGCCGTGATGGCCCTTCTTGGCCGGCGCGGAGCGCTTGACGACAATGGCGCGGTCTTTGTCCTTGCTCATCGAATCGGTTCCCGGCGCCCGTTACTTGGCTTTGACGCGGCGCACGTGCTCTTCCAGCTCGGCGAACGACGGGCGTTCAGTCGAGAAGAGCACCTTGCGGCCGAATTCGACGGCAATCGCCGGCGCATAGCCATTCAGACTGGCGAGAATCGTCACCTTGATGCACTGGAACATCTTGGTCGACTCGGTCACGCGCTGTTCGGCGACGCTCGCGAGCGGTCCGATCAGCCCGTACGAAAGCAGAATCCCGAGGAAGGTGCCGACCAGCGCCTGGGCGATCATCTCGCCGAGCACCGCGGGCGGCTTGTCGGCGGAGGCCATGGTGTGCACCACGCCCATCACCGCGGCCACGATCCCGAACGCCGGCATGGCGTCGCCGACCTTGTTCAGGGCGTGCGCGGGCGCTTCGCCTTCCTGGTGGTGTGTCTCGATCTCCTCGTCCATCAGGCTTTCGATCTCGAACGCGTTCATGTTGCCGCCGACCATCAGACGCAGGTAGTCGGTCAGGAACTCGATGATGTGCTTGTCGGCGAGTATCTTCGGATACTGGGTGAAGATCGGGCTCTTCGACGGATCGTCGATGTCGGCTTCCAGCGTCAGCGTGCCTTCCTTGCGCGCCTTGGCCAGCAGGACGTAAAGGAGCGCCATCAGCTCCATGTAGACGTCCTTGTTGTATTTCGCGCCCTTGAACAGGGTTGGAATGACGCGCACCGTCGCCTTGATCGTCTTCATCCCGTTACCGAGAATGAACGCGCCGACGCCGGCGCCGACGATCATCAGCACTTCGACAGGCTGCAGCAGCGCGCCGAGATGGCCGCCTTCCAGCGCATAACCGCCGAAAACGGACAAAAGCGTCACGAGTGTTCCCACGAAAATCAGCACTGCCGAGCCCTCACAAAGAAGCGACGGTGACCGTCGTTAATCTGGTTTACGGCAACGGAGCAGAAAACTTTGACGGAAAAGCGGCGCGTCGCTCCGGTGTAAACCAGAGGCGGCTTAAACCGGCGAAGCCGGGCCCGGCACCGGCGATCGGGCCGGAAGGCCCGCCGAATGGCGGTTGTCGACGCGTGTACCGGGTCGCGCGCCGCGGGCCGATGCGGCCCTGCGGCTCAAACCCCGAGCTCAGCGAGGCTTTCGCGGGCCTGGGCGGCGGCAAGCTTCCTGGTCTTGCCCGCGCGCGAAGGCGGCTGGCAAAGCCCACAGACAAAGGCGTGCTGCGGATCGTGTGCATGCGCGACAAAATGTCCGCCGCACCGGGAGCAGGCGGTCATTTGCAGCATTCCGGAGTCGAAGAAGCGCACCAGCGTCCAGGCGCGCGTGAGACTGAGCACGGGCTCGTCGTCGTGCAATAGGGCGTGTACCAATCGCTTTTTTTGAACTACAAGCTGCCATCAGCCGAGTTGCTCGACTGGCTGGCTTGCCATCAGGATCGCGGAATGCGCCTGGGCCACGGCGCTGGATTTGCCTTTGTCCGCAAGGGCGGACAGCACGGCATGGTCGTCGAAACGGAAACGGCACAGCACCTGATTGGACGCCGCCAGCTTCACGGTCTGCGCCAACGACAGATTGGCGAGCACGTCGGCCAACTGGTCCGAAATCCCCATGCGAAACATGCCCATCGGCTTGTCTTCGCGCAGCAGACGCTGGGCGAGCAGGAGATAAGAAAGGTTGATTTCTCTGATCTCATTGAGCATTTCGCTTGTTGCGCTCATGATTCCCCCGGGGTGTATCTGGCTGGTCAGGCCGTTACGGAAACGTTTGCTCGAACGCGCGCACTTAAACCGCACGAATCGGCTCGTTTCTGGTCTTGCCAGCATTGTGTCGAAATGGGGAGCGGACGAAAATCGGACAGACACCCAGCCTGCCTGACGGATTAATCCGTCATTCTTGTAGGAATTTTTCCTACACGGAGGGGGCAGAAAGAAGGTTGCAGCAGGCGAAAGCGGTGCGCAGCTTGAGATTCGCGATGCGCTTTGGATGATTTTTCAGCGGCAAGGTGAACCAAATGGTGAGTCATGAGTGGCTCAAAGTCCGCACCTTGCTGCGGTGAGGAACAATTATAAGACGTTTTCACTTCTGCGCAACACGCGTAGTGTAGGGACCGCTCCAGGTCCGGGACCGTCTCTTGCTGCTGTTCCCCCAGCACCTGGATGTCTATCACTCATGCCCCTCGAGTATCAGGCCAACCCTCCTGCCGACCTGTAACGCATCATGTTTCGCGCTGTAACAACATTAAGTGTTTGAAAAATAACTCGAATTAGCTCGGCCGATCCCGATAATGCACCTAGGGGATTACCCGATGCAGGTTCGGAGCACCCCGGGCGGCGGCTTACCGCGCCCAACCGTCCGTCAGGCATTCGCTCCTCGCTCTACTCGAGCGCCGTTGTGCGAAGCCGTTTTAAACAGGAGAAAACGCATGCGAATCGCACAAATTGCGCCGTTGTATGAAGCTGTCCCACCGAAACTCTACGGCGGCACCGAACGCGTCGTCTCGTATCTGACCGAAGCGCTGGTCGACCTCGGCCACGACGTCACGCTGTTTGCGAGCGGCGATTCGGTCACCTCCGCGAACCTCGACGCCTGCTGGCCTCGTGCGCTGCGCCTCGACCCGACCATCCGCGATGCGTTGGCTCCGCATGTCCTGATGATGGAAAAGGTGCGCAAGGTCGCGCATGAATTCGACGTGCTGCACTTTCACCTCGATTACATGCCGTTCCCGCTCTTCACCACCATGGACACGCCGTTCGTGACGACGCTTCATGGCCGTCTGGACCTGCCGGAACTGCAACCGGTGTTCGATGCGTTCTCGAACGTGCCGGTGGTATCGATTTCGGACTCGCAGCGCACGCCACTGCCGCAGGCCAACTGGCTGAACACGATTTACCACGGCCTGCCCGAGCAGTTGCTCACACCCCAGACGCACAAGAAGCCGGAGTATCTGGCGTTCCTCGGCCGTATCTGTCCGGAGAAGCGCGTCGATACAGCTATCAAGATCGCCGCACAAAGCGGTCTGCCGCTGAAGATCGCCGCCAAGGTGGATAAGGTCGACCAGGAATACTTCAAGAAGGAAATCGAACCGCTGCTCTCCATGGCGCACGTGGAGTTCGTCGGCGAAATCAACGAGGCGCAGAAGCCCGAGTTCCTCTCAGGCGCCAAGGCGCTGCTGTTCCCGATCGACTGGTCGGAGCCGTTCGGTCTGGTGATGATCGAATCGATGGCGTGCGGCACGCCGGTGATCGCGTTTAACCGCGGTTCAGTGCCGGAAGTGATCGACCACGGCGTGACCGGCTACATTGTCGAGGACGTTCAAGGTGCGGTGGCCGCGCTGCAGCGTCTGGACGAACTGTCGCGCAGCGAGATTCGCGCGCAGTTCGAACGCCGCTTCAGTTCGAAAACGATGGCTAGGAATTACGTGGACGGCTATTCGGCACTGATCGAAGCGACGCGCCGCCCGATGTTGCGCCGGGTAGCGGTGGGTTGAGCAACGTGCTTAAGCGGCTGACCTTTTTATGCACTCAACCGCTTAAGCTGTGCTTCTGCCGCTTACGCCGCTTTCCGATTCGCACGCCAATCATGAGTACATTTGCCTGTTGAATCGTTTGCGTGAGCGGTTTGCAGGAGTTAACCCGCTTCCACTACGGAAAAGCCGCCTCTCAAGGGCGGCTTTTTTAATACAAGCATGGAGGCGCTTCCATCCCAGATTAGCGCGGCGCGAATTAACAACCCGGCACGATCAACCTTCAGTTGGCTTGCGCCTCTACCGGTAAGGCATTTCAAGCCGCGCCAATCAGAAAGCGTTCGCGATTCTTGCCGACAATCCACTTTGGCGGTTTGCCGCGCCCGCTCCAGGTATTGCCCGATTTCGGATCCTGGTACTTGGCCGGCAGCGGCGCCTTCTTCGGCGGGCGTCCGCGCCGTGCGGCAACCGCGAAACCGAGGTCTTGCGCGGTTAGACCGTATTCAGCGATCTTTTGGCGGATGTCGGCGACAACATTGTCGATTTCAGTACGCCGGGCTTCGTCTGCCTGTGCCTGCAATTTGGCAATCTGCGCCTTGAGGTCTGCATATTGCGACATTTCGGTTCTCCCTTTTTTTAGAACTCATTCGCTCGCAGACTAGCTGCAATTATAAAAATTCGCAATGGACAATAATACCGATTTAGGAAGAAATCATCTGATAATTATTAAGCGTCGATGAATTGTAAAACGACGTCTTTACCAGGCAATAATAGCTAAAGGCGACTCCACATTGACAATTCTTGACACCTAATCTGGCTGTCTTTCCCTAAAATTGCGCGCTCAATGGCATGCATCTGCGCTTAGCATTCATGCCTCTCCAGGCGTCAAACATTTTAGGATTACCAATCATGCAGTTGTCAAAACGTCTTGCCGCCGAGCTGTTCGGCACCTTCTGGCTCGTGCTCGGGGGCTGCGGCAGCGCCGTCCTCGCCGCCAATTTCGCCGGCCCGGTCCACGGTCTGGGCATCGGCTTCGTGGGCGTTTCGCTCGCATTCGGCCTCACTGTCCTGACAATGGCTTATGCAATCGGCCACATCTCCGGCTGTCACCTGAATCCGGCGGTGAGCGTCGGCCTGACCGTCGCCGGCCGCTTTCCGGCTCGCGACCTGCTGCCGTACATCGTCGCGCAAGTGATCGGCGCGGTGCTCGGTGCGCTGGTGCTGTCGTTGATCGCGTCGGGCAAGCCGGGGTTCGACCTCGTCGCCAGCGGTTTCGCCAGCAACGGCTACGGCGAGCGCTCGCCGGGCCATTACGCGCTCGCGGCCGCGTTCATTTGCGAAGTGGTGATGACCGGCTTCTTCCTCTTCGTCATCCTCGGCGCGACCGACAAGCGCGCGCCAGCCGGTTTCGCGCCAATCGCCATTGGCCTGTGCCTGACGCTGATCCACCTGATCTCGATTCCGGTTACCAACACGTCGGTCAACCCGGCGCGCTCGACCGGGCCGGCGCTGTTCGTCGGCGGCGCGGCGGTGGATCAACTGTGGATGTTCTGGGTCGCCCCGATTCTCGGCGCGGTGATCGCAGGGGTGCTGTACCCGCTCATCGCCGAAAGCCGTCGCGGCAATTCGCAGGAACTGGCGCTCGACTGATCAGCGCGTGCGCCAGCTGTGCGCATCCAGACAGTCAAAGCGGGCGCTGCGGCGCCCGCTTCGTTTTTGTACGCATAATGCGGGCAGCCCAGTGGCCTGCCAATGCCCCGCTGCTAGAATCGTGCGACTTCCCAAGCTCGCACAGGTGCTACCGATGACCCGTTTCCGCGGATTCCTGCATGGCGTCGCACTCTCCGTCGGCAGTTTGTGTGCGGGCGTACTAGCGTTACCCGCGGCCCATGCGGCGGACAGCAATACCGAAACGCTCGTATTCGTGCGCCACGGCGAGAAACCCGCCAAGGGTTACGGCCAGCTCAATTGCCAGGGGCTCAACCGTGCGCTGGCGTTGCCGGCCGTGATCGCCGCCAAGTTCGGCAAACCGGATGCGATCTACGCGCCCGATCCCGGCCAGCAAAAGGACGACAGCGGCCATCCCTATTACTATATTCGGCCGCTTGCGACCATCGAGCCGACCGCTATCCAATTCCAGATGCCGGTGCAAACGCCGTACGGTTTCGCCCAGATCGACCAACTCGGCACGGCGCTCGTCAATCCATCCAATCGCAACAAGCTGATTGTCGTTGCGTGGGAACACAAGCTGATCGTGAAGCTGTTGCGCAAGATGATGAGCACGCATGGCGGCAATGCCGCCGAGGTCCCCAACTGGCAAAGCGACGACTTCGACAGTATCTATATTGTTCGCCTCGACTGGCAAAGCGGCACGGCTCACGCGACGTTCAAGCTTGACCGCCAGGGGCTAAACGGCCGCGCTGCGGATTGCCCATGCGCGGCGCTGCCGGGTGTTCCTTCTGCGGCTGCGGCGGGCGCTTCCGCGGGCTCAGCTGATTAATAAAGTAGCGGTCGCCACCGGAGTCACGATGACCGCGGCGATCGCCGTGGCGGGTGGCACGGCTGATCGTAGCGCTGGGTTGGGTCGCGGAGGGACGCGAACAAGCGGCCCGCATCCCCGAAAGAGGATGCGGGCCGGTCCGTTTTCAGGACGTCAGTTCGTCGTCGAGCGAGAAAAGCTTGCGCAGATGCTGCGCGACGCCCGCTTCAAAGTTGTTGCCGATGCGCGGCACGTTCGGCAGACGTGTGACGAGATCGGGATTGGCGTTGTTCATCATGAACGGATGGCCGGCTGTCTCCAGCAGGTCGATATCGTTCATGTTGTCGCCGAATGCCACGCATTGCGAGGCGTCGACGCCGAGGCGCTCAAGCACGATCTGCAAAGCACGCCCCTTCGATACGTTCGACGTCATCACCTCCAGACAGTCCGGCAGCGAATAGGTGACGTACAGCGCGTCACCGAATTCACGCGCGAGGTTGGCCGAGACGTGTGCGAGATCGTCAGGCTCACCGATGTAGAGGACCTTCGCGATGTCGGCACCGTCGTGCTTCGGCAGATCGGCGACCTCGTAGGTGAAGCCGGAATCCTGGTGGAATTTCAGCAGGTCCGGCGCATCCCGATCGATCAGCCACGCCTGGTCGGCGAACAGATTGACGATCACACGGCCGTGCGCGCCGGCGATTTCCGGCTGCACCAGCCGCTGCACGATGGCCGGAGGCAGGTCGTCGGCGTGGATTACCGAGTTGTCCGGCGCGTGAATGCGTGCACCGTTCGACGTGATCAGATAGGCGCTGACACCCAGCAGGTCGCGAATGCTCGCGACGTCGCAGTAGTGGCGCCCCGTAGCGATCACGAAGTGCAGCCCATCGCTTTCCAGTTTGCGCACGGTAGCGATCGTGAACGGGTCCACCTGGTGATCGGCGTTGAGCAGCGTGCCGTCGAGATCCGTGGCAATGACTTTGTACATAGTGTGAGCAGCCGGGCAGCGTCAAAGATCGCATTTTACCGTTGCGCGCCGCGTCCGCGAGATCGCAACCGGCGCGCCAGACGATGCTCAACCGGCGAGGCGAATCGCTTCGCGCTGCGCCAACTGCAGACCGCCGTGTGCCGAGTCCGCCAACGGCTCGCGCAAGCGGGCCTGATAGATCTGCGGCACGTACTCGCGCAAAGGTGCGCCGAGACCGCCGCACAGCGCGACTGGCAGAGTCGCCGACGGGTCGAGCGCGGCAATCATCTTGCCCACTTCCACGCCCGCCTCGCCGAGCAAACGCGCTGCGAACGGATGCGTGCGATGCGCGATGACGATCGGCGCAAGCCGCGCATAAGCGGTCTGATTGGCTTCGCACAGCCAGACCACGAGACTGTCGCGGTCATGTGCACCGGTGTGGACGAGCAGCGCCTGCGCCAGATCGTCGTTAGGCACACGCCCGTCGAGCACCTGCTGCGCGTGCACGATGGCCCGCAGCCCGAGCCATGCGCCGCTCGCTTCGTCGCCCGACGGGTAACCGAAGCCGCCGGCGGTTCGGCATTCGCCATCGCCGTCAAGCACGGCCGCCTGACTCCCGGTGCCAAGCGCGACGACTACGCCGGACGCGCCGCCATGCGCACCGAGCAAGGTGGTGTACACATCGCTTTCCACCGCGAGGCCGGCTACCGCCGGCGCCTGCGCGCGAAACGCGGCCAGCCAGTCGCGATTATTGACCCCTGCTAATCCGCAGCCGAGTACGCAGCGCGACCAGTCCAGCGGTACGCCGGCACGTGCAAAGGCGTCGGCGCAGCCGGCCCCGATAGCCTGCCACGCGCGTTCCACGCCGAGCCCCAGCCCCGACGGCCCGCTCGCCGCCTGCGCCAGTTCGCGGCGCTGTGCGTCGCCGAGTACGACGCGCGTACCGCTGCCGCCGCCATCAATGCCGATCAGAAAGAGGTCTTTATTCATCGAATCGAGTGAATTCAGGTGGTGAAGAACGCATAGCGTGGCAGGTCAGTTTCAATCCGGCAATCGGCTGAATGGCCAGCTTGCGGCACGCGCGGCTTCCGCTATGCTGACGGTCGACATGACAACGCGGGAGCGCGAAAGTGACACAGCGATGCAACTGGGTATCGAGCGAAGCGCTCGCACACTACCATGACACCGAATGGGGCGTGCCCTCGCGCGACGATCAGCATCTGTTCGAAATGCTGGTGCTGGAAGGCGCGCAGGCGGGTTTGTCATGGTCGACGATTCTCAACAAACGGACCGGCTATCGCCGCGCATTCGCCGACTTCGATATCGGCAAGGTCGCGCGCTTTACGCCTAAACACGTCGATGCGCTGGTGCTGGACGAAAGTATTGTGCGCCATCGCGGCAAGATCGAGTCGGCCATTACCAACGCGCGCGCCGTGCAGCAGATCCAGGCCGAACACGGCTCGCTCGCCAACTTCGTATGGTCATTCGTCGATCAGACACCAATCCAGAACGATTGGGCATCGTATAAACAGGCGCCGGCATCCACCGAAATTTCGGACGCGCTCAGCAAGGGGCTGAAGCGCTATGGCTGCAAGTTCGTCGGCTCGACGATCTGCTACGCGTTCATGCAGGCGGTCGGCATGGTGAACGACCACGAGGCGAGCTGTATGTGCCGTGCGCGATGCGCGGCGCTCGGCAAGAAGGGACGCAATCGTAAAGCGGGCTGATGTGCCGGCGGGCACCGGGCGGCGCCGCCAGACCAGCACAAACGGCAAACTAGCCAAGCCCGCGAATTGAAAGCGCTTCCGGCATGCTACATCGGCAAAGCACCTGTCGCGGCGCCCGCTTAAAAAGCAAACCGGCGACTCAACCGTGCAAGCCCAGCGCAAAGCAGCGCCCCCAAAAGCAAAACGGCGATGTGGCTTCTTTCGAAGCTCACACCGCCGTTCGGCGTGCGAAACAGGCTGCTTAGTGCAGCTTTTTCGGCAGCATCTGGCTGCGCAGGCGCTTGTGCAGGCGCTTCACAGCAGCAGCCTTCTTGCGCTTACGTGCCGTGGTCGGCTTTTCGTACGATTGGCGCTCACGCAGTTCAGCGATCAGGCCATTCTTTTCGATTGCGCGACGAAAGCGGCGAATCGCCACTTCGAACGGCTCGTTTTCTTTCAGAAGAATCGTCGTCATGTAATTCCTAACTCAATCACTTGATAGGGGTAAATTGCGTGGCGGGATACCGCTCACGCGCCGGCCCTCCGGTCGTTCCGATTCGTGGCCAGTAACAGGCAAACGCGGGCAGAACCCGGCCAAACCACGAATGAAACGAGAGGCATAACGGCCACGGAGGCCGGAAAAGAGAGGTGGGGAGTTCACCGCGGAACGCGGACAGACGTAATGCCAAAGCCACGTCTGCTGCCGTTTCGCCAACCTTTCATCAATGAAAAATATTGACGAAACAGGCAAAGATCTCAATTCACTCCCGATAATATCAGGAAACTCACCATCCTACCAGGGGTTTAGCGTTTGCACCAGGTCCCTCGCGCGATCAGGCATGCCAGTGCGACGGGGGCCGGCGTGCTGCCGTGCCGCTCGGCGACCCGGTCGAGCGCCCTAATCAAGTCGTACACGATTGAAATTCGGATTTGCAGAATACGAGGAATCGGGGGAGACATGACTGCCTGCCCCCTTGTTGGCGCTCACACGCGTTGCAGACTAAATTCCGTCAGGGCATTCGTCAGGATATCGACCGCCTCCTCCGTAACGGCGTTATATAGCGACGCCCGCAACCCTCCAATCGAACGATGGCCCTCCAGCCCGACGATCCCCTGTTCCCGCGCCGCCTCGATAAATGCATCGTCGAGTCGCGCATCGCCAAACGTAAACGCCACATTCATCTGCGAGCGCCACGGGCGATCCGCGTGGATCGTCACCGCATCGCCCAAAGCGTCCAGTGTTTCGTATAACCGCTTCGCCTTTCTTTCGTTGATGCTTTGCATCGAATGCAAACCGCCAATCTCGAAGCGCAGCCAACGCGTAATCAACGTCATGACATAGATCGCGAATACGGGCGGCGTGTTGTAGTTCGAGCCATGTGACACATGCGTGCGAAAGTCGAGAATGGCCGGCAGGCCATCCGGAACCCGTTCGAGAAGAGACCGTTTGATGATCGCAACCGTCACCCCTGCAGGACCCAGATTCTTCTGTGCATGGGCATACATCATCGAGAATACATCTGGCCGGAACGGCTTCGACAGAAAATCGGACGACATATCCGCAATGAGCGGCACCGGCATCTGATCTTCGCAAACAGGAAATTGCAAGCCCTCCACGGTCTCGTTCGACACGTAGTGCAGATAAGCGGCCGACCTCGACACATCCAGCGCCCGAAGGTCGGGCAGTTGCCGATAGCCCGTCGCGCGACCATCCCAGGCGACCTTTCTCGCGCTCACTTTGGCCGCTTCCGACGTCGCCCGGCCGCTCCAATAGCCGGACGTCACGTATTCCGGCGGTGCGCTGGCCTGCGCGGCGAAATTCATTGGAATCATCGCGAACTGCAGACTGCTGCCACCCTGCAGAAATGTGACCGCGTAGTCATCGGAAATGCCGAGCAGGCAGCGCAGGTTCTGTTCTGCTTCATTCAGTATCGACCGGAACCAGTCTGATCGATGACTCATGCCGAGCACAGATATGCCCGTCTCCGGCAGGCGCGCAACGGCCTCACGGGTTTGCTCCAGCACGGTTTCCGGAAGCGCACCGGGACCACCGGAAAAATTCAATGTGTTGGATTTCATGGTTCGTGGACAAGCCTTCGGTTGAATTAACATGAGCCCGCAGCCGCGCGGCGCAGCATCTGGTGAAATGCGTCGAAGACTCGATGCATTTGCGGCGCCTTATAAGGAAACGTGCCTGGATCGTCCATGTCATGCACGACCATCGCGGTGGCAATCTCGAAGATGAGCAGGCGGCCATCGCTCGTTTCGGCGCAGTCAAATCCTACGTAATCCAGATCAGTCGTTTCAGCAATCATGCGAAGCGCTTCGCGGTGACGCACCGCGAAGTCGGAATCGAAGCTCGCCATCAGGCGCGCCTCCTCCTCCCGGCGCTCAGGGTGCGCAATCATCTCGGCGTACGGATAGTGGACCATCCATTCGCGCGAAATCCCCATATGACACGCGAAAGGCGCTCCCTCGATCATCACGATCCGGTACTTACGGAACAAGCCGTCTGCGCTGCTGTAGTCGATAAAGGGGGCGACGTAATATTCCTGAATGTCCGTGCCGTTCACATAACGTGCAAGGTCAAGCCCGTCAGACACTTTCACCAGCCCTTGTCCGGCGTGCGAGCCCACCGGCCTCACAATCAACGGGTAGTGTTCGTCCAGCACATCTGACAGATCGAACGCGCCCGACGCAGCTTCGAGAATCCGCTCGCGGGACAGCCGCACGGTGTGCGCCATACAAATCCCGTGGACCTTGCCCAGCAGCGCATAGGCGGCGTCACGCGTCGTGTGCAAGATGCGCTCGGGCCGGTTGAGCACTCGACAATCAGCGCGACCGGTCAGCGATGCGATTCGAGCGAGTGGCTCAGCGTTTTCATCCGACGCGCACGCGGCGACGAGAATGACATCGTGTTCCGGCAAACTCGTGTCCTGGGGCAAATTTCCATCAACGTACATCACGTCGATCTGAAGGTCGGCGTTCTCAACCAGGCATTCGAACGGCGTATTCGCCATGAGATCGCCAGGCGATTTGAGCACGAGCACCTTTACCGGCGCCTCGGCCGAATGCGCACTCTTTAGCCGGTAGTGCCTGCGCATTTGAATTGCCAGGTTTTGAACGGTGAGTGCGGACGCTTTCTGGTATTTGAGTTCCAGCACCAGGGACAAATCGAGCAGAGCGTACGGATCTTCATGGCGCTCGCTGTGCGCGAGCAAGCGATCCCCAAGCGGCGTGAGATCGTTTCCCGCTGTTGCTTCTCTGAGCAAAGTGGCCAGACCCAATGGCTGATAAGGCGGTGCATGCCCCGCCTCCACAGCGAGCGGTGTTTGAACAGGATTCATGGATATGGGACGCTTCGATAAAGTGATACAGGGTGAGAGGAGTCACCCTCGCATGCGTTGTCTTACGCAGGGTTCAGTCAAGCCGCGGTGGACGGGCAAGCGTAAGGACACGAGCGTCCGCAGTGGTCTCGCCCACATAACCCACCTCGTCGCAAAACCATCCTTCGGGCATCATCGCCGTTGACATTGCATCTTCCTGATTCGCGCGAAGCGGGACACGAGTCAGTGTGCTGGCAACCAAGGACAGCTTCAGGCGGTTGATGCGTGACATGTCTATGTCCTTTCGTAGAAGAATAATCCGGTACAAGCGGGGGCGCGAAGCTGCCTGCGCGGAGATTTCAAATCGCGCCCCCAGCTTAGATTACTGGAACCGGACGGAACTCAAAGAAGGAACAGAGGACGAAATGGCCGCCTATTCACGTGAACCGCGCGACTCGTAACGAAAGCTCGTCGCGCACGCGCTTGATCACTCCGCCCCAGTCATGCGCTCCCGTCTGGCGAAAAAGCCGTGCACTCGGGTACCAGGGCGTGTCGGTGCGATCGTGCATCCAGCGCCAATCCGGAAAGTGCGGCAGCAGGATCCACACCGGGCGCGCCAGCGCCCCGGCCAGATGGGCGATCGAGGTGTCGACCGAGATCACCAGGTCGAGTTGTTCGAGCAGTGCCGCCGTATCGGCAAAGTCCTCCAGTTGGGCACCAAACGAGATTACGCCGGCATGCCGCTCCAACACCGCGCGATCCGCGTCGCGGATCTCTGGCTGCGGGATCACCCAGTCAACGCCCGGTAAGTCAAAGCAGGCTTCGAAAGCAGCGAGCGGAATCGAGCGCAGCGCGTCGTTCTTGAACTGCGGATTGCCGGCCGTTGCGAGACCAACCCGCAATCGTCCCGTCGCGCTGCGAGCCGCGAGCCGCTCGCGCCAGAGCGCTCGCCGCTCCACGGGTGCGCGAAGATAGCCGCTCGGCTCACGGGTGGTGTCAGGCGTCGTCCGGAGTGCGCGCGGCAGACTGAGCAGCAAGCATTGATGGTCGCCATCGGGTCGCGCGTCGCCGCGCGCAACGATCTCGACACCCCAGTCCCGGCTCACTTCGTCGAACAACGGCCGCAGCGGCGGTTGAACCTCGAGGATCACGCGCTGCGCGAGAGCCGCTACCTGTGGCGCATAGCGCGCGAACTGGATCGTGTCGCCGAGGCCCTGTTCGGCAATCAGCAGAATCGTCTTATCGGCGAGCGGCTCTTCGCCGGACCAACAGGACGGCAGACTTTCGAGCATCCGCTGCCCTTCGCGCTTGCCATACGCGCGCCAACCTCCCGCATAGTCGCCTCGGCGCAGCAGCAGGCCCGCCTCGTCGAGCCAGGCCTCGTCCCAGTCAGGACGCACGCGACGCGCCGCCTGAAAGCACGCCAGCGCCGCGTCGTCGGCACGCATCATCGCCAGCGCGTTACCCATATGACGCAGAGCCGTCGCCCGGTTCGGCTCGAGTTCCAGCGCACGTTCGAACCAGGGCAGTGCCTCCCCGGGTTGGCCGCCCTTGCCCAACGCCAGGCCGATCGACTCGCAGATAGCGGAGGTGGGCAAAGCGTGGACCGGCAAACACGGATAGCTGAGCGGCGCCGGTGGCGTGAGAGTCTGCGCCGCTGCGTCAGCATCCTGCCGCGTGCGTTCCGAAAGCTCCAGGGCGCGCGACAGTCCCTGCAACGCGGCCATGGCCCGGCCGAGCTCCATGAATGTTTTGCCGATTCCATAGTGTGCCCATGCCGATGACGGTTCGAGCATGGCCGCGCGCTGATAGGCGGCGAGCGCATCCGGCAACCGGAACAGCACCGCCAATGCGTCGCCGCGCGCAGCGTGGGCGCAGGCGTCGTCGGCATTGCCCGCGACCGCATGGTCCGCTTGCGCCAACGCTTCTTCCGGCGCATCGAGCGCGAGGAGCGTGCGCGAATAGGCAAGCTGGAGTCGCGACGCTATTGGGAGATTGTCCGCGCTTGATGCATCGGTCGATGCATCCCCCTCCAGAACGGCTTCGAACTGTTCACGTGCCGCGGCATGGTCGCCGGCAGCCGAAAGCGAAAGCGCGAGCCGCGCCTGCAAGCCGGGTAATGCCGGCACGGCAATATGTGCAGCCCTTAATAGGGTGGCGGCGTCCGCATGGCGGCATTGAGCATCGAGGATCGCGGCGAGCCGCAGCAATGCGGATGCGCTCGCATGCGCCTCGGCGTATGCGTCGATTTCCGGACCGGTATGCAGGCCGGCGCACATTCGACAAAGCGGGTCCGACATAAGCATAAGCAAGGGTGTTGACAAGTGAGTGCCGCCATTCTTAATCAGGTCGGCGGGCAACAAAGGTCGAAACAGCGGGCTAAGTTAGGGCTAACTTGGGGAATCACCACTTGTTGCGTAGCAGCATCGAATGACCGGCGTGCGCCGGGTCGGACGGGGCTGAACGAGACTATGAGGCCGATGGACGGCGTCTTCTCGCGCAGATGCAGGGGCTCGACGCCAAAGCGGCCGACAGGGCATCGCGCGATGGCAAGCGGCGGGAGCGGTGGCCCCGCTGCGGCACCCGACTGCCCGCGAGCGTGCGCTGATGATGCGGACTGGCTGTTCCACTGACTGGTGAGCCTGCCTCCAGTGCGGTCAGAAAGGTGGAATGTTGCGGCACTGACCAGATATCGGGGCTAAAGATTTCCAGAGCCTATCCGATAACCCATTTAACGGCGGCAAATGGACAGTGCGGTGCACGGCCGTACGTTACGGCGGAGTTGCCGGAATGCGCTAACTATTGAATAAAGGAGTGCTGGAATGACTACGGTTATCAATACCAACATTGCGTCGCAGATCGCGCAGAACAATTTGATGAACAACCAGGCTGCGGTGACCAACGCGATCACCCAGCTGTCGTCGGGTCTCTCGATCAACAGCGCAGCGGACAACCCCGCCGGCCTCGCGATCGCGACGACGCTGCAAGCGCAGATCAACGGCCAGACCGTTGCGCAGCAGAACGCGAATAACGGCATTTCGCTGGCGCAAACCGGCCAAAGCGCGCTGACGCAAATCACCAACAACCTGCAGACGATCCGCCAGCTCGCCGTGCAGGCATCGAACGCATCGAACACGGCTGCGAACCGCGCGGCGCTGAACCAGGAAGTCCAGCAGTCGCTCGCACAGATCAACACGATCGCGACGACGACCGCCTTCAACGGCCAGAGCCTGCTCGACGGTTCGTTCGGCACGCAGAATTTCCAGATCGGCGCGAACGCCGGCCAGACGATCGGGGTCAACCTGACCCAGGGCGCGCAGACGTCGCAAATCGGCCAGACGTCGAACACGACGTTCTCGCTTCAAGGCCTGGCCAACGGCGGCCTCTCGGTCGAATCGCTGAACGTCGCAGTGGGTGGCTCGCCTGCCGTCACAATCGGCGCTGCCGTCGCGGGCAGCGCCCCTGGCCAGAGCGCGGACAGCGCGTACGCCGCAGCGCAAGCGATCACCAACGCGAACATCCCCGGCCTCACCGCAAGCGCTTCGAACACGCAAGTTGCGACGTTCAACCAAATCATAAACACCTCCACTACGACGGCTGAAACACTCAACCTGTCGATCAACGGCCAGAACGTGTTTGGCTCGACGGGCCTGTCGGTGGCCGCAAGCGGCACGGTGAATGCAACGACCGTGCTCAACGCGATCAACAGCGCATCGGGCGCGACCGGCGTGACCGCAACGCTCGGCGCGGACGGCAAGACGTTCACGTTCAACGCAGCGGACGGTAGCAACATCACGATCGCCCAAGGCACGACCGGCGGTACCGACATTAACGGCGGCTTGGACAACACAGCACTGAAGATCAACAACGTAGCTGGCAAGCTCACCCAGCTGACTGCTGGGGCAGCGGGTGTGGGTGACATCAGCACGTCGACAGGCACGCTACATGGCTCGGTCACGCTGTCGTCGGCCAGCCAGGTGACGCTTTCGGGCACTGGTGCGGACGACATCGCGGCGCAAACGGATAACACCACGAATTCCGCCGACAACCTGCAGACGATCCAGACGTACACGGCAACCTCGGGCATAACGGCACCCGTTGGCGGCACTGATACCTTGGCGATTTCTGGCGGTAACGTTGGCGCCACCCCCGTGAACATCACAATCCAAACGACTGACACGGCGGCGTCGATTGCACAAACGATCAACACGACCGCGCCACTGCAAGCTGCAGGCGTGACCGCAAGCGTGAACGCAAAAGGCGAACTGGTCGTGAAGGACTCGCAAAACACGCCGGGGGCGCTCAACGACCTTACGTTCGCGGACGGCGGCCTTAATGGTTTCGTCTCGGGTCTGGCTACGGCGGGTTCGCCGCCTGTCCAGCAAAACAGCTACGTCGCCTCTTCGGGCGGCTCGCTTGCGAACGTCGACGTGCTGACGGTTGCCGACTCACAAAAGACCATCCAGACCGTCGACGCTGCGCTGAGCCAGATCAGCACGCTGCAAGGTCAGTTGGGCGCGGTGCAGAACCGTTTCACGTCGGTCATCTCGAACCTGAGCTCGTCGGTGCAAAACGCCCAGTCGACGCAATCGTCGATTCAGGACACGAACTACGCCAGCGAAACGTCGGCGCTGTCGCGTGCGCAGGTCCTGTCGCAGGCCGCCCAGGCAATGGTCGCGCAGGCGAACCAGTTGCCGCAGCAAGTCCTGAAGCTGTTGCAGTAACGTTTCTGGCGTAACGCAGTAAGCAGATAGTAGACGGCCGGCGCGTATGCGCCGGCCGGTTTTGGAGGCGTCGCTCTTACAGCGCCGCCTCCAAAACCGACACACAAGCGGCGGATGCTGGCAGCCTCGCTCACACACCGCCACATTCGCTGCAAGGCCGGCGCGATGCGCCGCTCCAGAAGGCACAGGCTCAGCATGGCTACAACGATCTCTCCGACCAGCAGCACGGCGACGTCCGGCACCACCAGCGTCAAGACCAGTACCGGCAGTTCGTCCAGCAGCAGCTCGTCGACGCCGTCTGCTTCGTCGATCATTTCGTCGGTCGGCCTTGGCCTCGGCACCACACTGCCAATCAGCCAGGTGCTAACGGGGCTGATGCAAATAGAGAGCATCCCGCTCACGCAACTGCAAAACCAGGTAGGCGGCGTCCAGACGGAGATTTCCGCTTACGGCCAGCTCAGCTCGGCACTCTCGACGTTTCAGCAATCGCTGACGCAACTGACGCTGCCAACCGCGTTCCAAACGCTCAGCGCGACCTCCAGCAATACGTCGGCGCTCTCCGCGAGCGCGGTGGTCGGCGCCCAGACTGGCACATACACCATCAACACGACGCAACTGGCCCAGGCGCAGTCGCTCGCGACGGCCGGCCAGGCCAGCCTGAACACGCAACTCTCGAGCGGCAGCGGCAGTTCGACCGTGACGTTTACGTTCGGCACGCAAAGCGGTTCGACCAGCAATCCGACTTTCACACCGAATCTGTCGCAAAGCAGCGGCAGCATCACGGTCAACAGCAGCAACGACACGCTGGCCGGTCTGCGTGACGCAATCAACAGCGCCAACCTCGGCGTCACCGCCTCGATCGTCAACGACGGAAGCAGCACGCCATACCGGCTCGTGCTGACGTCGAACACAACCGGCGCGAACGAAAGCATGCAGATTTCGGTGCAAGGCGACGCCGGCATCAGCTCCCTGCTGACCTACCCGCCCAGCACCGGCGGCACATCCAGCGGCGCAATGATCCAGACCGCGCCGGCGCAGAACGCCAACCTGACAGTCAACGGCCTCACGCTCACCAGTTCGACCAATGCCGTCGCAACCGCGTTGCCCGGCATATCCCTGAACCTCCTGCAGACGGGCCAGTCGACGCTCACGGTCGCAAACAATTCGAGTGCGATCCAAACCAATATCGATGGTTTCGTATCGGCCTACAACACGCTGCAGAGCACGATCAACAACCTGACGGCCTACAATCCCGGCGGCACCAATGGCCCGCTGATCGGCGACGCCACCACGACGCAGATCCGGAACCAGCTGCAACAGGTGGTCGCAAGCGCGCTGTCGGGCACCGGCAGCGGCTATTCGTCGCTGTCCGCCGTCGGCATCTCGCTCAACAACGACGGCTCATTGTCGGTCAACGATTCGACGCTGTCTCAGGCATTGCAAAGCAATCCGAACCAGTTCGCCGCGCTATTCGGCACCGCTGGCTCCGCGACCAACAGCAACGTCACCTACCTGATTGGCGGCACCAATACGCAGCCCGGTTCGTATGCGGTCAACATCACGCAGGCCGCGGCCCAGGGGACCTTCACCGGCTCGGCCGCACTTCCCGACGCCGCGACCGGCAGCGTCGCACTCAGCAGCCCGACCACGATTGCGTCGGGGGCCACGCTCACCCTGACGATAGGTGGCACGCCGACCACCGTGAACCTGACCGCAGCCACTTACGCTACGCCCGCCGCGGTCGCCGCCATGCTGCAAAGTGCTATCGGCTCTGCCGCCACCGTGACCCAAAACAACGGCGTGCTGAGCGTGGCGCCGGCGAGCGGCACCAATCAGACGATTTCGATTGCCACCAACGGCAGCGGCACCGACGCTTCGGCCCAGCTCTTCGGCGGCAACGTCAGCAACACGACCACAATCGCGTCCGGCGGTCTGCCGCTGGGCGTGACGGTGGACGGCGTGATGGCAAACGTCACCCTGGCGGCCGGTAGCTATACGCCCTCGCAGCTTGCAACGGCACTGCAGACTGCCATCAACACCAATACCACGCTGCAGCAGGCCGGCGTGTCAGTCGACGTGACCCAGAACAGCCACGGCCAGCTCAACGTGACATCGACCAGTTACGGCTCGCAGTCCTCGGTCTCGATCGTCGGTACAGGTGCGACGCAGCTCTTCGGCAGCTCGCCGACGTCTGCTACCGGCCGCGATGTGCAAGGCACGATCGACGGCTATGCGGCAACTGGCAATGGTCAGGCGCTGACAGTCGGCAATAGCGGCCCGGTGGCCGGCCTGCAGATTCTGGTGACCGGGACTAGCACCGGCGCACTCGGCTCGGTCAACTACTCGCAGGGCTATGCTTCGCTGCTGAACGGCATCGTCGCGAGCGCGACTAATTCGACTAGCGGTTCGATCACGAATGCGACGAACACGCTCAATACGCAAATTACGTCGCTGCAGACACAGCAAACGAATTTGCAGCAATACATCACGCAGGTGCAGCAGCAGTACCAGGCCCAGTTCTCGGCAATGAACGCATTGGTAGTCCAGATGCAATCGACCGCAAGCTTCCTGCAGTTGACCTTCAACCCGCCCACCTCATCCGGCGGTTGACGGAACCACGCCGTAAGGCAAGCCGTACGCCGGCCCACCCGCAAGAAGAGGACAGTATTCATGTATTCGCCAAGTAAGTTTGGAGCAGACAGTTATGCACGCATTGGCCTCGAAACCAGCGTGAACAGCGCAAGCCCGTATGAGCTGGTCGCACTGCTCTTCCAGGGCGCGCGCCGCGCGATCCGTATGGGCCGCGTGCACATGCAAAACGGCAACATCCCCGAGAAAGGCAAGTTGATTTCGCAAGCCATCGTGATTGTCGGCGGCGGCTTGCAGCAGGGACTCAACCTCGAGCAGGGCGGCGATCTCGCGCAGCGCCTGAATGCCCTGTACGACTATATGACGCGCCGCCTGCTCGAGGCGAATGTGCGGAACGACCCGGCGCTGCTCGATGAAATCGATAGCCTGCTCGCGACTATCGAGGACGGCTGGAACGGTATCAAGCCGGAGCTCAAGAGTTCGGCCGGCTTGACACAACTGACCGCCACCGCCTGATTCGATATGGAAGCGATCACTACCGCCGATCAGTTACTTATGCGCTATGACAGCATTCTCCATGTGGTGGAACGGATGCTGAGCACAGCGCGCGAAGACGACTGGGATACCGTCATCGAGTTGCAGGCGCGGTATTCGGCACTGGTCGATACCCTGCGGCCAGTCGACGCGAGCATCCCGCTCGACGACTCGCAGCGCGTACGCAAGCACGACCTGACCCGGAAGATCCTCGCAGACGAGACAGCGGTGCGCGAACTGGCCGCGCCGCGTCTCGCGCGGCTGGCAGCACTACTGGAGAGCGGCCGCCATACGCGCGCGCTAAATAAAATGTACGGCGTTTCGGCACACGGTTAAACGCGCGCGGAGCGCCGCTTACGGTGTTGCGTCACTGACCTGCTGTCTTTGCGGCGTGGCGGGGCACGTATGTAATGGAAGCGCCTTCGGAGAGCCCGGCAGTTTCCGGTTCACTGCCTGACCCTAGTTCAGCCCATTGTCCGCCGTTTGCGGCGTAGTCGATATCGCCAGGTCAGCGGCACTGTTAATGCTGAGCATCCGGGTTCCGTAGTGGCATCACGTTCGCAATATGGCTACGCCGAGATTTGACGGAAGCATTTGTTCTTTCGTAGCTGCGCCCTAAATCTGCATATCGGCGGCGAACGAAAGCTTGAGAGATTGGACGCGTCTCGAACATCATTTCATCGCCTGCCGCACATAGCTCCACACCGATCCGCAGATGCGTGCACTCGCACGGAAATATTGTCGACGCCCAACTTATTCACATCCCGTTTGCAAACGGGATGACGGGTGACCTGTGGACCGGGTTGCAGACTTCGCGCAGGTCGGCGAGCGCAACAGAAACTGCCGCACTCGATGCAGCTTTGAGTTGTTCATCATGCGCGAGGAGGAAGCCGTGGATCGCCGCGAACGCCGCGATATCGACACGGAATTGACCCGTTTCCAGGCCGTGGCGGGTCCATTTCGTGACGGCTTCATCAGCGGCAGCCAGCGTGCGCTCCGGAATGCACTGGCAGCCCAGCTTTCCCAGCGCACGAGCGACGACAAGGTGCTGTGCCAGCAAAATGAAGTGCTCCAGAGTTCCGCATCCGCGATCGAGCCAGCGCAGTGCAAAGTGATACTGCAGCGCGACGAGCGTACGGTCGCGTTCCGGGAGCGGCTGCCGATCCCTCGAACGCGGGTGCACGGGCCGGTTCGGAAACGCGACCGGAGGGACGAATTTTTTGCGCAGCATGGCTCTGGGCGGTCTCGATATGCCGGTATAACGGCATCCGCACAGTCAGTCTGAAGCGATTTTCGGGAAGGCCGACACGGCGTCCCGTAACCCTGGGTGCTTTCCTTCGCACCCAACCGCGGTGGGCAGACTGGCCCCGCGCCCGACCCGGTCGGGCGTCACCCAACTGGGCTTGAAACGGGCACTCAATGTGTCCCTAAAGTTTATGGCCGCCAAGCCGTTATTGCTATTGGCATTGGCTTTTATCCGATTAGGGCGGGTCGAGCGCTTTACATCAATTTCATTGGCATTACAAAAATATTTCAATACTCGATGCGTGTGATAACTCACCTCCGTAAATCATTCCGCGGAGCTGGGCTGTGCGCAAATTTGCGGCGACGAATAGGCATATTGGAACTGTCGCCCATCAACATAAATTGAGGAATAGCGACAAATGACTTCGATCATAACGTCGATGAGTGCGACGACAGTTTCTGAACTGTCAACCAAACAGATTGGTCAGTTGGCGACGTCCGACATCGCAGCGCTGAATACCGCCCAATTGCAGGCCTTGACCTCGACTCAAATTGCAGCAATGTCGACGTCGGATATCGTGACGCTGAGCTCGCAAGCGCTCTCGCTCGCCGCTAGCCTGTCCAGCGTACAAATCGGCGGACTCTCGAGCAAAGACATTTCGTCGCTCTCGTATTCTCAATTGGGATACCTGGCCAGCGGAGCCGTGTCGTATCTCTCGAGCACCCAGGTCGCCGCGCTGTCGAGCGCTGATGTGAACTCACTGGGAACGAGCCTGACGAGCACGCAAATCCATGAGCTCAACAGTACCCAGGTCGTCGGCCTGACGGCCGCTCAACTCACGGCGTTCGCCGGCAGCATCACGACGCAGGCGATTGCCGGACTGAACTCCGCGCAGGTGGCGAACCTGGGCACCAGCATCTCGACCGCCCAGATCGCGGCGCTGAGCACGACCCAGATCGCAGGCCTCACAACTAGCACCTTGACATCGCTGACCTCAGCCCAGGTCCAGGCGATTTCGACGAAGGACATCGCCCAGCTGGGCACGACCTCCCTGCCTTCGCTGGGAACCAACGCCGCGTATCTGTCGAGCACCCAGGTCGCCGCGCTGTCGAGCGCTGACGTGGCCGCACTCGGTACGAGCCTGACGAGCACGCAGATCCACGAGCTCAGCAGCACCCAGGCTGCCGGCCTGACGACAACTCAGCTCGCGTCGCTCGGCACCAGCGTCTCGACGCAGGCGATTGCCGGACTGAACTCCGCGCAGGTGGCGAACCTGGGCACCAGCATCTCGACCGCCCAGATCGCGGCGCTGAGCACGACCCAGATCGCAGGCCTCACAACTAGCACCTTGACATCGCTGACCTCAGCCCAGGTCCAGGCGATTTCGACGAAGGACATCGCCCAGCTGGGCACGACCTCCCTGCCTTCGCTGGGAGCCAATGTCGCGTATCTTTCGAGCACCCAGGTCGCCGCGCTGTCGAGCGCTGACGTGGCCGCACTCGGTACGAGCCTGACGAGCACGCAGATCCACGAGCTCAGCAGCACCCAGGCTGCCGGCCTGACGACAACTCAGCTCGCGTCGCTCGGCACCAGCGTCTCGACGCAGGCGATTGCCGGACTGAACTCCGCGCAGGTGGCGAACCTGGGCACCAGCATCTCGACCGCCCAGATCGCGGCGCTGAGCACGACCCAGATCGCAGGCCTCACAACTAGCACCTTGACATCGCTGACCTCAGCCCAGGTCCAGGCGATTTCGACGAAGGACATCGCCCAGCTGGGCACGACCTCCCTGCCTTCGCTGGGAGCCAATGTCGCGTATCTTTCGAGCACCCAGGTCGCCGCGCTGTCGAGCGCTGACGTGGCCGCACTCGGTACGAGCCTGACGAGCACGCAGATCCACGAGCTCAGCAGCACCCAGGCTGCCGGCCTGACGACAACTCAGCTCGCGTCGCTCGGCACCAGCGTCTCGACGCAGGCGATTGCCGGACTGAACTCCGCGCAGGTGGCGAACCTGGGCACCAGCATCTCGACCGCCCAGATCGCGGCGCTGAGCACGACCCAGATCGCAGGCCTCACAACTAGCACCTTGACATCGCTGACCTCAGCCCAGGTCCAGGCGATTTCGACGAAGGACATCGCCCAGCTGGGCACGACCTCCCTGCCTTCGCTGGGAGCCAATGTCGCGTATCTTTCGAGCACCCAGGTCGCCGCGCTGTCAAGCGCTGACGTGGCCGCACTCGGTACGAGCCTGACAAGCACGCAGATCCATGAGCTCAGCAGCACCCAGGCTGCCGGCCTGACGACAACTCAGCTCGCGTCGCTCGGCACCAGCGTCTCGACGCAGGCGATTGCCGGACTGAACTCCGCGCAGGTGGCGAACCTGGGCACCAGCATCTCGACCGCCCAGATCGCGGCGCTGAGCACGACCCAGATCGCAGGCCTCACAACTAGCACCTTGACATCGCTGACCTCAGCCCAGGTCCAGGCGATTTCGACGAAGGACATCGCCCAGCTGGGCACGACCTCCCTGCCTTCGCTGGGAGCCAATGTCGCGTATCTTTCGAGCACCCAGGTCGCCGCGCTGTCAAGCGCTGACGTGGCCGCACTCGGTACGAGCCTGACAAGCACGCAGATCCATGAGCTCAGCAGCACCCAGGCTGCCGGCCTGACGACAACTCAGCTCGCGTCGCTCGGCACCAGCGTCTCGACGCAGGCGATTGCCGGACTGAACTCCGCGCAGGTGGCGAACCTGGGCACCAGCATCTCGACCGCCCAGATCGCGGCGCTGAGCACGACCCAGATCGCAGGCCTCACAACTAGCACCTTGACATCGCTGACCTCAGCCCAGGTCCAGGCGATTTCGACGAAGGACATCGCCCAGCTGGGCACGACCTCCCTGCCTTCGCTGGGAGCCAATGTCGCGTATCTTTCGAGCACCCAGGTCGCCGCGCTGTCAAGCGCTGACGTGGCCGCACTCGGTACGAGCCTGACAAGCACGCAGATCCATGAGCTCAGCAGCACCCAGGCTGCCGGCCTGACGACAACTCAGCTCGCGTCGCTCGGCACCAGCGTCTCGACGCAGGCGATTGCCGGACTGAACTCCGCGCAGGTGGCGAACCTGGGCACCAGCATCTCGACCGCCCAGATCGCGGCGCTGAGCACGACCCAGATCGCAGGCCTCACAACTAGCACCTTGACATCGTTGACCTCAGCCCAGGTCCAGGCGATTTCGACGAAGGACATCGCCCAGCTGGGCACGACCTCCCTGCCTTCGCTGGGAACCAACGCCGCGTATCTGTCGAGTACCCAGGTCGCCGCGCTGTCGAGCGCTGACGTGGCCGCACTCGGTACGAGCCTGACGAGCACGCAGATCCACGAGCTCAGCAGCACCCAGGCTGCCGGCCTGACGACAACTCAGCTCGCGTCGCTCGGCACCAGCGTCTCGACGCAGGCGATTGCCGGACTGAACTCCGCGCAGGTGGCGAACCTGGGCACCAGCATCTCGACCGCCCAGATCGCGGCGCTGAGCACGACCCAGATCGCAGGCGTCACGGCTAGCACCTTGGCATCGCTGAGCACGACCCAGCTCCAGTCGATTTCGACGAAGGACATTGCCATCCTCTCAGCAACGCAACTTGCGTCCCTCGCCGTGAACAACCTGACAAGTTCGCAGTTGTCGGTGCTTTCGGTGTCGCAATTGAGTACCACTCAGCAGGCAAGCCTTTCGACGACCCAAATCGGCTACCTGAACGTGTAAGGTAGGCCCGCCAATCAGCAAGCCATGGCAGTTGCGCGGCTTGCTACCTGCCCCGTCCGGTTGCAACGACCGCACGGGGTGGTAACGCAAAAGCCGCCGGGCGCCAGCAGCAATTCGCAGGCCGCCCGGCGGCACTTTTTATTGTCTTCATGACATGCGTGGTGACGCCGCGCCATGAGTGATAGAACTGAAGCGATTCATGTGCGCTCTGAAGGCGGTCGCGCGTTCAAGCGCCCCTTTTTACCCAAGCAGGCTTCATCTTCGCCAGATCAGTCATCCCTGTTGTCGGCGCTCGATGTGCCGGATAATCTCCCGCTGAAAGGCTTGGGCCATCCACTTACCGCAGCCGCCCATTTTGCGAGCGGGCATGATGCTTCGCCGGCAGCACTGCCCCAATTGGACGGCACGATGTGGCAGCGATCTCTTTGAATCATCAATCGTATGAATAATGATGCGGCACGCCTGATAGGCTTCCTTGAGCAGCTCAACAACGGTCAAGCGGAAGTAGTCCTGCCCCAGCTCGATCTGCTGCTGCAGGCGGAACCCGGGCACCCCGGCTTGCTTGGGCTCCGGGCCGAGGCTTTGCGCCTGACAGGTCATGTCGGGCAAGCCATAGAGGCATACATCAAGGCGGGGCAATCCGGTGCCGGCGCCCGCACCTGGTTGCTGGCCGGCGCCATGCTGGCGGACGAGCGCAAAACGGATGAGGCGCTTACCTGCTTGCTCAAGGCCCATGAAGAGGCCCCTGAAGATGATGAAGTGTTGGACCGGCTGATTACAACCCTTTTCAATGCCGAGCGCGGCCAGGAGGGCATGGAATTTTCCCGGCGGCAACTTGCGTTGAGCAAAAATAGCCAATTCCTTTCCAACGCGGCTTTAACGCTTCAGAACAACGGCGCTTACGAAGAAGCGGCGAACGCCTTTAAAAGGATTATCGACACAGGGTCCGACGACCCGACGCTGCTAGGCGCCGCTCTGGTGCCGGCACGCTTTACGTGCAACTGGGACTGGATCGAGTCGCTGCAGCAAAAAATCAACGATTGGTATGCCTTGGAGAAATTTTCCGCCCCGCGGGAATTTCCGCTGACGCACATCACGTGGTGTGCCGACGAGGCGCGCAATATCGGGGTCACGCGCGCCTTTGTCGAGCGTACGCAGCCCGTGGTCGAACCCCTCAGGCACAACACCGCACGAGGCGCATTGGGCCAGCGCATCCGGGTCGGGTATCTGTCGTCCGATTTCCGTAATCACGCGACCATGCATCTGATGGCCGGTCTGCTTGAGTGCCATGACCGCGCATGCTTCGAAATATTCGCATACGACTACAGCCGCCCCGAAATCTCAGTCTACCGGCAACGTTTCCTCAATGCCGTCGAGCATCATGTCGAAATCCACTCATTGACCGACAAGCAGGCCGCCGCACGCATTGCCGAAGATCAACTCGATATCCTGTTCGATCTGAAAGGCTATACCGGCGGAGGGCGCGGGACCATCATGGCCTACCGGCCGGCGCCGCTCCAAGTGGCCTACCTCGGCTTTCCCGGCAGCACGGCCACGCCGGACATCGATTACATCGTCTCCGACCGCTTCGTGACGCCGGACAGCAGCGCTCCGTATTACACGGAAAAATTCTGCCGTTTGCCGCATTCCTATCAGTGCAACGACCGTAAGCGCGCGGTTGCGACCGACCCCGGCACGCGTACGGCGCATGGGCTCCCGGAGCACAAACTGGTGTTTGGCGCCTTCAACCAGGCGTATAAGATCGATCGCGGAAGTTTCGCCGTCTGGCTCAGGGTATTGCAGGCGGTGCCCAATAGCGTGCTCTGGGTGCTCGGCAATAGCGAGGCAGCCAATGCGAATCTCTCGCGCGAGGCACGCCTCGCCGGCATCGAGGAGGCGCGCCTGATCTTCGCGCCGTTCGCGATGCCCGAGGCGCATCTCGCCCGGCTGCAGCTCGCCGACGCCGTACTGGACACGCTAGTGTGTAACGGGCATACGACGACATCCGACGCATTGTGGGCCGGCGTACCGGTCGTCACGGCCAAGGGCACGCACTTCGCTTCACGCGTTAGCGAAAGCTTGCTCAATGCGATCGATCTCCCGGAACTGGTGGGCGCCGATCATAGCGATATGGTTCGCATCGCCACCAGGATCGGCACCGACGCCGAGTACCGGATTGCGCTGCGCCAGCGCGTCTCGCTGAACCGGCAGAACTCACCCTTGTTCGACACCGTACGCTTTGCCCGCAACTTCGAAACGGCCATCGAGATGATGGTCCAGGCGCAGCGCGCGGGCCGCATGTCCGGCCCAATCGAAGTACCCGACTGCCGCGTGGCCAACGTCCAGGGCGCCGAAGCCGGCCAGCTCAATGCGTCGGCGGCTTTTCTGCAAACGACGTACCCCGCCTGCCCCGTCTGCGATGGCTCAAGCAAGACCGTACACTTTGCCGATTGCAGCGCGCACCCGCTATGGCACGCGCCCTTGCCGAAAACGCTTGAGTGGATGCAATGCTCGTCATGTGGGCACCTGCATAGCCGCCACTATTGGACCCCGGCCGGTCAGGCCGAACTTTCTCAGCGTGGTCGCCTGGACTCGGCCACGGATGCAGCCGATCGCTATGAAACGCAGCGGATGGCATGGACGCCTGTGGTCGATCGGGTGGTGAATCTGTTGGGCGGTTATCGGGAAACCATGAAGCCCGACAATCCGCCAATCTGGGTTGACCTGAAATGCGGCGATGGTTCGCTCATGACGACGGCGGCAGACTACGGCTTTGCCGTCATTGGTCTGGACGCTTCAAGCGAAACGATCAACCGCCTCGCACCGCTTGGCCTCAATGCCAAGCCTTACGACTTCATGGGACTAAAGTTCGACCTGACACCCGACGTGCTCTCGATGTCAGGCGTGCTGCAGTGCACCCCCGACCCTCGAGCGGCCTTAAGCAAAGCCGCGGACATCCTGCGCCCTGGAGGCGTCCTGGTGCTTAGCGTCCCGGACGCGAGCAGTTCCCGCTGGAGGATGATGGATCAAACGCGCACCAATCCCTATTGGACGGACCTCACCCTCTACCATCATTTCCGGCGCGACCAGATACTTGCGCTCCTCGATACCTGCGGTTTCGAGCTGGCTCATTTCGCGCTGTCGAACCGACACAAGGCCGAGATGGAACTGTACGCGATTCGCAAAGCGGCGCTCTGAGCCGAAGATCCGCCGGCCGGCCGCCGTGCCGGCCCGGTGCACAGTGCATGCGACAGCGCTCAAACTGGCACGGGTTTGCGGCTTTATTCGGCCATTTAGACCGCTGCACGCGCAATACAATAGTTTGCAGGAGGCGTGCCATACGTTCTCATGATTCACGCACGCTCGTAGGACAATCAGGTCGAGCGCCGATGTCAAACCTCTTCGCAAGCAATCGAGCATATGACAATCCGAGCAGCGCGTCTGGCGGAGCTACTTGAACAGGTCAATCACGGGCAGGCCCAAAAAGCCCTGCCCTCAATCAACCGATGGCTGGACAAACAGCCGGGACATCACGCGCTCTTGAATCTGAAGGCTGAAGCGCTGCGTGAGCTCGGTCGTGTGAGTGAGGCGATCGAGGCCTTCAAGGCGGCGGCGCAAGCTAGTGCAGGTGCGCACAACTGGCAGAAAGCGGGCATGCTGCTCGCGGGAGAAGGTCGCATCGATGCCGCAGTGGCATGCCTGCAAAACGCGCTCAAAGAACTGCCCGAGAGCGAGGACATTCTCAATGCGCTGATCTCGATGTATTTCGATGTCCAGCGCTTCTCGGAGGGCGTCGAATTTGCCCGGCGCCAGGTGCAAATCTCTCGCGATATCCACTTCCTTTTCAAGGCCGCGTTATTACTCCAACGTGGCGATCTAGCCGAGGAAGCCTCGCGGGCGTTCAAAGCGATCGTCGACTTGTCCCAGCCGAGCCCCGTTGCCGCCGATGTCGTGCCGACACCGTCAACCAGCGTGGTTGATAGTCAAAGTGCTAATGCGGCGCGCCACCCGCAGCCGCGCTATGCGATTGTCACGCCTTACCATCAGGAATCGCGCGAGGTACTGGAGCGCTGCATTCGAAGCGTGCGCGAACAGACCGTGCCGGTCGAGCACATCCTGGTTGCCGACGGGCATCCGCAGGACTGGATAGACGCAACCGGTGTCAGACACCTGCGGCTCGATCGCGCCCACGGCGACCATGGCCATACGCCGCGCGCGATGGGGGCGATGCTGGCCAGTTCGGAAGGATATGAGGGCATCGGCTTCCTCGACGCCAGTAACTGGCTCGAACCCAGGCATGTTGCAAGCTGCGTTGAGACATACCAATCGGCCTTGAAGCAAGGCCGCACTGATTACGTGATTGCCCGCCGCAATTTATGCCGTCCGGACGGCTCGGTGCTGATCGCATGGCGTGAATCGATAGACGAGCACGTCGACCCCAACTGCTTTTTCTTCTTTCCAGCGGCATATCCGATGTTGCAGCACTTTGGACTCATGCCTAAGGCGTTGTCGGTGGCGGCAGACCGATTTTTCTATCTGGCGCTCCGCGAGCGCGGCTTGCAACCCGCAGTGAATGAGCAGATATCTGTCAATTATCTATGCATGTGGCAAGCACCCTATGCCGCGCTCGGCGAGACACCTCCACCTGGTGCCAAACCCAATATCGACAGCCAGGCAACGCTCGCATGGCTTAAATCACGCAATCCCGAGGAGCGCCGACTCGCTTATCGGCTGATGGGTAATGTTCCTTGATTGGGTACGCGTAGCGCTTCACCTTTGAAACCGCCCCTCCTTACCCCGACATTGAGCTTCTGAATGAAATTCGCCGTGACCGTGATTTCGCCGCCTGGATACATCCACTCCTCGGCGTTCTTCGAAATTGCTGAAAGCCTGCACTACGGCTTATTGCTGCTCGGTCACGATAGCGTCTTGACGAGCGAGGGACAGTTACCTGGCAGGCAGCACATCGTGCTGGGAGCGAATCTTCTGCCGCATTACGTGCTACCGCTTGCGCCCGACGCCATTCTCTACAACCTTGAACAGATTCAGTGCGGTTCGTCCTGGATATCTCCGGCGCTGATTGAAATTTATCGGCGCCATACGCTGTGGGACTATAGTCCCACGAATGCGAACGCGCTAGCCAGTCTAGGTGTCGGCGTCGCCAGGATTTTGCCTATTGGTTACGCCAGCGAGCTTACTCGAATCGGACGGCCGAACGAGCCGGACATCGACGTGCTGTTCATTGGCTCGATGTGCCCCAGGCGGCAGCACGTCATCGACCTGATGCGATCCCGCGGGCTTAAAGTAGAAGCGGTCTTTGGCATTTACGGACAACAGCGCGACGCTCTTGTGAGTCGCGCAAGGCTCCTCATCAATATTCACTATTATGAGGCGAAGGTGCTGGAGATGGTGCGCATCTCCTACCTATTGGCGAACCACTGTGCGGTACTAAGCGAGCGCAGCTCGGACGCAGCCGAAGACGATGCCCTTGCGCAAGCGATCGCCTTTTGCGACTACGACGAACTTCCCCGGCGTGCCCAAGAACTGATCGAATCGCCAGATGAGCTCGCGCGCCTTTCCCGTTGCGGCTTCGAACTTATGCGGTCGCGCCCCGTGGCTGAGTATCTTCGCGCGGCTTTGTCGTAAGACAGATCGCGGTTTATAAATGATGAAGAGGAATGCATGGAAACCATGCTGTCACTACCCAAGAAGCTGAATTTCGGATCTGGAAAGAGCTGAAAGGAGGACATGTTCAATGTCGACGTCCTGCCCGAGCGCGGACCGGACCTTCGATTTTAACCATCCCTTCCCATTCGATACACCGCTTCTTACCAGCAGGTTTGGGGAGGTATCAATTCAGCGTAATCACTTTGACTATATCCTGTCGGACAACGTGCTCGAGCACATTCAGGATCTGATCACTGCAATGACCAATTGCATCGAACTCCTCGAGGTTGGGGGAATACTCGAAGTAATGGTCCCTCATGATTTATCGTACGGCGCGTGGCAAGATCCCACCCATGTTCGCGCGTTTAATGAGCGAAGCTGGCTTTATTACACGGATTGGTGCTGGTACGTCGGCTGGACCGATCATCGGTTCGACCTGATTGAGCAAATCTATAACATTACCGAATACGGCACCGAGTTGATGCAGCAGTACAAGGACATCACCAAGGTCGCCCGTTATCCGCGCGCGGTGGACACCCTGCACGTCAAGCTGAGAAAACGCGCCACTACTGCCGAAGAGAAGCTGCAGTACCAAGCTTTCAACAGTGGCGCTTGATTGTCGCTGCTTCGGCGGATGAAGCTTGAAGCGAAGCTATCATTGCAAGCGTAGTCGCGACTGGCTCGGCTACGCTTAGGAACCCCTAACCTCTCTTCGCGCCATCCCGACAGGGCTAGACGGACACATCTTCGCCGAGGTTGACGTACCCCCAGTTTTAGTCCGGCGCGGTCTTCAAGCCACGGATCTGATCACCTTCGAGCTGGTTCCGTACCCCATCGCAAACCAACGGTCATTCGTGATGTTGGGGCTCTCGCTCAGGCCCCTTGCTCATAGTTAGAGCCTGTTATGCACTTTTCGTGTGATGGTCTATCCTGGCGGGATGACGAAACGCAAGCCATGCCCGAATGACATGTCGGACGAAGAACGGAGCTTCGTTGTTCCTTATCTGATGTCGATGAATAAGGAAGCGGTGTACCAGCAGACGCAACGCTGGCTGGAGGCCGGATGCTTCGAAGCGATGTTGAGCGACGTGCGCTCGATACTGCGCGTAGCGCAAGGGCGTTAAATCTCGTCGCAGTGGATGGTCCACTACGCGTCCGCGGAGATGACCACGGTTCCCTGGAAGATCGACGAAGAGCGGCGCAACCAGCCTGGCGTCCGTCTGCGCTGCTTCACTCGCTTGCCGTGTTGGCAACGAAGATGTCGTGGGCTTCGATCGAAAGGTCGTTTGCTCCCTTGTTCGAGCGACGCTCACGCGACGGGCGTGAGCGAAGCGGCTGCGCAGCCGAGAAGTTTGCACTACGGCTGCGCCAACACCTCCTCACCGCCTAAACCGCCCGCTCCCACCCCCAAACCGCCCCGGCTGAAACTGCCCACTCGCCCGCGCATTCCCAAGATCATGCCCTTGCTTGAGCGAGTCGAGCCGCTGGGTCTGACTGGCATTCGGCTGAACCGGCTGCCAGCCGTTGGCGCCGTGCTGCTCCCAGCCGCCGCCCTGATCATGCCGGTAGACGTTGCCGTCGCTGCCCGCATAGACATTGCCGTTATTCCACGCGACAGCGCGCCCCGTGTCCTTGTTACCCACGATGCCTTTCGTGCCCGCCTGGTGATCGCCTGAATACGCGTTCCCGGTCACGCCCGCTTCAGCCGCACCATAACGCCCGGTCTGCGCGTTGTAGCCGGCGCGCTGCCTGCCCGCCGCATAGTCGCCCGTGCCTTCATTGCCGACCACGCCGCCGCGCGCCGCCCCGCTGCGTCCCGTCGACGGATTGCTGAACGAGCCTTGCCGCCCGGCCGCGAAGTTGCCGTTGTACGCATTCTCGACGGCCCCGCGGCTCGCCTGGAAGTGACCGCCGGTGTACGGATTGAAACCGGATGCCGCCGTGCCCGCCCAACTGTTGCCGGTCCAGCCGTTCCAGCCGCTCGCGTGGGTCACGGTGGCCTGCCCTCCCCAGCGGCCGTAAATATTCGCCTGATTGACGTTTGCGTACTGCCAGCTCGCCGGGCCGCCACCCCAATACGGTCCCCAGTATGGCGATGGCGCGCCCCACGTGGCGCCGATTGCAAAGCCGAAGGCGAAGCCCACCGTCGTGCCGAGCGCGAAGCCCGCGCCGTAGCCATAGGTGGCCGGGTAGCCGTAGTAGACATCTCCGACATACGGCGCGTAGACATAGCCAGTGCCGTACACGACGGTGCCGTCCGCATTGACAACCACGCCCATGTAGCCCGGCGTATAGCCGACCACCACCGTATCCGGCGTCGCCGCATAAACGTGAACGTACGTCACGTAATGCACGGGCGACGCCGCCGGAATCGTATAGATCGCGGCCGGCACGGTATCGGCGACATGCCATGGGCCACTCGTCGCGTTCGCAGTGAACCAGATCCCGTTGGCGACCGCGAAGAATTGCGCAGGCCCGGTCCGGATCACCGGCGTCGCCGTGTTCACCGCATAAGACAGCGACGTGCCCGCGATGCCGACGAACTTCGGCGCGCCGTCGTAGACCACCTTCAATGTAGTGGACTTGCGCGACACAGTCGCCGTCTGCGGGATGGCGGCGGCGATCGCCGCCTCCTTCGCCTGCGGCGTGCCGGGCACGGAGACGAGCGCGTTCGCATGCGGGTCGTCGGTGGCGATCTTCGCGAAGTCGGCGGGCAGGCTCTTGCCGTCGACAAAGGTCCAGGGTCCGTTCAGGCCGGCTGCAGTGAACCACCGGCCCGACAGCAGCAGATAGTAATGGTTGTCGCGCGGTTCGACGAACAGCGCGTGGTCCGCGTTGGCGACGGAAAGCAGGTTCACCCCCTTCACCGGTTGCAGCGCGGGCTTGCCGTTCGTCACCACCAGTTCGGCCGGTTGCGCGGCGACGATCACGTCCGGAGCCTGCGCCGGCTTCTTACTGTCGGCGGGCAACATCGGATCCGCTTTCAGATTGGTTTGCGCTTTGTTCGCCGCGGCGACCAGCTCACGCGGCGGGGCTGCGTTCAGATGCCACGGACCGTCAAGCGTCGTCGCCTCGTACCAGTAGCCCGCCGCGTTCAGATGCAGCGTGCCGCTGCCGTCCTTGAGCAGCATCGCCCGCGTGTTGATCAGGCGTTGATAGTGCGCGTCGCCAAGCGCACGCCAGTTCGCGTCGCCATCAACCAGCACGAGCAGCGTGGGGCGTTCGGCAAAAAGGATGTGAGGCACGTTGTTCTGCACCGCGAGGCCGGGTTCGCTGCCTTGGTGAGTGCTGGCATAACTGGCCTGCAGTTGTTCGAGCGACGTGGTCAGGCCGTCTTTCGGAATCCGTGCCTGCAAGGCTGTTTTGACGCCGGCGGCAGCGGACGGCGTAGCCGGCATGTCGACCTGGTCGATCACGATGTCGAGCAGTTGTACAGTCGAACTCGCCTTGTCGACGTCAGCACGCGCCGTGAAGTGGGCGACGCCGTAGTTCGGAGTGGTGTTCTTCGCCCCCACCGCGAAAGCTGCGCGTCCTTCGATCCGGTTGCCTTGCCACACTTCCACCTGCGGCTGATACAGCTCGATGCGCTGCTGCGCGCTATCGAAGTCGCGCGGCCAGGCCGTCGGCAGTGGCTGCAATGCGGGCTGCACCGCGGCGGCGGCGAGCGCCTGCGCGGGCGTGGCGAGCGTCACCGCCAGTGACGTGCAGACGCCGGCCAGCAACAACAAGGATCGCTTCATCGTGGTTTTCATGGCGCTTGATTCCTTCAACATGGACATCGGTATGCGGAAACAGGTAGATGGCGGCCGGCGCTCGCACCGTGCATGCAACCGGTTGCCGCGCCCTTTAGCGAACTCGACTGAACTGATTGACTCTCGTCACCGCCAGGCGCTGCCCACCTGCACATAGAAAGCGTTCTGCCCTGGCCCATGCGCGACATCGAGCCCCATCGTCACGCCGAGCTTGCAGGCAATCAGATAACGAAAGCCGGTACCGAAACCGAAGGCGGTCGGCGCATCCGAAAACGAATGCAGATGTCCATAGGCTTTGCCGACGCCGCCGAAACCGAGCAGCGACCAGCGCGGCGTGACGTTCCAGCGGATTTCGGCTTCGGCGGTAAGCTGGTTGCTGTCCTGGAACTTCGCATCGGACACGCCGCGCAGCGACACATACGGCTGCGCAAAAAACGGAATGTTTCCCTGCGAAAAGCCGGTGTCGGCACGCAGGCCGAGCACCCAGCGCTTCGACAGCGGAATCCACTGGTAGGCACGCCCTGTCTGTTCCTGAAAGTTGGTGGAACTGCCGAGGCCGCCGCGCGCGAGGTCCGCTTCGAGTTCCGCATAGGTGCCGCTCGACGGATAGAACATGTTGTCGCGTGTGTCGAAGTCGGCCACCACGCCGCCCTTGGCGACGCGTTGGTCCCGCTCGAACTGACGGATCCCTGCCGGAATGGCCGAATCGAAGCGCGTGCTCGCGTCGAAGAAGGTATAGCGTGGACCGACATACCAGTGACTATTGCCGACCCTGAACAGGATCTGTTGCACGAGTGCGATACCGTCGAGCTGGTACGCGCGTGACTGATTCTGGATGCCGTAGTAATTCAGATGCAGCCCCACCTTGCCGATTACGCCGAGATAGCGGATGTGGTCGTCGTCCCATGTGTGGAAGTGCATCAGCCCCGCGCCCCAGCTATGCGTGCCGGTCACGAAGCCGCCGAAGCCGGTGATGTTCGGCGGCGTCTTCGAATCGTCCGGCGCGTCGGTGCTTTTCTTCGGCATTGAAAAATAAAGCAGACCGAGGCCCAAGCCATAACCGACCGCCGGCTCGGTGATCAGCGTCGGCACCGGCAAGACGCCGCGATGCGTCAGCAGAAAATTGCTCAGGTCGAACGCACCGTCTTCGGGATCGGTGAATTTCGACTCGGCATGACCGTGGATCGACAAAAACATCAGCGCCACGGCCGCAACCGAGGCACGCAGCGCGCGGCCGCTTGGCACGCGCGCGTCGCTGTCAGGCCTCGCCAACGGAAACGGCGCATACAGGAAAAGGCAGATCAACGGGGGCGTGCTCCGTTACTGGAAAGTCGCACTCACCGACAGCTCCACGGCATTCCCCTTCGGCCGGTTGCTGACGTTGAACTCGTTGACCCAACGCAGCGATGCCGACACCGGCGTTTTCTCAACCTTGCCCGACCATGTGACCATCGGCCCGATACCCACCGAATGCCCCTGATTGCCACCGGTGGCATCGGCCAGCCCGCCGCTGTCATGACCGATCTGCTGGATATAGCCGCCCACCACGCCCACGCCCCAACCGCCGCCAAAGCGCTTGAGCGCGAGCAGGTCGAGCACGCTGACCGGTGCGTTGTGGTAGTGGGTGTCGTTGTTCGGCGTGTAGAACTCGACGCCGTAGTTCAGCGACAACTCGATCTCTTCTTTCGGGAACAGTTTCGTGTACGAGACCGTCGGCGTGAAGGTCCACGTGTTCTGCCCGGCATTGGCGAGGCGGCTCGAGGTGTATGCGCCGGTCGGTGCATAAATCTGCAGGCTCAACGCGATATGGTCAGTTCTGGTCAGGTGATAGCCGGCCACCACCGGCGTGAAGAAGAGGTCGGCGAACTGTGTGCCATGATCGTTCGGCAAGCGGCTATGAAACGACGACACGTCGGTGTACTGGATCGGTACGCCGAACGAAGACGCGAAGTTCCAGCCGCCCGCGGTAATGCCCCAGGTCTTGACCGCGTTGACGAGCGTGTACACGATCGAATAGTCGAGCCCGGCAGTGACAGTCCCGGCGATCGGGATCGTCTTGCTCGCACCGAGCGAGCCTTCGTAATAAATCGTATTGGCCGACACGATCCAGTCGCTGGTGGGCGGCACCACGCCTGCATACGGCGAAATCTGCATGCCGGTGATCGGCCTGCCGATGCCGGTCTCCGTGGCCCACCCTTGCGGCGAGAGACCCACACCGGCGGTGGTAAGAAGCGCACCCGTGCACAACCTGGCGAGCGACCGGCTTGCGGACAAACGGTTTGGGCGACTCATAGTCATCCTCATGAAATTGGTCTTTCGCATTCTCACTCTGCGGAAGCAGTTGTTGACGAGTTGCGGCGGCAAGCCGCATCACAACGGCGTGTTTCTCACGGTTGGCGCACAACCGGCGGCGGCGTCCAGCTGCCGTCGAGCGCCGCCTGCTGCGGCCAATAGGCGCGTACATACAGCGAGAAAGTCTCGTTGGCCGGCGCCGGCAGCCAGTTGGCGAGCTTGTCGTCGCCGGGGCTGGTGTTCTGCACGTAGAGCGTCAACGAGCCGTCGGCATTGAACTTCAGGTCCTTGTTCTTGGTACCGAGCGAATAGCGGCGCTGCGCATTCGGCGAAAAGAAGTGATGCGAGTTGTACAGCGTCAGCGACCAGAACCCTTTGACAGGCGGCAGACTATCTTTGGCAAACGTCACCGCATAGTGCGCGTTGCCGTCGAGGCGCTGACCGGATGCGTCAGCATCGGCGTAGAAATACTTGGTCTCATTCGGCTTGTTGACGAAGATGTTCGACTTCGCCACCGCCGTCCGCGTGAAGTAGTCCGTGCCGAACGCGGCGCCGTTGCTGATGGTGTTCCAGTTGGCCGGCAGCCGCTTGCCAAAGGTGTTGAAGTTGAACAGCGGCGTGACCAGATCCGTCTCGGCCTTGGCCCCTTCGTCGACAATAGCGGCCTTGATCGCCGGATCTTTCTGCGCCGCCGCGATCAGCGCGCGCGCCTGCGCGTAGAGGGCTTCTTCACCGCTTTGCGGCGGCGTCTCGTCGAGCACCGTGGGCAGCAGATCCCAGAAGCGGTTCGGGTCGACCCACTTGATCTCTTCGGCGCTGCCGCCCGCGGCACCACCGGCCAGACCGAAGCTCGGCAACTTCGACCAGTCGGTCTCCTTGACCTTGCCGTCGTACTCGGCGAGCGGATACAGGCCAACCTTCGCAATCACCGACTGCACGGCCACGCGATCTTCAGGCGTGTCGTCCATGAAAACGCGCGGAATGAAACTGCCGCCCCCGGTCGACGAACGGAACACCTGGCGGATGCCCTTCGGCACCTGGCCGTGCCAGTCGGGACCCGCCAACAGATAGAAGCCCGGACGCGTGCCGTACATCTTGCCGAGACTCGCGAAACCGTCGGTACGCAGATCGACGGCCTGATAGACCCAGAAGCGTTTGCCGAAATCGGGCACCTGCACGACCACCGGCGTCTGATTCAGATCGAGGATCGCGGAGCCGTAGACCACGTCCTGGTTCGGACACGCGACAAATCGCTCCTGCGGCTGAATGTAGTCGCGCAGCATCGAGAGGTGATTGGGCGGCGCGACCGGCACGATGCCGCCGTTCAGCCCCGGCTGCGGCACCTGCTTCATCGCCAGCAGGCGGCCATAGACGTTCACCATTGGCCACGCCCAGAAGTAGGTCTGGCGCGCCACCAGCCGTGCGTATTCTTCAGCGACTACGTAGCCGGCCACCGGGCCCGATACGGTCGTCGTGGACGCCGTCGCATGGGCCGGCGGGTCCTGCTGCGTCTTCGCCAGAATGGGGGCGCCGACCGATGCCAGTACCGCTACCGTGACCCATGTCGCTGTTTTCTTATTCATGTTGTTGTCCCGTTCGTCCGTGCGCGGCTTAGCGCTTTTGCGGCACGGGGAATTTCCAGGCGCCGTCGAGCACGGCCTCATCCGGGCCATAGATCCGCATGATGAGGGTGTAAGCACCGGTGGGCGCCGGCAGCCAGTTCGACACCTTGTCCGCACCCGGCGACGTTTTCTGCACGTAGATATCCAGCGAGCCGTCAGCGCCGTACTTCAGGCCTTTGGTGCGATCACCGATCGAGTAGCGGCTGATCGGATTCGCGACCAGATGACGCGCGGGCAGGTCATACAGCGTCATCGACCAGAAGAACTTCGCGGGCGGCAGGTCCTTCTTGTCGAAGTGCAGTACGTAGGGCTCAGAGCCGAGCAGTTGCTGGTGCTCGCCGTTCACGCGCGTGCCCACGTACACCGCTTCTTCCTTGGTGTTGCCGTAAATCCCCATCGCCGCCGCGACGGCGCGCGTGGTGTAGTCGCCCTTCAGATCATCACGGCTGCCGAACAGGTTGAACGACCTGGTGGTGCGTTTTTCCGCATCGGCCAACGCGGCTTTGCCGTCGGCGACACCGGCTTCGAGCGCAGCGCGGGTTTCCGGCGGCAAAGCGGCGGGATCGAACGGCGCGCCCGGCGCGATGCCAATCTTCGCGAAGCGCTCCATCAATTCCTTCTCGGACGGCGCGCACGGTTGCGCGAACTGCAGCAGGAAGTTCAGATAGGCGATGAAGTCGACCGAGGTCGCCTTCGCTTCATCCCACTTCGGAAAATCGGGCTTCGCGACGGGTGGCGGCGCAGCCGTATGCTCGAAGGCGGACAGCGGCTGAAGCTTGTATTGCTTCTGGATCGCCTCGACGTTTTTGACGTCGCTCGCGCCGTTGAGCGCCGTGCGGCCGAGTGTCAGGATCAAGTCCGTCTCGGAGCGGAACACCTTGTCGATGCCTTTGGGCGTATCGCCGTGCCAGTTAGGTCCGGCGAACAGATAGTGACCGGCGCCGTTGCCCGTGGTGCGCGAACCGACGTACGCGAAGTTGTAGGTAAACAGGTCGATCCATTGGAACACGTAGTAGCGGTCTTTCGGTACCGCAGGCACGCTCAGCACCCACGGTTCGCGACGCAGATCGAGCCACGCCCACGAGTACGGCGTGTCGTTGTTCGGCGTAACGATTTCCTTGTTCTCAGGGCCGTAGGGATGAGAGTAGTTGCGGAATGTGCCGAAGCCGCCCACATAGGATTTCGAGCTGGAATCGACCGCCTGCTCATAAAGCGTCTTGTAGTCGAACAGCATTGGATAGGCGTAGAGGAACGCGTCTTTGGCGATCGCGCGCGCTTCTTCAGGCGAGGCAGTGACGGCCGCTGTCGCCGCATTGGGTGCGCTCGCTTGAGCGGTGGCTTGCGTGTGCGGCAACATGGTCAGTGACAGGGCAGCGATGATTGCGCAGATAGGCAGACGTTTGAATAAGGTCATGGTTAAGCCTTCGGTTTCTGTGTTCAGTTTTTGTGCTCAGTTATTGCGCTTACTTGCCGAACGTCATGTTCAGCCCGGCGAAGATGGTGAACTTCGGCACGCCGGCGCCGGAATGCGCTACCGAGTATTGCGGTTCGATAAACGCGTTGTAGATAGTCGAGCCGCCTTTCCACGCTTTGCCCGCGCCCAGACCCACCGGGATGTAGTAGCTGCCATGCTGCAGGTCGAAAGTCCAGGTGCCAGTCGAGCGGATGTACCAGCCACCCGGCAGGTTGAAGATGCCGAACGGCTGCGCGGTGAGCGATTGCGTGGTGGGACGGCTGCTCTGCCCGGCGAACGAGTGTTGCCACTGCACCAAGGCGCCCAGCAGTCGCGCCTTGGTTGCGCTCACCGCGACCGCAGCCAGACCGGCCTGCCATTTGCCAGTGCCGAGGCTCGGGTCGGTGGCGGTCGGCATGGTCACTAGCGGGCCGACGCCAATCTGCACGTCGCCCTGCGAGAGCAGGAAGATGTCGAACAGGTTCAGGTCGCCGAGACCGGTGTTATAGCCGCCGCCTGGATCGGGACGCGTGCTGACCGGCACCGTGGCGCGGAAAATTTCCGGCACGCCGATCAGGCTATTCGGGCCGATCGGCACGGTGGGCCGCAAGAGCAGATCGTTGGTGTGCGCGCTCGCGCCGAACACGCTGGGCGTGTAGTAATTCTGGATATTGAATGAGGCTGCCAGGTTGAGTGGGTTATTACTTTTATTGGCTTCGTCGGCTGATGCCTGAGCGAACGCAGGCGACCACATCACCGAGACAGCGTATAACACTGCCGCCCCAACCATGCATTTCCAATCCATTCCCGTACCTCGTCTATGGGCATTTCTTATTGGCGAACACACTTCTTTGCCCGGCGCAAATAAAACCAAAGAAACGGCATTCGTATTTTCGAATTAAGTCAAACTAATCGCGGGCGTAAGTCCACCGCACCCGGCGGCATATGTGCAGCCGGGAAAATATGCAAAACAGATGAGGCGCGCAATTAAATCGCGCTAAGTCTCTCGAGCGAGCCGGAAAGACGGTACGGTCGGATACAGGGCTTGCATGGACGCTCCTTTTCAGACTCAAGAGACGCCGCACAAAACGACGCATGCGGGAGTAAAAAGTGCACAGCCAAGGACTGTTGTGGCGGAATGGTAGCAAACGTTTCAGCAGATTACAGAGATAAATTTGTAACACGGGAAAAATTACGTCATTTCCGATCGAGTTATATTTTGGTCGCCATTCTTATTCCACACTTCTGCCATAGTTTTGAGCATTTGTTCTGCATAATTGTGGAAATTCGCATAGCGGCATATGGCATTGCAAATTACGGCATTGACGCCGCCGCTGAAAAAATCCACAGAATGGGCTGCAACAACCACCGCGTCCTATTAGACTTGCGCTCGCTTTAGATTCGACCCACCGCTTTTGATGAGGCATTCATGATTCGCACAATGCACCGGTACTGCGTTGCTTTCACCGTTGTGGTTCTTTCAGCTTGCACCGCTACGCCTCGTTACGACGCGAGCGGGTCGCCGGCCGGCGCATCGAGCGCCGCAGCCCTCGCGTCATGGAACGACACCGCGACCAAACGCTCGATTGTCGATTTCGTCACGCTGGTCACCACGCCCGAGTCGAAAAATTTCGTCGCACGCGCAGACCGGATCGCCGTGTTCGACAACGACGGCACGTTGTGGCCGGAGCAACCCGCCTCGGTGCAACTGGTGTTCGCGCTGCAACGGGCGAAGACAGTGGCCGGCCGGCATCCGGAATGGAGACGGCAGGAACCGTTCCGCTCAATTTTGAGAGGCAATCTGAAGCGTGCCGCGGCGAGCGGCGACGCTGGCTCGATGAGACTGCTGGCGGCGGCGCATGCCGGCATGACTAGCGATCAATTCGCTGCGCTTGTGCACGAATGGTTCGATTCCGCGAGCGACCCGCACTTTAACCGCCCGTATGCCGACCTCGCTTATCAGCCGATGCTCGAGTTGCTCGGCTATCTGCGCGCAAACGGCTTCAGGACCTATCTGGTGACGGGCGACGATGTCGAGTTCGTCCGCGACATGGCGCAGCGCGTGTACGGCATTCCGCCCGAGCAGGTGATCGGCAGCACTGTCAGATACAAGTACAGCCAGACGAACGGTGCCGTTGCGTTGACCCGACTTGCGCAAGTCGACAATCTCGTCGATGGAGCGGCCAAACCGCTCGCCATCGACCGCGTGATTGGCAGGCGTCCAGTGATTGCGTTCGGCAACGCGGACAGCGACGTGCCGATGCTCGAATGGACCTCGGCCGGCGACGGCCCGCGCTTCGCGGCGCTGCTGCATCACACCGACGGCGAACGGGAGTATGCGTACGACCGCACGGCGAAAAGTGGCAAGCTCGACAGGGGACTGGACGAAGCCGGTGAGAAAGGCTGGCTCGTCGTCGATATGAAGGACGACTGGAAGACCGTGTTCAAGCCGGATAGCACGGCAACGGTTGCGGTATCGTCCAATTAAGGGTGGCGTTTGGCTCGGCCCTCGCTTTAGTCATCGCGGCGGCTTTTGCCAAGGTTTTCGCTGCGGCTTCGGCTTCGGCTTCGGCGCGGTCCAATTTAATCAGCTTGTCAGGAAGGCCGCGCCAAGGTGGCTTTTGCCGCAGTCTTCCTGCCTTTCATCACTCGCTTAGCGGGTCAGCGTGATCACCAGATAGCTGGCGTACAGCACGCCGCACACCAGCAACGCCCACACCGGCACGCCGCGCGCGCGCACGTTGATCCTCAGCCACGCGGCTGCGGCGAGTGTAATCACGATGCCGGTCACCACTTCGACGCGCGGCGTCCACGGCGTCAGCAGAATTCCGATTGCGGGCAGCAAGGTGCCCTGAAACACCATAGCGCCGGTGATATTGCCGAACGCCAGCGTGTCCTTGCCACGGCGAATCCACAGGATGCTGTTGACCTTCTCTGGCAACTCTGTTGCGATCGGAATGATCAGCAGCGACAGCAGCAGCGGCGAGACACCGAGCGCCTGCGACACGCCCCGCACCCCGTGGATGAAACCTTCCGCGCCCCACACCAGCAATGCAACCGCCAGCGCCAGCTGCACCGCGATGGTCGCGAGGTTGGTGGGCAAGCTCAGACGCGACAGCAGCATCTTGCCCGGCGCTTCGGTGCCGTGGCCGGCGTCGACCAGTTTGGTCGATGCGCGGAACGTCATCACCACATAGGTGATGTACACGCCGACCAGAGCCACGCTGAACAGCGCCCGCACGACCATGTGTTCGTGCGGCACGTACATCGCCGCGGCCGCCAGCACGAAAGCGCACAGGAAGAAGTTCAGATCGCGCGTGAAACCCGTGCGTTCCGGCGTGACCCAACCGCCGGCGCCGCGCGAGCCGAGAATCGCGAGCGTCATCAGGAAGGTGGACAACGTTGAGAGCATGAGCGGCGCGCCGAGAATCGCGCCGACGCCGATTTCCTGATTGACCGCGCTATCGGCCGTGCCGCCCGCAATTGCAAGCAGCGGGACGAGAGTTTCGGGCAAGGCGGTCCCGACCGCCGCGAACAGCGAACCCGTCACGCCCTCGGAGATTTTCAGGCGCTCGCCTAGATGTTCGAGTGCGTTGGTGAAGAGCTCAGCCGCCACCAGAATGACGACCAGCATGATGGCGAGTTGGAACAGGAGGCCGGTCATGTGCGGCTCCTTGCAGATGCAAGGGGGAAGCGGCACAACGGCCGGGTAAGCGGCGAGACTGGCAGGGCACAACGATATTTCACAGGGCAACTCCGCGGTCGGACGTAAGTGACGAACCAATGACGCACCGCGACCCGTCCGACCAGAACGAAGCAGTGCGCCAATGGTCTCGCCAAACCGACCCGGTCGAACGCGCCATGACCCGCAGGCCAAGTATGTTGACGCGCTCTCCTTCAATGGATGAAGGAAGGCTACTCCCCAGTGACCGGGGAATTCTAACGGGATGCGCAGCTTTCAACAAGCTTGGGATCTGGTGCATGCTCGGGCGCCTGTCGGCTTCTTTGCTTGCGTGCGTCCGTGATGCGGCGTCGGGCGCGCGAGGGTGCGACGGTCCCACTGGTAAGATCGCTCACCGTCCATGACAGCAGTGAGTCTTCAAATGAATTATCAAAATCGTCAGTGGTTTTACGTCAAGCGTCCCGAAGGACGAGTGAGCGATGAGCATTACGAGTTGCGCGAAAGCGAACTCGACGACACGTTGTCATCCAACGAGGTGCTCATTCGGGCGCGCATCATTAGCGTCGATCCGTACATTCGAATCCAGCAACACGAACGTAATACTTACGATGTGCCGCATCCACTCGGCATCGTGCAGCGGGCGGGTGTGGTGGGGGAAGTGGTGGCGTCGGCGAGCCCTCTGTTCAAGCAGGGCGACTGGGTGTCGGCCTATAGCGGCTGGCAGTTGTACGCCAAGTGCCATCACAGCGAACTGACCAAACTGGACCCCAACGCGGCGCCGGTTTCGACCGCGCTCGGCGTGCTCGGCATGCCGGGACGCACCGCATGGTTCGGTTTGATGGAAGCGGGTAAGCCGCGTCCGGGCGATACGCTGGTCGTGTCTGGTGCGGCGGGCGCGGTCGGCTCGCTGGTCGCGCAGTTCGGCAAGCGTGCAGGGTGCCGCGTGATCGGGATCGCGGGCGGCCCGGACAAGTGCGCGTTTCTGACCGACACGCTGAAGCTCGACGGCGCAGTCGACTATCGGGCGCATCCCACGCTCGAAGGCTTGCAGTCAGCGCTGCAAGCGGCGACCGGCGGCGTCGATGTCTATTTCGACAACGTGGGCGGCATGGTCACCGATGCGGTGATTCCGCTCATCAAGCGCCGCGCGCGGATCGTGATCTGCGGGGCGATCGCTCAATACGACGGCGGGCTGGACACACCGGATCTTGCACCGCGCTTCCTGCAGCACATGCTGTTTCAGCGCGCGACGATTCAGGGGATTCTGGCGCGCGACTTCACGCATCGGATGGACGAGATGCTGCAGACGGTCGCGCCGTGGGTGAAGAACGGGGAGATCGTTTATCAGGAGACATATGTCGATGGGTTTGACGCGTTGCCGAATGCGCTGAACAGTCTGTTCGAAGGGAAGAATCTTGGGAAGCTGCTGGTGAGGGTGTGATCGGGCGAGATGAAGCGGATGGCAGACCGTCGTGACGACGGTGGGCCGGAAAAGCCGACGGTTCCGACGCCTGTAATGGCGCCTGGAAGATCTGCGGTCTGCCCGCGCAGGCCGCCCTGCAGTCCACGGACACGCTCGTACGCGACGCAACTCGCAGTGCCGATATCTAGCTGACGACCCTTGGTAGCAGCACTGCGCTCAGTCCGCAAGCAAGCGGGGCAACTGTCCCCAAGCAATATTCCGCGTATGTCGTATCGTGCATTTTCAGAGCCTCGCAGTTCTAGCCTGGTTTGGCAGCGAGTATCCGTTCGTTCGCAGCCGTGCTTCGGCTATTTGGGTCGATGTGTGGCGATAACCTGCTGAGAACTCGGAGCTTCGCAAATCGAATATCTAAAGTGGGTAGAATTCGTTACACCCTCAGCCGAGGGGATGCCTGATCAGCCAGGAGCGAAGACGGCACGATTTCGCCAACTGTTGGCGGCGATCCAGGCTCTCGCCGTCAGTCGATGTAGATTAGCCGCGCTTCCGCACGAGTGCGCCATAAGCCCAAGCGAGTTCTCAAGTCCGCGATTACCAAGGCAATAGGCAATGAAAATCTCCGAACTGGTGCTGCACAACTTTCGCAGGTACGAGGAGGCCTTCTTTCAGTTCAACCCCCAGTTCAATGTCCTGATTGGCAATAACGGGAAGGGCAAGACGACGGTACTCGACGCACTGGCGATGCTGCTCAATACCTACTTTCAAGGCGGCAAACTCACGACCGGCGGAGGCACAATCAAGAATACCGATGCGCATGCCGTCTACAAGGAGATCGAAGGCCAAGTCTTCTACGAGCCTACCACCGACGTCTGGCTGGAGGCTACGGCCGCAGTGGGCAACGAGCGCACTCAATGGCGGCGGGATCTCGGCGACCGTGGCGGCAAAGCAAAGACTCTTGTCAGAAAGGGCAAGGAGGCGCGTGATCGCGTGACCAAGCAGTCGGACGTCGATCTGCCACTGCTTCTGTATTATGGCGCAGGCCGCCTCTGGGACAAACACGACGATATCGAGACGGATCAGCCGGCGTCCCGCCTCATGGGCTACCGGTATTGCCTTGACCCGAAATCGGATCACAAGGCCTTTGAGAAATGGTTCAAACGTCTGTCCCTCTCAAGACTACAGAAGCGAGTTGAGATACCGGCGCTGGACGCCGTCACCAACGCGGTGACGGCGTGTATCCCGGGGGCACATGGTTTCTTTTTCGACATTGGATACGACCACCTGATGGTCAAGCTAGACCACGAAGGTCTGATCCCATTCGACGATTTGAGCGATGGTTATCGAAACATGATCGGGATCATTGCCGACATTGCCCATCGCGCCTCACGTTTGAACCCGCACTTCGGCGCTGAAGCCGCGCTAAAGACACAAGGCATCGTTCTAATCGACGAGATCGATCTGCACCTGCATCCCAAATGGCAACGCCGCGTCGTCGCGGATCTGAAGCACGCGTTTCCCGAGCTGCAGTTTATTGTCTCCACGCATTCTCCGTTCATCTTGCAATCGCTGGAACCCGGAGAAGTCATTGACCTGGGGCGCGGCCTGAAGCCTGCTCAGGCGAAGTCGATCCCAGATGGTATTGCCGCGCCCGCTTCGGACGCAAAGTACGTCAATCGGTCCATCGAAGACATCGTTGAAGATGTGATGAAAGTCCCGGTGCCTCAGCGTGGAGAGCGCTACCAGAAAATGTATGACGCTGCGCTGGAGTATTTTCGTCTACTCAAAGAGACTCCCAAGGACGTAAGTGAGGAGCTGAAGGCGCAGGTCAAGCAGCGACTCGATCAGCTATCTGGCCCATTCAGTGACAACGTGGCCTACCACGCCTTCCTGGAGATGCAGCGCATGGCTTCTGGAATCGATGGTGCTCCTGAGACGAGTTCCACGAGGAAAGACGCATGAGGCCGGTGGTGCGCGGAGCCTGGCCCACTGACGACGAGGGAAATCAGGTTGCGTTCAGTACATACTCAATGGCGCGCGGTGAGCTCATCAAGCGACTCGGAGAATGCTGCTCGTATTGCGAGCAGCATCTCGATTCCAGCCTGGCCGTGGAGCATGTCCAGCCCAAAAAACCACCAGGCGCTGTTACCAACGACCCGACTCGCGAGTTCAACTGGGAAAACTTCCTGCTCGCATGCACGAACTGCAACAGCACAAAAAGTAACCACGATATCGACCTCGACGACCACCTTTGGCCGGATCGGGACAACACCTTTCTTGCCTTGATCTACAAGCAGGGAGGACTTGTCGAGGCCGCGCCTGGCACCGAACATACTCGGGCCCAAAACATCGTCGAGCTAGTCGGACTGGACAAGGTTCCTACTGATCACGAGCAGGAAACAGAGGCATCCGACCGTCGATGGAACAACCGGCGAGAGGCCTGGGACATCGCCGAGCTATCGAAACTGAATTTAGCCCAATTTGATTATCCGCAAATGCGCGCCCAGATTGTGTTGCAAATACAGGGTTACTGGTCCATTTGGATGACGGTCTTCCATGACGACCCAGATATGCTTGAGCGCATCCTGGACCGCATTCCAGGCACAGCGAAACACTGCTTCGACGCTGCCAACGGGTATCGGGCTGTGCCCCGCGTGCTGCCGTAGTAAGCCGCCGTTAGGTAGAGTTGTTGCCCGTTGGCACGAAGCAGCACGAATTTTTGTCGGTTCATCGCCGATCTGCGGGTGATTGAGGGGCGGAGAATGGCACGAAGCGGTCGGTTTGCCACAAAACGGGCAATGCAACTTCAACGGAGTGGCATCCGAGGAATGCCGAAGGCAGTTACCGCTCCTTCTTTTTCGCCTGTGCAGCGACCATCCAACAGACCACTGCACCCGCAGCCCAACCTCATGCGAACATCAGTTCGAGATCGAGCAAGTTTGAAAATTCGCCGCATTTTCGTCGTCGAGGAAGAACCATTTTGGGGTACACAGCCGGGCACATGCAACCGCCGGGTTTTCCAGGATCTGCTTGGCTTTCCCCGGACGCAAATTTCCCACAACGCCTTATCTGGCGGAGGTTTTCAGGATTTCGGGGGATTTCTGCGGAAAACCAGATGGTGCGCCCGGCTGGGATCGAACCAGCAACCCCTGCCTTCGGAGGGCAGTACTCTATCCATTGAGCTACGGGCGCTTCAACACGAAAGCGCGGCAACCTGAGCAGGAGCGACGCCAAAGCGAGACCGAAAGGATACCCGGTTTCGGCCAAACCGTCCACCGGGCGGCCTATATGACGGGATTGTGCGCCTCCTGCCCGTCATCCGGCCGATACCGGCCGCGCCCCACGATGCGGGTAAACGCCTCCTGAACACCTCGCCGCGCCCCTCGCCGCCGCCGAAATGTTGCGTCTATAATCTTCCGTGCCTGATTAAAGAACAAGAAGTTGCCGTCACGCTGTACCGCTCACATACCCACGGAGACGAGACAAGCATGAGCGAAGCACCACACGGAGCCCCAATCAAAACCCCCGGGCAGCTCATTGCCGCGATCATTGCCAGTTTTGCGGTACCGATCGTCATCATCGTTCTGCTAGTGATCTACGTCGATAATTCGACCCGCACTGGCGCCGGCACCGACAGTCTTTCCGAAGCCGAAGTCAGCGCCCGTATCAAGCCCCTCGCCCAGGTCGACATCCGCGACGCCAATGCGCCGCGCGTCTACAAGAGCGGCGAAGAGGTCTACAAGGCCGTTTGCTCCGCGTGTCACGCGTCGGGTGCGGCAGGCGCGCCGAAATTCACCAATACCGCCGACTGGGCGCCGCGCATTGCGCAGGGCTTCGACACGCTGTGGCACACGGCGCTCGCCGGCAAGGGCGCGATGCCCCCGCGTGGCGGCACCAGTCCGGACGACTACAGCGACTTCGAAATCGCCCGCGCAGTGACTTATATGGCGAACAATTCCGGTGCAAGCTTCCCTGAACCGGCGCAGCCGGCAGCGGGTGCGACCGCCGCGGCGCCAGCGGGTGCTTCGGACGCAGGCGCCGCACAAGCCGCTGCCGCGATGGCAGCCATTGCAAGCGTGCCGCAAGCGGCCGCGCCGGCAGCAGGCGGGACACAAAGCGCGGACGCCTCGCAAGCTGGCAAGGCGTTGTATCAGCAGGTTTGCCAGGCGTGTCACGCGGCCGGCGTGCTGAACGCACCGAAGTTCGGCGACAAGGAAGCGTGGGCGCCGCGCCTGAAAGACCCGATCGACACGGTCTACAACTACGCACTGCACGGCAAGGGCGCGATGCCGCCCAAAGGCGGCTCGACTGCTTCCGATGCGGACGTGAAGGCCGCCGTCGACTACATGATCAGCGCGGCGAAATAAGGCGCTTTCTGCGGTTGTCGCAGAACAAAAAAAATCCCTGCACCGTGGCGACACGGGCAGGGATTTTTTATGTGTGAGCGAGCGAACGGAAACCGCGCATGCGCTCACGTTCGCGCCAACGTTCAAGGCTTCTGCAACAGTGCCTTCAAACTCGCGAGCCGGTCTTTCGGCGACATCGGCGCTTCTTCGGGCGTCGGCGGCGGAGCGTCGTCGAGCAGCATCTCGGGGATAAAGCGCGACGGCTCGCACACCACAGTTTCCCGCGCGCGCTTGCGCTTCTTGCACCAGTTCAGATGCAGGCTGCGCTGCGCCCGCGTGATCGCAACGTACATCAGACGGCGCTCCTCCTCGATGCGCGCGTCGTCGATCGGCTCGTCGTCGGGGCCGCCACGGTGCGGCATGATCCCTTCTTCAACGCCCACCAGAAACACGTGCGGATACTCCAGCCCCTTCGACGCATGCACGGTCGAGAGCCGTACCGCATCCGGATCTTCTTCGCGGCCCTCGAGCATCGACATCAGCGCCACGGTCTGGATCAGGCCGAGCAGATTCTTGCCAGTGTCGCCAAGGCCGTCGGCGGTGTCGTAGCCAGTTGCCTCACTCTTCTCCGAACCTTCGGCCTCAGCCTTGGTGCCTTTGCGCTTCAACCATTCCATGAACTCGAGCACGTTCTGCCACTTGGACTGCGCCTGACGTTCGTCGAACGCGTCGTACAGATACGCTTCATAGTGAATCGCGTCCATCAGTTCGTCGAGCAGCGTGCCGGCGGCATCCTTCTCGGCGCGATCGGTGAGACGCTGCATAAAGTCGCAGAACACGCGCATCGGCTCGATCTGACGCGGCGACAAGCGTGCCTCGATGCCGCCCATGTACACCGCTTCGAATAGCGACACCTTCGCCTGGCCCGCAAACGAGCCGAGCGCTTCGAGCGTCGTATTGCCAACGCCACGGCGCGGCGTGGTGATCGCGCGGATGAACGCGGGATCGTCGTTGGCGTTCGCGATCAGCCGAAGATACGCGCAGATATCCTTGATCTCGGCTTTGTCGAAGAACGACTGCCCGCCCGAAAGCACATACGGAATCCGCTCGCGACGCAGCACCTGTTCAAAGATGCGCGCCTGAAAATTGCCGCGATACAGGATCGCGTAATCGCGGAAATTCGCACGCCGCTCGAACTTGTGCGCAGACAGGCGGAACACGACGGACTCGGCCTCGTGCTCTTCGTCGTTGCAAGGCGTGACGGTGATCGTGTCGCCCATGCCGTGTTCGGACCACAGCTTCTTTTCGAACAGCTTCGGGTTGTTCGCGATCACGTTGTTCGCGGCGGTGAGGATGCGCACTGTCGAACGGTAGTTCTGTTCGAGCTTGATCAGATGCAGCTTCGGAAAATCCTTGCTGAGCTGCCCAAGATTTTCGAGCGTTGCGCCGCGCCAGCCGTAGATTGCCTGATCGTCGTCGCCGACCGCCGTGAACGCCGCGCGCTTGCCGGCCAGCAGTTTCACCAACTCGTACTGGCACGCGTTGGTGTCCTGATACTCGTCGATCAGCAGATAGCGCAGCTTGTTCTGCCAGCGGTCACGCACCTGCTCGTTCTTCTCGAAGAGTTCAGCAGGCAGACGGATCAGGTCGTCGAAATCGACCGCCTGATAGGCATGCAGCGTCGCCACGTAGTTGCGATAGACGATCGCGGCCTGATGCTCGTCCTCGTTCGCGGCAATCGCGATCGCCTGCTCGGGCATGACCATGCCGTTCTTCCACAGCGAGATGATCGACTGGATCTTGCGGATGAAACCCTTGTCCGTCGAGCCGACCTGCTCCTGGATCATGCCGAAGCAGTCGTCCGAATCCATGATCGAGAACTGCGGCTTCAAACCGACGTGTTCCGCTTCCTGCCGCAGAATCTGCACGCCGAGCGAGTGGAAGGTGCAGACCGTCAACTGGTTGACGGGCACCTTACGGCCTTCCTTGCCGGGCGTGGTGAGCGTCTTGCCTTCGAGCAGCTTGCCCACGCGCTCGCGCATTTCCAACGCGGCCTTGTTCGTGAACGTGACGGCGGCAATGTGGCGCGGCTCGAAGCCTTTGGCCTCGATCAGGTGGGCGATTTTCTGCGTGATCACGCGCGTCTTGCCGCTGCCTGCGCCGGCGAGCACGAGACACGGACCGTCAAGATAACGGACCGCTTCATTTTGAGCGGGGTTCAGGCCTGCGGACATCGTCGGTGGATGGCTAATGCGGTTGAGGGCGCTTGGGTGCGGAATCGCGAGACCGAAGGCCCGGGGGCATGCTGCGCGGTACGGGCGGCTGGCTCGCGCGCCTCGGTGTGAGGGGCGTTCCGGCTCGCTGCGATCCGCGCGAGAGGAGCGATGTTAACACGGATGCCCGATGCTGATGCCGCGACAGACGCGCTGTCGAACGGCCAGGAAAGGGGGCCGCAATGGCAGCTCGCCCGACGACAAAAAACGGACGCTCAACCGGGCTGCCCCGAACGCGGCTGCAACTGCCGCCCGAGCGCCGCCGGACAGGCACCGCCGACAACCGCCCTCGCCAACGCTGACAGCCCGCCTTCGGGACATGCCACAATTACGCTGTTGCGCGCCGTCGCCGCGGTGGCAAAACGGCGCGCCGTTTTTGCAGGAAGACACGCATGTCCGCATCGCTGAAGATTGGATTGATGGGTTACGGTTTTGCTGGCGCGACCTTTCATGCGCCGGTGATCGAGCACTGCGGGCGAGCGAGCATCGCGGCCATCGCGACGAGTCAGCCCGAGCACGCGCTGGCCGATTACCCGCACGCGAAGGTGGTGGCCGATCTCGACGCCCTGCTGGCGCTCGAGGAAATCGACTGCGTCGTGATCGCGACGCCCAATGACACGCACTTCGACCTGGCGCGCCGCACGCTGGAGGCGGGCAAGCACGTGGTGGTCGACAAGCCGGTCACGCTGACCGCCGCCGACGCCCACACGCTCGCGAACATCGCGCTCGCCCGGGGCAAGCGGTTCGTGCCCTTTCACAACCGCCGCTGGGACGGTGATTTTCTGACCGTGCGGGATCTGCTGGCCGGCAGAGAGTTGGGGCGCATCACGCACTACGAATCGCATTTCGACCGTTTCCGGCCGGAGGTTCGGCAGCGTTGGCGCGAGGAAGCCTCGCGCGGCGGCGGTTTGCTATTCGATCTTGGGCCGCACCTGATCGATCAGGCATTGGCGTTGTTCGGCGCACCGCAAACCGTGTCCGCGACGGTTCGGACCCATCGCGACCAGGCCAGCGCGCCGGACTACGTGCATATTCAGCTTGGCTACGGCGAGTTCGAAGTGGTGTTGCATGCAAGCGCACTGACTGCGCTAGTCGCGCCAAGGTTTGCGATTCACGGCACGCAGGGGAGCTATGTGAAATACGGGCTCGATACGCAGGAAGATCAGTTGAAAGCCGGCTTGCGGCCCGGCGACGAGGGATTCGGCGCCGGCAATGCGGCGGGGGTGCTGCGCGCGCTCGAAGGCGATCAGGAAGTGGAGCGGGCGGTGCCTACGCGCAATGGGGAATACGTCGGCTTTTATATTGCCTTGGCGGATGCCATTCAGAACGGCGTGAAATTCCCGGTCAGCGCTCAGGATGCGGTCGACGTGATGACGATCATCGAGCTTGCCGCCCGGAGTTCGGAAGAAGGCGTCCGGCTGCCGTTTGAGCGTCTTCGCTGACTTTTTGCCTAAGGGGCGCTTTCTGGCTATCCGGCGGTGGCATGCGAACCATGCCGCCGCCAAAGGCAAAGAGCCTGACAGCCCCGAAAGGAACATAACGTTACAAATAACCCCGCCTCCGCGGTCAGCGCGAATCCCCAGCAATCCGTTGCTACCCCAGTAGCACCACAAAACGACAACGACTTCCGGAGAGTCCATGCCCCGTATCGTCCGCGCAGTAGCAGCATGCGCATTGCTCAGCTCCCTCGCCGCCTGCGTGGTGGCGCCCCAGCAACCCGCGCCGGCGCCGCGCCCTAATCCGCAGCAGATCGCGGATCAGCGCCTCAACCAGGTCAATGGCCGGATCGACAACCTGAGCCGCCGCATCGACGCTCACGTCAACCAAGGGTACTACCCGCCCCCGCAAGGCGGCGCCCTGCATCACCGTCTGGACGTGATCCGCCAGGAAGCCCACGACATGGCCGCTCAACACGGCGGCGGCCTGTCCGGCGACGAACAGCGCGTGCTGAACCAGGAACTGGACAACGCGGCGCACGCCATCGGCGAATAATCGCGCGGGTTCCGGCACTGCAGCAAAGCAGCGCGGGCATCACGTCCCGCGCTTTTTTTCGATATTTGCGAACCCGCAACGCCAACCGCCGTGCCCCTTGCGAGCCTTTATTTGACAAGCCCCCGGCCCTCGCGTACATTCGCCGCACGCGTCGGGAGAGCGTGCTGGCCGCAGAAAATCGCAGGCCGCGCCGCCGAAGGGGCACACCCGCAAACTCTCAGGCAAAAGGACCGGCCGCGTCGAAAAACCCGCCTCATGGCAGAGGTTTTTCGCACTCTGGAGAGCGGCAGTAGCCGTCTGCGTCGTGTATGCGCCGTATACATCGAGCAGATTCTGGCAAGCTGCCCACCGAAGGGGCGCGCGCTTAACCGTAGCGATGGTGGCTTCAACATCGTACGGCAGCGCAATCTCTCAGGTATCGAGGACAGAGGGGTCATGCAACGCAATCGCTCGCAGCCGGCAGGCCGCGAGGCGTCGTGCCGCATGGCCTTTTTTGTTTCGCGAGACGCCCGAGGCCCCATGACCGAACTCAAACACACCCCGCTCAACGCCACCCATCGTGCGCTCAACGCCCGCATGGTCGATTTCGGCGGCTGGGACATGCCCGTCAACTACGGCTCGCAGATCGACGAACACCGCGCCGTGCGCACCGACGCCGGCATGTTCGACGTCTCGCACATGTGCGTCGTCGATTTCACCGGCGAGCGCGTGCGCGCCTTCTTCGAGTACGCGCTCGCCAACAACGTCGCCAAGCTGCAAACGCCGGGCCGCGCGCTTTACTCCTGTCTGCTGAACCCGAATGGCGGTGTGATCGACGATCTGATCGTCTATTACTTCGGCGAAAATCACTTTCGCGTGGTCGTCAACGCCGGCACCGCCGATAAAGACATCGCCTGGTTCGGCCAGCTCAACGCCGAAGGCAGCTTCGGCCTCACCATCACGCCGCGCCGCGATTACGCGATCGTCGCCGTGCAAGGTCCGAACGCCCGCGAAAAAGTCTGGCAAACCGTGCCGGCTGCGCGCGCCGCCACTGAAGCATTGAAGCCATTCAACGCCGCGCGCATCGAAGACACGCCGTTCGGCGAACTCACCGTCGCCCGCACCGGCTACACCGGCGAAGACGGCTTCGAAATCATCGTCCCGGCGGATCACGTCGAAGCGCTGTGGAACGCACTGCAGGCCCAAGGCGTGCGCCCGGCAGGTCTTGGCGCGCGCGACACGCTGCGTCTCGAAGCCGGCATGAACCTGTACGGCCAGGATATGGACGACAACGTCTCGCCGCTCGACGCCGGCCTCGCCTGGACCGTCGATCTGACCTCGCCGCGCGACTTCGTCGGCAAGGGCAAGCTCGAAGCCAACGGCTCGCAGGCTGCATTCGTCGGTCTGATCCTGCTGAAGGAAAACGGCAAGGCGGCAGGCGTGCTGCGCGCTCACCAGAAAGTCGTCACGCCGCAGGGCGAAGGCGAGATCACCAGCGGTACTTTTTCACCCACGATGCAGGAATCGATCGCCTTTGCGCGTGTGCCGAAAGGCGTGCAGCCGGGCGACACCGTTCACGTCCAGATTCGTGACAAAAACGTTCCCGCAAGCGTGGTAAAACTGCCGTTCGTACGCAACGGCAAAGTGCTGGCAGTTTAAGCAGCCGGCGCGTGCGTCCCCTTTTTGAAACACTACCGAATAACACCGCATAGGAGCATCCGATGAGCATCCCGGCCGATCTGAAATACACCGAATCGCACGAGTGGGTCCGCACCGAAGCGGACGGCACGCTGACGGTCGGCATCACCGACCACGCGCAGGAAGCGCTCGGCGACATCGTCTTCTTCGAAGTCCAGGAACTGGGCAAGACCGTCAACGCTGGCGACACCGTCGCCGTGATCGAATCGGTGAAAGCCGCTTCCGATATCTACGCGCCGGTCTCGGGCGAAATCATCGAAGCGAACCCGGCCGTCGCCGACACGCCGGATGGCGTCAACAGCGCGCCGTACGAGAACTGGCTCTTCAAGATCAAGCCGGCTGCGGACGCATCGCAGGATCGCCTGATCGATGCAGACGCGTACGCAAAGTCCGTCGGCGCCTGATTCACCGCAAGTTGCACCATTACGTTTAAACCCGACAGGCGCGGCGCGTCCGATTCGACAGTCGAACGGACGCCCGCACCGCCAGGAACACCTCATGAAGCTCGAACACCCGGATCGTCTGATGAACCGCACTCCTCTCTCGCTCGCCGCGCTCGAAGTGCATGACGCCTTCGCCGAACGGCACATCGGCCCCGATTCGGCCGACCAGCACGCGATGCTCGAAGCCCTCGGCTTTGCGTCGCGCGCCGCGCTGATCGACGCCGTCATTCCGAAGACGATCCGCCGCAGCGAAACACTGCCGCTCGGCCCCTTCGCGCAGCCGAAGAGCGAAGCGGAAGCGCTCGCCGCGCTGCGTGAGCTGGCGGACAAGAACCAGGTGTTCCGCTCGTACATCGGGCAGGGCTATTACAACGCGCACACGCCGACGGTGATCCTGCGTAACGTGCTCGAAAATCCGGCGTGGTACACCGCGTACACGCCGTATCAGCCGGAAATCTCGCAGGGCCGTCTGGAAGCGCTGCTGAACTTCCAGCAGATGATCGTCGACCTCACCGGTCTGGCGATCTCGAACGCCTCGCTGCTCGACGAAGCCACCGCCGCCGCCGAAGCAATGACGCTGCTGCAACGCGTCGGCAAGCCGAAGTCGAACGTGTTTTACGTCGCCGACGACGTGCTGCCGCAAACCATCGAAGTGGTGAAGACGCGCGCCACGCCGGTCGGCATTGAAGTGAAAGTGGGCCCGGCTGCGGAAGCGGCGAACGCGAATGCGTTCGGCGTGCTGCTGCAATACCCAGGCGTGAACGGCGATGTGCGCGACTACCGCGCACTCGCTGAAGCGATCCATGCAGCAGGCGGCCACGTGGTAGTCGCCGCCGATCTGCTCGCGCTGACCGTGTTGACGCCGCCGGGCGAATGGGGCGCGGACGTGGCCGTCGGCAACACGCAGCGTTTCGGCGTGCCGGTCGGTTTCGGCGGCCCGCACGCGGCTTACCTCGCCGTGCGCGACGAATTCAAGCGTCAGATGCCGGGCCGTCTCGTCGGCGTGACCGTCGACGCGCAAGGCAACCCCGCGCTGCGTCTCGCGCTGCAAACGCGCGAACAACATATCCGCCGCGAGAAAGCGACCTCGAACGTGTGTACCGCGCAAGCGCTGCTCGCGATCATGGCCAGCATGTACGCCGTCTATCACGGCCCGCACGGTCTGAAGACGATCGCGCTGCGTGTGAACCGCATCGCTGCATTGCTGGCAGCCGGCGCGAAGAAACTCGGCTACACGCTCGTCAACGACACGTTCTTCGACACGCTCACGTTCGAAACCGGCGCACGCACCCAGGCACTGCATGATGCGGCAACGGCCAAGCGCATCAATCTGCGCCACGTGAGCGACACGCGCGTCGGCATCTCGATCGACGAAACCACCACGCGCAGCGATCTGGCCGATCTGCTCGCAGCGTTCGCGCAGGCGGCATTTGTCGAGGAAGTCCCGCAAATCGACGCCCTCGACGCAGAACTCCCCGCAGAGAACACGGTGCCCGCCGCGCTTGAACGCACCAGCGCGTACCTCACGCACCACGTGTTCAACCGTCATCATTCTGAAACGGAAATGCTGCGCTATCTGCGCAGCCTGTCGGACAAGGACCTCGCGCTCGACCGCTCGATGATCCCGCTGGGCTCCTGCACGATGAAGCTGAACGCGACCTCCGAAATGCTGCCGGTCACGTGGCCGGAATTCGGTCAGATTCACCCGTTCGCCCCGGCTGAGCAAACGGTCGGCTACCGCGAAATGATCGATCAGCTGGAACAGATGCTGGTCGCGGCCACCGGCTACGCAGCCGTGTCGCTGCAGCCGAATGCCGGCTCGCAAGGCGAATACGCGGGTCTGTTGATCATTCACGCTTACCACGCGTCGCGCGGCGAAGCACATCGCAATGTCTGCCTGATTCCCGCTTCGGCGCACGGCACGAACCCGGCGTCGGCGCAAATGGCCGGCATGCAGGTGGTCGTGGTGGCTTGCGACGCGCAAGGCAACGTCGATATCGAAGACCTGAAGAAGAAGGCTGATCAGCACGCCGACAAGCTCGCGGCGATCATGATCACGTACCCGTCCACACACGGCGTGTTCGAATCAAACGTCCGCGAAATCTGCGAGATCGTGCATGCGCACGGCGGCCAGGTCTACGTGGACGGCGCGAACATGAACGCCATGGTCGGCCTCTGTGCGCCGGGTCAGTTCGGTGGCGACGTCTCGCACCTGAATCTGCACAAGACCTTCTGTATTCCGCACGGCGGCGGCGGACCGGGCGTCGGTCCGGTCGCGGTCGGCGCGCATCTCGCGCAATTCCTGCCGAATCAGATTTCGTCGGGCTACGAGCGTGCGCCGAACGGTATCGGCGCTGTGTCGGGCGCGCCGTACGGTTCCGCTTCGATCCTGCCGATTTCGTGGATGTACATCGCGATGATGGGTGCGAAGAACCTCACCGCTGCCACCGAAACCGCGATCCTCAACGCCAACTACGTGGCGAACAAACTCGCGCCGCATTATCCGGTGCTGTATTCGGGTCCGGGCGGACTGGTCGCGCACGAGTGCATTCTCGATCTGCGCCCGCTCAAGGAAACCAGCGGCATCTCCGTCGACGACGTCGCCAAGCGTCTCGCCGACTACGGCTTCCACGCACCAACCATGAGCTTCCCGGTGCCGGGCACGCTGATGGTCGAGCCGACCGAATCGGAGTCGAAGGAAGAGCTCGACCGCTTCATCGAAGCGATGATCGCGATCCGCGAGGAAATTCGCGCCGTCGAAGAAGGCCGCTCGGACCGTGAAGACAATCCGCTGAAGCACGCGCCGCACACGGCGGCGGTAGTCATCGCGAACGACTGGAAGCATGCGTATGCGCGCGAAACCGCCGCGTATCCGCTGCCCACGCTGATCGCCAAGAAGTACTGGCCGCCGGTCGGCCGCGCGGACAACGTGTACGGCGACCGCAATCTGTTCTGCTCCTGCGTGCCGATCGCCGACTACGAGTAAGCGTGGCCGCAAACCGCGCAGCGTCTGAAGGTTGTAAGCAGGCGTTGCACGGTTCTGTCGCTTGTGTCCGCAAACGGCTAACATCACACACCGAATCAGCCTAACGAGGAGTTTCGCATGGCGCGAAAGGTGCGATTGATGCAAAGCCAGACCGAAGCAAGGCGAGCCCAGACGTGGCAGCAGGCTTGCACATTGCTGTTGGCGGGCGCGGCGGTACTGCTGCTGCCGCTGCGGCAGGCGCAAGCCGCGATGAATTTTTGCGCGGCGCCCGCGCTGCAAACCAGCGAGCGCACGAATGCCGATCCAGGCGTCAAGGCACTGGTGAGCAATGTGCAGGCGCATCTGAACGACCCGCCGCATGCGCTGGCGAAACTGCATACCGAAGGCACGCTGCCGCACGAGGGTATCTACGATCAAAGCGTCGAGGCAGAGAGGGATCTCGATCTGCTGCGCGACGCCGCGCTCGCCTGGCGCGCGACCAGCGAGGACCGCTATCTGAAGCTGGTCGACCGCTTGCTGTACGCGTGGGTCACGACTTATCAACCCAGTTTCAATCCAATCGACGAAACCCATTTCGAAGGCCTGATCCTCGCCTACGACATGACCGCGAGCGCGTTGCCGGTCAAGACGCGCAATGCATCGATGGCGTTCCTGACGAAGTTCGCGAACGGCTATATCGCGCAGATCGACGCGCAGCCGCGGCCGCTCACGGGTACGTTCAAGAACAACTGGCAGAGCCACCGGATCAAGCTGATCTCGATGGCCGCGTTCACGCTGGATAACCGCAAGATGATCAACGCGGCGCAGCGCCTGTTCGACGAGCATATCGGCGACAACATCGCGGCGGACGGCTCGACGTTCGACTTCGGCGAGCGCGACGCGCTGCATTACGTCACCTACGACCTGCAACCGCTTGTGACCGCCGCGCTCGCCGCGCGCCGCCACAGCCGCAACTGGTTGCCGGAAAAAGGGGCAAATGGCGCGTCGCTGGCGGCCGCGCTGGACTGGCTCACGCCGTACGCGGACGGCAGCAAAACGCATGAAGAATTCGTGCATTCGAACGTTCCGTTCGATGCCAAACGTCGCGAGGCCGGTTTGCCCGGCTATTCGGGTCAATGGGATCCGAAAAACGCGACGGAACTGTTTCACCTGGCGGCGCGTCTCGACGGACGCTATACGCCGATCGCGCTGCAGCTCGCACCGACGCCGCCCGCGTGGCTCGCCGTGTGCTTGCCGCTGCCGGCGCGTTAAACTAACTCTTATCAGCAGGGAGCAGTAAATGGCAGTCAGCGTGTTCGACCTCTTCAAAATCGGCATTGGTCCGTCCAGTTCGCATACGGTCGGGCCGATGCGCGCTGCACTGATGTTCGCGCAAGGGCTCGAACGCGACGGGCTGCTTGCGGCAACGGCATCGGTGAAAGTGGATCTGTATGGTTCGCTCGGCGCGACCGGCAAAGGGCACGGCACCGATCGCGGCGTGATGCTCGGCTTGATGGGCGATGCGCCCGACACGGTCGATCCGGACACAATCGCGCAACGGCTGGAAGCGGTGAAGGCGTCGCGCAAGCTCGCCTTGCTCGGCACGCACGACGTGCCGTTCGTGCAAAAAGATCACATTTCGTTTTATCGCCAGGCACTATCGGAGCATCCGAACGGCCTGAAGCTGCGTGCGTTCGATGCGCAGGGAGAGACGCTGCGCGAGTCGACCTATCTATCGGTGGGCGGCGGTTTCGTGGTGACGGCCGGCGCGCCGAACACGAAGGTGCTGAGCGCCGTCGAACAATTACCGCATTCGTTCCGCAGCGGCAACGAATTGCTCGCGCTGTGCAAATCGACCGGCAAGAGCATCGCGCAATTGATGTGGGAAAACGAACGCGTCTGGCATACGGAAGAAGAGACGCGCACGGGCTTGCTGAAGATCTGGAACGTGATGCAGTCGTGCGTGGCACGCGGTTGCGGCATCAACAATCCGGATGCAGACGGTAACTTGCCCGGTCCGTTCCAGGTCAAGCGCCGGGCGCCGCAGTTGTATCGTGCGCTGTCGAGCAATCCTGAACTGGCGCTGCGCGATCCGCTGTCGATGGTCGACTGGATCAACCTGTACGCGATCGCCGTCAACGAAGAAAACGCTGCTGGCGGGCGCGTGGTCACGGCGCCGACCAATGGCGCGGCGGGCATCATTCCGGCAGTGCTGCACTACTACACGCGCTTCATGCCGGGCTCGAACGAGCAAGGTGTCATCGACTTCCTGATGACGGCGGCGGCAATCGGCATTCTGTACAAGCTGAACGCGTCGATTTCAGGCGCGGAAGTGGGGTGCCAGGGCGAAGTGGGCGTGGCCTGTTCGATGGCCGCGGGTGCGCTCGCGGCGGTGATGGGCGGCACGCCCGAGCAAGTCGAGAATGCTGCCGAGATCGGCATGGAGCATAACCTCGGGCTGACGTGCGATCCGGTCGGCGGGATGGTGCAGATTCCGTGTATCGAGCGCAATGCGATGGGCTCGGTGAAAGCCGTGAATGCTGCGCGCATGGCGCTACGCGGTGACGGCACACATTACGTGTCGCTGGACTCCGTGATCAAAACGATGATGCAGACCGGCGCCGACATGAAGACGAAGTACAAGGAAACGTCGCGCGGCGGGTTGGCGGTGAATATTGTGGAGTGTTGAGAACACAACGCGACCCGACCGCACCGATCGCACCCATCACAACGCCTGGAGGCTTCATCGCAATGCCGCTCGCTTCTGAATCGTCTTTCACTGCCCAAACCACCGGCGCGCGTCTCGTCGTTGACGCCTTGCTGACGCACGGTGTCGAACGTGTATTTTGTGTTCCCGGCGAGAGCTTTCTCGCCGTGCTCGATTCGCTGCACGACGAAACGGACCGCATTCAGACCATCGTCTGCCGGCACGAAGCGGCGGCCGCCAACATGGCCGAAGCGGTCGGCAAATTGACCGGCCGTCCGGGCGTCGCCATTGTTACGCGCGGACCGGGCGCGACGCATGCATCGATTGGCGTGCACACCGCGTTTCAGGACTCCACGCCGATGATCCTGCTGATCGGCCAATGCGCGCGCGAACATCTCGACCGCGAGGCCTTCCAGGAAATCGACTATCGGCGCATGTTCGGCCAGATGGCCAAGTGGGTCGCGCAAATCGACGATCCGAAGCGTATTCCCGAATATTTGAGCCATGCGTTCCACACGGCGACGTCGGGCCGGCCAGGGCCGGTTGTGCTGTCGTTGCCGGAAGACGTGTTGAGCGATGCATGCGAAGCCGTCGCCGGCGCGCCGAGATATAAGCGAGTGGCGGCGTCACCGTCCGCGGCGCAGATGGAGGCGTTGCGCCGATTGCTGGAAGGCGCGCAACGGCCGATGGTCATTGCCGGCGGCAGCGGCTGGACGCCTGCCGCATGTGCCGACCTGCAACGCTTCGTCGAGAATTGGCAATTGCCGATCGGCCTTGCCTTCCGCTTCCAGGACACACTCGACAACGAGCATCCGAACTATGCGGGTGATATCGGCCTCGGCATCAATCCGGCGCTTGCTCAACGTATCCGCGATGCGGACCTGCTACTCACGCTCGGCCCACGGCTGGGCGAAGCAACGACGAACGGCTACACGCTGCTCGACATACCGAAGACCATACAAACGCTGGTTCACGTGCATCAAGGCGCGGAAGAACTCGGGCGCGTGTATGCAGCGGATCTGCCGATCGTCTCTGGTATGCCGGAACTGGCAGCGCTGCTTGCCGAGTTAAGGCCGTCTTCCGACAAGCTCGCATGGACCGGCGCCGCGGAAGAAGCGCATCGCGCTTATCTCGACTGGCGCAAACCACGCCCGATTCCAGGCGACGTGCAAATGGGCGAAGTGATCCAGCAGTTGCGCGCGCATCTACCGGAAGACGCGATCCTCACAAACGGTGCGGGCAACTACGCGACGTGGCTGCATCGGCATTTCTCGTACCGGCATTTCCGCTCACAGCTCGCGCCGACCAGTGGCGCGATGGGCTACGGCGTACCGGCGGCGATTGCGGCGAAGTCGTTGTATCCGCAACGCGCAGTCGTCGCATTAGCCGGCGACGGCTGCTTCATGATGTCCGCGCAGGAACTGGCAACGGCGATGCAGTACGACCTGCATGTGATTTTCATCGTCGTAAACAACGGCCACTTCGGCACGATCCGGATGCATCAGGAACGGCACTACCCGGATCGCGTGCACGGCACAGGTCTCACTAATCCGGACTTTGCCGCGTTCGCGAGATCGTTCGGCGCGCACGGAGAAACAGTCGAGCGGACGGAAGACTTTCTGCCTGCATTGCAGCGCTCGATGGAAGCGAAGCGTGCGGCAGTGATCGAAATCCGCATGCCGCAGGAAGCGAGCACGCCAGGTGCGACGCTGGAGCAGATTCGGGAGCAGGGGAGGAAGCTGCGCGCGAGCGTTCAGCTTCGCTAGATAGTCGGACCTGAACAATTCGTTTTACGCAGTGCCCAGCCTCGCGGGCACCGACGTTGTGGCGATGGTGCGATTGAGCGGAACGGTGAGAAAGAAGGTATAAATAAGCCGCCGTTTCCTCAGGTTCATCCGCAGATTGTGACCGGCGCCGCATAGAACGGCGTTGATCGCATCGCCCAGCGCACCCTTGAGCCAGTTCCGCTCAAGTTTTCCATCTGCCTTCATGTGGCCGATCGCTGGCTCGATTGCACTGCGCCACCTGATGATCGCGCGCAGTGTGCGCGTGATGCCGCATTGCAAGCCCGGATGGCAGATCTTCACGGTGTCGATCGCGACGCCCTTGCATCCCCGATCCACGATGGCGACGTCTGGTTTAACTTCACTCAGAAAGCCCCACCCTGCAAGGCTTTCCGGATTATTCAGCTCCGCCTGCATAGCGCCGCCAGGCGAGCTGCCTCAACTTGTCACTTTCCTTAGCGCTTAAGCGGCTTTATGGTCGTACGCCATCGTACCGATTAAGCCGTATTGCCGTGAGTCAGGCTCGGGCTCGCCTCAGCGGAGGCACTTGTTTTCAGGTGCCGTGAAGATCACTGATACAGAAACTGTGAGAGTGAAGATGCCTTACTCTGCGGCATACGTCGGCGAAGCGCCGAAAAGATCCGAAAATAAATACAGAAAGCCGCGTAAAAAGCGCGCTTCTGGCGAGAACGATTCTTCCGAATGGGTAGACCTCGACTCCGAATATGTCACTGCAAATGAAGATTTTGACGATACTGTACCGGCATTCAGCATCGATCCCATTGCGACAGTCCGCGCGAGAGGTGCCAATGCCGATTGCGAAGATCGGCGTGACGCACGCAAAATTGAAGCACTTGCGCGGCGCCTTGAGCAGCCAGATGACTGGATCTTCGAAAATGGACACTGGGTACCAACCTACCCCTTTATGTTTGACGGCGCCGATCTGGTACCCATGATAATTTCCCGTCTCCCGGGTTTCGTAAATGCCTCGATTGTTCTACGAATCAGCGTCAGACCGCCATCCACCGCCGATAATCCCCGACCTGACAGCTATACAAGCGAATTTGGCGGAAATTCAAATGAGGAACGCGGAAGTCCGACAAACAGAATTATTGATGTGGAGAGAGTTAACGATAACCATTATTACCCTGTAGGGCGGGGAAAAATAGAGGATCAGGGGGGCCACGGCAAGTGTCTGTTTTACTCAGTCTGGCACGCGCTCGATCAGACCACCGATCGCGAAACAAGAAATATAATATACCGAGGCAGGATTCCCAATAATAAAGAAGAAGGGGCCGCCTATCTAAGAGAACAGGTAATCGCCTATTTACGTAAAAATCCAGCCGAATTTGCCGATTTCCTGATTGATGAGGCTGAAGAAAATGACGTACCCACCGGCGTCGATACCACGTGCAATAGCACAGCGGAGTTGACTCGCGGCACTGATGAAGACTGGCCTGATCTTCTCGATGAAAGTTTTATTTGCGATTCGGCTGCGTTCAATTCGATCCTCCCTCCTGTTGTCGAAAATTTGCATGTCGTTGCGCAGAAAATTCCGTTCGCGTTAAAGGAAATATCGAAGGCTGCTGCGCAATTTGTCGGTGAATCGCTATCGCGTAGGGCCATTCCATCCGCAACGATCGCGTATCTACCGCATCTGCGGAATTATCTCCCCATTGCAACAATGCCTCCGCTTGCAATGTCCCTGTATCGTACAGCCGATACCAGGAAGCGCGTGCGAATGCTCTTGCTGATCGCTGCAACGATATTACCGGTTTTCTATCCTGCACTGACACCGTACGCCGCAATTACGCGCCTGCTGTCCACGCTGCATACCTTAATCGCAGACGATAATAATTGGAGAGATCGCGGGTTGACTGCGCTGCTAGCGACAATTCATGCGCTGCACCTTCCTATCGCTAGCCAGTATGTTGGCGAATTGCTCGCGTCGCTAGACAATAATCTCGGATTTCTCGCACACATCCGATGGGTTTTTGAGCTGGAAGAGCGGTTAATGACAGACGACCCTTGCACGGCGGCGGCCCTCCTTTCAAGCGCCGCCGCCTACCAGTTACTGCTCGCCGATAAGATGACAAAATCTGCGGACGGTGAAAAGAAGAAGCTCGCCTATTTCGTCGACTATTTAACGTCCCTTAGTCGCCTTCGCGTTGAAATGGAAAACGTCGTCGCGTCAGAAGCTGGGCCAGTTTATCAGGGGTTCAACAATTTTGTCTGCCGCAATTTGTTCTCCGAAAATCGACATGACAATGTCTTCTTTGCGGGATTGCGACTACCTCTATCCAACGAAGAAGTGGCGGATTTTTGCACGCAAATGCGGCAATACGAAGTTGATACCAATGCCGCACATGGCACCGGCTTACTCGCGTACACGCTGTCCCGATGTGACGATTTATATTCAAAGCGAGGGATAGACAAACAACTATGGTCTCGTGATAGCTGGATTCCGGCGGACACCCTCGATCTCATGACGACTTGTGAAGCTGTTCGACTTTACGCAGCAGAGTTGAACAGCCGCGATGAAGCCGTATGGGAAGCCTTCAGTGCCGAGCCGCCGCCCGCCAGCCTCTATTCGCCGTGGCTGGACGATTGGGTCACGGAGCCAGCCGAAAACGACGTCTGCGCAACCAGGTCAGGCGGAGCTTCGACGCCTGTGGAGGCTGTCAATTTTGCGGCATTCCCCAATAACGCTTTCGTCGGGCACATTGATGCTGCGATAAGCGACGCAGCCTACGGATCAAATCTTCCTTTACCGGATGAAGAAGCGCAGATCCACGCGTTTCGGCCCGAGCCTGCGGCAACGTCGCCGGCGGCCGCCAATTCGCCTTTGTTGGCTGTGACCGCAGCAGCCGGCATCGGTGCGGCGGGCCTGTTGCAGGGTCCAGATGGCCTCGCGGCGGCAGGGAGAGACGCATTGGCGGGCATGGCCGGCACACTCTCGATAAAGCGAACGGGGATCGCCGTGGCCGTCGGGGTCCCGCTCGCTCTGACGATCTGGGCAGTTATCAAGGCGCGCGCCGGATGGCTGAGCGCGCATTCCAACCGTCCCGATTCTGCTGAAGATTTATCGCGCCTAGCGACGCAAAGCCTGGTTCAGACCGGCTCACACGACAATACTTACCACAAGTGGATTTATAATTTTTGGTTGAAAATGGAGTGGCTGGGCGAATTTATTACGAGTAGTTTCGATAATGGGTTATTCGAAAAAACAATGATAGATTTGTGGCTACGCAAGAAATCAACTAATTCTTCGCACGAGTCGACCATATATTTCAACGCTGCGAAAGCAGCTTTTGACGACTATCAAACGGATAAAAACAATACGGACGCACGACGCCTATCCTCGGAGGATCGATACGGCGCTGAACTATATCAACTCGCCAATTTGACTGTCAGCCAGGGCTCCTCGCCGAAAGCCCATAGTGTCATTCCCATTTTGGTAAAATTAAAAACATATGAAACCTGTCGCTGGCGCGACCTTTTTGGTCATCCCGCGGAAGGTTCCATTTCATCGGCCGTTGAATTGGAATCGCTTTTCTCCTTACCCGTCACCCCACGCGAGGCTCGCGCGTCCGAAGTGGAATTGCAGAAATTTATTCGGTCCGAACTCAGGCCGGGAATGTTTTTTGAACTCGACGAGAATTGTAGAAAGGGTTGCGAGACAGCATTGAATATATACAAGGATTCATTACAAACTGAGATGGCAAAACGAAATGGAAACTTGAATGCTGCCGACATTTCCACAAGTTCCATATATACCAGCAATATCATTTCTTCGACAGCAAACGAGTGCCAGAATTTTTTATACAATTACAGAGGACCAACTTATGGCTCTGCATGCGACAAAAAGAGGGCCGAACTCTTGCAGTGTAGATACGCAGCCATGTATCTCTCTATACTTGTAAAGAGGTCTCAGGAATATCTTGATATTTTAACTGACCTCAAAACTCGATTGCCGAACGCCTACCGTGCGGATACCAATGTTCTGTTGCTCGATAGCCGTGCTTTCGCCGTCCGTGAGGCGCTTCGAAAATTCTCGACCAAGGAATCCCGACCAAATTTCGAACAACTTTCCGCCAAGGAACTCCTCAATAACTATCCTGCATTAATCGCGTCGAACGAGGAGATTTTTTATTTTGTCTCTTTCGCGGAAGCGATCTTTATGATGGTGAAAACGGGATCGACTGTCGAACAACTGTATCGCGAGGTCGCCGATCCGTCCCGAGTCGTTCGCCATTTCAATTCGCTGATGCAGCAGCTCCCGTTTTCGCAGAGGGCCCACCGTAATGGCATAGCCGGGTTATCGTATTTGCAGAGTGTGGAGAGCAACACTGAGACAAAAAGCGATACCGAATACTACAATCAATTTTCTGTTTTCAAAAATGAATATTTATCCGATGTCGCAAAATTAATCGCCATTGATAAGTTGACACAATTTGGCGTCCATCCGTATGACATTGTAGCCTCGCGGGTAATTCGTTGTGCGCGAATGGAATTGACGTTGTATATACCACGGGCTATTGAACTACATGGTTCCCTGCCAGTCCTTTCCACAATGATACATGCAGGAGATCTGGCCTTCTGCCAACTTGAGTCGAGTGATTGGATAATTATATCAACTATCGGTGGCCAGCTATTTTTAAAAACGATTTCAGACTCAACAATGTGCTCAAATGCAGCTCTTTGTAAAATAAGAACAAGCTCTACCCCGCCTCCAATTACCTCGCACTGTGACTATCCGAGCGAGAAGGATAAGTGGCATGGCGAGCGGCTATCCAGCCTTATCCTTACCCCTATCTTTGGAACTAAAAGTCCGCTGGATAAAATATCCTACGAGACTGCCTTCCTGGGGTTTTCGACGGCGGAGTCGCTGGTCGAGCGGCCAGACGGCACTGGCGCTTCGTTGCTTCAAGTCGTCCAGCAGGTGGCAGGATCTTTAGTTAAAGACGCCGCCGAACAGTCTGAAGCCGCACATTACAAAAGGAGGTGGTGGCAGTATTTCACACCGATGATACCCGGTTTCGATATCGCCTACCGCCGTTATCATGACGTCGAATATGCACCATCGTATGGAGAGATCACGTGGGAAGTAATAAATGCAGGAATGGCCATCGCTTTCTTCGGCGTCCCCCTCGGTGAAATTCTTTATGCGGAGTCAAATCTGCTTCGCAGCGCCATTTTACTCAATGCCCATAAAGGCTTCAGAGGATTGGCTCTGGTGACGCGTGTTATTGAGCAGGCCGGCTCCGATCTGGCACTCGCATCGCTGCGCGCATCGACTATGACAGTATCCTATTTCATTTCCCCGTGGGAGCCGGTTCCTCTGGAGTTAATCGGGACGGCCTTGTACAAGGGAGGCCGCAGGCTAATGCGCGGCAAATTGCTATTTAAACCAAGGCCTGCCAACGTGGTGATCGGCAAATCGGAAGGAGCGCCCTCCCCTGGCGCAAAATCCAAAAATCCTAAATCGCCCGAAATAAAGCCGCTCCCGCAGATATTTAGAACGGAATCCATGCGCGATGTCAAAGTCTATGAATTCTCATACACTGAGACCTCAGAAACTCTCCTCGGCGCAGATAACGAGCCACAGCCCGGCCCGAGCGGCACCGGCGAGCAACCGGGCGATGCTAACGGATTCACGTGGAAAGGAGACTTTCGCGCGCTTGAAGATAGGGGAGCAATATCGCTCGACGCGACGCGTCATACCGTCAAAATTAACACACCTTTTCAGTTCGCCAGAAACGATAATCAATTTCTCTCGCTGGACCCGGTTCAGTCAACACATCCCGTACCTCAGAGCGGCTTTGAACTGTTTCAGCTTGGACAAGTTGACGACATAGTTTTTTCTAGTTTTGACGAGAAAATCGGCTTTATCTCCGGATCATCCTCCTCCAATGAAAACGTCGAAGTCCTTATGGTTCCCGCACCTGAGGGAGGCGCGATTGGAATTCGACTCAACTTCGAGGACATCGACAAAGTTCGCCCTCTTCTAGTAAGTCCGGGCGCATTGTCGGACAGCATCTTTATGATGGGAGTCAGCAAGCAGGAGGGCTGCGTTCTTTTCTATCACATCAGCAAGCCCTCTGTGGATTCGGTCGCGTCCGCACGGCGTGATTCTACGATCGAGAGGCTATTAGAAGTTCACAATAGTCTAATGACCAGTTCCAGTATGCGGATGGCTCTCCCCGAGGATGTAGCCATGGGCGACATACAGCTGCTGGCTCGACTGTTTGATTACGCGAATATTGTATATTCCGACCCGTCAGGAGCGACGGGGTTTGATGTCGTCGCACCGGGTTCGCCCATCTCAAAGAAGTCGGCGATTAAGAATTTGTCCCGCCATGCGGTTTCCACTGAAGACCTATGGATTCTTAACTATGGCTTACTTGACGGTAACGTCAAATTCTCTAAATTGGAAAGCCATACCCACTACCTTCTGTCCCGGACTCCCGCCGATCAATTGAATATCAGAGGGCGTTCGGAAATTGAAGGTATATTTGACGAAAGACTCGAAGCAAAAACACTTGATAATGTCCTTCAAACAGACAGTGAATCGGCCGTTTTGGAAATTGTCCATCTACTGATACAGAAAGCATCGTACAATAAATTTGCGCGATCCCCGGAAGAGTTCGAGATCAGCCACTTGCCCGGTCTCGCGGAAATATTTTCGGAAGCAGGATACACCACAAATTTCCGTTTGATGAAAATATGGTCATCAGCAAACCGGCCAGATGCACAGTTTCATTTTTTGCTTACTGTTCAAAAGAATAATTCCAAATATTCAGTTGACATTTCCTCGGCCAGACTTCTAAACCAGTGGATTGAATCTCCAATCATCGAATCCGACAAAAATTGGCGACAAACATATCAAAAATATCTTGGTGACAAGCTCTGCGTTTTCCAGGATTTCTCTACCTTCAATCTCTTTGAAGACCGTTTCAGGGCAGGCCTCGGATCCGCTACGCCTTTTGACGATGCCAATGATTCCTCTTGGACAGTCATCAACCGGCCCGCGTGGATGCTCTCTCGATCCAATCATATGCTTGTGGATGCGATGGATACCGACCGGACGGTCGAAATTTCTTCTGCGGTACTGGATCCGTCTCCTACCGCGCCAGTAAATAAGAACCCTGAAGCGGTTGCCACACGGTGGTTTGCTCAACGGTGGCTAGACGTAATTCAGGATGACGAGTTCAACGCGGCAATTGCGGGAGCCGGTGATATCAAGGCTATCGATAATATCGAAAAAATTACAAAATCACATGGCATCCGCACCAAAATTTATCTGACGCTCACTTATTTTAAAATAACAGACGATCTCCCGACAGTGAATCTGGCAGTGGCGGTTCATCATAACAATAAAATTGTATCCATAATTGATCCATCTGCACGAAGGAAAGGAAAAGACACAGCGTTATTTTCATGGGATGAGTGGCTTGGCCATAGATCCAGAGGAATATTGCTCGGAAAAAAATATGGCTCCGCTTCAATGGTGGGGGAATTACCCGATCCACAGGAAAACAAATACTCATTTGGCTCTGCGGATTTTTTCGATGAATCGAATCAACCCTATGAAATCCTGTCATTTGATTCTTCTTACCTACGGGAGCTTGATACCCTGATAGGAAATGTCGAAACCGAAATGCAGGAAATGGGTATCGATAATCCGGATCGCGATTTTTCCCTTGAGCGCGAGAAGCTTGAAAGGCTGCGCAACACCGTGGACAAGGATGATAGCGATGCAATACTGACGATCCGCACTGAGCTTATCGGGCAGGAACAAATAGTTAAGGATATTTCAAAGTATGTGGCACTCCGTGGACTATTGGGGCGTTTGACCGATCTGAAAGGTCGTGTTTCAAAATTGCATAGTAAAAGACCCGTCTGCCGAGGTCTGCTTTATAGCTGCAATAGCATGCTGGGAAACAAGGTCGATCTCGTGGCACGGATGTCGATCACATACCCTTTTATTCAGGAAAGATTGAAAATACGGGCTTATGATTTTGACAAACAGCGATACATCCCGAGCTCGCGGTTTGAACTCGTTCTGCTGGGCAACATTGAATATCTGATAAAAATTGAAGACGTGCGGACCATTCTTAAGCACTATCAGAGACTATATGATGAGATGGCATATTTAGCGACGGATTACGCAAATGGAGGTGGCGGCCTGCGCGCACTCGACATAGCCGAAAATGCCAGAGCCGGGTCAACCGTCGTTGACGAATTGCTGCAATATTATTCCTCGTCCGCCACAAGAATTTTTGGAATAGTTGACAAAGCTGAAAAGGGAAAATCATCAGCGACCGTTTTCGGGCTTTCCGCCATTCACGATGAGTCAACAGCAGATGTTTATACCGTGGCGGTGAGTGGCATAATTGCTCACCCATTTTCCCAAATTCGAAATGACGAGAAATTCATAGGCTACGTGTTCCGTCATCGTCATAGCCCGTCCTGGAGCATGGCTGAGCTGCAAAAATATAATCTCGAAGGTATTGGCCGTTTTTTGAGCTACCATACTGTGAAATACGCAGTGTTTCACATGAGCGGGGTTCAAAAAATCGCCGCGTTGGCAATAAATCCGCGCTCGGAGACTATCGCGACCAGCTTCGGAATGAGAAGAGTGGATGAATTGGCCAGGTATCGCGCAGTTTTTTCCCGCGCAACCTTTAATAATCTACGTTCTGTTTTGAATAGCCCCAAGAGGGGTGCCGTGGTTCGACCCCCGGCGATCCCGCGGAGCGGCTCTGTACCCGGGGTAGTTAGTCCACCTGTAACCGAAAATGCAGAACTTAAAAAGTTACTATCGGGAAATATCGCCGCTGCAATCGGCAAGGGTGCCATCTACCCCGCGCCAAACCGGGCGGTTAGAAGTTTCCCCTGGAATTTCGTTTTCGCCAGAAGTGATTCCCAGATCACACATGATTCGCCTCAGCCCTCCACGGAACTAGGCACCACGTCGCCATATGATATTCAACTGGGGCAGGGTTCCGATATTGTATCCTACTCACAATCCTCGAGAGTTTCCTATGGTGATTTCTGGAGCGGAGAAAATGACGAGCTGCAAAAACTCGATGTCATTCTGGTTCCGAACGGGAACGATGGTGCTAACGGAATAAAAATATCGCTTGACGAGCTTATACCCGGGCGCCCGCTCCTTATTTCTTCGGGCGCGCTATCTGGATGCACTCAAATCATATGTATAAAGAAATCAGAAAATTCAATATATATATACCACGCTGGCAAGCACTCTCCGGACACCAAATGGCAAACTCAAGCTGACGGCGTAAAACATATCGCTCATGTTCACGGTGTTCTGACCGGGCAGAAATCATCATTGGTTTTGCCGGACGAGCCTACTAGCGCCGATTTGACAGGATTATACGGTTACTTTGACAACACCTATATCATGTCCTCTCGCCCCTTGGAAAGCACCTCTCCAACCCGGATTGAAAGACAGGATAGCACCCACTGGGCATATAGCTATAAGGGCGACGAGGGTCGATTTTCCGTTGGGAATAGTCAACTCCTGATCTTGAAAGACAGTAAAGGCGATGTCCAGGTTGAAGGATTTGTGGAGGTTGGTTCACTAGGCCAGACATCAGTAAAGAAAGTGAAGGTTACGGCAGCCAATGATATAGAGCGCTATTTTTCACCGTCAGCAATACGGCCGTCGGTCGAGACCTCGCGCACCATTGCCGAGCTGCGAACGAAGCTCGAGAGTGACGATAAACTCAGGCCCTTTTTTAACGATCCTCGTACCGCCGAAGCCGCCTCCGCGAAGGAGGTCATGTCATTTATGAATGGACTCGGTCGAGCGGTGAAGTGTCGCCTTGTGATGATCTGGCGTTTGCCAAACAGTATCGAGCCCGAGATGCATTACCTCGTCATCGACGATACCGGTGATACCGCAGTGGCTGTCGATATTACCGCTGGGAGATACCCCGCGATGGGACTGCCTTTTTACGGTACTGAGGAAGCGTGGGCGAAAAAATTTAGAGACGTGTATCCTCGATCATTTGTCGCATACAAGGATTTCGATTCTGTTGCGAATATCGACACAGTGTTTTCCGGCGCCATTTCCGATAGCAATAGCGCGGTCGGATCGATGACGCCGTTACGTGTTCCCCAGTGGCGTTTGCGTAAGGTAGATTACCCCATGTATCCCTACACTTCGCAGGACACGACCACCTTTTCGGCGACAGTTCATCTTGGCCAAAAGGGAGATGCCTATGCGGTTGAGATGGGTTTAAATCCGGAGTGGAGTGTCAATACTGATACAAAGGGACTGTATTTTGGCAGGGCCGAAGATATCTTCAAGGGTGTTTACGAGAAGCGCATGCCATTTCGGCGGAAAGATTATTATATTCGATCGGACGGTCACACATACCAGGTGGTGTTGGATAGTTCTGGAAGAGGTTGGAATCTTAAGCCAGGGCGAGGCACCGAACCCACCACAGGCACCATTGCCGTCGAGAGAAAAGTGGACGGCCGCTGGGTTGTCAGAAAGACGGCATCAGAGACCAAGCCTGTGCCCTCACGCGCCGATGCTTATCCGGGCAAGACGGCTTTCCGAAAACTAGCGGAGGACCTCTCGGACATCAATGTGGATCGCACATTATGGAACGGCGATTATGCTAAACGGATTGTTGACCGGGATACCGCCGAGATCCGAAAGAATATCGATATCGAGGTCAAGGAAATGGGTGGCCTTGAGACATATATAGACTTGGTGGGTATCAATCCCTACGCCCCAAAGGAACCTCCGGGCGACCTTTCCGCGAATAACATCTTCAAGCTGATGGTCGAGGATGTCTCCGCGGTCGATCCAACCCGAATTCAGCAAGCCGATTTTTCGGAATTCGCCACAACGCTGAATACTCTCGATCATCAGAAAAACTATGTCTTTCTGATTATGGATCACCGGCTCGGACATAATTATTTAGTCGGCCCTGCAAAATTCAGTTTGCTTGACGCACGACGCCGATCGGGTATTTTGTCGGAGCGGGACGGTTAGCCCGCCGGAAGCGTTCCCGGTGCGCAAGCAGCGGATGCGACAGGACATCGGCGATCGAATGCAGCCAGGCGAGGACAAAAAAGATGGGCCCCAGACCCAGGCGAACAATCGCGCGTAACAGCCAGCGCAGGTTGTAGCCCGTGGCGCACAGCACGGCATGCAGCGCATCGCCGGTTTGTCCTTTGAGCCAGCAGCGACGCATACCGTGGTCGTGCTTCACATGGCCGATGATCGGTTCAATCGCCTGGCGTCGCTTGAGCCAACGTCGCTGCGTGCTGGTCAGTGTCCTGTGTTTGCCGCGATGAATCAGGTGTACTGATGATACCTCCACGTCGACGCCGCGAAACCCGAGATCGACCAACACGGTCTTCGGCTGTGGTGTACCGGGCAGGTCCTGCAACAGAATGGAGCTCTGTTCGAGTTGCTCGGCCAGCGTATGGCCGTCATAGGGGTTGCCGGGGAACGCCCGCGCACCGACGATCAACCCTTGTTTCTCCGTGATCGCGAGGCTCACCTTGACGCCGAACTCGTAGGGCTGGCGTGCCTTTCCTTTCCCAATGCATTCAACTTCAGGCGCATGCAGTGCGTAGAGTTTGTTCCTGTCCTTTGGACGTTGGTGGCAAATGCGCCAGGCCCGCTCAAGCCAGACGCGCAGTTGTGCCTGCCGTTCGTCTGAAGCTCCAGACAGCTTGCGTTCGATATCGCGCAGCAACCGTCCCAGTACCGTGCGCTGACGCTTGAGTACACGACGCAGGCGCCTGAACTGCTTCGCATGGGCATAGCCGCCCGCGCGGCGACGCAGTCGCTTGCCTTCGCGCTCGTACGTTTGCTTCAGCCCCAACCCTGCGCGTTGCGCCAACTGAACGAGTCTGGCCCGCGCCACCTCAAGCAGACGGCTGTCGGTCGGATACGCAATCGCCTTCTCCTGCACCGTGGTGTCGACAATCACGCGCTCGAATTCGACCGGCGTCACCGCCTTCATCTGCACCGCAGCCGCGATCGTCGCCGCGAGCAGCTCCTCGACACCGGCTTCGCCCAGCGCCTGCCGAAAACGCACCAGGTTGGTCGGGTCGCACGGCAGACGCGGCTGGAAATACTCCTCGCCGCAGAAGAACTGAAAGTACACGTCCTGTGCCCAGCGCTCGCACACCGTTTCGTCACTCTCGTTGTAGGCGTGCTTCAGGTACAGCAGACCCACCATCAGCCGCATAGGCAAGCGCGGACGTCCAGCCGCACTGACGCCACCGGCAAATTCCAGCGAGTTCGAGCCAAACAGGTCAACCGCTTCGCTCACCCGTCCATCGCGTGAACGTCGCTCGAACAGGGGAGCAAGCGTCGTTTCGATTGAAGCCCATGACATCTTCGTTGCCAACACGGCAAGCGGGTGACGTAGATCAATCATCGCGTCCAGACGGCTACGAAAGAAATCAGGCGTGCTCATTGGCGACCACTCCGAAACTCCCAGAATCTTTATCAGATCGATATTCGTTCTGGGAGTTCTATTACCCTCCAACAAACTGCATCGCTTGGCCAGGCGGGGCTTCACGAACTTCTGCAAGGCCGACTATTTAATCGACATCCCTGCCGGGCCGGAACTGATGGCCTATATTCTGCAGTCGAATGTGGAACCCGGGGTGATTCCGGAAGTGAGGATCCGGGATTGGCTTAGAGGCCGCGGTATGGAGAGCGTAAGCATCGAGGATATTCTCGCGCTGATGCGCCCCGGTTTTGCGCAGTCACCTCCGACTGAGCAAGCCAGATTGCTGGCCTCGATCTTTGATAGAGAGAGAAATCCCGCCAATATCGACGTGAGTCGTCTCCGTACGGACAAGGGTGTCACTTTCATTATGCAGAGCTACGATCGTGCCAATTTCGAACGTAACGTTGAGCGGGTGCGTGGTGTCAAAGACCTGAAAAGCTGACGGAAATTCGCGGCTCATCGTATCGAACCAGCGTCGACTGGCGCACCTGGTATTGCGTAGCCAACTGGCGAGCCCGAACGCGCATTGACCATCGGTGCCGCTTGCGAATCCGCGCTGCCGTAATGGATCAGGTCCGGATTGACCGACCAGGTGACGTGCAAGTGGGCAAAGTGATCCAGCAGTTGTGCGCGCATCTACCGGTAGACGCGACTCTCACTCATCGTCGTGAACAACAACGACTTCGGCACGAACCGGGTGCCGCAGGAGGCAAGCACGCCGGGCGCGACGTTGGAACAGATTCGGGAGCAGGGGAGGAAGCTTCGGACAACCGGAGGTTAGTGGCGATCCACTTTCGCAGTCACTCGAGGGCAACGGTGTCGCTGTCCGGCGTGACGAAGCGTATTGGCGAGGTTGCATTCGGAGAGCGCGTCGGTGCTGCGCGCGATGTCGCATCCCGTCCCCACGGCGACCACCGAACCGTTTCATGACGCAATTGTCATGCAGCCATCATGTCGATGGACATGGCGCTCGTTATATTTCAATTCATCTCCGCAGCCTTACGACGATGTCGAAGGTTCGGCGCGACCCATGCGAAGCACCGACAGGTGCGCCTTCGCCAGCGAGCCGTTGCCAGGTGCGATCCTGCAATCGCGCGTGCAGATTGTTCCAGATAGAACCGCGTCCTTTTGCAGCAAGCGTCTCCGCATCGCGACGACATGCCGGAAGCGACGCGCGCCACGACCGGCTAACGCACGGCTCTACTCAAAGTCAGTGGTCCGATTCCGAGGCGGCTTATGCACACCTACGCAGAGAGAGATTCCGCAACCGGAAGTAAGCGACGCGGACACAATAAAGTTGTCAAGCAGCCGCATGTTGTGGAATCGAGGTGGGCCGACCAGGTGGAGCGCATCGGGCGCGATGGCGAATGGAATTTTGAACTGGCGGATTCAATGCCTTACCTGATTTCTGAACTTCCTTGCTGGAAGGAGGGCGGGCTGGCGCTTCACGTAAGGAGCGGTCCAACCAATGTGTCTTTTGGCGAGTTAGAGCGCAGCGCTGGCGATGTGTATATCGAGGTAGCGGACGACCACTACTGGACGCTTATAAATGGTGAAAGAGTCTGGGTTCGACCTGATGGAAACTGTTTCTTCAACGCCATCTGGAAGGCACTGCAAGCGTCTGAGAATGTGGATGCGGTCAAACGGATTTTCCGGGGAAAGGTGCCTGCAAGCGAACGGGAGGCAGTGGATTATTTCCGTCGGGAGATACAGGACTACGCGCTCAGTCATCCGGAGCTCGAGGCGATTTTGCTGGGTGACGATGGCCGTCCGAGCGCTCTACGGGGTCAGCCGCAGAGCCGCTGCGAGGTTCGCAAGGCACTCTGCGGTCCGGTGCACGAATCGCTGAGCGCGCGAGATGCCGCCACTGGAAACGGCGTTTGCGCAACACCTGAACATCTCAGGACGCTCTCGGGATTACAGGGAGATGTCGACGAGACGGACGCGGATGAGTTCTTTGACGCATCGGATACCGCCGACGGGCTGGCAAACCCCGAGCGGCGAGAACAGCCTGCGTTAGCGCCACAACGGGCCGGCTCTAACGAAACGTCCCGCCCGCAGAAACGAGTCCGGCGGCTCACACCCTTTGCCAACCAGTATCGCGGTGCTTCAGGCACCGACCGGGAAACGTCCGAAAGTAGCGCCTTCCGTACCGCTGCCCATATTGCAAAGCGGACGAGTGAGCAGATAGGCCGCCCCGCAGCCGTGATGAGCCCAGTCTATGGGGAACGACAAGAGATATTTCGCGCTCTGGGCGCCCATGACGTATTGAAAGCCTTGTCTCCAGTTCTTATCCCCGATGGTTTCGAGGATGCTGCCTGCGATGCAGACTGGATGCCTCCAACCGCACAGGATGCGGGGCTGGCCGATTCGGACCGGGATGAAATAGCCGCATCGTTCCGCACGCCGACAAGAGTTAAATGGAGCACGCCGCTCGTTGAATACCGTCCTATTCCGCTTGCCTGCCACACCGAATCCCAGCGGGTGCTTTTTTCAGCGGGATCCCGGATCAGCGAATGGATCGCCCACAGCGAATTATTGACGTTTGGATATTGGCTACTGGCGAAAGTCTCGCCAACGGCGAGCGTCGCCGCCGCTGCTGGCGCCGCTGTGTATAACCTGGTGACCGCGTTGAAGCAGCGCGATGTGCTGGGCGGACTGATCCAGGCGCTGTCGGCGCTTCCTTATCAGCTACTGTCTCCGCAATCACTTCTATTTGCCGTCGCCGAGGAGACGAAGCGGTATGTCGACGATGTGCTGGACGGGGTAGTTCCCGAATGTCTAAGCGGTCAGCGTGAAAACATTTACATGACTGTCGGGGTTGTCTCACTCATTTCGTACTACGGATATTTTGTTAAGCGGCAGACGGTCAACTCACGCGTCTCCAATGTTCTCCATGGGCCGGCGGTTTACCCCCCAAACGGCTTCCTCTTTGAGAACGATATGCAGCCTCCCGAAACCTCGCTTGGCGAGAAAATAGCGGGAATGATCGGGTATCTGCAGCGGGCGGTACAGAGTTATGCAGTCCTGCAAACGGTGGTCGATGCGAAACCCACGGCCAGCCTCGCCACAGTGGTTGAACCTGTCTGCCCGGTGGATGACGACCCCAATGCCGAGCGAATGAGACTGAGCCACGGGGAGAAGGCTACTCAAAAGCAGGAAAGGCAGGCGCGCTTTATCTACGCGAAATCCCGTATGGCTCGGTTGAGAGCCTCTGCGTCTGCAAGGGGCAGCGCAGCGGCACCTCCCGGTGAGGCTCCAGGTGTGCCTAAGGCCCATCCCGCAGCTAGCCCTCAACACTCGGTTGGATCCTCGAACCCCGTCATCACCGTCGCCGTCGGGACCGCACTTGCTGCGCGCACAGGGCTATCGCGAACGGGTACGCTCCTCGCCGCCATGACCCTAGCCTCCGTTTTCGAATTGACCGCCGGTTTCCCAAGATCAGGAATTTTCCATTCACGAAAGACAAACAACCCCGAAGTTGATGTGCCACAGACTGCCGCCGAACCACTAAGCCGAAAATGCCCCGACGTTGATTCGAACATGCATACCGCGCATTCAAAATGGATTGACTTGAAGGGGAAAAACCTTGAGTGTGTTCGATCCTTCCTCGAAGCTCGATTTGATTATAGGTTTTTTGAAAACGCACTCGATTCAATTTCTGATATAAAAAATGGAGACCGCCCTTCCGGGAAAGATGAGAATATCTACGAAACGGCCGTACGTCAGGCATTTCTCGATTATTCGAATAAGTTGTACCCTCCCGTGTACTACCTCTCCTCAGAAAATCGATATGGCCAGGAATTTTATTCGATTTTGAAAGAAATCAATAATAGCGACGACACGGGATGTACGTCTCAAAAATTTCGGCGTCTCGAGTCAATCCTGATAAAAATAAAAGCCTACGAAACCTTCATCATTCGTAGGCAACAGGGCCTTCGTCCTGAGGGTAAGGAAGGAGTGATTGCCAAATTGGAATCAGTTTTTGATTTGCCAATCGATATCAACCAGCCTCCGTTAGCTATTGAAAGCCTTGATGATTATATTGTCGATCAACTAGGCAACAGGTCCAGAACTGCGCCACCTGGCCCCGTAGCAGAGGGGGTGAGTATTGCGCTTCGATTGTGGGCCGACAACGCATCCAGGGTTCCAATTGGAAAGACCGGCCTCTCCACGGAAATGACATCTGCAATTCGATGCACAATCAAGGCGAAGATCCTCGAACTAAAGGAGGAAATATATAACCTTCGGGGTCCACGCGATCATATCGAATTCGAAATCAAAACCAGGACACTTCTTGCACACCGGTATGCATCCCGTTATATAGAAAATCGCATGGCATTATGCCGTAATTATCGCAATGTCCTGGACAAGATCAAATCAAAACTCCCCGCCGCAGTAACAACCCCGGAAGATGCCACTGTTTTTGAAGCCAGAGCATTGGCCGTCAAAGCGACGCTGCAGATGCTCGGAGAGAATCAAAGCCTACCCCACAGTCTTCACAATTTATCGACGGCGGGCTACCTGGATAATTTCGCCCTGGTCACCGGATCGAGCCCGGAAGTAACGACGTTCGTTTCATTCGCAGAAGCCATATTTTATAAGTCATTGACAGGATCGAGCATTTATGATTTATACTCATACAATCTGGATCCCACTAAATTACTCATCGAGTTTAATAATAAACTCAGCGATCTTCCATTCACAAAGCGGCGCAGCGGGATAGTCGACGAAGCCGAGCAATTCATAAAGAATATCAAGCCAAATGCCGAAACGGGCTCGGACTCTGAATATTACGGCCAGTTCGTAACATTTCGATCTAAATATCTTTCGCCGCTGGCAGAAGCGCTCAGCCTCTTCGCTCTCTTCGATTATGGTTTGCATCCCTACCGGATGCTCATCGAAAAACCGATCAAAGTAATTAAAACAATTGTATTTACAAAACCGGCAACCGAGTCACCTCCATTACCTTCGAAAGAAAGCGCGCAAAGGCGCTTTTTTATGGATATGATAAGTATGCCGATCAAATTTAGAGAAATTGTTTTAAATATATTCGATGCAGGGTATTCGACAGCTGGCGAATTGATCTTTTGTGAAATGGCGTCAGGGAGTTGGACAGTAATCTCCACACTCAACGGACGGTTTATTATCAAGTCCGTAACTGCGGCCGAAATGACCTCAAATAAAATACTCTCGGCTATTTCCTCTGAAAAAGACTACCTTCGGCCTTTACCTGCAATCTCCCCGAAGAAGAATCTTCTGTGGAAGAAAAATCAGTTGTTCACAAAAGTAATACATCCGGTCCTCCGAAATACGACGAGTCTCGATGCGACGATGTTCAGTGAAGCTTATCTTGTTTTAGATAGACCAGACAGAAATGATTTTTCCGGAAATCGACTCATCGAAATCACGGATGCTGCCGCCAAGGCCATGCTTAAAAGAATAATCGACCAGAAAGAGGACCTGGAATTTCACATGCACTGGTGGCAATATATAACCTTGTTTATCCCTGGGTTCGACATGGCTTATCACGCCGTGAATGATCCGGATTATCATCCCTCGAACCAGGAAATCGCAGAAGAAGTAACACTGGATCTTCTCACTCTAGTGTCGATCGCAATTCCAGGTGCGGAACTTTCGTTGCAAAGTGCAAAAGCTTTGCGCATATCAGTGTTCGATAATCTCCTCAAAGGACACAGAGGAAAAGCGCTATTAATGGCAATTTTGGCAGATACGGCAAGGGATCTTTCACTTTTTCCAATCCGCCTTTTTGCGATTGCCAGCTATGAGCTATTTGCGTTCTGGGAGCCGTTGCCGCTCAGGGCCATTTCAACCTCCGTTTTCAGACTCGCCAGAAAATTCAAGTTTAAGTCTGGGTTCAAATTGATATCTCAGAAGGCAGTTGCAAAGGAAAAAATTAACACCATAAATCCTGAAATTCGTGGCGAGTCAAAGCCTGGGGCAAACACCTCCAACAAGGCACAAGGGATTGTGTTAGCGCGAAATGACAATGACATCCGATATTACGAATTCTCATATAGTTTCGAAAATGAAGCTTTGCGACGCGCTCCGGTCAGTGGCGGCAAAGCTAGCCACCTTATTGACTTGACTCGAGTCCAGAGTGAGCCGATCTACAAGATTGTATCCAGTGCGCGCAAACGCGCGTTGAATTCTCTAGACAACGCGCTCAAAGCCCTCACCAATGGAAAAGATGCGCAAAAGGTCGACGAGGCGTTGGACATCTTTCTGGGGAGACACACCGACGTTGTGAAAGAAAGGCTTCGAGAAGAGTTGGCCAAAATCAAGACCTTTCTAAGCAAACTCGACGTCGGGGGCGACGTTTCTTATCAGGCCGGCTATCTCGAGAATCAACCGAAAATACTTATGCTCACGAGAGCGGCTGCCGCACTCGGTGACTGGAAGAATGAGTTACCGCCCATTACCATATACGTCGACGCAGTGGTCGATGCGTCTCTCAGAAAGAGTTTTACCCAAAGCGAGTTCAAAAATTACCTGGCAACCGTTTTAATTCACGAAGCTTATCACGCGGTGAAGCGCAACACGCCCGATTGTAAATACGCGAAAATCTCAGGTAATTCCGTGGACATTGCAGATATCGTTGCGTTACCGGAGCCACAACTGCGGGGAGAAAATGCGCAGGAGATCATGAGGGAATTTGGACTATCGCCATCGGAACTACACGACCTCCTTGAGGCAGCCAATAAAGCGACATTAAAAAATCCGGACAATTTGGCATATTTGACCGCGAGTCTGGATTATATCCGCACCCGGCACTCCGATCACGACAGATTCATCACCGACTATCGTCGATGGAAAATCGATCGAGACTCGCCGCTTGAATGGCAATTTAAGGATCATCAGAAAAAAGGCGGACCGATCCAGCTAACGCACACGGACATTGGCGATCTGGTTCAGGGAGATATCAATCCTCTTGCCAGAAACGGATTGTTGTATCGAAAATCATCTGGTGAGATTCGGCTTGGCTTTGACGCTACAAGATTTGATTCGCATACGATCGAGATGAAAAAAGAGTTTTCTCTCGCCGACAGCAAGTTCTCTGATGTTCTGGATACGTGGAAGGGCGGCGACACTACGTCTCAGGGGAGAGATGACGTTTGGTCAGGGACATGGGGAAAAGATAACTTGCTTAATGACGATATATCCATTGTCGAGTTAACGAGTGGAAAATCTGGAACCGCTGCAATCCGGATAAAATTGGAAGATGTAAAGGAGGGATATCCCGTGGTCGTATCCGGAGGCGAATTGAGTGGATCGACCATTGTTTTCGGGGTGGATGAACAATATTTTTATGCTTTCCACGCGGGGCAGAAAACTGACGATCAGAAGTGGCGCCCTGATCAGGAAGGCGCAGCAAGCATCTATCAGGCCTATCTCGCCCTAAACGGAGAAGTGATACCGAGTTTGGGAATCTCTGAAGACATGGCGCTTGTCAATGAACATAACGAATTAGCAGGTAATCGCGGAATAGTCGATATTCTGGAAAAATACGAAAGTGGCTTTTTTGCTTTTTCAGGAAAATCGGCGGGTAGTCCACCGGGAGAAATGAATGCAGAAAAACCTATCGAATGGCTCGACTACGCGCCGGCGGCAACAGACTCGGCGGTAGAAAAAGGGCGTGCTTATGCGCTGCTGGCTCGATGCGACGGCGATCTGAAAATAACAGCTTATGCTGAGGGTGCTTCGTCGATGCACCCTGGCCGCGGGGCCAGGCAGAAAACACCCGGCAAGCAGTTCGTCCTCAAAGGGACGACGCCGGCTTCGTGACAACCCCTTGCATCACGATGCTTGTACGCGCCCCTGTATAGATGGAGGCCGAGCGTGCGGCCGTGATCGAGATTCGGATGACGCAGGAGGCGAGTACGCCGGGCGCGACGTTAGAACAGATTCGGGAGCAGGGGAGGAAGCTCCGGGGGACGAACTCGCGAGCGCATCAGCGTAGCGAAGAGCGACTGCAACGACGTAGTGGGGCGAATGCTCCTGGTTGATCGAAATCACGAAACCTTGCTAACCGCGCGTGACGACCGCTTGCGAAAGCTAAAGTGGTCAATCAATCATCAGAGGTAGGCGAAAATGCTCAAGACAACTGCACTGATTGTTACGCTTGGTTGTTCCGGTGCTGCGCTAGCCAGCAGCAGTGTGACCTGTCCCGTGCATCCCACGGCGGAATGGCTCAACGAAGCCGACGCTCGCGCACAGATCGAGGCGCATGGCTACAAGATCGCGAAGCTCCAGATCGATGACAATTGCTACGAGGTCGAGGCATACAACCAGGACGGCAGAAAAGTCGAACTGCACTACGACACCAAGACGCTTGCTGTCATCCGGCAGAAGATGGAATGACGGCGAAGCGCCCTGAACAAGGGCGCAAAAAAAGCCCCGCGGCCAGTTCATTCACCGCGGGGCTTTTTCATTGCTGCACGATTGGCGGTGGATTGCTTACTTCCCGCCCACGCTTTGCAGCGTCGTCCACTTGCCGTCGACAACCTTGTACAGCGTGATGCCGCCGTTCTTCAGGTCGCCCTTCGCGTCATACGCGAGGTTAGCCGACGTCACGGCCGGCATCGAGGTCTTCGCGAGCAGCGGCAGGTACTTGGCCGGATCGGTCGAGTTAGCCTTCTTCATGGCGTCGAACATCGCCATTGCACCATCGTAAGCGTACGGCGAATACGTTTGCACGTCTTCGTTGAAGCGCTTCTTGTACTTCGCGACGTAGTCCTTGCCACCCGGCATTTCGTCCAGCGGCAGGCCGGCGAGCGATGCCACCGTGCCGTTCGCCGCGTCACCCGCGATCTGGATGAAGGTCGGCGTGTGGACCATTTCGCCGCCCATCAGCGGCGCCTTGATGCCCAGTGCCTTCATCTGCTTGACCATCGGTGCCGCTTGCGAATCCGCGCCGCCGTAATAGATCAGGTCCGGTTGGACCGACTTCAGCTTGGTCAGGATCGACTTGAAGTCGACAGCCTTGTCGTTCGTGTATTCACGATCGACGATGGTTGCGCCCGATGCCTTCGCTGCCTTTTCGAACTGATCGGCCAGACCTTGGCCGTAAGCCGTGCGGTCGTCGACGATCGCGATCTTCTTCACGCCCAGGCTCTTCACCGCGAACGTGCCGGCGACCGAACCTTGCTGCGTGTCGGACGTCATCATGCGGAACGTGGTCTTGAAACCTTGTTGCGTGTACTCAGGCGCCGTCGCCATGGCGATTTCGGGGATGCCCGCATTCGCGTAGATGCGCGAAGCCGGAATCGTGGTGCCCGAGTTGAAGTGGCCGAGCATGCCCTTGATGCCGTCATCCACCAGCTTTTGTGCAACGGTCGTGCCGGTGCGCGGGTCAGCCTGGTCGTCGGCCGAATCCAGCACGAAGCGAACCGGCTTGCCGCCGATCACCGGCTTGGTGGCGTTCATATCTTCCACCGCCAGCGTGATGCCGTTCTGGAAGTCCTTACCATAGTGCGCCTGAGCGCCCGTCATCGGACCGGCAAAGCCGATCTTCACGTCTTCGGTCGATTGAGCGTTGGCCGTCCCCGCCAGCGACATTGCCGCAACCAGCGCTGCGCCTGCCAGCTGTTTCATCTTGTGTTGCATAGCTTCTCCTTGGTACCAGGTGTGGATGGAGCGGTTTTTCGGGGTCGCCGTACCGCTTCCGTTTTATTGAAGTAATCGATGAGGTTCGCTCAACCGATCGTCATCAAATTCGCATTACCGCCAGCTGCTGCCGTATTCACGCTGACCGAGCGTTCCGTCAACAGACGCTCGAGCGCGTAGTCGTCATCGCCGCTTTCCAGCGCGCGAGCCGCGACGCCCTGTACCGAGACGATCGGCCCCGCACGTTTCGCCACTTCCTTCACCAGCGCCAGCAGTTCGTCGCTATCGCCTTCGAACAGCACCGCGTCGAACGGCGTATCGGCGCTCTTCTTCACGCTTGCGTAAGACTTCAACGCGGCAGGCAGCTGCGACACCAATTGTTCACCCGCCGCGCCCTCGAACAACGCGCGATTTCCCGTAGCCAGCGCGGCGGCGAACTGCACGCGCGCACCGCTCGCCGTCGAGGCGATACACAGCACCGTGCCGCGCGCGCCCAGCGTGTAAGTATTGCGCTCGCCGGTCGGCCCAGACAATACCGCAGTTGCGCCCGCCAGCACATGCGAAAGGTAACCGTCGACGCGTGCAGCCAACACCGGTTGCTGTTCGCCGATCAGCCAGTCGCGGTAAGCGGTCAACGCAGCAGACGGATTGTCACCGCCGCGATTATCCCCGTTTGCGCCCGCTTGCGGCGCATCCACGATCAACGCATCGGCCAGCGACTTCGGCAATCCCGCCGGACGCGTCGCCAGCAGACGTTGCAGATATAGCGCGCCGCCTGCTTTCGGACCCGTGCCCGACAGACCTTCGCCGCCGAACGGCTGGACCCCCACCACCGCGCCGATCACGTTGCGGTTCACATAAATGTTGCCGACATGCGCGCGGCTGATCACGTGGGCGATGGTTTCGTCGATCCGCGTATGGATGCCGAGCGTCAGGCCGTAACCGGTCGTACGGATCTGTTCGAGCAGCTTGTCCAACTGGTTGCGGCGGTAGCGCACCACATGCAGCACCGGGCCGAACACTTCACGCTTCAATTCGTCGATGCTGTCGAGTTCGATCAGCGTCGGCGGAACAAACGTGCCTTGTGCGCCGCCTTCCGGCATCGGCAGTTGCTCGACCTTGCGGCCTTTCTCGCGCATCGCCGCGACGTGCGCGTCGATGCCGCGCTTCGCATCGAGGTCGATCACCGGGCCGACATCGATCGACAGGCGGTCCGGATTGCCCACTGACAGTTCGCGCATCGCGCCCGTCAGCATTTCCAGCGTGCGGTCCGCCACATCTTCTTGTAGACAAAGAACGCGCAACGCCGAACACCGTTGACCGGCGGAATCGAACGACGACTGCAGCACGTCCGCGACCACCTGTTCAGCAAGCGCCGACGAATCGACGATCATCGCGTTCTGACCGCCGGTTTCGGCGATCAGTGGAATCGGCTTGCCTTCCGGGTCGAGGCGATTCGAGAGCGTCTTGTTGATCAAACGCGCGACTTCGGTCGAACCGGTGAACATCACCGCACGGGTGCGCGGATCGGCCACCAGAGCGGCGCCGACCGTTTCGCCGTCGCCCGGCAACAATTGCACCGCGCCCGCCGGCACGCCGGCTTCGCGCAGGATACGCACGGCTTGTGCGGCGATCAGCGGCGTTTGTTCAGCCGGCTTCGCGAGCACGGTATTACCCGCCGCCAACGCCGCAGCCACCTGGCCCATGAAAATCGCCAGCGGGAAGTTCCACGGGCTGATACAGACCACCGGACCCAGCGGGCGGTGCGTATCGTTGGAGAATTCGTTGCGGATCTGCGTCGAGTAGTAGCGCAGGAAATCAATCGCTTCGCGGATTTCCGCGACCGCGTTCGCCAGCGACTTGCCGGCTTCACGCACCACGAGACCCATCAGCGTGTGCATCTGCGCTTCAAGCAGATCGGCGGCACGCGCGAGGCAATCGGCGCGGGCATCGACCGGCGTCGCTTGCCAGATCGGCGCGGCGGCGACGGCGTGTGCCAACGCGGCGCTCACATGTTCCGACGTCGCTTCGACGACCGTACCGACGAGGTCGCGATGATCGGCCGGGTTGCGCACGTCACGTGCGGCACCCACGGCGATCTCGTTGTCTTCGAGCATCGGCGCGGCGCGCCACGGGTGATGCGCACTCGCCAGCAATGCCGACGACAGCGAAGCCAGACGATGTTCGTTCGACAGATCGAGGCCCATCGAATTGAGCCGCTCGGCGCCGAACAGATTGCGCGGCAGCGGAATTTTCGCGTGCGGCGCACCGAGCGGCACGATCTTCGAGGCTTCGTCGACCGGATCGGCGATCAGGTCCTTGATCGCGACGTTTTCGTCGGCGATGCGGTTCACGAACGACGTGTTCGCGCCGTTTTCCAGCAGACGGCGCACGAGGTACGCGAGCAGCGTTTCATGTGTGCCGACCGGCGCATACACGCGGCACGGACGGTTCAGCTTGTCGCGGCCGGTGACTTCCTCATACAGCGGCTCGCCCATGCCGTGCAGGCACTGGAACTCGTACTGGCCGGGGTAGTAGTTGTTGCCCGCGAGGTGATAGATCGCCGACAACGTATGCGCGTTGTGCGTGGCGAACTGCGGATAGACCGCGTCCGGCGCGCCGAGCAGCTTCTTGGCGCAGGCGAGGTACGACACGTCCGTGTAGATCTTGCGCGTGTAGACCGGATAGCCTTCGAGGCCGTCCACTTGCGCGCGCTTGATTTCGGTATCCCAGTACGCGCCCTTCACGAGGCGAACCATGATGCGGTGACGGCTGCGGCGCGCCAGATCGACGATGTAATCGATCACGAACGGGCAGCGCTTCTGATACGCCTGCACCACGAAACCGATGCCATTCCAGCCGGCCAGTTCCGGATCGAAGCATAGCGCTTCGAGCAGATCGAGCGAGATTTCGAGGCGGTCGGCTTCTTCAGCGTCGATATTCAGGCCAATGTCGTAGCGGCGCGCGAGGACCGCCAGCGAGCGCACGCGCGGCAGCAGTTCGCTCATCGCGCGTTCCTGCTGCGAACGCGAATAGCGTGCGTGCAGCGCCGACAGCTTGATCGAAATGCCCGGGCCCTCGTAAATGCCACGGCCGCCGGCCGCCTTGCCGATCGCGTGGATCGCCTGCTCGTACGACGCGTAGTAGCGCTGCGCGTCGGCTTCGGTGGTGGCCGCTTCGCCGAGCATGTCGTACGAGTAGCGGAAACCGCGTGCTTCGTACTTGCGGCTGTTGGCCAGCGCTTCGGAGATGTTCTCGCCGGTGACGAACTGCTCGCCCATCAGGCGCATCGCCATGTCCACGCCCTTCCTGATCAGCGGCTCGCCGCCCTTGCCGATCAGGCGCGTGAGCGCCGAGGAGAGACCCGTTTCGCTATTGGTCGTCACCAGCTTGCCGGTGATCATCAAGCCCCACGTCGCGGCGTTGACGAACAGCGACGGCGCCTGGCCAACGTGCGATTTCCAGTCGCCCTTGCTGATCTTGTCGCGGATCAGCGCGTCACGCGTGGCACGGTCGGGAATGCGCAGCAGCGCTTCGGCGAGGCACATCAGCGCCACGCCTTCCTGGCTCGACAGCGAGAATTCGTGGATCAGCCCTTCGACGCCACCACCCTTGCTCTTCGTGCGCAGCGTTTCGACCAGCTTGCCGGCCATCGCTTGCACGTCGCCCGCGAGATTGGCCGGCAGACGCGCCTGGCCGAGCAGGAACGGCACGCATTCCGGCTCGGGACGGCGATACGCAGCGGTGATCGCCGCGCGCAGCACCGATTGCGGTTGCACGTTCTGCGCAAATTCGAGGAATGGATGCGACGCACCGTCTTCCTCCTGTTCCACCGCGGCGCCGTCAGCCAGATCGGCCGAGCCGGTGTGGCCCGACAATTCAGGAGGTAATTGGCCGTGCTCGATCTTTTCGAGGTAGGCGAAGATCGCCTGCTTGATCAGCCAGTGCGGAGTGCGTTCGAGGCGAGTGGCGGCATCTTTCAGCCGGGAACGCAGGAGGTCGTCGACCTTGACGCCAAGGGTGGTGCTAGCCATGTTTCCTTCTTCGGATACCAGACTAATTCGCTGGCGAAAGACTAAAAGTTGAGCGAATCGTACGCCTCCCAATAAAAAGGTGCAACCATGCGCCCCGCATGGTTGCACCCTCGTGAAAGCCCGATACGACGGGGGTTCGCGCCGGATGGCGCCGCACGAGGCGATGGCGGTTGCGCTCAGTACTTTCCCTGGCGTGATTCTTTTCGCTTTTACCCTTATCAGATTGCTCGACGCGCCGTTATATAGAACATGGATGGTCGCGGCCGCAAGGCACGCACATAAAAACGGTACGGGGTTTTAGAGGACTGGCGAAATGGAAAAGTGGTTGGTGGTATTGGGCATCTGGGCCATGTGTGCAACGTGCGCCGTGCTGTTCATTCGTGGCGCGACGGGTGGTTCGAGCAAACGTGCAGCAGATAAACGCGCGCGGCCGGCATCGTGCGCATCGGCCGGCGACGCGCGAGCCGCGTTGAACGATTGAATGGCTGAACCCGGCGACTCGCGATAGGCATCGCGACGCCGGTCTCGACTGACACAGCGAGCAGTGAAGCAGCGCCGCCCGGTTCGACCAGCGGCGCGGCAAACGCGCGCGTCAGTGTTGCGGGATCGGCTCGAACTGAGTGCAGGTGTCGTCGGGCGAAACGAGCTGGTTGTGCAGACGGCATAGCCGGCTATCCGCGCGACGATAGGCGTCAGATGTCGAGCGGGTCGACTTCGAGATTCCAGCGCAACACGCCTTTCAGGCCGCGCAGCATCGGTTGCCACGCGCGCAAAGTAGCCTGCAACGCGGCCCGCGACGCGCTCTCGATCAGCAATTGCGCGCGATGCACGTGCATCACCTTGACGATGGTGAGCGGCACGGCGTCATAGACCGTCACGCGCTCAGCGGCCGGGATCTCCGTGAGCGCGGCAGCGGCCTGCTGCAGGAAGGCGAGCGCGGCTTCGAGCGTGCGGCCTTCAGCGCGCAGCAAAGCCTGATAGACAAACGGCGGCAGATGGGCATCGCGCCGCTCGGCCAGCGTCGAACTGGCAAAGCCGACGTAGTCATGCCGCCCCAGCGCGTGATACAGCGCATGGCGCGGGTAGCGCGTCTGTACCAGCACTTCGCCCGGCAAACCGGCGCGGCCGGCGCGGCCACTCACTTGCATCAATTGCGCGAAGAGGCGTTCGCTCGCGCGGAAGTCGTGTGAAAACAAGGCGGTGTCGGCGTTCAGCACACCGACCAGCGACACCCGCTGGAAGTCGTGGCCCTTCGCAATCATCTGCGTGCCGACGAGGATGTCGACCTCGCCTGCATGGACATCCGAGAACAGCGCCTGCGCGCTGCCTTTGCGGCGCGTGCTGTCGGCGTCGATACGCAGCACGCGGGCGCCGGGCACCGCGCTCGCCAGCGTTTCTTCGACGCGTTGCGTGCCGCGTCCCATCGGCGCGATGTCGATATTGCCGCAGTCCGGGCACGAGCGCGGAATGCGCGATTCCCAGCCGCAGTGGTGGCAGCGCAGCGCACGTTCGGGTTTATGCAACACGACGTAGGCGCTGCAACGCGGACAACCCGCGACCCAGCCGCAGGCATCGCAGGCGAGCTGCGGCGCGTAGCCGCGCCGGTTCAGGAACACGAGGCTCTGCTCGCCGCGCTCGAGCCGCGCTTTCAACGCCGCGATCAACGGCCCGGACAAACCCTCCACCGAGGCCCGCCCACGCCGCCGCTCTTCTTCCAGATCGATCAGCTTGACGGTCGGCAGAACCGCCTCGGCGACTGCACGGCGCGACAGGGTAAGGCGCTTATAGCGCCCTTGATCCGCCTGCCACCAGCTTTCCAGCGACGGCGTGGCTGAGCCGAGCACAACCGGCAAACCGAGTTGCTTGGCGCGATAGATCGCCAGATCGCGCGCCGAATAGCGCAGCCCTTCCTGCTGCTTGTAGGCCGGATCGTGTTCCTCGTCGACGACGATGATCGCGAGTTTTGGCAGCGATGCAAGCACCGCCAGCCGCGTGCCGAGCACAATGCGGGCGCGCCCGGTGTGCGCCGCGAACCAGTTGCGGGCCCGTTCGCCTTCCGCGAGACCGCTGTGCAGCGTGACGATCGACGTGCCTTCGAGCACGGCAAAGCGCGCACGGAAGGCCGACTCGAACTGCGGCGTCAGATTGATTTCAGGAACGAGGACGAGTGCCTGCGCGTCGGGCCTCGCCGCCAGAATCTCGGCGAGCGCACGCAGATACACCTCGGTCTTGCCGCTGCCGGTCACGCCGTGCAGCAGGAACGGCGCGAAACCGTTCGCGTCGCGGATCGCTTCGACTGCGCTCGCCTGTTCGCCAGTAAGGGTGGGTAGAGCCGGTGCGGGTAGATCCGGCGATGCGGCGGGGGCGAGCACCTCAGCGGCTTCGATCACCTCCAGCGCAACCCAGCCTTCGGCCTGCCATGCGTCGAGGGTTGCAATGGCTTTGGGGTGGAGTGCGCGCGCGTCGGCGGCAATCAGAAATTCGGCCTCGGCGAGGGCCGAGGCAAGCTTGCGCAATGCGCTGGCACGCACAGGCAATGTTTGCGGCAACGCGGCGCGGCCCTCGGCCGTCAGGCTGTAACGCTCCTCCGGTGCGAACAGGCGCGACCAGCGCGAGGCGTCACGCAGGGCTTGCGGCAAAGCGGGTAGGGCCACTTCCCCGAGGCCGCGCTGATAGTAATCGGCAGCGAAGGTTGCCAAAGCCAGCCATTCGCCCGACACCGGCGGACAGGCGGTACAGACATTGTTGACCGCCCGCAGGCGCTCAGCGGGCACGTCACTGTGAGTGGTCACTTCGCATACGAGACCCACCACGTGACGCTTGCCGAACGGCACGCTCACCAGCATGCCCGGCGCGACGCGCTCGGGCGTATCACAGCGGTAGTCGAACAAAGTCGGCAGCGGGTGATCCAGCGCGACGCGGACGAACACGTCACTCACGCGGCGGTGTGGATCAGGTAGATGGATGCGGCACGAGGCCGCATCACGGTACACATTGAGCAAACCGCGAACCCATCGAAGTTAAAGTAAAACTTCAATTTCCGCGCTAAGTTTTGGATTCGGCTGAACAATTGCAATCGGCCCGCTTGCCTGTGGATAACTTTGTTGAGAACTTCGTTCAGAAGAGCCAAGAACCGCGCCGCAGCGGCCTTCTGTGGGATTCCGCACATTTTGTCGTGAACCCTTGAAACCCTTGCCAGACAAGGCTTAGATCAAATGCGCCAGCAATGTGCAAGGGCCGGGGTACGACAAAAGCCTCTACCGCGCCGCAATGCGCTCAATGTGCATAAGTCAAGTCTTGACTTTCACAGGACCGCCACCTGACGGCCCGCTGACTACAATTATTCCCTTAGACCGAGAGCCCAATTCGCTGCGCCGCAGCCAAAGTGGCAGCGATTACGGCGTCAGGTTGGTGCATGCGCGCCGCTGCGAATTGCGCGGCTATGACGATGGACTTCGTCCACGAGTTCGGCAACGTGCTCCGGCGGCGTGAACTGCGAAATGCCGTGGCCGAGATTGAAAACGTGGCCGGGATGATTCCCGAAGCTGTCGAGCACGGCGCGCGCCTCCATGCGGATCGAAGCCGGCGGCGCAAACAGCACTGAAGGGTCGATATTGCCTTGCAGCGCCACCTTGCTACCCACGCGCTCGCGCGCCTTGCTCAGGTTCACGGTCCAGTCGAGACCGACCGCATCCACGCCGCTATCGGCGATCTCGTCGAGCCACAAGCCACCGCCCTTCGTGAAGGTGATCACCGGCACTTTTTCACCGTCGTGATCGCGCTTCAACTGGCTCACGACCTGCTGGATGTACTGCAACGAGAAGCGCTGGTAGACGCCGTCAGCGAGCGCCCCACCCCACGTGTCGAAAATCATCACGGCTTGCGCGCCGGCTTCGATCTGCGCATTCAGGTACGCCGCAACCGACTTCGCGTTGACGTCCAGAATTCGGTGCATCAGGTCCGGGCGCGCGTACAACATTGATTTGACCGTGCGGAAGTCCGCCGACCCGCCGCCTTCGACCATGTAACACGCCAACGTCCACGGGCTACCCGAAAAACCGATCAGCGGCACGCGTTGACGGCCTTGCGCGTCGGTCAGCGCGGTGCGGATTTCGCGCACCGCGTCGGTCACGTAGCGCAGCGTGGCGTCGATATCCGGCACCGCGAGGCGCGCCACATCATCTTCCGTGCGCACCGGCCGGGCGAATTTTGGGCCCTCGCCGGTGACGAACTCGAGACCCAGACCCATGGCGTCCGGCACCGTCAGGATGTCGGAGAACAGGATCGCGGCGTCGAGCGGATAGCGCTCGAGCGGCTGCAGCGTGACCTCCGTTGCGTACGCCGGGTTCTTCGCCAGGCCGAGAAAACTGCCCGCGCGACCCCGCGTGGCGTTGTATTCCGGCAGGTAGCGGCCAGCCTGCCGCATCAGCCAGATCGGCGTGTACTCGGTCGGCTGGCGCAGCAGCGCGCGCAGGAAAGTGTCGTTCAGGAGTTTATGGGCCACGTTGCATACGACTGAAGGCAAAGAAGCATTTTACCGGACCCGGCTGGCCGCATCGCGCTTGATGCGGGCAATAACTGTGGCGCACCTTGCTTGCGGCCAGCTTTTTTGCTGCCCCGTGCGGCGCCATGGCCCAGCTGAACGGCCAATGTTCAAGCGCGAATTACCGGGCTATCATCCGACGGCCTTACCAAACAATTACGCACAACCAAGGAGACTCGATGAACAAGGCAGCACTCGCACTGCTCGGCATTTTGGCCAGTGTTTTGATGCACGCAGGCGTGGCCCAGGCGCAGACCAGCGCCACCGCCGCGGCGCCCTCACGGCTCGACGAAATCCTCACGCGCGGCACGCTGCGTGCCTGTACGACCGGCGACTACAAGCCGTATTCGTTTTACAAGGCAGACGGCCAGTTCGAAGGCATCGATATCGACATGACCGAGTCGCTCGCCAAATCGCTCGGCGTAAAGGCGGAATTCGTCAAAACGTCATGGCCGAACCTGATGAACGACTTCGTCGCAAAATGCGATATCGGCGTGGGCGGTGTTTCGCCGACGCTCGAGCGGCAGAAGCGCGCATTTTTCACGCAGGCGTACATGATCGACGGCAAAACGCCGATCGTCCGGTGTGACGACGTCAGCAAATATCAAACGGTAGCGCATATCGATCAGCCGGAGACCCGCGTGATCGTCAATCCGGGCGGCACCAACGAGCGTTTCGCCAAGCAGTATTTCCCGCACGCGAACCTGACCGTCTATCCCGACAACGTCACGATCTTCAAACAGATCCTCGCCGGCAAGGCCGACGTGATGGTGACGGATGCGTCGGAGACCTTGTTGCAGCAAAAGCTGAATCCGGGTCTCTGCTCGGTGCATCCGGACAAACCGTTTCAGTATGGCGAGAAGGCCTGGTTGCTGCCGCGCGGCGATGTGACATTCCAGCAGTACGTCGATCAGTGGTTGCACCTTGCGCGAGCAACCGGCGAGTACCAGGCGATCTCGGATAAATGGCTGAAGTAAAGGTTGCGGGGTGCCGCCCGCATCCTGCCCAATCGGAAAAACCATGCGGCTTGATTGATTAATAGGTCCGCATGGTTGACACAATCATGTAACCAGACGCCAAGGTGTTAAGCAAAAATCTGAACGATCCGGTTGAACAGAGGGGTCAACGAACCGGCCACTTGGGCGTCTTTAGCGCACGCGTGGGGTGTTGCAGTGCAGCGCGCGCATTTGTCCGCGAACGGACGGGCTTCGCAAGGCTGGAAAAGCGGCAGTATTACAGCCGATTCGTCCAGAAAAGGATGAGCATGCAACTAGTTCATGCGGAATCGACTGAATGGATTACGCCGCGATATGCATCGCGAATAGCATCAATCAATCGTATGAAATAGCCCAACAGTCATAGGTAAAAAATACGTTTAAAACGTTTCGGATTGGAAATAAATCCCTCAACGCCTTATCTGGCGGGCGTTACAACCTGAAACACTTTGTTACCGTGCTGGTAGGTTAATTCGCCCACAATGCCCTCAACGGTTTCAACACGGATGTGGCGGGGTGCGTGGTGTGAGCGGATACGATGCACTTGCCGGTCGGCGTATGCCGAAGCCCTGTGAAGGGGCATCCCTGCTGGGGCCGTAGTCGACGCAGGGTCGTCGTCTCAGTTGGTTCCATCATTGGTCTCCTCGCGCTAACCCCGTAGCGTGTGGTTTTTAGCGGGCTCCAGGCCCGCTTTTTTTTCGTCTGGTCAAACGTTTGCGAGCTTTTCAGCGGGCCGATTTGCGGTTTTCAAACCGCGCGTTCCCCCGCTCACGGCGCCCTGTCACAGCAAACGGTTTCCCTCAAAATGTCGGCCGGCGCCACGCGAGTCTTCGTGCGGCGCCGAACCAGCATGACCATCAGGCCGTTTTGTCTTCCTGCACCTTCAATTCACTGATCATCCGTTCGCGCATGACGAATTTTTGCACTTTGCCGGTCACCGTCATGGGTAATTCGTCGACGAAGCGGATGTACTTCGGCACCTTGTAGTGGGCGATTTGGCCCTGGCAGAACTGCTGGATTTCCTCGGCTGTGGCCTGCTCTCCTGAACGCAATACGATCCACGCACACACTTCCTCACCGTATTTCGCGTCGGGCACGCCAAACACCTGCACGGTCTGGATTTTCGGATGGCGGAACAGAAATTCTTCGATCTCACGCGGGTAGATGTTTTCGCCGCCGCGAATCAGCATGTCCTTCAGGCGGCCGACGATGTTGCAGTAGCCGTCGGCGTCGAGCGTCGCCAGATCGCCGGTATGCATCCAGCCTTCGACGATGCTTTCCCGCGTCTTCGCTTCGTCCCCCCAGTAGCCTTGCATCACCGAATAGCCCTTGGTGCACAGTTCGCCCGTTTCCCCCACCGGCACGATGTTGCCGAGCGGATCGACGATCTTCACTTCCAGATGCGGCTGGATACGGCCGACCGTCGTGGTGCGCTTGTCGAGCGGGTCGGTGGTCGAACTCTGGAAGGACACCGGGCTCGTTTCCGTCATGCCATAAGCGATGGTGATCTCGCTCAGATGCATCTTCGCGACAACCTTCTTCATCGTCTCGATCGGGCACGGCGAGCCGGCCATGATGCCCGTGCGCAAACGCGAGAAATCGTAGGTGGCGAAATCCGGATGATCGAGTTCGGCGATGAACATGGTCGGCACACCGTGCAGCGCGGTGCACTGCTCTTCGGCGACGGCCGCGAGCGTTGCAGCCGGGTCGAAGCCCTCGCCCGGGAACACCATATTCGCGCCGACCGATACGCACGCAAGCACCGCCAGCACCATGCCGAAGCAGTGATAAAGCGGGACGGGAATGCACAAGCCGTCCTGCTCCGTTAGACGCATCGCCATCGCGATATAGCGCGCATTGTTGACGACATTCCTATGCGTCAACGTCGCACCCTTCGGATTGCCTGTCGTGCCGCTGGTGAACTGAATGTTGATTGGATCGTGGCAGGACAGCGTCGCGCCGATGGTGTCGAGTTTTGCGACGTCGAGTGTTGCGCGGCCCTGCTCGATCACGTCGGAGAAGGTCAGCATGCCGGGCGTTTCCGTGTCGCACATGCGGATCACGTAGCGCAGATCGGGCAGGCGAGCGGCGCGCAGTTCGCCCGGATTTTGCGTCGCCAGCTCCGGCGCGAGCTCCTGCAGCATCTCGAGATACATCGACGTCTTGAAACGCTCGGCCGCGATGATCGCCTTGCAGCCCACCTTGTTCAAGGCGTACTCGAGTTCCGCGAGCCGGTAAGCCGGGTTGATGTTGACGAGCACGGCGCCGATGCGTGCCGTCGCGAACTGCGTAAGCAGCCATTCCACCCGGTTCGGCGACCAGATGCCGACGCGGTCGCCCTTCACGATGCCGAGTGCGAGAAGACCGGCCGCCAGCACGTCGATTTCTTCGGCGAACTCCTTCCATGTCCAGCTGATTCCTTGCTCACGAAACACCACGGCCGGGCGCTCAGGGAAACGCGCCGCGGTGTCGCGCAGAAACTGGCCTACCGGTGCTTCGCTCAACGGGATCTCGGTGGACCCGCGAACATACGACAGGTTGTCCTTGGGTTCGATGAGTGCGCCTTCGCCTGACAGGTGGGTTGCCATGGTGTTGTCTCCGTGAGCGGAAGCTCGCCCAGCCGATTGAAATGGATTTGAAACCGATTGTGCCACCGGCGTATGTCCGTCCGGCATCAAGTGTTACCCGCCCTCTGCAGCAGCCCTGGCTGCTGCGCTTGTTCAAGGCCTGATCCGAGCCTACGATTCTGCTCACCTTTCCGTAAACGTCAAGTAGAGGTCAAAAAAAAGCAGCCGCGAAGGCTGCTTTTTCTCTGATACGTACGGCTTATTTCTGACCGCGCAGCTTGCGCAAACGCTGGATCGCAGCGAGCTGAGCCGTCGCGTACGCCAGTTCCGCTTGCGCGGTGGCGTATTCGAGGTTCGAACCCGTGTTTTGCAGCGCTTCTTCCGCACGCTTGCGTGCATCTTCGGCCTTGGCTTCGTCGAGATCCTTGCCGCGAATGGCCGTGTCGGCGAGAACCGTCACTGCGCCCGGCTGGACTTCGAGAATGCCGCCGGCGACGAACACAAACTCTTCTTCGCCGTTTTCAACTTCGATGCGCACCGCGCCCGGACGAATCCGCGTGATAAGCGGCGTGTGGCCCGGCAAAATGCCGAGTTCACCCGCTTCGCCCGGCAGCGCGACGAACTTCGCCTGGCCCGAGAAGATCTGCTCTTCCGCGCTGACGACGTCTACTTTAATAGTTGCCATATCGACTCCTGTGTCGACCAGAGTTAGCGCTTTAGCGCTTACTCTGGCCCCATGCAAAGCTCGACCAGAGTTGGCGCTTTCGCGCTTACTCGGGTCCCATGCAAGGCTGGGTTGAGCGTAGTAAGAGGCGCCGGCTTGGCGTTCCGATACCGTGCAGGTATCGATCCGCGCGAGGCCGGCGCCCGCTTCGTTACACCCGACCTTTACTGGATCTTCTTGGCCTTTTCGAAGGCTTCGTCAATCGTGCCGACCATGTAGAACGCTTGTTCCGGCAGGTGGTCGCACTCGCCTTCAACGATCATCTTGAAACCACGGATCGTTTCCTTCAGCGGTACGTACTTGCCCGGCGAGCCCGTGAACACTTCAGCGACGTGGAACGGCTGAGACAGGAAACGCTGGATCTTACGAGCGCGCGCCACGGCGAGCTTGTCTTCCGGCGCCAGTTCGTCCATGCCCAGAATCGCGATAATGTCGCGCAGTTCCTTGTAGCGCTGCAGCGTTTGCTGCACGCCGCGCGTGATTGCGTAGTGCTCTTCGCCGATCACGTTCGGGTCGATCTGACGCGAGGTCGAATCGAGCGGGTCCACTGCCGGGTAGATACCCAGCGAAGCGATGTCACGCGACAACACGACGGTTGCGTCCAGGTGGCCGAAAGTCGTAGCCGGCGACGGGTCGGTCAAGTCATCCGCAGGGACGTACACGGCCTGCACCGACGTGATCGAGCCGGTCTTGGTCGACGTAATACGCTCTTGCAGCTTACCCATTTCTTCAGCCAGCGTCGGCTGATAGCCCACTGCCGACGGCATACGGCCGAGCAGTGCCGACACTTCCGTGCCTGCCAGCGTGAAACGGTAGATGTTGTCGACGAAGAACAGCACGTCGAGGCCTTCGTCACGGAAGTGCTCAGCCATCGTCAGGCCGGTCAGCGCAACGCGCAGACGGTTGCCCGGCGGCTCGTTCATCTGGCCGTACACCAGCGCGACCTTGTCGAGAACGTTCGAGTCCTTCATTTCGTGATAGAAGTCGTTCCCTTCGCGGGTACGCTCGCCAACACCGGCGAACACGGAGTAACCACCGTGTTCCTTGGCGATGTTGTTGATCAGTTCCATCATGTTCACGGTCTTGCCCACACCGGCGCCACCGAACAGGCCAACCTTACCGCCCTTGGCGAACGGGCAGATCAGGTCGATAACCTTGATGCCGGTTTCTAGCAGTTCCGTCGACGGCGACAGTTCGTCGAACGCAGGAGCCTTCTGGTGAATACCGCGAACCACGTCCGAGTTGATCGGGCCGGCTTCGTCGATCGGGCGACCCAGCACGTCCATGATCCGGCCGAGGGTCGGCTTGCCAACCGGCACGCTGATCGGCTTGCCCGTGTTCTTCACGACCGTGCCACGGCGCAGACCGTCCGATGCACCCAGACAGATGGTACGGACAACGCCGTCGCCCAGCTGCTGCTGGACTTCGAGGGTCAGTTCCGAACCTTCGAGAATGAGCGCGTCGTAAATCTTCGGCATGTGGTCACGCGGGAATTCCACGTCGATCACCGCGCCGATGCACTGTACGATCTTGCCTTCTACCAAAGCAGTAGTACTCATCGCTTTTCCTTTAGATACTCAATTCTTCACTCGCGCAAAGGCGCAGTTTCGGTGGGGTGCGCCACAAAGGCGCACACGAAGCGGCGTGCCTGACCGTCAAGATCAGACTGCTGCTGCGCCACCGACGATTTCCGACAGTTCTTTCGTGATCGCGGCCTGACGGCTCTTGTTGTACACGAGCTGCAGTTCGTTGATGACCGTCTTCGCGTTGTCCGAAGCGGCCTTCATTGCGACCATTCGTGCCGACTGCTCCGATGCCATGTTTTCCGCGACGGCCTGATAGACCAGCGCTTCGACATAACGCACCAGCAGTTCGTCCACCACGGCCTGTGCATCCGGCTCGTAGATGTAGTCCCACTGCGTGCTCGGCGTCGTGCCGTCTTCGTCCTTGCGCTCGAACTGATCTGCCGACAGCGGCAGCAGTTGCTCGATCACCGGCTCCTGCTTCATCGTGTTGACGAAGCGCGTGTACGCGAGGTACACCGCCGAAACCTTGCCTTCCGAGTACAGGTCGAGCTGCACCTTCACCGCGCCGATCAGCTTTTCCAGATGCGGCGTGTCACCCAGATGGACGACATTCGACACCACCTTGGCGCGCAGACGGTTCAGGAAACCCAGACCCTTGGTGCCGATTGCAGTTGCTTCGATCGTCTTGCCCTGGCCTTCCAGTTCCTTGAACTTCTGCAGCGACGCACGCAGCACGTTGGTGTTCATACCACCGCACAAACCTTTATCGGTCGTCACGAGGATGATGCCGGCCGCCTTCGCGCCTTCGTTCGACACCATGAACGGGTGACGATACTCCGGGTTCGCACGGCTCATGTGCGCAGCGATATCGCGGACCTTGTCGGCATACGGGCGAGCAGCGCGCATGCGCTCCTGAGCGCGGCGCATCTTCGATGCGGCCACCATCTCCATCGCTTTCGTGATCTTGCGCGTGTTTTGCACGCTCTTGATCTTGCCGCGAATTTCCTTCATTCCAGCCATTGCTTGCTCCTTGTCGGCCCGAGTTGGCGCTTCAGCGCTTACTCGGGTCCCATGCAAAGCGATCGAAGCAGCGCGGGTTCAGTTGCCTGCGGCCCGCGCCGCTTCAAGGTCCGTTTAGGCCTTGAGGATCACTCGCAGATCAATAAGCGCCGGACTTCTTGAAGTCTTTGAGAGCCGTATGCAGCAGGGCTTCGTCGTCCTTCGAGAGTTCCTTGGTATCTTCGATGCGCTTGACCAGGTCAGCGTGCTTCGACTTCAGGTAATCGCGCAGGCCCTTTTCGAACGGCAGCACTTGCGCAACTTCCAGATCGTCGAGGTAGCCGTTGTTCGCGGCGAACAGCGCAACCGCCAGTTCCCACACTTGCAGCGGCTGATATTGCGGCTGCTTCAGCAGTTCCGTCACGCGGCGGCCGCGCTCCAGTTGCTTGCGGGTGGCTTCGTCGAGGTCCGAGGCGAACTGCGCGAACGCAGCGAGTTCACGGTACTGAGCCAGGTCGGTACGGATACCGCCCGACAGCTTCTTCACAACCTTGGTTTGAGCCGCACCACCCACGCGCGACACCGACACGCCGGCGTTAATTGCCGGGCGGATACCTGCGTTGAAGAGGTCGGTTTCCAGGAAGATCTGGCCGTCGGTAATCGAAATCACGTTCGTCGGAACGAATGCGGTCACGTCGCCTGCTTGCGTTTCAATGACCGGCAGTGCCGTCAGCGAACCGCTCTTACCCTTCACTTCGCCGTTCGTGAACTTCTCGACGTACTCTTCCGAGACGCGAGCAGCACGCTCCAGCAGACGCGAGTGCAGATAGAACACGTCGCCCGGGTAAGCTTCGCGGCCCGGCGGGCGGCGCAGCAGCAGCGAGATCTGACGGTATGCCCAAGCTTGCTTGGTCAAGTCGTCATAAACGATCAGGGCGTCTTGGCCGCGGTCGCGGAAGTATTCGCCCATCGTGCAGCCAGCGTACGGTGCGAGGTATTGCATCGCAGCCGATTCCGAAGCCGAAGCGGCCACGACGATCGTGTATTCCAGCGCGCCGGTTTCTTCCAGCTTGCGCACCACGTTCATGATCGACGAAGCCTTCTGGCCGATCGCGACGTAGATACAGAAGAGGTTCTTGCCCTTCTGGTTGATGATCGTGTCGACTGCGACTGCGGTCTTGCCGCACTGGCGGTCGCCGATGATCAGCTCGCGCTGGCCACGGCCAACCGGCACCATCGCGTCAATCGATTTCAGACCGGTTTGGACCGGTTCCGAAACCGACTTACGCCAGATCACGCCCGGAGCAATCTTTTCGATTGCGTCGGTTTTCTTTGCGTTGATCGGGCCCTTGCCGTCGATCGGGTTACCGAGTGCATCGACCACGCGGCCGAGCAGTTCCGGACCCACCGGCACTTCGAGAATGCGGCCCGTCGTTTTGACGATGTCGCCTTCCGAAATGTGCTCGTATTCACCCAGAATCACGGCGCCGACCGAGTCGCGCTCGAGGTTCAGTGCGAGACCGAAGGTGTTGCCCGGAAATTCGAGCATTTCGCCCTGCATCACTTCCGACAGGCCGTGGATACGCACGATACCGTCGGTCACGGAGATCACGGTGCCCTGGTTGCGAACGTCTGCGCTCGCTTCAAGGCCCTGGATCCGGCTCTTGATCAGCTCGCTGATCTCAGAGGGATTGAGTTGCATTATTCGCTCCTGATAGTCAATTCTGTTGCGTGCCAGCCGCTGAAGCGCCTCGGGCGCTTCAGGCCGTCAGAGCCGTCTGCATGCTGGCAAGCCGCGCGCGGACCGAGGTATCGAGCACTTCGTCGCCAACCGTCACGCGCACGCCGCCGATGAGCGACGAGTCGACTTCGACCGTCGGCTTCAGCTTGCGCTTGAATTTGCGTTCGAGACCTGCGACGAGTTCGTTCAACTGCGCGCCTTCGAGCGGGAATGCGCTGACGATCAGCACATCTGCCGCCCCTTCGCGGGCGTTCTTCAACTCTTCGAACTGCGTGGCGATTTCCGGCAGCAATTGCAGGCGATGGTTATCGACCAGCATTTGCACCAGATTCTTCGCTTGCGCATTGTCCTTGAGCGGCGACTTGACCGCGGACAGCAGCAGATCGCTGACCTGTGCGCGGCTCACTTTCGGACTCGAGGCGATCGACAGCACTTCGGGCAGACGCGCAACCTGTGCCAACTCCTGCACGAGCGTGGACCAGGCGGCGATGTCACCAGCTTCGGCCACGCCAAACAGCGCTTCTGCGTACGGACGGGCGATGGTTGCAAGTTCGGCCATGATCAGAGCTCGGCTTTCAGTTGATTCAGCAGGTCAGCGTGAGCTGCCTGGTCGACTTCGCGCTTCAGGATCTGTTCAGCGCCCTTCACGGCGAGTGCGGCAACTTCGCCGCGCAGCGCTTCGCGAGCCTTCACGACTTGCTGGTCCGCGTCGGCCTTCGCTTGCGCGATGATGCGAGCGGCTTCAGCTTGTGCTTGAGCCTTGATTTCGTCAGCGACTGTCACTGCGCGCTTTTCGGCGTCAGCAATACGTTGCTGACCGTCGTTGCGTGCCTGAGCGAGTTCCTGGTCGACGCGCTTGTGGGCGGCTTCGAGTTCCGCCTTGCCCTTTTCAGCAGCCGACAAACCGTCAGCGATCTTCTTCGAGCGCTCGTCGAGGGCGTTGATCAACGGCGGCCACACGAACTTCATCGTGAACCACGCGAGGATCAGGAACACGACCATTTGCGCAAACAGGGTTGCGTTGAGATTCACGGTGTTTCCTTAAACGTTGCTAGTTCGGAAAGTGAAACGGCAAGGCGCTCATCGATTCTGTATTCGATCAGCGCCCAAGTGCCCGTTCCGCCCTGCGCCTTTACCAGTTATAGCTCAGGCGCAAACTTCCGAGGAACCTCAGCCTGCCAGCTTCGACAGCAGCGGGTTCGCGAACGCGAACAGCATTGCCACACCAACGCCAATCAGGAACGCCGCATCGATCAGACCAGCCAGCAGGAACATCTTGGTTTGCAGCGGGTTCATCAGTTCCGGCTGACGAGCACATGCTTCGATGTACTTGCCGCCCATCAGGCCGATACCGATACAGGCGCCGATTGCACCCAGGCCGATGATGATGCCGATACCGATGGCGGTCAGACCCTGGATGTTGGCGATGAAAGCTTGCATGATCACTCCTTTGTGAAAAGTCTTTTAGAACTGGTTGGAACTGGGATTTAATAAAACAAAACTAAAAACAATTCGTCGTTCGACACGCCGTGATTAGTGGGTGTCGTGTGCCTGTCCGATGTACACGAGCGTCAGCATCATGAAAATGAACGCTTGCAGCAGAACGATCAGGATGTGGAAGATCGCCCAGACCGTGCCTGCGATGACGTGGCCGATAAAGCCGAGCACTGACGCGTCCGCGCCGAAACCCCACATGCTGCCGAGGAGAGCAATCAGCAGGAACAACAGCTCGCCCGCGTACATGTTGCCGAACAGCCGCATGCCGAGCGAAACCGTCTTTGCGACGAACTCGATGATGTTCAATGCAAGGTTCGGGATCCACAGCAGCGGATGCGCGCCGAACGGAGCCGACAGCAGTTCATGCACGAAGCCGCCTGCGCCCTTGATCTTGAAGTTGTAGTAAATCATCAGCGCGAACACGCCGAGCGCGATGCCGAGCGTGCCGTTCAGGTCGGCGGTCGGCACGATGCGGTGATGGGGGATGACTTCCGAGAGGCCCAGCCAGCCGATCACGCGGCCCGGCAGGTCGACGGGGATGAAGTCGAGCGAGTTCATCAACGCGACCCAGACGAACACGGTCAGTGCCAGCGGTGCGATGAAGGTGCGCGAGCCGTGGATCATCGACTTCGATTGATCTTCGACCATCTCGACCAGCATTTCGATCGCGCACTGGAAACGGCCCGGCACGCCGGACGTCGCCTTGCGGGCTGCGAGATGCAGGATGGCGATCGTGGCCAGACCGCAAACGATCGACCAGAAAAGGGTGTCCAGATTCCACACGTGAATGTCGAAAATCGACGTCTGGTGCGCGGTGGAAAAGTTCTGCAAGTGGTGCGCGATGTACTCGGACGGATCCAGAGCGCGCGTGCCTTCGCTAGCTGCCATATCGTTAATGCCACCCAAATTGTCGAAAATCGTCTTAGGCCGGTCCCGCCGCAATTCTGTATTGCGGGAACATGCCGGGTGCGGATCGTGTCATATCCGCACTCCTTACGCCAGCGCTGCGCGCCAGCCTGAATTTTGTGCTGCTACTCTCTGCTACTACCTTAACGCCACGCGAGGGCGATCCAGTAAGTCTTGAGCGCGATGAGGTAGGTCACGAGCAGCGGCACCCAGCGTACGTCGTGATACCAGAAGGCGATGGCTACAAACATCGCGATCGTTGTCCCCATCTTGAGCGCTTCGCCGATCATCCAGCTCATCACTGTTTCGGCGCCGCTCAGCGTTCTAAGACGTGCCGCGAACAACGCGCCCGGCACCCAGCAGATCGCCCCCCCCAGGAACGCGGACAGCGCAGCAGCGCCCGGCGGCTTGTAGAACAGCCACCAAACCAGCGTAGCACCCAGGGACAAAACCATTTGCGCCGCCACGACCTTAAAAGGCGTGACGCGCGATGGACGACTCACACTGGGGCCAAACAACTTTTCAGCCTCGGCCCGGGTGAGCGGAACGATATTGTTATCTTGTTGCTCGACATCCCACGCATCGTCAGTTGTAGCGTGCTGACCGGTGGACGCATCGGAAGCGGTGCGTTCAGCGCGGAGGTCGTCACGCCCATTTTTCGGCGCTTGATTCGACGTTTTAACCGCCATCGCAGTGTTCCGAAAGTCTTGTTCCAGCCCGCGTGCTTACGCTGCGCTTACGGGGTTGCCGTGCAATTAAATCCGGGCGATTGTAAGCGATAGTTGCAGGCAATTCAAGACTTTAGGCCGCTCAATAACCAGTGTGAAAACGGCCTTCACGATGCGGGAACGTGATCTCGGGCGACGTGTACACGACAAATGTAAGGCGGTCGGGGGGCGGCAAAACATGCGTGATGAATCGAGGCGGTTGAAGTGCGCGGATGCGTCGTTTCGACGCTGCTGAAGACGTCTCAAATATGCAACAGACGACTGTTTTTGCCAGCTTTGGTGGACATAAAGGACGGCGCCGGGTAGGAGCACGACGGCAAGTGCAGGCCGTGGCCCTCTCCATTGCGACCAAACAAGATTGGGGGCCGCCCTTCGTGCCGGACGATCGACGCCGCGAGCGGTCAGGCCACCCCGCAAGCAGCAACGTCCGCACTACCAACTCAAATCTCTGCACGACCCGACCATCCCGGCATCAGCGGGAAAACGACAGCGCACGCCAATATGCCGGAATCCTAATTATTAACCGCAACATATACTCAGGAATCCAACTGAAATTCACTTAGGTTATCGATCAATCAGAGAGATCGTCAAACGAGCCACGCTTGCGGCAAATACGACCGCTGCGCCGCCCGCTACCGCCGAAAACACACCAAACTGCTTGCGAGCGCGAGCGAAACTCAACCCACCCGCAAGCATATTCAACTCCCCCGCGTTCAACCCGCCACGATCAGACGGTAGCATTACCACGCAGCCGCACAAGAATGCCTTCCAGTGCGTCCAGATCGCCGAAGTCCACCAGCACCTGGCCGCGGCCGCGCCGGCCGAGCTTGATCTTCACGGTTGCGGAGAGCAGATCGGACAACTCCTCTTCGAGCCGTCGCGTGTCGCGGCCGCCGTCCTGATTCGCCCGCGCCTTCACTGCGGGCGCAGCCTTGGTGGTCGCCGTCACCAGCTTTTCGGTCTCGCGCACCGACATGCGCTTGTTGACGACCTGGTTGGCCATCGTGATCTGCGTCGCGGCGTCGACGGCTAGCAGCGCGCGTGCATGCCCCATATCGAGATCACCGGCCAGCAACATCGTCTGCACCGGCGCTGCCAGGTTGAGCAAACGCAGCAGATTCGATACAGCGCTGCGCGAGCGGCCCACCGATTCAGCCGCCTGCTCGTGCGTGAAATTGAACTCGTCGAGCAAGCGCTGAATGCCCTGCGCTTCTTCCAGCGGATTCAGATCTTCGCGCTGGATGTTCTCGATCAACGCCATCGCCGCGGCGGCCTGGTCCGGGACGTCCTTCACCAGCACCGGCACCTCGTCGAGGCCAGCAAGACGTGCGGCGCGGAAACGCCGCTCGCCGGCGATAATCTCGTACTTGTCCGCCGAGACCGGCCGCACGAGGATCGGTTGCATCAGCCCTTGGGCACGGATGCTGGCCGCCAATTCCTGCAACGCGCCTTCGTCCATACGCGTGCGAGGCTGGTACTTGCCGGCCTGCAGCTTGCTGAGCGGCAGCACGTGCGGCGCACCCTCGATCGCCACAGCCTCGGTAATATCCGCACTGCCACCAAGCAATGCTTCCAGGCCACGGCCCAATCCCTTTTTTCTTGCTACTGCGTTCATTGTGCTTCCTCGATCCGCTTAGGACGCCTGGGGCGCGTCATTCAATGCGCGCACCCGCTCAATCATCTCTGCACCGAACTGCACATACGCCTGCGCGCCACGCGACGCCTTATCGAACACAACACCGGGCAACCCATAGCTAGGCGCCTCGGCAAGACGCACGTTGCGCGGGATCACCACATCGAACACCTTGTCGCCAAAGTGCTCTTTCAGTTGATCCGAGACTTGCTGTTGCAATGTGATGCGCGGATCGAACATCACACGCAGCAGGCCGATCACCTTCAGATCGCGATTCAGGTTCGCGTGCACCTGCTTGATCGTGTTGACCAGGTCGGATAGACCCTCGAGCGCGAAGTACTCGCACTGCATCGGGATCACCACGCCATGCGCGGCGCACAAACCGTTCAGCGTCAGCAGTGACAAAGCCGGCGGGCAGTCGATCAGCACGAAGTCGTATTCACGTTCAACCGCCGCCAAGGCGATCTTCATTTGGCGCTCGCGGTTCTGCACGCTGACCAGTTCGACCTCGGCACCTGCCAATTCGCGGTTCGCGGGCAGCACGTCATAGCCGACGGCTTCTGGGCGTACTCGGGCATCCGCCACCGAGACGCCGTCCACGAGCACTTCGTAGACGGTGTTCGTGCATGCGCCCTTGTCTACACCGCTGCCCATCGTGGCGTTGCCCTGCGGGTCCAGATCGATGAGAAGGACTCGCTGTCCCTGCGCTGCCAAGCTCGCGGCCAGATTGACTGCCGTCGTCGTCTTGCCGACACCGCCCTTCTGGTTTGCAACGCAGAAAATTTTTGCCATCGTTGGTGTGTCCCTTTTGCTGCCTGAAGCTGCTTGAATAAAGTAGAAAGCGCCTGTGGTACGCGGTGCGTGCCTTGGATCTGCCGGTAGCCGTCAGTGGTCGGCGTCCACCCGAACCTTGATCAGATGCCGTTCTGCGTCGAGCGACGGCACGTTCAGCCGAATGATCTGCTCCACGTGGGCACCTGCTGGCAAACGTTCGATCTCGCCATCCGGGCGCACGCCCTTCATCGCCCAGATCGCGCCCTGCTCCGCAACCAGATGACGGGCCAGTGTAACGAAATCCGCGAGCTCTGCGAATGCGCGCGACACGATTACGTCGAACTTTGCCGGTACTTCGGCGCCCGGCTGCAAAGTCTCGACGCGGCCTGTGACGACCGAGAGATTCGCAAGGCCGAGTTCAGCCTTAGCCTGCGCCTGAAAAGCTGTCTTTTTATGAACGATATCGTTCACGGTGACGGTCCAGCCGGGCAGTACGATAGCCAGCACGATACCGGGCAGACCACCACCGGAACCCACGTCCAGCACAGAGGAAACGCCGCGCGTAGCGAGATGCGGCACGATCGAAAGCGAATCCAGGATGTGCTGGATAAGCATCTGCCGCGGATCACGAATCGCCGTCAGGTTGTACACGGCGTTCCACTTGGACAGCAGCGCAACATAGTCGAGCAGTTTGCCGAGTTGCGCGTCGCTCAGATCGAGGCCGAGTTCGCGAACGCCGCTTGCCAACAGCGGCGCCAAAGCCTCGTTACCGCTTCCCTTCTGACTCACCGTCATTGCGTCACCGGCGTGCTGTCGGCGCCGGGTTCGGCAGGTTTCGTCGAGCGCCGCCCCAAGCCACGCTTCAGGTGCACCATCAGCAAGGAGATCGCTGCCGGCGTAATGCCGGAGATACGCGACGCCTGGCCGATGGTCTCGGGGCGGAATTGCGTCAGCTTCTGACGCGCTTCGAACGACAGCCCCCTCACCTCGGCGTAGTCCAACCCCTCCGGCAAACGCGTACTTTCGTGCGATTCATTTCGCTCGATCTCATCGGCTTGGCGATCGATGTAACCTTGATACTTGATGCCGATCTCGATCTGCTCCTTGATCTGAGCGAGCAGAACATCGTCTTCGGCCAGCGTTTCAGGGGCAGCGCATGCGCCCGCGCGCAAACCGCAGACGCCGTCGTACGTCACGCCCGGACGGCGCAGCAGATCCGCCAAACTATATTCGTGGTCGATCGGTTTGCCGAGCAATGCGGTCGCTTCTTCAGCCGGTAACGTCTTAGGATTGACCCAAGTCGTGCGCAGGCGCTCTGTTTCACGTGAAACAGCATCGCGCTTGCGGCTGAATGCGTCCCAACGGACGTCGTCGACCACACCGAGTTCGCGGCCGATCTCCGTCAGACGCATATCGGCGTTGTCTTCGCGTAGGCTCAGACGGTATTCGGCACGGCTCGTGAACATCCGATACGGCTCGGACACCCCACGCGTCACCAGATCGTCGACTAGAACACCCAAGTACGCCTGATCGCGGCGCGGGCACCATGCATCCTTGCCCTGCACCTGCAGGCCGGCATTGATCCCCGCCAGCAAACCTTGCGCAGCCGCTTCTTCGTAGCCGGTCGTGCCATTGATCTGGCCCGCGAAGAACAGCCCGTGGATCACCTTGGTTTCCAGCGATGCCTTCAGCCCGCGCGGATCGAAGTAGTCGTATTCGATCGCGTAGCCCGGCCGCAGAATATGCGCGTGCTCCAAACCACGCATAGAACGCACGAGTTCCAGTTGCACGTCGAACGGCAGACTGGTGGAAATCCCATTGGGATAAAACTCGTTCGTCGTCAGTCCTTCCGGCTCGAGGAAGATCTGATGCGATTCCTTAGATGCGAAGCGGTGAATCTTGTCCTCGATCGACGGGCAATACCGCGGCCCCACCCCTTCGATCACGCCGGTATACATCGGCGAACGGTCGAGACCACCACGGATAATGTCGTGCGTGCGCTCATTCGTATGCGTGACCCAGCACGGCACCTGTCGCGGATGCTGTTCGACACGCCCCAGAAACGAGAAAACCGGCACCGGATCCAGATCGCCCGGCTGCTCCTCAAGCTTCGAAAAGTCGATCGTCCGGCCGTCGATGCGCGGCGGCGTCCCGGTTTTGAGGCGCCCTTGCGGCAGCTTTAATTCCTTGAGACGGGCAGACAGCGACACCGCCGCCGGATCGCCGGCACGGCCACCGGTGTAGTTATTCAAACCCACGTGAATCTTGCCGTCGAGGAACGTCCCAGCCGTCAGCACGACTGCGCGCGAGCGGAAACGAATTCCCACCTGCGTCACGGCCCCGACCACCCGGTCGCCTTCCACCATCAGATCGTCGACCGCTTGCTGGAACAGCCACAGGTTCGGCTGATTCTCCAGCCGATGCCGGATCGCCTGCTTGTACAGCAGACGGTCCGCCTGCGCGCGCGTCGCACGGACAGCAGGCCCCTTCGACGAATTGAGGATCCGGAACTGGATCCCGCCCTCGTCCGTCGCGGCCGCCATCGCACCGCCGAGCGCATCGACTTCCTTCACCAGATGGCCCTTGCCAATCCCGCCGATGGACGGGTTGCAGCTCATCTGACCGAGGGTTTCGATGTTATGCGTCAGCAGGAGGGTGGTATTGCCCATGCGTGCCGAAGCCAAAGCGGCTTCGGTGCCGGCATGACCGCCGCCGACGACGATTACGTCAAATTCTGTGGGAAAAAGCATCGCGGATCTCACGCCAGATCGTCGCGTGAGCCTTTCAAAGGAAAATGTATGGGCGAATTATAACGGGTTCGGTTTAGGCCCGAATTTCGGCCGAATGGCCAGGCAACAAAAAAGCGGTGTGTTTCACGTGAAACACACCGCTTTGAACCACAGCGAACCGACCAAAAAATGAAAAACTAAGCCACTTTCTTGGCCAACCCAAGATAGGTTTCAATCACGCGCGGATTCTGCGCCAGATCAACAGCCGGCCCTTCCAGCGCCAGTTCACCTGTTTCAATCACGTAACCGTAGTCGGATATCTGCAGCGCAGCACGTGCGTTCTGCTCGATCAACAGCGTTGCGACGCCGGTCTGCCGCAGCGCGCTAATGATGTGGAAAATTTCCTTCACGATCAACGGCGCGAGACCCAGGCTTGGTTCATCGAGCATCAGCAGATCGGGTTTGCCCATCAACGCCCGGCCAACTGCAAGCATCTGCCGTTCCCCACCCGATAGCGTCCCGGCCGCCTGCTTCCGGCGCTCTTTCAAGCGAGGAAAAAGCGTAAAGACCGGCTCGATTTGATCGAGAAAGTTGCGCTCCCCTGCCCGCTTGCGCCGATACGCGCCGAGGACCAGATTGTCTTCAACGGTCATCGACGCGAACAGCTCGCGCTTTTCCGGCACCAGACACATGCCCCGCGCAACTCGCTTTTCGACCGGCACCGCGCTGACGTCTTCACCTTGATAGAGGACCAAGCCTCTCGCATGGCCCGTGGTCGGCAATGCGCCCATGATCGCGTTCAGCAACGTGGACTTGCCCGCGCCGTTCGGACCAATCACTGAGACGATCTGCCCGGGCCGCACTTTGATTGCCGCGCCGTGCAGCGCTTCGACCTTGCCATAGCGGACTGACAAACCGTTCACGTCAAGAATCGATGCAGCCGAGTTCATCGTGTTCTCCATCACTCCACCCCGCCCAGATAAGCCTCAAGCACGGCCGGATCTTGCTGGACATCCTGCGGCAGGCCTTCCGCGATCCGCGTGCCGAACTCCATCACCACCAGCCGATCGGTGAGATTCATCACGAAATCCATATCGTGTTCGACCAGCAGCACGCTCATGCCTTCAGTCTTGAGGCGGCGCAGCAGGTCCGCCAATTGCAGTTTTTCCTGATACCGCAGACCAGCGGCAGGTTCGTCCAACAGCAGCAAGGTCGGGTCACAGCACAGGGCGCGAGCAATTTCGAGAATCCGCTGCTGCCCCAACGCCAGGCTGCCGGCCTCGTCGTACATATGTTGCTCGAGTCCGACGCGGCGAATCTGGCGAGCCGCTTCGGCCATCAGGCGCGCTTCTTCCGCGCCGTTCAGCCGCGCAACACTGCGCCACACACCGGCCTGGCCACGCAGATGCGCGCCGATCGCCACGTTCTCCAGCACCGTCATCCCAGGCAGCAGCTTGACGTGCTGGAAGGTGCGACCAATGCCGCGCTTGACGATTTCACGTGAACTCAGCGAATCGATACGCTCCCCACGGAAGGTAATTTCGCCACTCGTCGCTTGCAGCACGCCCGTGACCAGATTGAAGGTGGTCGACTTGCCGGCGCCATTCGGGCCGATCAAGCCGATGATCTGCCCCGCCTTCACCTCGAAGCTGACATCGTTCACCGCGACCAACCCGCCGAACTGCTTGCGTGCCTTATTCACCGTCAGCAGATCTTCACCGGTAGTCGGCTTGCTGCGTTGCGGCAACGGCTCCGCGTGGTCCGACAAATGCGCGCGCGGCCCCTTCGGGAAAAACCGCGCGACAAACGGCCAGACGCCTTGGCGAGCGTATTGCAGCAACAGCACCATCAGGATGCCGAACACGATCACTTCGAAGTTGCCGTTTTCGCCAAGCAGTTTTGGCAGCAACGTCTGCAGATAGTCCTGCAACACGGTCAGGATCGCCGCACCGAGCACAGCGCCCCAGACATGCGACACACCACCCACCACCGCCATGAACAGAAACTCGATGCCGTGGTTCAAACCGAACGGCGTCGGATTCACCGCGCGTTGCAGATGTGCGTACAGGAAGCCTGAGATCGACGCCAACACCGCGGCATAGACGAAGATCACCACACGCATCCACGCCGTGTTGACGCCCATCGCCTCGGCCATCAAGCCGCCGCCGCGCAATGCGCGGATCGCCCGCCCCGGCCGGCTATTAAGCAGATTTTGAACAGAAATCACCGCGCCGAGCACCACCACCCAGATCAGGTAATAGATATGGCGGCCGGACTCCAGGTTGATGCCAAAAACATTCAGCACCGGAATTCCGTTGATGCCGTCGTACTTACCGAGCATCTCCATGTTGCCGAACAGATAGAACAGCGCGAGCCCCCACGCGATCGTGCCGAGCGGCAGAAAGTGGCCCGACAGCCGCATCGTCACAAGTCCCAGCATCAGCGCAATCAACGCTGTCACCACCACGCCTGCGATTAGCGCGAGCCACGGCGACACGCCGTACGTCGTCGTCAGATACGCGGTCGCATAGGCGCCGATGCCAACGAACGCCGCCTGCCCGAAGCTGGTCATCCCACCGATACCCGTCAGCAGCACGAGACCGATCGCGACGATCGAATACAGGCCGATGTAGTTGAGCAGCGTCACCCAGTACTCGGGCACGTGAATTGGCCGCGGCAACACCGGCAACGCGAACAGCACCACGAGGAACAGCCAGAAGAACTTGTTTTGCATGATCCGTTTCATCGTGTCACTCCTCTTCCTCTTCCGAGTGCGGGCTGGCCAGACTCCGCCACAGCAGCACCGGGATGATCAGCGTGAACACGATCACTTCCTTATAAGCGCTCGCCCAGAACGACGAATACGACTCCAGCAAACCGACGAGAATCGAACCCGCGGCGGCCAGCGGATAGCTGACCAGCCCGCCGATAATCGCCCCCACAAAGCCCTTCAAACCGATCAGGAAGCCCGAGTCGTAGTAGATCGTGGTCAAGGGTGCGACAAGGATGCCGCACAGCGCACCGAGGCCCGCAGCGAGCGTGAACGCGAGGCGCCCTGCCTGCGTCGTGCCGATGCCGACGAGCCGCGCGCCGAGCCGGTTCACCGAGGTCGCGCGCAAGGCCTTGCCGGAGATGGAGCGATCGAAGTACAGATACAGCCCGCCGATCAGCACCACCGCCGTGCCGACGACCCACACACTCTGTCCGGAGATCGACAGGCTGCCGATATTGAAAGTCGCATCGGAGAACGCGGTGGTGCGCGAGCCTTCCGCGCCGAACATCACGAGGCCGAGACCGACCATCGCAAAGTGCACCGCCACCGCCACGATCAGCAGCAGCAGCGTAGTCGCCTCAGCGATCGGCTCATACGCGAGCCGGTAGACAAACGGCCCCATCGGAATCACGATCAGCAATGTCAGCGCGATCTGCGCGAACATCGGCAGCGGCTGTAGGAAAACGCCCCGCGTGAGCGCGTAGACCGCGATCGGAAACAGCAGGTATTTACCGACCAGCATCACCAGCGTGCGAGCCGCATGCCGGCGTCTTTCCGGATGCCGCACCAGCCCCGCTATCTCGACGACGAAGCATGCCGCGCCCATCGCCATCAGCAGCCAGCACGTCGCCGGAAATTTCTGTGTCTGCAGCGCGGCGAGCGTCAGTGCGCCGTACGAAACAAACTCCCCCTGCGGGATAAAGATCACCCGCGTCACGGAGAACACCAGCACCAGCGCAAGCGCGAGCAGCGCGTAAATCGCTCCGGTGGTGATGCCGTCCTGCGCGAGGATCGCCGCAATTGATAGATCCATACTTCCTCGTCCTGAAGCGTCGAAATCGAAATCGGGAAACAGTCATGGCGGCAAAACGCACGGCCGGCCACCGACCTGCAATGCCTGAAAAGGCGACCGCCGCGCCGGAATGCGGCGCGGCGGTCGTTGCCATTGTTATCGAACAGAATGGCAATGCGGCGTCAGTCATGCGCCGCAGGTCGCGCGAGAGGCGCGTACCGCTTTTGTTATTAGTCGTTCAGCAGCTTCCACTTGCCGTCGACGATCTGCACGATCACGCGTGCTCGCTTGTCGAGGCCGTTATGGTCGGTCGGCGTGGTGTTCATGATGCCGTGTGCAAGCGGCAGCTCCTTGACGTTCTCCAGTGCCGCACGCAGCGCCACGCGGAACGCTTCCGTGCCCGGTTGCGCGGTCTTCAGCGCTTCAGGAATCGCCCGTTGCAGCATCTGACCGGCGTCCCATGCGTGACCGCCGAAGGTCGCCACCGAGCCCGCACCGTACGCCTTCTCATAGGCGTTCTTGTACGCCTCCGATGACTTCTTCACCGGATTCGAGTCAGGCAACTGGTCGGCCACCAGGATCGGACCGGCCGGCAGCAATTCGCCTTCGCAATCCTTGCCGCACACGCGCAGGAAGTCGTTGTTCGCGACGCCGTGCGTCTGATAGACCTTGCCCTTATAGCCGCGCTCCTTGAGTGTCTTGGCCGGCAACGCCGCCGGCGTGCCCGAACCTGCGATCAGCACGGCATCCGGATTCGCCCCCATTGTCTTCAAGATCTGGCCCGTCACCGACGCATCGGTGCGGTTGTAGCGCTCGCTCGATACGATATTCAGGTGATGCGCGGCGGCCGCTGCGCCGAACACCTTATTCCAGTTGTCGCCATAGGCGTCGGCAAAGCCGATGAAGCCGACCGTCTTAACACCGTGCTTTTCCATGTAGTCGGCGATCGCGTCGGCCATCAGATCGTCGTTCTGCGGCGTCTTGAAGGCCCATGCGCGCTTCGCGTCCATCGGCGCAATGATCGCGGCCGATGCCGCCAGCGAAATCATCGGCGTCTTGCCTTCCGCTACGGGATCGAGCATCGCCAGCGAATTCGGCGTGACGGTCGAACCGATAATCGCATCGACGTGGTCTTCGTCGATCAGCTTGCGCGTGTTCTGCACGGCCTTGCCGGTGTCCGATGCATCGTCGAGGATGATGTATTGCACCGTCTTGCCGCCGATCTCTTTCGGCAATAGCGCGATTGTGTTCTTTTCAGGAATCCCGAGCGATGCGGCCGGCCCGGTGGTAGACAACGTGACGCCGATTTTCACCTGCGCGAAGGCAGCACCCGCGCCGCACATCAACGCCATCGCGATACCAGTGCGTACCCATTGCTTTGTCTTTTTCATGCAAGTCTCCAAACGCTTTGAAGCGCGTATCTGTAATCCGGCTCACGGGCCGGGTGTCTGAATCTAGTTATAGGGTTCACGCGTGCCAAGCATGGTTTTCCCTGCTCAACCTCAATGCCTTCGCCGTTCTGGTGCCACTCCCCCGCTGCGAACCGCTGCTGCGATTTCTTATGCACGAAACACTAACATGTTAGTAGTATTGCGTTCTGTATCATCCACGGTCAATAGACTGCCGCCCGGATACGGGCTTGTCCTGAAACCGGCCGCTTCAGCCGTGTTTCGACCGCGCGTTCATCACCGATCCCTCGCTTGTCCAACACACCTCATGCACCGCCATTCATCAAACGCGGGCAATAAAAAAGACGCGTCAACTGCACGCGTCTTTTATATGGGGTTCCGTATCGCTTCGCCTTCGCTCAGTCGCCGGACAGCTTCCACTTGCCGCCGACGATCTCCACCATCACACGCGCCTGCTGGTCGAGACCAGCGTGGTCGTTCGCGCTCATGTTGAAAATGCCGTGGGAAGCGGGCATGTCTTTATCACCGGATTCGAACCGGGCGGTTGGCCGGCAACCAGCAGCGGCCCGCCACTTCTTTAGGCAACACCGCAATCGTGTTCTTTTCCGGAATACCCAGCGATGCGGCCGGCCCCGTTGCCGACACCGTCACGCCGCTTTTCACGTCCGCGAAGGCATGGCCGCTCCATGCTGCGGATAATCCGGTGGCGACCAATGCCGCGCTCATCCAACGCAATGCCGACTTCATCCCGCTCCTCGATCTACCCGTTATTCATTTCAATTTAAATACGCAGATTTAAATGCCCGACCCAGCGGTTGGTGAATAGCGAGTTTAGCGGACGAAAGCTCCGCGCCGCAAGCATTTTGCAGGGTAGCGGCAGGCGAAATCGGACGGAATTCGGTGAATAAAAAAGGGGGCACCGAATTAGTGGAAGATTTGAATGGCGCTTGATGGAAAGTACAAATAAAAAGCGCTGTTGGATATCAATCCAACAGCGCTTTCGTCTGGGCACTGAGTGCCTCATTGTCTCCTCGTTCTCCACCTGCAAAATTCGTGGTGCAACAGAACTGCATGAAGATTAAACGAGCACTTAGACTGCTACAACTAGCAATTACCCTAGTGGTGCACTGCGGCACGAATTTGGGGCGCGTTTTGTGTGGCTTTGACCGCGAGCTCTGCCGCTACGCGCAACGCAAGATTCCGCCTGGCTGATTCAAAAATCGCCGAATTATATCGGATGCCGAAGCAATTTAAGATTCTGTGCCGGTTCAGGCCCGCAACGGCCGCACTCGCGCAATGATCTCACCGACAATCCCGCGCCGGAACGCCAGCACGCAGGCAATGAAAATCACGCCCGTCACGATGGTCACGGATTCGCCCAGCGACCGGAACCAATCAACCCCGGTTGTCGTTGCCAGCGCCGTGCCGATATCGCCGAGCCGGTCTTCGAGCGCGACGATCAGCGCCGCGCCGAGCAGCGGGCCGAACAGCGTGCCCATGCCGCCGACGAGCGTCATCAGAATCACCAGGCCCGACATGGTCCAGTAGGCGTCGCTCAGTGTCTCGAAGCCCTGCACCAGCACCTTGAGCGACCCCGCCAGACCGGCGAGCCCTGCGGACAGAATGAAAGCCAGCAGCTTGAAGCGATCGGTGTCGTAACCGAGCGACACGGCGCGCGGCTCGTTCTCCTTGATCGCCACCAGCACCTGCCCGAACGGCGAGTGCACGATCCGCACGATCAGCAGGAATGCCAGCACCATCACGGCCAGCACGACAAAGTACAGCGTCACATCCGACGACAGATCCAGCAAGCCGAACAGCTTGCCGCGCGGCACGCCTTGCAGGCCGTCCTCACCGTGCGTGAACGGCGCTTGCAGAAATACGAAGTAGACCATCTGCGCGAGCGCCAGCGTCACCATCGCAAAGTAGATGCCCTGCCGACGGATCGCAAACAGGCCGACCACGAGGCCAAGCACCGTCGCCGTGGCGGTGCCGGCCAGCACGCCCAGTTCCGGCGAGAAGCCGAGGGTTTGCATCGCATAGCCGGTGACGTAACCGGCCGAGGCGAGAAACATGGCATGACCGAATGAGAGCAAGCCCGTGTAGCCGATCAGCAAATTGAAGGCCGCGGCGAACAACGCGAAGCACAGCACCTTCATGACGAATAGCGGATAGATGCCGAGCACGGGCACCGCGAGAAGCGCGATCAGCAGCAGACCGTAGAGTACTTTTCTCTGCATCATTTTTCCTTGCCGAAGAGACCCGCCGGGCGCACCAGCAATACAAGCGCCATGATCACGAAGACGACGGTCGCCGACGCTTCCGGGTAAAACACACGCGTCAGCCCTTCGATCACGCCAAGCAGCAGGCCGGTAAGAATCGAGCCCATGATCGAACCCATCCCGCCGATCACGACCACTGCGAACACGGTGATGATCATCGGCTGGCCCATCAACGGCGAGACCTGAATCACAGGCGCGGCAAGCACGCCGGCGAACGCTGCCAGCGCGACGCCGAAGCCATAGGTGAGCGTGATCATCAATGGCACGTTGACGCCGAACGCCTCGACCAGTTTCGGGTTCTCGGTGCCCGCGCGCAGATAGGCGCCAAGGCGCGTCTTCTCGATCACGAACCACGTCGCGAAGCAGACCACGAGCGACGCCACCACCACCCACGCCCGATAGTTCGGCAGGAACATGAAGCCGAGATCGGTCGCGCCGGACAGTGCCGACGGCACATCGTACGGCTGGCCGGAAGAACCGTAAATCGAACGGAATACGCCTTCGACTACCAGCGTGAGTCCAAAGGTGAGCAGCAGCCCATACAGGTGATCGAGCTTGTAGAGCCAGCGCAGCATCGAGCGTTCGATCACGATGCCAAACACGCCGACGATCAGCGGCGCGAGCACCAGCATCACCCAGTACGGCAGACCGAAATACGACAGACCCATCCACGCGAGCATCGCCCCGAGCATGAACAATGCGCCGTGCGCAAAATTGATCACGTTGAGCAAGCCGAAGATCACAGCAAGACCCAGGCTCAGAATCGCGTAGAACGAGCCGTTCACGAGCCCCAGCAGCAACTGGCTCAGCATCGCCGGTAGCGGAACGCCAAAGATTTCCATTGAAGCCTTAATCCCTTAAGCCATCGTCAGGGTGAGATCGATTACGTACGATCCGGCCGGCGTGCGATCGGCGAGCCATCCGCCCGATCGCGCGCGGCATATGAAACGGTTTTCCGTCAGCCTGTGTACCAACACGGCACTATGTGTTGCCCGCCAGGCACAGCAGACAGACGGTCATCTGGTTATCAACCAGCGCTTATTTCCACAGCGCGCAGCGCGTTTCAGCCTTGGTCGTGAACGCCTGCTCGCCGGGAATCGTCGCAGTGATCTTGTAGTAGTCCCACGGCTCTTTGGATTCGGCCGGCGTCTTCACCTGCATCAGGTACATGTCGTGGATCATGCTGCCGTCCTGACGGATGTAGCCCTTCGCGTAGAAGTCGTCGATCTTGGTCTTCTTCAGTTGCGCCATCACCTTGTCGGAGTCGGTCGAGCCGACCGCCTGCACGGCCTTCAGGTAAGTCATGGTCGCCGAGTAGTCGGCGGCCTGCAGGCTCGACGGCATCTTCTTCATCTTGTCGAAGTAGCGCTCCGCCCACTTGCGCGTGGCGGCGTCCTTGTTCCAGTACCAGCTGTCCGTCAGCACCAGGCCTTGAGTCGTTTCCAGACCCAGACTGTGGACATCGTCGATAAACATCAGCAGCGCGGCCAGTTTCATCGTCTTCGTGATGCCGAATTCCTTGGCGGCCTTGATCGAGTTGATCGTGTCGCCGCCCGCGTTGGCGAGGCCGAGGATCTGCGCCTTCGACGCCTGCGCCTGCAACAGGAACGACGAGAAATCCGATGCCGACAGCGGATGACGCACGGTGCCCAGCACCTGGCCGCCGTTCGCCTTCACCACGTCCGACGTATTTTTTTCGAGCGCCTTGCCGAACGCGTAGTCAGCGGTCAGGAAGTACCACGTCTTGCCGCCCTGCTTTGTCACCGCTGAACCGGTGCCCTTGGCGAGCGCCGTCGTGTCGTACGCGTAGTGAATCGTGTACGGCGTGCACTGCTCGTTGGTCAGGGTGTCGGCGCCCGCGCCGATGCTGATGTAGACCTTGTGCTTTTCACCGGCCACGGTGTTCATCGAGAGGCCGGTTGCCGAATTCGTGCCGCCGATCAGCAGATCGACGCCATCACGGTCGAACCACTCGCGCGCGCGCGAAGCCGCAATGTCCGCCTTATTCTGGTGATCGGCATAGACCACCGTGATCGGCTTGCCGTTGACCTTGCCGCCGAAGTCCGCCACCGCCATACGGATCGCCTCAAGGCCGCCCTGGCCGTCGATATCCGCGTAAAGACCTGACATATCGGTGATGAAGCCGATCTTCACCGCATCGTCAGCCGCTTGCGCGCTGCCCATTGTCAACGCGGCGCCGGCGGCAACCGCGAAACACAGTGTGGCAAGCCGCGCGAGTGGGTTCTTTTTCATTCCTGTCTCCTGGTTTCTTCACTTGTGGTTATCAGAGGCAATCGGACGCTTTTTATACGCCCAGTAGGTCATGCAGCACGGGCATCTTGCTTTCGAGCTCACTGGCCCCGAAGTGCTCGACGATCGCACCGTGTTCCATCACGTAGAAGCGATCGGCAAGTGGCGCGGCAAAGCGGAAATTCTGTTCGACCATCACGACCGTGTAGCCGCGCGCCTTGAGCGTCATGATCATGCGGGCGAGCGCTTGCACGATGACTGGCGCCAGGCCTTCCGAGATTTCGTCGAGCAGCAGCAAACTCGCGCCGGTGCGCAGAATACGCGCGACGGCCAGCATCTGCTGCTCGCCCCCCGAGAGCCGCGTACCCTGGCTCATGCGGCGTTCCTGCAGATTCGGAAACATCGAATAGATTTCTTCGAGCGACATCATGTGCGCCTTGTCGCCGACGGGCGGCGGCAACAGCAGGTTTTCCTCACATGAGAGGCTCGAAAAAATCCCGCGCTCCTCCGGGCAATAACCAATGCCGCAGTGAGCGATGCGATGCGTGGGCAGGTTGACGGTTTCGCGTCCGCCGATGCGGATCGAACCGGTGCGCCGGCCGGTCAGCCCCATGATCGCGCGCAGTGTGGTGGTGCGCCCCGCGCCGTTACGGCCCAGCAGCGTGACGACTTCGCCGCGGTTCACCGTCAAATCGACGCCATGCAGGATATGGGACTCCCCGTACCATGCCTGCAAACCCGCGATCTCCAGCGCAGGGGCACCGCCAGCCATGCCGCTCACCTCAAGGCTTTCGCGCTCGGCAATCGTATTCATGCGCGGGCTCCGGCAAGCGCCGCATCGACGCTCTCCCTATAGGCTTGAATTACGAGCGGGTTCTTCGACATTTCGGCAATCGTATTCATGCGTGGGCTCCGGCGAGCGCCGCGTCGGCGCTGCCCATATAGGCTTGCATCACGAGCGGATTCTTCGACACTTCGGCGTAGCTTCCTTCGGCGAGCACTTCGCCCCGTTGCAGGACGGTGATGGTGTCGGAGATGCCGGCGATCACGTTCATGTTGTGCTCGACCATCAGGATCGTGCGCCCGCTCGATACTTTCTTGATCAAGGCGGTGACGCGATCGACGTCTTCATGGCCCATGCCTTGCGTCGGTTCGTCGAGCAGCATCAACTCGGGCTCCATTGCGAGCGTGGTGGCAATTTCCAGTGCGCGTTTGCGGCCGTATGAAAGCTCGACGGTCAATACATCGGCGAAATCAGTCAAACCCACCTGCGTGAGCAGGTCCATTGCCCGATCGTCAAGTTGACGCAGCGTGCGTTCGCTCTTCCAGAAATGAAATGCCGTGCCGAGCACGCGCTGCAAACCGACGCGCACGTTCTGCAATGCTGTCAGATGCGGAAATACAGCAGAGATCTGAAACGAGCGGATGATGCCGCGCCGGGCGATTTGCGCCGGGCGTTCATTGGTGATGTCGATTCCGTTGAAGACGATCTGGCCTGCGGACGGTTCGAGGAATTTGGTGAGCAGATTGAAGCAGGTGGTCTTGCCTGCCCCATTAGGGCCGATCAGCGCATGGATCGAACCACGGCGCACGCGCAGGTTCACCCCGTTCACGGCGATGAAGCCTTTGAACTCGCGGGTGAGGCCGCGCGTTTCGAGAATCGTATCGCCGAGAATCATGTTCCCTTCCATACGGAGTAAGGCGAAGCACTACGATCTTCCGCGCGAAAGGCTGCGCGACGTTTGATGACGGCGACACGCCCGTGCCGCTCATTGGCGTGCTGCACCAATCCGGACGGTAATCCACAGTGCGGCACGCAGCATGGCTGCCATTGTCGCGCCAATGATGCAGCGCATTCATCGGGATTTGCACTTAGTGGATCAAGACTGCCTGGGGCAGGCCTAAGGCGGGCGCGATGTGTCACACAGCGGACACAGGCGGCGCAGTGCTCGTCTGAACCGTAACGCTGCCGGCCACGCGTGCGCGACGGTCTTCACGGATCATGTCGCTGGCGCGCTCTGCGATCATCAGCGTCGGCGAATTGGTGTTGCCCGATGTGATGGACGGCATGATTGATGCGTCGACCACACGCAAACCGTCAACACCGATAACTCGTAGCCGGTTGTCGACCACCGCGCCGGGATCGTCGGTGGTGCCCATGCGACAGGTCCCGACCGGATGAAAGATCGTGGTACCGACCGCGCCCGCGGCCTGCTGAAGTTCTTCTTCGGTCTGGTACTGGACACCGGGCAGAATCTCTTGCGGCCGATAGGGCGCGAGCGCCGGTGCTGCGGCAATGCGGCGCGTGAGACGCAGCGCGTTGGCGGCGACGTGCCGGTCATAATCGGTGGACAGGTAGTTGGGCGCGATTAACGGCGGCGCCGAAGCATCGGCCGATTCGATGTGAATGCTGCCACGCGAGGTGGGTCGCAACTGGCACACCGACGCGGTAAAGGCATTAAAGCGATGCAGCGGTTCACCGAAGCGATCGAGCGAGAGCGGCTGCACGTGGTACTCGAGGTCGGGGCGCGTGAGCGAGCGGTCGTCCGGATCGGATTTGGCGAACGCGCCGAGTTGCGATGGCGACATCGACATGGGGCCGCTTTGGAACAGTGCGTATTGCATGCCGATCAACAGTTTGCCCCACCAATGGGCGGAGGCGGTATTGAGCGTGCGTACGCCGTCGACTTTATAGGCCATTCGCAATTGCAGGTGGTCCTGCAGATTTTCGCCGACTGCGCGCAGATCCTTCACAACCTCGATGCCGAGATTCTGCAGACGCGTGCCATTGCCGATACCGGAGAGTTCGAGCAATTGCGGAGAGTTGACCGCGCCGGAACTGAGGATCACTTCGCAACGGGCTTTGGCGAGATAGTCGGTGTTGTCGCCGCGATATTCGACACCGGTGCAGCGGCGTCCTTCGAATACGACGCGTTGTGTGTGCGCACCGGTGATGACGGTGAGATTCGGACGCTTGAGCGCGGGACGCAAGAATGCTTTCGATGCATTCCAACGGACCCCGCGTTTCTGATTGACGTCGAAGTAGCCGACGCCGGTGTTGTCACCACGATTGAAGTCGTCGGTGGCGGGTATGCCGGTTTGTTGCGCGGCTTGTGAAAACTCTTCGAGGATCTTCCATTTCAGGCGTTGCTTTTCGACGCGCCATGGGCCGCATGCTCCATGCGATTCGGACGCACCAGCGTGGTGGTCTTCGCTGCGTTTGAAGATGGGGAGGACGGCGTTCCATGACCAGGAGGCGTCGTTGGTGACGCGGGCCCATTCGTCGTAGTCCTCGCGCTGGCCGCGCATGTAGATCATGCCGTTGATTGATGAGCTGCCACCTAGTACTCTGCCTCTTGGGTATGAGAGGGAGCGGCCGTTCAGGCCGGGTTCCGATTGGGTTTTGTAGAGCCAGTCCGTGCGGGGATTGCCAATGCAGTAGAGGTAGCCTACCGGCACGTGGATCCAGTGATAGTCGTCTTTGCCGCCGGCTTCTAGCAGGAGGACTTGTACTTCTGGATCTTCCGATAGGCGGTTGGCCAGCACGCAACCTGCCGTGCCGGCGCCGACTATGATGTAGTCGAATTCGCCTTCCAGGCGGCGGGTCGTTGTTGGCGATTTTTCTGAGTTGTTCATTGTTTTGTCTCCTAAGCTTTATTGCCTGCGGTGTTGGCATTTTCTTTTTGGCTTGTCTGCCTGCCCGGCGCTTTTTTCTGCGCACTTGCGGCGTTGGCCTGGGCATACAGCCAAACAAGCGCCGAACAGGCAAATAGATCAACTAAATCCCACCGCCGCAAGCGCACAGAAAAAGGTGCCGCACAGGCAAAAACCCAATCCTATTTAGCCACCGGCATAGTGAACTCCGCCCCCTTGGCGATGCTATCCGGCCACCTCTGCATGATGCTCTTGTACCGCGTATAAAACCGCACCCCTTCTTCCCCATAGGCATGGTGATCCCCAAACAAAGACCTCTTCCACCCACCAAAAGAATGCCACGCCATCGGCACAGGAATCGGCACATTAATCCCCACCATCCCAATCTCAATCTGCCGCGAAAAAGCCCGAGCCACGCCGCCATCGGAGGTAAACAACGCCACCCCATTAGCAAACTCGTTAGCGTTAACAAGCTCAACAGCAGAAGCAAAATCCGGCACCCGCACAACACACAGCACCGGACCGAAAATCTCTTCACGGTAAATCTTCATATCGGTCGAGACATCATCGAACAAGGTTCCGCCGAGAAAAAACCCCTTCTCATGCCCGGCCACCTGATGGCCACGCCCATCGACAACCAGCTTCGCACCAGCCGCAATCCCAGCATCGATATAACCCGCCACTTTCTCGCGATGCGCCGCCGTCACCAACGGCCCCATCTCGGCTTCCGATTCCATGCCATTCAAAATTTTCAGGCTCTTCACCCGCGGCGTCAGTCGCTCGATCAATTCGTCAGCAATATGCCCCACCGCAACCGCCACCGAAATCGCCATGCACCGCTCGCCCGCGGAACCATACGCCGCACCGATCAACGCATCGACCGCCTGATCGAGATCCGCGTCCGGCATCACCACGAGGTGATTCTTCGCCCCGCCCAAAGCCTGCACGCGCTTGCCGTGCTTCGTGCCTTCCGTATAGATGTACTCCGCAATCGGCGTCGAACCGACAAACGACAACGCACTCACCTCGGGATGCACCAGCAGCGCATCCACCGCCACCTTGTCGCCATGCACAACGTTAAACACGCCATCCGGCAATCCCGCTTCCTTCAGCAGTTCGGCCAATCGATTCGAGGCGGAAGGATCACGCTCTGACGGCTTCAGCACGAACGTGTTGCCACATGCGATCGCCACCGGAAACATCCAGCACGGCACCATCATCGGGAAATTGAATGGCGTAATGCCGGCGACCACGCCCAGCGGCTGACGCAGATTCCAGTTGTCGATGCCGCCGCCGATCTGGTCGGTGAAGTCGGTCTTCAGCAGATTCGGAATGCCGCACGCAAACTCGACAATCTCGATGCCGCGCATCACCTCGCCCTTCGCATCCGAAAACACCTTGCCGTGCTCACGCGTGATCAGCTCCGCCAGTTCGTCATGGTGACGGTCGAGCAATTCCTTGAACTTGAACAGCACGCGCGCCCGCTTGATCGGCGCGGTTTCGCTCCAAGCAGGAAACGCGGCATTAGCGGCAGCAACCGCTGCGTCTACTTCAGCGACGCTCGCCAGCGGCACGCGTGCGCTCACGCTGCCAAGCGCAGGATTGAAGACGTCGCCAAAGCGGCCGCTCGTGCCGTCGATCGCCTTGCCGTTGATGAAATGGGTCAGCGCGCGTGCGCGCGTCTCGCTCCGGACGGTCTCGTTCTGATATGTCTCGCTCATCTTCTTGCCCTCTTCCTATGAATGCCTTCCACCCGTCGCAGCGGTGGGATGAACGCAAGCGTACGGCGCTTCGGGGCGACAAATCCAATGAGTAATGCTCAACTGCGCTATAAGCCGAGCTAATATCAGGATATGGATCTGACTCTGCTACGGGCGTTCGTCACCGTCGCGCGCGAGGGCAACCTCACGCGTGCCGCGGTGCAGCTTCACCTGACCCAACCTGCCGTCAGCCTGCAAATCAAGCATTTGCAGGAGACGCTCGGCGTGACGCTGTTCACGCGGACCTCGCACGGGCTTTCGCTGACGCGCGATGGCCAGGCCCTGCTGCCCCATGCCGAACGCGCGCTGGGCGCGGCGAGCGACGTGCAGCGCGCGGCGGCGGCGCTGCGCCACGAAGTGCGCGGCCGATTGCGGATCGGCACGATCCTCGATCCGGCTTTTCTGCGCCTCGGCGGCTTTCTCAAGCAACTGGTGGAAACCTGGCCGCATATCGAAACGGCCCTGCGCCACGGCATGTCGGGCTGGGTGCTGGAGCAGGTTCGCGCAGAGGAACTGGATGTGGGCTATTACATCGGCCTTCCATCCGATGACGATCCCCGCGACGGCGCCACCTTTCACGCCGTCACGCTCACGCACTTCCAGTACCGCGTGCTCGCGCCGGCGGGCTGGAAAGATCGCGTGAAGGGTGCGCGCGACTGGCGTTCGCTCGCCGCACTGCCGTGGATCTGGACGCCGCCCGCGTCCGCGCACAATCGATTGTTGTCGCGCTGCTTTGGCGAGGCCGGCGTCAAACCGGTTAAGGTGGCGGAAGTGGATCAGGAGCCGTCGATGCTCGATCTGGTCAAGTCAGGCGTCGGTCTGACGCTCGCGCGCGACGCCACCGCGATCGCCGAAGCCCATGCACACGCGTTGACCATCGTCGAAGGCGTCACGGTGCCGACCCAGCTCAGCTTTATCACGCTGGCGGAGCGCAAGGACGAACCGGCGATCGCTGCCGCGTTGAAGCTGATCGAGCGGCAATGGGCGACATGAGAGCGACATGAAAGCGGCATGAGAGCGGCATGAAGGCAGCATGAGAGCGGCATGAAGGCAGGCATGAGGGCAAAACGAGAGCGATATGAGTCACGCTCATGACATCCGTTCATCGTGCCGCTGGTCATGCCCGCTGGCGGTTCCGTGCAGTGCAGCCATGCGGATCGCCCTTGGCGGTCGTTAGCGCTGGTCACATTGACAGGCCATCCTCGTCGGCCCCGTCATCTGAAACTACGCTGTCACGCGCTTTTTGTTAGATTGAGGGTTCGCGCTCATGCGCCGGCCTACTTCGCTTTTGTTCCGTCTGACTTTGTCCTTCCCGGCAGCTTCGCCCCGGCAATACCGGAAGCCGCCGGCCACGCCATCCTTCGACAGGAGCCTGACATGGCACGCAACATTGAAATCAAAGCCCGCGCCCAGCATTTCGAGCAACTGCGCGAGCGAGCTGCAAAGCTTGCACCGGACGCACCGCTGATCTTCCGCCAGCAGGACTTTTTCTACGATGTGCCGCGTGGCCGCCTGAATCTGCGCCAGTTCGACGACGGCACGCCGGCCGAACTGATCTTCTATCAGCGCGACGACCGCGACGGCCCGAAGGCGTCGTATTACACGCGCAGCCCGGTGACCAACCCTGAAGCGATGCACGCGCTGCTCGCCACGGCGCTGACCACGCGTGGCATCGTCACGAAGGAACGTCACGTTTATCTGACGGGGCGTACGCGGATCCATCTGGACCGCGTCGATGGTCTCGGCGACTTCGTCGAGCTCGAAGTCGTGCTGGCTCAGGACGACGACGAAGAAGGCGGCCATGCCGAAGCACACGCGATGTTCCAAACCCTCGGCGTGCCGGAATCGGACCTGGTAGCGGTCGCCTATGTCGATTTGCTGAGCCCGGACAGCGAACCGAAGCAGGCTGCGTAAAACTTAAGCATCACGGGTCGCGGCGACATCAATCCTGGAACCGCGCCTCCCTTCGCCCCCCCAAACACCCGAAAGGCCGGGAAGCCGCTGTATCAAGCGGCGGCCGCCCCGGGCGACAGATGGCCGAGCGGCAACGGTCCGTTGCGCTTGAACGTGGTCAACACGATGTTGGACCGCACGCTGTCGACACCCGGTACCCGCATCAACTTCTTCATCACGAACGTCGACAGATAATTCAGATCGGGCGCGACGATGCGCAGCAGATAATCGGCGTCGCCGACCACCGCGTGACATTCCAGTACTTCCGGCAGCACCTCGATCTGTTGCTGGAATTGCTCGATGATCGAGTCGCCGTGATGCTTCAACTTCAGACTCGTAAAAGCCGTCACGCCGAGCCCGAGCTTTTCCGGACGCAGCACGACGCGATAGCCGTCCACCACACCCACCTGCTCCAGGCGCTGCAGGCGCCGCCCGATCTGCGACGGTGACAGCGGCACCTGCTCAGCCAATTGCTGATGCGTGGCCCGGCCGAAGCGCTGAAGAACGTCCAGCAGCGCGAGATCGAAGTGATCGAGTTCTAACATGATCGATATCCGCATTAAACCTGAATTAGATGCGCGATTATTGCATAGTAAGGCGCGACAACGCCATCATTGCGCCCATTCCGCAGACTCACCGCTCTACACTTGCATCACCGTTTCAACCCGCAGTCACCGTAGAGCGCGCAGCATCATGTCCCCAGCCAACACCGCCAAACTCCAAGAGCAATTCGAGGCCGGCCTCGAAACCCGCGCCGATTTCACCATCGACCAGCCGACCGAACGATACGGCGCAGTCGACCACGCTGTATGGCAACAGCTTTATGCGCGCCAGACCGCGCTGCTCAAGGGGCGTGTGTGCGATGAATTTCTGGCAGGCGTCGACCGTATCGGCATGCCGTCCGACCGCGTGCCCTCTTTCGACGAAATCAACGCCAGGCTGACGCCCGCGACGGGCTGGCAAATCGTCGCCGTGCCCGGACTCGTGCCAGACCAGGTGTTCTTCGAGCATCTGGCGAACCGCCGCTTTCCCGTGACATGGTGGATGCGCCGCCCCGACCAACTCGATTATCTGCAGGAACCGGACTGTTTTCACGATCTGTTCGGCCACGTGCCGCTGCTGATCAATCCGGTGTTCGCGGACTACATGCATGCGTACGGCCGCGCTGCGCTCGCCGCTAATGATGCCGGCGCCCTGCCGCTGCTCGCGCGGCTCTATTGGTACACAGTCGAGTTCGGCCTGATCCGCGACGCGGCGAGTCCGAACGGCGTGAAAATCTACGGCGCGGGCATCGTGTCGAGCAAAGGCGAGACGTTCTACAGCCAGCAAAGCGCAGCGCCGAACCGGCTCGGCTTCGACCTCGAACGTGTGATGCGCACGCGCTACCGCATCGACACGTTCCAGAAAACCTACTTCGTGATCGACGACTTCGCGCAATTGTTCGGCGTCGCGCAAACCGACTTCGCGCCATTGCTGGCCAAGCTGGCCGCGGAACCGGCGTTCGCGGCAGGCGACGTGCTCGAGCGCGATCACGTCATCACGCGCGGCACGCGGGAAGGCTGGCTGGCCGACGGCGATATCTGACAACACGAGCTGACCCGGCCGACAGCGGACCGCCTGCATCCGTGAAAAAATAGCGGATACGCACGCCGACCGGCGCGCCTGTTCAGATCGACGAGGTAGCACCATGATTCACAAACTGACTTCCGAAGAACGCGCCACGCAAGTTGCTGAACTGCACGGCTGGCAAGCCGTGGCGGGCCGCGACGCGATTCAGCGCCACTTCAAGTTCGCCGACTTCAACGAAGCATTCGGCTTCATGACACGCGTGGCGATCAAGGCACAGGAGATGGACCACCACCCGGAATGGTTCAACGTGTACAGCAAGGTGGAGATCACGCTGTCGACGCACGAGGCGAATGGTTTGACCGAGCGGGACATCAAATTGGCACGATTTATCGACAGTATTACCGAGTAATACAAGCGATCAAGGGCCTTGATGCACCCCGAATCGAACGATTTGAGGGGAATGAAAGGGCATTGCAGGCAACCCGGCGCCCAAACCTTCAGTTCTACAGGCTATTATTAAGGCGCACGTAAGAATCCCACGCAAGCCTCGCGATCCCGTCCAAACGATCCGGTGATAGCGTCTGCTGACGCTGTACAATCATCAGCGCATACGGCTTGGAGAGCGCGCTTGCCTCCTTGCATAGAACGAGTTCGTCGCCGCTCGAAGGTGAGCGGGCGCGCCAGAAGTTGATTGCGGCTTCCAGTTCGTGAATCGTTATCTCGGACATGACGTCGTGATCGCTCGATGGCTGCTTTGTGGCTGCTTTGTGGCTGCTTTGTGCTACTTCACGGCTGCTCGACAGCTGCTTCGTGGGAGCCTGGTGCCAGTTCGGCATGGCCGCGCGGCACGCTGCCTGTGCAGCAGGCGCCCCGGCGAACCGCTTGCCCAAACGCCTAAAACCATTGTACTTGAGCGAAATCCATGCGACTCCTTCTGATCGAAGATGACCGCCCCATCGCACGCGGCATCCAAAGTAGTCTCGAACAAGCCGGCTTCACCGTCGACATGGTCCATGACGGCATTTTCGCCGAACAGGCCCTCACCCAAAACCGCCACGAGCTGGTGATCCTCGATCTGGGCCTGCCCGGCATCGACGGCATGACGCTGCTCGCGCGCTTTCGTCAGAGCAATCGCCATACGCCGGTGATCATCCTCACCGCGCGCGACGAGTTGAACGACCGCGTGCAAGGCCTGAATTCCGGCGCGGACGACTACATGCTGAAGCCGTTCGAACCCACCGAACTCGAAGCGCGCATCCGCGCCGTGATGCGCCGCAGCGGCCCGCACGGCGACATGCCGCGTCCGGAAGTGTCGCTGGGCGGTGTGCGTCTGTCGGGCGTCGATCGTCGCATTTTCAACGACGACAAGCCGCTCGAACTGTCGCCGCGCGAATTCGCGGTACTCGAAATGCTGCTGCTGCGCCACGGCCGTGTGGTCAGCAAGGCTCAGCTGCAAGACCACCTGACACACTTCGGCGGCGATCTCGGCGATACCGCGATCGAAGTCTACGTGCACCGGGTGCGTAAAAAGCTCGAAAGCTGCCGCGTCGAAATCGTCACGGTGCGTGGCTTCGGTTACCTGTTGCAGGAAATCCGCCAGGCAGCATAATCGTCGCAAGGGCCGCACGCTGCATTGCGGCCTGACGGCGCCGGGCCGGCGCCGCGCATTCGGTGCGCAATTCGCCGGCTCCCAGCGAATTTTCACGGCGCCACGGCGCTTTACGCCGTTGCCCCTTTCCCGTGCGTTCGATCATGCCCCAGCCGGCCGCCAATAGTCTGCGCCGCACGCTGCTGCGGCGCCTCGCTGCTCCCCTTTCGCTGCTCGCGCTGATGAGCGGCCTGATCGCTTACTGGCTGGCATGGCAGTACACGCAGCACGTGGTCGACCGCTCGCTCGCCGATCTCGCCACGGCGATCTCCAAACAGATCCAGATAGCCGGCCCTGACGCCAAGGTGACGGTGCCGCCGCTCGCGCAGGCCATGTTCTCCGATCCGGTCGAACAGCTCGTCTATCGGATCAGCAACGGCGAAACCGAAATCGCCGGCGACCACAATCTGCCGCTGCAGGGCACCAGCGTGCGGCGCATGCATTACGCGTACGTCTTCGAAACGCAGCACGGCGGTGTGACGGTGCGCGTGGCGCAGGTGCGCGTCGACCAGCCCACCGGCAATCCAATCGTCGTCGAAGTGGGTCAGCCGGTGCATCACCGTTTTCGCATCGCCGCCGAGTTTCTGGTCGCGATCATGATGCCGCTGCTGTTGCTGCTGCTGGCGGGCTGGGTGATCGTGTGGCGTGTCGTCAATCAACAGCTCAATCCGCTCACCGACCTGGCGGACTCACTGAACCGGCAGACCCACACGTCGCTCGAACCGGTGGACGAAACCTTTGTACCAGTTGAAATCCGGCCGCTCACCGGCGCCCTGAACGCGCTGCTCGATCGTCTGAAAACCGCCCTCGACGGCCAGCGCAAATTTATCGCCGACGCCGCGCACCAGCTGCGCACGCCGCTCACTGCCGTCAAACTGCATGCGGAACAGGCCGCGGTCGCGCGTGACCCGCAGCAGACACTCGCCGCAGTCCGTGAACTGCGCGCGGCGGCCGACCGCGCCGTGCGGCTATCAAACCAGCTGCTTTCGCTTGCGCGCGCGGAGCCAGGCGAACAGGCGGCACGCTTCGTCAACGTGGATATGGCCGCACTCGCGTTCGACACGGGTGCGGAATGGGTGCCGCGCGCGTTGACCTTCCACGTCGACCTCGGCTTCCAGCGCCTCGACGATCCGGCCAACGATCACCCGCTGATGGCGCGCGGCAATCCGGTGCTGCTGCACGAAGTGATCGCCAATCTGCTGGATAACGCGCTCAAGTACGTGCCGCCTTCGCGCTTCGATGGCGGCCGCATCACCGTGACGGTGTCGCAAACGGTGATCGACGATCTGCGCATGGCCGAGATCATCGTCGAAGACAACGGGCCGGGCGTGCCGCTCACGCAGCAAGCCGATCTGTTCAAACGGTTCTTCCGCGGCGACGGTCAAAGCGACGCCGGTGTGGATAGCGGCGCCGGTCTCGGTCTCGCGATCGTTCACGACATCATGGTGCTGCATCACGGCAGCGTCCATTACGAAGATGCGCCGGAAGGCGGTGCGCGCTTTATCGTGCGTATTCCGCTTATACCAGTCAGCGTTCGGCACGACGTCGATCCCGAGACACGGCGTCCGGCAAAAAAATCGGCGCACTCGGCGCCGATCGATATGTGACTCTGCAGTGGGTCAATGCGCTGCCACGGGCTGCCTTGAGTTCAATTGCGTTCAACTCAGGGTCCAGCCAAGGCGGCCCGCTTCATTTCTTCTTCGCTTTTTTCGCAGACGTTTTCGCCTTCTTCACCGTCTTGTCGGACCTGGAAGCGCCCTTCGCGTTCTCCGGCGGCGCCAGCATCGTGCCGCGGCACTTGCGCGTGCCGCAACGGCATTCGTATTCCTTCTTGAGCTTCTTGGTCTGACGCGCGTCGATGACGAGGCCGTAGTCGTAAAAGATTTCCTCCCCCTCGGCGATGTCGCGCAGCGCATGTACGTAGACGTGACCGTCGATCTCTTCGGCTTCGCAGTTCGGCGCACATGAATGGTTGATCCAGCGCGCGCTGTTGCCGTCCACTTTGCCGTCGATCACCTTGCCGCTGTCGAGCGCGAAATAGAACGTGTGATTCGGTTCGTCCGGATTATGCGGATGACGGCGCAACGCTTCTTTCCAGGAGATTCGCTCACCCTTGTATTCGATCAGCCGCTCGCCCGCCGCAATCGGCTCGATGGCAAACACGCCTTTGCCGTGCACACCCGAACGGCGCACGGCGATCCTGCGTGAACTCATTGAATGAATCCTTGTGAAGAACTGGGGGTGAAGATCCGGCAGCCGGCAGAAACGCCCACGTCTAACGCGCTGCTTTTCCTGACGCGGATAGCAAACGCGGCGCCTTGCGAGCGCCGCGTCGACCTGCGACGCTCATGCGCCACATCCGGCATCCTACACGCTCAAGACGGCTTCGTTCAACCGTCAAAAAGACGTGTGCGCATGGGGCGCATGGGCAGGTTCACCGTTGTCCGAACGAAATCTCGCCAAACAGTGCCTTTTGGTCGCGCGGTTGCGAACGCCAGTACTGCGGCGGCGCTTCGACCGTTGCGCCGAGTTGCGCCGCGGCGTGCCACGGCCAACGCGGGTTGTACAGCAACGCGCGGGCCAGCGCGATCAGATCGGCATCCCCTTCTTCGATGATTTGTTCGGCATGGAGCGGATCCGTAACCAGGCCCACGCCGATGGTAGTGAGGCCGGTTGCCTGTTTGACGGCCCGTGCGAAAGGAATCTGGTAACCCGGCTCAAGCGGAATCCTCTGCAACGGCGAGACACCTCCGGACGACACGTCGATCCAGTCGCAGCCGCGCTTTTTCAACTCCTGCGCAAACGCAATCGTGTCCTCTAGCGTCCAGCCGCCTTCGACCCAGTCGGTCGCCGAGACCCGCACGCCAACCGGTTTGTCGGCGGGAAACGCAGCGCGCACGATATCGAAGATTTCGAGCGGGAAGCGCATACGGTTTTCCATCGAGCCGCCGTAGTCGTCGCTGCGTTGATTGGCGATCGGCGACAGAAACTGATGCAGCAGATAGCCGTGCGCCGCGTGCACTTCCAGCGCATCGACGCCGAGGCGCGCGGCGCGGCGCGCGGAAGCCGCGAACGCTTCGCGAATCCGGTTCAGTGCGGGTGTGTCGAGGGCGAGCGGCGGCTCTTCACCCGCTTTGTGCGGCAACGCCGACGGTGCATGCGGCAGCCAGCCGCCTTGCGAAACTGGAATCAGTTGACCGCCTTCCCAAGGCACACGACTCGACGCCTTGCGCCCTGCATGTGACAACTGCATGGCAACGCGAATCTGCGAATGCTTGCGGATCGAGGCCAGGACCGGCTCCAGTGCGGCTTCGGTGGCGTCGTCCCACAGTCCAAGATCGTTCGGCGTAATCCGGCCGTCCGGCTCGACGGAGGTCGCCTCGATGCACAACATGCCGGCGCCCGATAACGCGAGACTGCCGAGATGGATCATGTGCCACGCCGTAGCCTCGCCACGTTCGGCGGAATACTGGCACATCGGGGAGACGACGATACGATTGGGAAGCGTCACGCTACGCAGCGTGAGCGGAGAAAAAAGCGCGCTCATGGATTACGCCCACTAAAAACCAGGAGCGAACGAGCATAGCACTGCGGGTGATTGTCTGCAGGCACGCGCAGATCAGGGTTTCGGCTCGACCTGATCGAGCCACTCGCCGAACATCCGGCGCGCGGCGGCTTCCAGCGCCGGACCGAACTGCGCAGTCTCGGCCCGCAACTGACGTACATCGATACCGTGTCCGGCTATCTCACCGGCGTTGCCGATCAGCCAGGGTTCGAACCGGTCAGCGCGAATCTCCGGATGACATTGCAGACCCAGCACGTGGCCGCCCCAGGCGAACGCCTGGTTTTCGCAGGCGGGCGTCGAGGCGAGACGCGTGGCGTTGTCGGGCAGATCGAAGGTGTCGCCGTGCCAATGCAGCATCGACGTGTGCGCGCCATCCAGATGACGCACCGGCGAAGCACGGCCGGCATCGGTGAGCGTAAGCGGTGTCCAGCCGAGTTCGGTATGACCCGCGGGATAAACGCGCGCGCCGAGCGCACGGGCGATCAATTGCGCGCCGAGGCAGATGCCGAGCGTCGGCAAACCGGCGGCAATGCGCTTTTCGATCATGGAGAGCAACGGGACGAGCGTCGGGTAAAGGGCGTCGTCGGTTGCACTGATCGGGCCGCCGAGTACGACCATGAGCGACGCGGCAACAGGGTTGGGTGCTTCGATACGGGCAAAGCCGACATCGAGATAACGCACCGGCCGACTACGCTCGCCGAGCTCCAGTTCAAGACTGCCCAGATCTTCGAAGTGCACATGGCGAATGGCCAGAACTTCGTGATTCATCAGCCTGTCCCACCTTCAGGTTGACTAAAGACTTGCCGCTACGCGCGGCGCGAACCGGCCGGCGGACGGCAATCGCCGCCCGCCGGAACACGGCTTCGCAGTGTAGCGGATTGTCCGGGAAGAAGCCGCCTTATTGGGCGAAGATCTTCCAGGTCTTCTTTTGGGTAGCGATGTCGGCCGCTTCGTAGACCGAGCAATCGAGACGCAAATCCGTGTCCGACATGTTCATATTGAGCAGCGCGCAGTGATGCGGCGTCTTCTTCGGATTCTTGCTCGGCTCGAAGTGCGTGCAGCTCAGGCACATGCGGTGCGGCGGAATGGTGCCTTGCGCTTCCAGCTGGTGGATGGTCTTGAGCAGCGTGCGATAGAACAGCGTCTGCTCTTCGTCGCGCAGCGTGCCGACCGCTTTGGCCAGGAAGTCCGGCCATTGCGCAGCGCGTTTCGCGGCGGTGCGGCCACGCGCCGTCAGACGGACCGCGAGGGCGCGGCCGTCGTCGAGGGCACGGCGCTTTTCGACCAGGCCTTTGGTCTCGAGCGTGCTCACGGCATCGCTCGTGGTCGCGGCGGTCAACGCCGTTTCACGGGCAATTTCGCCGAGACGCATCGGGCCTTTACGCTGCATCAGCAAGACCAGGATTTCGCCCTGAGTCGGCGTAAGGCCTGCGCCCTCCGCCCATTCCCAAGCCTGGCTCCGCATGGCCGTGCTCAATCGCAATAGGCTGTGGGTCACTCGCCCAGCTGCCTTTTCTCCGTATACGCCTTCGCTCATAATCTTCGTTTGGTTTATTAAAGCTTGCGTGCAATGCCGGCAAACCGCCGCCGAACACGCCCGTAGCCTGTGTGGGGTAGCCTCGCCCAACAGCAGACGAGACGGTTTCTACTATCTCAAAAATTTACCGCCTTGCAAGCCAAAGCGGCGAAAACGACATTCTATGCGAGACCGGCCAATCGTACAGCTAAGTTATCCAACGTAAGCTGTGGATAACCACGGGAAAACACCGCGGATGGCGTGTGTGCCGATTCTTGATAAGTAGCCAGCCGCCTCAGCCCTTACCAAAGTTGTCCCCGTATACCGGCGCCTATGCGCCTCGGATCAGCCCACTTATAGTCTACATAGTGCTTTGACTTTTCAGGGAATTATTCAGTTGTCCACAGGCAGATGCAATGCTTGTTAACTACTACTACGTTTGTATACGAAAATTTTAGAAAAATCTGAAGGCCCCCGAGCTGGAAATTTATTTGCGAAAAAAACCCGCACGAAGCGGGTCTTCCTTACGGTTTAACGTAAACAATCCTGGATCCAGCTAGGCTCGCCACTGCAGACACTGCTGCCTTACAGCTTCGTGCAAGGACTTTTCCTGCTCGAAAACCCCGCGCAACCACGTCGCGTCATTGACCTGACCGCGCGCGATCGCCCCGATTTCGGCGAGCGCTTTGCCCGAACCCAATGCTTCGGCGTGCGGTGCAATCAGATCCAGCGTTTCGAGGATGTCTTCGGAAATCGTCTTGCGTTCGCTCGTTTGCGGATCGATGCAGTTGCCGGCCAGACCGAAGCGGCATGCCTCGAAGCGGTTGAAGGTATAGACGAGGTAATCGTCTTCCTTCGGCGTGATCGGCTTGTCGAGCAACAGATGCCGTGCAAGCGTCTGGATGTAGCAGGCAATCGCCGCGGCGCGATCCACTGAAAACGGCGTATCCATCACGCGCACTTCGATCGTGCCGAAACCGGGCTTCGGGCGGATGTCCCAGTAAAAATCCTTCATGCTGTTGACCACGCCCGTATGAACCATCTTCGAGAAGTATTCCTCAAAGCTATCCCACGTCAACACGAACGGCGCGCGGCCCGACAACGGAAACGCGAACACGGAATTCAGTCGTGCCGAATGAAAACCGGTGTCGACACCTTGTACGAACGGCGACGAAGCGGACAACGCGATGAAATGCGGAATGAAGCGCGACATGGAATGGAGCAGATACAGCGCGCTGTTCGGATCAGGACAGCCGATGTGCACGTGCTGGCCGAACACCGTAAATTGCTTGGCAAGGTAGCCGTACAACTCTGAAAGATACTGAAAGCGCGGCGTATCGACGATCTGCCTTTCACTCCATTGCTGGAATGCGTGCGTGCCGCCGCCGCACAAGCCGACGTTCAGATGATCAGCCGCGGAAACCAGCGTATCGCGGATCTTGCGCAAATCGGTAACGGCCTGTTCGTGCGTCGTGCAGATACCGGTCGACAACTCGATCATGCTTTCGGTGATTTCCGGCGTGATGTTGCCGGGGATTTTTTCATCCTTGATGAGGCGCATCAGATCCGAGCCGGCTTTGGTCAGATCATAGTCGTGCGTATTCACGATCTGCATTTCGAGTTCGACGCCGAAAGTGAACGGTTTCGAATCGATGAAGGGTTCGAGTGACATGGCGTCCCCAGAGTGAGGTCGGCTGGTGTGCGTCACATACCTGTGTCACACACCTGGCCGTTTTTGAAGCAAATAAGTCGGATAAAGCGCGCGAATCAAGCGCCTGAAGCATCGAAGAGCGGTGCTGCGTTTACTCTTCGCGCCGTTCGGCCACCAGCGCCAGGCTGCGATACACGAGCCACGGCCCGAGAATCTGCAGCACGAAAATCGAACACATCACGATCGCGCGCAGTTGCGGATCGAAATTCGGATAGAGGGTGTAGGTATCGTCGACAAGCAGGTACGCCAGCGCCGACATCGGCGATAGCGACAAACCGAGGGCCATGCCCTGCTTCCAGTTCAAGCCGCTCGGCTTGGCGAAGGCCATCACGCCCACCAGTTTCGCAGCCAGGCGCGCAACAATCAGGCCCAGCGCCGCGACCCCGCCAAGTGCGATGTCTTTCCATTCGAACGAGGTCAGCGTAAGCACGAACAGAATCACGGTCAATAACCAGCCGGCCGTACCGAAATGTTCGGGCCACAATTGCGGACGCGCTTCAAGATTCTTCACGATGATGCCCGCGGCCAGCAACGCAAGAATGGTGGAAAGCTTGAACACATGCGCCACCGCAATCGCCAGCAGCACGAGGCCGAACAACGCGACGAACGAATGCTCGTCCTGCATGTTCAGACGGCGATAAAAAAACGTGCAGGTGCGCGCGAGAAGATAGGCCAGCACCAGCGAGCCGGCCAGCAGATACAGCGGCTGCAGAATCGTGGCGTATACGTTGCCGTAAACCTCCTGATGCAACCAGCTCGAGACGAGTTTTTCGATCACCACCGCGTACATGCTGTTCAGTGCGGTAAGGGTCAACAACCGTTGGGTAACCTGACCTTCCGCGCGCAGCTCGGTTTTGAGCTGGATCACCATCGCCGGCGAAGTTGCCATGGCAATCGCGGCGAGCACCGTTGCCACCATCAGCGGCACCTTCAGAAACAACAAAACCGGCAAAACCAGCGCGAACGTGAGCGTGGCTTCGGCAACGCTCGACAGAATCAGCCAGGGATTGCGGCGAATCCAGCGCAGATCGAGCCGGCTGCCCAGTTCGAATAACAACAAACCGAGCGCCACATCGAGCAGCGGCCGCGCGGCGCTCGCGGAATCCGCATCGATCACGCCAAAACCGGCGGCCCCCGCGACCAGACCGATGACCGCATACCCGGAAATGCGCGGCAAGCGCCATGCGCGATAGCAAAGTTCACCGCACAGGCCCGCCGCGAGCAATGCGAGACCAGCCCAAAAAATGGCGTCGGGTGTGAGTGGCCACGCTGGAAAAAATGAAAACGCCGACTTCATCGTGATGGGTTCTCCTTGGCAGCAACGGCAGACGACACGAACCGGCGCAAACACCGGCGAGCGGGTGGGCGCATGAGGCGCTCACTGTTGCGATCGCTTCGCGTGACCCGCGTTGCGAGTTTTCAACGATCGGATGATCTGAACGCACCGAAGCCGCGGAGGGCGCGGCGCATTCTGGGGTGCGGCCGTTGCAGCCGGCCTGGCACGGTGAAAGAACGCCGTCGACTTTGAATCAGATTCTGATTGAGCGGCACCGTTCCATTGCTGCGTGTGCCGCCAGAGGCGGGGCACCACGCGGAAAAGAACGGCGATTGTGCCATAGCTTTTTCAGACTCGACCGAAAAGACAGGAACATGCAGGTAAAACGGTAAAACGTACGTTATCTTCGCAAGATGAGGAAAAAGCGACCGTTTTAAAAACGGGTCGGGCTCTCATAGGGTACAGATTCCACGTTGCAGATGTGTTCTTCGGGACACTGTCCGAGGTGTTTTTCTACCCATTGCCGATGGTTTGGGTCCGACGATCACGGTCGATCTCGAGATGGTTCTGCTGTTTACAGGTTTACTGTATGTATACGTAGTAACAGTTAACAAGGTGCCCTGTTTTCTGTGGATAACTCCCGTTTACCGAATCAATTCATCGGGTTGCCGCTCGCATAACAGGATGCACAGCGTGTGCGGCAACGGCGGGTATACAAGGGTAACTTTTGGCGGTTTTCGGCTGCAGCAAAGTTACCCCGTTTACGTCCACAACGGTTCCACATGAGTTGCGCCGGTAAACCGCGCGGTTATCCACACATTTCAGTGGATAACTTTTCTCGTCACTCGTCACCAATGTTCCGCGCGCGCGGTTAACTCGCTGTGCCATGGCGCAACGCGCGTAAGAGGAAGCGGGCAGGATCGATGTCTTCGGCCAACTCCCGTTCGAGCGGCCACGGCTCACCTTCGATTTGCGAGGCGATCAACTCGGCACCCAGCGCCGCCCATACCAGACCGCGCGACCCGTACGCGAATGCGCCGTACAAGCCGTCGACGCGCGGCAAATCGAGCGGCCATGCGCCACGCAGGCGCTGGGCATCGCGCGCCGATGCGGCTTCGTCGGCAAAGTTGCCGATCATCGGCATCCGGTCGCTCGTCACGCAGCGAAACGCGACGCGTCCCGCAAGCGCCGCCGCGCGTGCCGGAGCGACGATGCCGTCAAAGGCCGGCAGCATCTGCGCGACACGCTCGAGGTTTTCCAGATGGCCATCTGGTCGCAGCGAGGGATCAGGGTCGTCGAGTTCGTAGGTCGCGCCGGTCAGCGTGACGCCGTCGGCGAGTGGCACCGCGTAGCCAACGCCCATCACCGGCATCCCAAGCGGCGGTACGGTGCCTGGCGGCAGCAAAGTCAGCTGGCCGCGGATGCTGCGGGTCGGTGCATGCTGCAAACCGGCGATGCGCGCGGCCTCGTGTGCGCTTGCGACAATGACCACCGGCGCGCGCGCGATGGCCTGCCCTGCTGCGTCGAAGACGGTCCATTGATTGCCGGACCGCGCGAGGCGCGCCACGTCCACGCCGAAGCGGCGGTCGAGCAGCCCGCCTGCCGCCGCGCATTGCGCGGCACAAAGCGACGCCGGGTCGATCCAGCCGCCCTCCGGAAAGAGCCAGCCGCCGCGCGCGAGCGGCATGCCCGCAAGTCTTTGCGCTTCGCCAAGCGATACGGGCGTCACATAGTCCGAAGGGTAACCGAACGCCGCGATTGCTTCGCTCATCGAGCGCGCTTCTTCGTCGTCTGCGGCGATCTGCAACAGGCCGGGAGCGCCGCGCATTGGGCGGTGACCCAGCCGTTCGAGCGCTGCCCAGCGTCTGAGCGTGTAGAGAAAGCCTGCACGCGTGACACGCGAAGCGACGCTGTCGTCGCGCGAGATCATGGGATGGAACACGCCGGCCGGATTGCCCGAAGCGTCCTCGGCCACCGACGCGTGCCGTTCCAGCGATGTGACGCGCCAGCCACGCGAGGCCAGACGCTCGATCGTCGCGCAGCCGGCGAGCCCGGTGCCGATCACGATCGCATGCCGTTCGTCGACTTCAAGCGGTGCGGGCGGCTCATAGCGGCGTACGCGCCAGCGTGGCGCGAAATGGCCGACCAGCATCGCGCGTTTCCAGCCGAAGCCGTCAATTTTTTGGTACACAAAGCCGTTTTGCGTCAACGCACGTTTGATGTCGCCGGCGCTGCTGTAGGTCGCGAACGTAGCGCCCTCGCCGGCCAGCCGAGCCAGCGCTTTGAAGATCGCAGGTGTCCACATTTCGGGGTTCCTGGCCGGTGCGAAACCGTCGAGATAGAACGCATCGGCGCGCAGCCTCAATGCCGGCAAGCTGTCTACCGCGTCGGCGAACACGAGCGTCAGCGTGATCCGTCCGCCCTCGAATTCGAGCCGGTGCGTGCCGGGGACGAGCATCGGCCATTCGGCGGCCAGTGTTTCCGCCAGCGCGGCAATCTGCGGATCTGAAATCGTCGCCGCATAGACGCTGCGCAAATCGGCTTGAGTAAACGGATGCTTCTCGGTCGAGACGAAGTGCAGCCGCTCGCAACGCGCCGGATCGGCTCGCCAGGCGGCCCAGCTCATCAGAAAGTTGATACCCATGCCGAAACCGGTTTCGAGCACGGTGAAGACGCGGCGTCCCTGCCACCGCTCCGGCAGCCCGTTACCGCGGAGGAAGACGTATTCAGCCTGTTCGAGACCGCCGACGGCGCTGTGGTAAATGTCGTCGTAGAGCGGCGAAAAAGGCGTGCCGTTGTCGCGGAATGCGAGGACGGCGGGGATCAGCGGATCGGTCATGCGCGGCGGAAAATGACACTCGAAAGAGCGGGTCAGACGTTACCGCCAGCGCGCGCAGCTCGCCGGGCGGCGAAAAAGACGCGCATAACGTTGGCAAAAACCAACGCCAAGCCACGTCCATACTGGGTTTCAGCCTTCGATTGAGGTCCGCGAAGAGGAAAAAGAAGGGTTTCCCCTCGATATCGGCTCCGGAACCGCTTAATTCTTTGAAACCCTTATCCTGATTGGGTTTGCGCTGCGCTATCATAGCAAGCGCCGCGAAGGGCGCGGCAGCACGGCAGACGGGCAGTCAACTGCCCGGCGCTATTTGTCCGGAGGGGATCCGGAGCCGCCGCTGCTCGACGGCGCGGCCCGCGCACGTATAATCGGCGCGTTCGCGCTGTTCGTGTCAACCTAAACTCAGAAAGGAACCTTAATGAACAAACAGGAACTGATCGACGCCGTCGCAGGACAGACCGGCGCCAGCAAGGCTCAAACCGGTGAGACGCTGGACACGTTGCTTGAAGTGATCAAGAAGTCCGTGTCGAAGGGTGACGCGGTTCAGTTGATCGGCTTCGGCAGCTTCGGTTCGGGCAAGCGCGCAGCACGTACGGGTCGTAACCCCAAGACCGGCGAAACTATCAAGATCCCGGCTGCCAAGACCGTCAAGTTTACGGCTGGCAAGGCGTTCAAGGACGCGGTCAACAAGCGCTAAGCAGATTGCTGCCTGGCAGTTGACACCCGCCAACGGCGGGTTTTTTTTCGTCTGCGATTTTTGTTTAGCCGCGACGGGCGTCGCGGCTAAACACTCAGCAAGCGGCGCAAGGGCCGCCAGGCTCAATCGTGCCGATGCACGATTTCGCCGTGGCCATGGGCGTCGTGGCCATCGCCATGATGATCGTGGTCATGGTCATGGTCGTCTTCGTCGAAGTCCCATGCCGGGAACGGATCGGCGAATCGTTGCCACGCTTGCGGTCCCGCTGCGTATTCCTCGTCCGTCACGAGGCATGCGTCGAACTTCGCTTTCCAGACAGCCGGGTCGATGCCAACGCCGATCATCACCAGTTCCTGGCGGCGATCGCCGATGCTCAGATCGTCCGGATCGCCGTACCAGTCGGCGGCAATTTCGGCGGCTAGCTCGTCGTCGCCGTCCGGCCATTCGCTGCGATCCTGAGCGGCCCACCACATCCCGGCCGGACCATGCCGGCAAGCGCCACCCGCCTGCGACAGCGAACCGGCGATGTCGTTACGCGTTGCGAGCCAGAAGAAGCCCTTGCTGCGCAAGACGCCCTTCCACTCCTGATGCAGCAGCGCCCATAGGCGCTCCGGGTGAAACGGCCGGCGCGCGCGGTAAATGAAATTGCCGATGCCGAATTCGTCCGCTTCTCCATGATGGGCATGGCCGTGCTCATTTTCATGATTAAGCGATGCCAGCCAGCCCGGTGCGCTCGACGCCTCGTCGAAATCGAAACGCCCGGTGTTCAGCACGTCGGCAAGCGGCACCTCGCCGAAACGGCTCACCACCTGCACGGCGCGTGGATTGATGCGGGCGAGGATGCGCTGCAGGCGAGTGAGTTCATCGGCGCTCACCAGATCGGCCTTGTTCACCACCAGCACGTCGCAGAATTCAATCTGCTCGATCAGCAATTCCACCAGCGTCCGATCGTCCTCTTCCGTCGCGGCGATGCCCCGTTCGGAGAGCGCCTCGGCTGAACCGTAGTCGCGCAGGAAGTTGAACGCGTCGACCACCGTCACCATCGTATCGAGCTGCGCGAGATCGGATAGCGACGCGCCGTCCTCGTCGACGAAGGTGAAGGTTTCGGCAATCGGCATCGGCTCGGCCACCCCGGTCGACTCGATCAGGATCGCATCGAAGCGCTTTTCGCCGGCAAGCCGCTTGATCTCGACCAGCAAGTCGTCGCGCAACGTGCAGCAGATGCAGCCGTTCGACAGTTCGACAAGCTGCTCTTCGACATGCGAGAGCGCTGCGGCGTCGCGCACGAGCGTGGCATCGATATTGACGGCGGCCAGATCGTTGACGATCACGGCGACGCGCAAACCGGAACGATTCGCGAGGATGTGGTTCAGAAGCGTGGTCTTGCCGGCGCCCAGAAAACCGGAGAGCACGGTGACGGGCAGTAGCGGCTGGTTCATCGCAGTACGGAAAGACAAGAGGATTGGAGGGCGTGCCGGGCCAGGGGGCGCGTGACTCCGGGGCCAGAAGATGGCCGAGCACCGACGGCAGCACGAAGCCGCATTGTGCATCAAAACGGGTGACGGCCGCGCGACGGGCCGGATCGGGAAGTGCGTGAGTCAGTGTCCAGCGGGCATCAGATTCCACTTGCGAAGGATCGCAGCGATCTGCATTGCGTACTTATCACGCAGTGCCGGCGTCTCGGAGTGATACGCGCCGACCGCCTGCCAGGTATTGCCATACTTGTTCATCTGGCGGCGCAGATGCCACGCCGCGATATAGACGTTCTTGCAAGGCTCCATCAGCGTGCCTTGCGAGATGCCATATTGCGCGAGTACGGGCAGATGGACCGAATTGATCTGCATCACGCCATAGTCGGTCGAGCCGTTGGCGTTCTTATGCTGCGCGTCCGGCCGATTGTGTGACTCCTGCCACGCAATTGCGCGCAGAATCAAGGGGTTGACCTTCTGATACTTCGCCGCTTCGTCAAAGCAATCGGCGCGTGCCTGCCCTGCTGCGATCAGCACGGCAAGTCCTGCGGCGACGGTGACAAAGGTTCGTTTCATCAGTCAAGATGACTAAATAAATCGCAAGAGTAAATTTTGGTAAGGCAATGTATCCGCCATACTTCAGCCGTTCGGAGCCGGTGAGGCTCGCAAGCCGCGCCGTTGGCGGGCATCGGGGAAAACCCGTGTCGGTAAGTCGCAACCAGTACCGCGAACGGCTCGTATCATACCGGCAGGCCCCTACGCGTCAAGTTGGCTAATCGACATAATCGAGCGTAAAACAAAGCGTGTCTGCGGTTCGGCGCACAGAAGCACATTTGCTTTCAATAGCTTGACAGTTTGTGACGATCTTTAGAGTAATCGCACGGAGCCGTTTGTTTTGTGACAAATACGACATGAAAAACTGTTACTGTTCATTTTTTTTGGACACTAGATGTTCGGCATCCGGGGCCTCGATCGCCCTTGGCACTGGCTGGCAGACCGACAGGGCGGCGGCCTGCTCAAATGTTCGCACTGCATGACCGTCGGCGGCTGCGGCCGTCGGCATCGATCCCATATTCCATGAGAAGAAATCGTATGGCATTGCGTCGCGTCGCAACGGCGCTGCTGGTGGCTGGATTGATCACCGCCCAGACAGCACAGGCCCAGGTGACACTCAACTTCGTGAACGCCGATATCGACCAGGTGGCCAAGGCGATCGGGGCGGCAACCGGCAAAACGATCATCGTCGACCCGCGCGTGAAAGGTCAGTTGAACCTCGTGTCGGAGAACGCGGTGCCTGAAGATCAGGCGCTGAAGACCTTGCAATCCGCTTTGCGGATGCAGGGCTTCTCGCTGGTGCAGGATCACGGCGTGTTGAAGGTCGTGCCCGAGGCCGATGCCAAGCTGCAAGGCGTGCCGACCTACGTCGGCAATGCGCCTGTTGCGCGCGGCGATCAGGTGGTCACGCAGGTGTTCGTGCTGAAGAACGAATCGGCCAATAACCTGCTGCCGGTCTTGCGTCCGCTGATCTCGCCGAACAATACCGTGGCGGCCTACCCGGCCAACAACACGATTGTCGTGACCGATTACGCCGACAACGTGCGGCGTATTGCCCAGATCATCGCGGGTATCGATACGGCCGCGGGCCAGTCGGTGTCGGTGGTGCAGTTGAAGAACGCCAACGCGATCGACATCGCCGCGCAACTGACCAAGATGCTCGATCCCGGCGCGATCGGCAGCACCGACGCGACGCTGAAGGTCTTCGTCACCGCGGACCCGCGCACCAACTCGCTTTTGATCCGCGCGTCGAACGGCGGCCGGCTCGCGGCCGCGAGGCAGCTGGCGAAGCAACTCGACACGCCGACCACCATGCCCGGCAACATGCACGTCGTGGCGCTGCGCAACGCGGACGCGACGAAGCTCGCAAAGACCCTGCGCGGGATGCTCGGCAAGGGCGGCGACACCGGCTCGTCGGGCGGCTCGAGCGAAGCGAATTCGTTCAACCAGAACGGCGGTGGCGGGTTGGGCAGCAATTCGACGGGCACGTCGGGTACGCCGCCGCTGCCGTCGGGCGGACTCAATAGCAGCTCGGGGGCGTCACCATTGGGCGGTGGCGGGGGCGGCGGATATGGTTCGAGCGGCGGTTCGGGTTCAGCCGGCCTGCTCGGCGGCGACAAGGACAAGAGCGACGACAATCAGCCGGGCGGCATGATCCAGGCGGACGCTGCGACCAACTCGCTGATCATCACGGCACCCGAGCCGGTGTACCGCAACCTGCGGGCGGTGATCGACCAGCTCGACGCGCGGCGCGCGCAGGTCTATATCGAGGCGTTGATCGTCGAGCTGAACTCGAACACGAACGCGAATCTTGGCATTCAATGGCAGGTCGCCAACGGTTCGATCTTTGCCGGCACCAATCTGGCGACCGGCTCCGGCAACAGCATCGTCAATCTGACGGCGGCCGCCGCGGCGGGTGCGGCCACTGGCGGTCTCGCCGGGGCGCTCGCAACCCAGAATCTCCAGCAGGGGCTCAACGTCGGGTGGGTGCATAACATTTTCGGTGTGCAGGGGCTCGGCGCGCTGCTGCAGGCGCTGTCGCAGACTGCCGACGCGAACGTGCTGTCGACGCCTAACCTCATCACGCTCGACAACGAGGAAGCCAAGATCGTCGTCGGCACGAACGTGCCGATCCAGACGGGTTCGTATTCGAACCTCACGAGCGCCACCCCGAGCTCGGCGTTCAATACTTTTGACCGCGTCGATGTCGGTCTGACACTGCACATCAAACCGCAGATCACCGACGGCGGGATTCTCAAGCTGCAGCTCTACACGGAAGACTCGGCGATCGTGAACGGCACGACCAACGTGGCGACCAACCCGGCCGGCCCGCAGTTCACCAAGCGTTCGATCCAGTCGACGGTGCTCGCCGACAACGGCGAGATCATCGTGCTGGGCGGCCTGATGCAGGACAACTACCAGGTCAGCAACAGCAAGGTGCCGCTGCTGGGCGATATCCCCTGGATCGGCCAATTGTTCCGCTCGGAACAGAAGACTCGCGAGAAGACCAACCTGATGGTGTTCCTGCGTCCCGTGATCATCACCGATCGCGACACGGCGCAGGCCGTGACGTCGAACCGCTACGATTACATTCAGGGCGTGCAGGGCGCGTACAAGTCGGACAACAACCTGATCAAGGACAAGGACGATCCGGTGGTTCCGCCGATGCCGATCGGCCCGAGCCAGGGCGGATCGCCCGCGATGAATCTGTTTAATCTCGACCAGATGCGTCGTCAGCAGATGGCGCCGCCGCCAGTTTCCGCTCCGGCACCGGTCACGAACGGTGGCCCTGTGCAGACGAACCCGGTCACGAATGGCGGCGCTGTGCAGACGAACCCAGTACCGATGGCGCCGTCCACGGCGTCGCCCGGAGCCCAGCCGTGAGCACGCCGTCCAAGCCGCCGTCAGCTTCTGCGCCGGCAGCCGCGGCGCGAGCCGGCGCGCCGACGCAAGCCTCGGCGATTCCGCCCGCAGTCGTGGCGGAACATGCCGAACGCAGTGCGCCGTCGGCGGTTGCCGCGCGACTCGTGCCCTACGGCTTCGCGCGCAGCGGCCAGATTCTGGTCGCGCATCAGCACGCCGACAGCTTCGAAGTCTGGATCAGCGAACGCACCAACGATGCGGCGCTTGCCGAAGTCGCGCGCAACTTTGGCGCGTTGTCCGTGGTGCGTGTGCCGCCCGACGAACTGGCCCAGGCGATCAACCAGGCTTACGCGCGCCAGGATGGCAGCGCGGCGCAAGTGGTCGGCGAAGTGGAAGGCGAAGTCGATCTGTCGCGTTTGATGCAGGACATTCCCGAGGTCGAGGATCTGCTCGAGTCGGAAGACGACGCGCCGATCATCCGCATGATCAACGCGCTGCTCACGCAAGCGGCACGCGAACAGGCCTCGGATATTCACATCGAACCGTTCGAGACGTCGTCGGTGGTGCGCTTTCGTGTCGACGGCACGTTGCGCGATGTCGTGCGGCCGAAAAAAGCGTTGCACGGCGCGCTGATCTCGCGGATCAAGATCATGGCGCAGCTCGACATTGCCGAGAAGCGTCTGCCGCAAGATGGCCGGATCACGCTGCGCGTCGGCGGACGTCCGGTCGACGTGCGGGTTTCGACACTGCCCACCGGTCACGGCGAACGAGCGGTGCTGCGTCTGCTGGAAAAGGACGCCTCGCGCCTGAATCTCGAAGCGCTCGGCATGGCGCCCGATACGCTCGTCAAGTTCGACAAGCTGATCGGCAAACCGCACGGCATCGTGCTGGTGACCGGGCCGACCGGCTCGGGTAAGACGACCACGCTGTACGCGTCGATGTCACGGCTTGAAACCGCGACCACCAACATCATGACGGTCGAAGACCCGATCGAATACGACCTGTCCGGCATCGGCCAGACGCAGGTCAACGAGCGGATCGGCATGACCTTCGCGCGGGCGCTGCGCTCGATTCTGCGGCAGGACCCGGACGTCATCATGATCGGTGAAATCCGCGACCTGGAAACCGCGCAGATCGCAGTGCAGGCATCGCTGACAGGTCACCTTGTGCTGGCGACCCTCCATACAAACGATGCGGCTTCGGCCGTCACGCGTTTGACGGACATGGGCGTCGAGCCCTATCTGCTGGCGTCATCGCTGCTCGGCGTGCTGGCGCAGCGGCTGGTGCGGCGCTTGTGCCCAGTGTGCCGCGAAGAGCGCGTTGAAGAGGATGGCAGCGTGCGCTGGCATCCGGTCGGTTGCGACAAGTGCGGTCAGTCCGGCTACGCAGGCCGACGCGGCGTATACGAACTGCTTCTGATCGACGACGAAATCCGCACGCTGGTTCACCGCAATGCATCCGATGCGGAAATTCTTGCTTCGGGCCGCGCGCAAGGCATGCGCACGCTGCGCGAAGATTCGGACCGCTGGCTCGCATCCGGGCTGACCTCGCTCGAAGAAGTGATCCGCGTGACAGGCGGAGCATAAGGCCATGCCGGCATTTCGTTTCGAAGCGATCGACGCGGCGGGCAAGGCGCAAAAAGGCGTGCTCGACGCGGACAGCGCGCGCGGCGCGCGGACCAATCTGCGTTCGCAAGGACTGACGCCACTTGTTGTCGAACCGGCTGCGACGCGCACCCGCGGTGAGCGCAATCAGCGTTTGTCGCTGGGGCGGCGGTTGTCGCAGCGCGAGCAGGCGATTCTCACGCGCCAACTGGCCAGTCTGCTGGTTGCCGGCTTGCCGCTCGACGAAGCGCTCGCGGTGCTGACCGAGCAATCGGAGCGCGACTACATTCGCGAGCTGATGGCGTCGATTCGCGCCGAAGTGCTCGGCGGCCATTCGCTCGCGAATGCGCTGACGCAGCATCCTAAAGACTTCCCCGAGATCTATCGCGCGCTGGTCGCGGCCGGCGAACATACCGGCAAGCTTGGTCTCGTGCTCTCGCGTCTGGCCGACTACATCGAGCAAAGCAACGCGCTCAAGCAGAAGATCGTGCTCGCGTTCACATATCCGGCGATCGTGACCCTCATCGCGCTCGGCATCGTCACGTTTCTGTTGAGCTACGTGGTGCCGCAGGTGGTGAACGTGTTCGCCAGCACCAAACAGCAACTGCCGATCCTCACCATCATGATGATGGCGCTGTCCGGTTTCGTGCGGCATTGGTGGTGGGCGATGCTGATCGGTGTTGTCGTGCTGGCGTATCTGGTGCGCTCGATCCTGAAGCAGCCCGGCCCGCGTCTCGCCTTCGATCGGTGGTTGCTGACCGCCCCGCTGCTCGGCAAGCTCGTGCGCGGCTACAACACGGTGCGCTTTGCCAGCACGCTAGGCATTCTGACGGCGGCGGGCGTGCCGATTCTGCGCGCGCTGCAAGCCGCTGCCGAAACGCTCAGCAACAACGCGATGCGCGAGAACATCGACGATGCGATCGTGCGTGTGCGCGAAGGCACGTCCCTGTCGCGCGCGCTAGGCAATACGAAGACGTTTCCGCCGGTGCTGGTTCACCTGATCCGGTCAGGTGAAGCGACCGGCGACGTGACGACCATGCTCGACCGCGCGGCCGACGGCGAAGCACGCGAGTTGGAGCGTCGCACGATGTTCCTGACGAGCCTGCTCGAGCCGTTGCTGATTCTGGCGATGGGGGGCGTGGTGCTGGTGATCGTGCTGGCGGTGATGCTGCCGATCATCGAGCTGAACAACCTGGTGCAGTAAGGTGGTGAAGTTATTCGATTGCGCGGCCGCGCAATCAGCTGAACCGAGGCAGAACGCCCGGGTTAGCGCACGTAGATAGTAGGACCTGCCGGATTGGCCGGTAGGGACACTTCGGAGTGCGCGCCATTGCGGTCGATGATGATCGAGCGGGCGCGGACTTCGGAGAGTTTGGCGCCTTGCATGAGCGCGCTGCCGAGCGATACCGCATGTGGCGGTTCGCCGCCGACGCTGACGATGGCCGCGGCACCTTCCCGCAAAGCGAGGATGCCGAACAGATGCACGTCCTGGTTGGCGTTGCGGGTGAGCTGGCCGCCGAACAGCGTGGCGGCCTGTTCGGTCGAGACCTGCGCATGCGCGGCGGCAGCGGGCAACGGCGCGCCGGACGTCGTGGAGAGCGTGATGACCCAGTAGGTCAGCGTCGCGCAAAACACGGCGAACAGTGCGAGCGACAGAAGGCGGATCTGAATGGCGTTCATGCGCATATTGTACGGACTATTGTGAAAATTGCGTTGGGGCAAAGTGCCCCTAACCTGGCGCTGCGCGGCGTTTTCTCGCAACCCTTCAAGAGCATGACATTAAAATGACCGGCCGGGCGTGTTCGATGGCACCCTGATTGTCTGACACGCGAATCCCGCCCGATCGAAAATTTCACCCGAAAAGAGGTAGCAAGCTATGCAACTGTCGACCACTCGCCGTACCGAAATCGCGGGTCTGCGCAGCCGTCGTCAACGCGGTTTCACGCTGATTGAAATCATGGTCGTGATCGCGATTCTGGGCATTCTGGCCGCGTTGATCGTGCCGAAAATCATGAGCCGTCCGGACGAAGCGCGCCGCGTGGCGGCCAAGCAGGACATCGGCACGGTGATGCAGGCGCTGAAACTCTACCGTCTGGATAACGGCCGCTATCCGACTCAGGAGCAAGGCCTGCGCGCACTGATCGAAAAGCCGACCACTGATCCGGTACCGAACAACTGGAAGGACGGCGGTTACCTCGAACGTCTGCCGAACGATCCGTGGGGCAATACCTATCAGTATCTGAACCCTGGCGTGCATGGCGAAATCGACGTGTTCAGCTATGGCGCGGATGGTAAACCGGGCGGCGAAGGCAACGATGCCGACATAGGTTCGTGGCAGTAGTCTGGTAGTTCAGTCGTTCTTCAGTAGTTTATTAAGCGCCGTTGATTGTCAGGCGCGCCGGATCGCCCTGCTCTTTGGCGATCCACCGCGCGTCTTGTCGACGCATTGTTTTCTGATCTTTAGTTGATCGTTCGTGGCCGGCACTATGCGACTGTCCGCTTGCAAGTCCCGTGTGGACACTCCGTGTACGGCCCCGCTGCCGGGCACGGCGTGCAGCGGCGCGCGCGTGCGCGGCCCGCGTGGCGCACGTGGGTTTAGCGCGGGCAACTGGAAGCGTGCGGCCGGTTTCACGCTGCTGGAAATGATGGTGGTGCTGGTGATCGCGGGCATTCTGGTGTCACTGACAGCGCTCACGATGACCCGCAACCCGCGCACCGATCTGAACGAAGAGGCGCAGCGTCTCGCGCTGCTGTTCGAATCGGCCGGCGACGAAGCCCAGGTGCGCGCACGGCCGATCGCATGGCAACCGCTCGACGGCGGCTTTCGTTTCGATCTGCGTACCGAAGACGGCTGGCGTCCGCTGCATGACGATCTGCTCGGGCCGCGCAACTGGGAAGGTGGTGTGACCGGCGTCACGATCGATTACCCCGGGTCGGATTCGCACCCGAGCCGTGTCGTGTTCGGTACCGAAGCGATCGACATGCCTGTGCAGATCACGCTGTTTTCGGCGGCGGGGCGCGCGACGATCGTCGGCACCGGCAACGGCCGCTATGAGGTGCACTGAGATGCGGCGTTGCAGGGACATGGGCGCGCGCTTATCGCAGCGCGGTTTTACGATGATCGAAGTGCTGGTGGCGCTGGCGATCATCGCGATTGCGTTGGCGGCGTCGTTGCGCGCGGTGGGGAGTCTGGCGAACGGCGAAGCCGATTTGCATCGTCGTCTGCTGGCGGGATGGAGCGCGGACAATACGTTGGCACAATTGCATTTGACGCATGGCTGGCCGAACGTCGGCTCGACGAGTTTTGACTGCTCGCAGGGCAATTTGCAGTTGATCTGTACCGAGCAAGTGACGGCGACGCCGAATCCGGTGTTTCGTCGAGTGGAAGTGATGGTGACGACGCCTGGGCGTTCCGGCAATCTCGCTCAGATGGTCACGGTGGTCGCGAATGAAAACAACCGTTCGCTCTAAGCGCCGCGGCCGATCGGGCGCGCGTGGTTTCACGCTGATCGAGTTGCTGGTCGCAATTGCGATCATGGCGGTGATTGCCGTGCTGTCGTGGCGCGGGCTGGACCAGATCATTCGTGGCCGGCAGACGATTACGAACGCGATGGAAGACGAGCGCGTCTTTGCGCAGCTATTCGACCAGATGCGGCTCGACGCGCGCCAGGCCGTGTCGGATGATGAGTCGGGGGAGGCGGCCGTGTCGGTTAGCGGCAGCGTGCTGCAAATTGTGCGGGAGATGGTATTGCCGGGGACGGCGCCGCGTTTGCAGGTGGTGAGGTATCGCGTGTCCGAGGGGCGTGTGATTCGGTATGCGTCGCCGCCGTTGGGGAATGTGGGCGAGTTGCGCAGCGCGCTGCGCGGTGGCGAGGGAGGGGGCTGGACGTCGGTGCCTTTGATGGGGGGCGTCGGTGCTATTTCGGCTCGTCTTTATGTGCCGAAGGTTGGCTGGACCACGCAGATGGAGGATGTGCAGAGTGCGATTACGGAGAACAACAATAATTTGAAGGTGCCCCAGTTGGGGAATGCGCCGCTGCCGCGGTCGGTGACTGGGCTGGAAGTCAGTATTGGGGGGAAGGCGTTGGCGCGGCCTGTTACGCGGGTTTTTCTCGTCGGAGAATGATATGAAGTTCTCTTTTTTGTCTCCGCGACGGTTGGGTTCTTCGTTGTTTGTATTGTCTCCGCGACGCTGTGTGGCTGGGTGCCTGCGGGCATGCCTTTCGTTCTGTTATTTGCCTGCTCGGCGTTTTTGTCTGTGCGCTTACGGCGTTGGCCTTTCCTTGAATTGTTTTTCGTCTATTAGCGTCGCCCCTGTGCGGGGCAGGCACCTACTTTTCTTTGCCGCCGCAAAGAAAAGTAGGCAAAAGAAAGCGGCTCAAACCGCTAATGCTAAGTGGGCACCGTGGCTCGGAGAGGGTAGTGGCTCCGTAGAATCCGTGCTCGTGCCCCTTCAGACATCAGTGACAAAGGAGTCATACTTCCCGTCTCGCACGGTGTGCTCGCCGGAAGAGCAATTCAACAAACCAGTGGTTCACTCGGTCCCACCCCATTCGCCATTGCTGCCTTGCACCTCGAGCGCTCATGCAACTCGCCACCAACTAATCAGGCGCCTCACCGAGGCGGAGCCGAAAGCTCCCGCTGCGCGAAAATCCGGCCCCTGGTTTTCTGAAGTACTCTTCGGCGCGCGTAGCGCCGCCGGAAGTATGACTCCCTTGTCACTAGCGCCGAATGTGAGAGAACACGGATTCCACGGAGCCACTGGCGGTTCTGAGCTACGGTTCCCGCTTAGCATTGGCGGTTTGAGCTGCTTTCTTTTGCCTACTTTTCTTTGCAGCCGGCAAAGAAAAGTAGGTGCCCCCCCGCACAGGGGGAACGCTAATAGACCAATAACAAATCAAGGAAAGGCCAGCGCCGCAAGCACGCAGACAAAAGCGCCGACCAGGCAGACAAGCCAAGGAAAGGCCAACGCCGCAAGCGCACAGACAAAAGCGCCGACCAGGCAGACAAGCCAGGAAACGACCAACGCCGCAGGCAAACAACCAAACCAGCCACCGCAGGCAAACCAACAAGGCGCAGCCATCATCAGCGCCCTACTAGTAGTCGCGCTATCAGCGATATTAGTATCGGGCATGCTCTGGCGCCAGCAAGTCCAAATCCGAAGGATAGAAAACCAGCGCCTCCTCTCCCAGGCGCAATGGGTCTCCCGCGGCGCGCTAGACTGGACGCGCCTGATCCTCCGCTCGGAGGGCGACACCTCAGCGGGCATCACCTACTTAGGGGGCCTATGGGGCGTCCCCATCGCCAAAACACGTCTGTCGGATTTCCTCGGGCAAATAGGCGAAGTGCGCGCCGAGCAAGGCCAGGAAACCTACCTCTCAGGTTCAATCGAAGACGCCCAGGCGAAATTCAACCTCCGCAATCTGGTCTCGAGCCCAGCCCCCGGTGTCGTGCAACTGGACACGGAGCAAATCGGCGCCTATCAGCGCCTGCTCGTATCCCTCAGCATAAACAGCCAACTGGCGAAAGCCACCGCCGTCCAGGTACGCGCGAGTCTCGCGCAATCGGCGACTCGGTTCCAGACGGTCACTTCCGCCACCGGGGCAGCGGCGACCCCGATCACCGCGGGCGGCGGCGCCACCGGTGGCAGCTTCACCGACAAACCCGGTATCGAAGATGGCGACGACAACGCGGCCGTCGCGCCGTTGCAATTGACCAGCGTCGATTCGCTCCTCGATATCCCCGGCTATACGCCGGAAGTGGTCGCGCGCTTGCGGCCGTTCGTCACCGTGCTGCCGACGGTGTCGGCGGTCAACGTGAATACGGCCTCCGCCGAAGTCATCGCGGCGATCGTGCCGGGAATGAGTCTGTCCGCCGCGCAAGCCTTCGTCGCGCGTCGGCAGACCGTGTTTTTCCATAACGTCAGCGATGTGCAACTCGCCTTGCGCGGCGCCGGCGTGCAGTCGGTCGCGATCGATCCGAGTGAAATGGACGTCAACACGAGCTACTTTCTGATCCACGGCCGTGTGCAGCACGAACGCGCAGAAGTGGACCGCACGACCCTCGTCTATCGCGACGCATTGACTCACACTACGCGTATCGTGCGGGTACAGGACCAACTATGAATAACGCCTTTCCCAGAGAGAGTGCCCTTTGAGCACACTGATCGTTCTATTGCCGCCGCGTGATCCGGCGGTGCCGTCGCAGGAATGGCAACTGCCGGAGTTGCCGTTTGTGCTGCTCGACAAGTCGGGCCGCACCCAGCGCGCGGGCCGCTCGGCGCTCGCGCTGCTGCCGCGCGCCTCGTCGACGGTGCTGATGGTCGCCGCCCGCGATCTGCTGATGATGCCCGCCAAGCTGCCGCCATTGCGCGGCCCGCGGCTGCGTCAGGCCTTGCCGAATATCGTCGAGGATCAGCTGATCCAGGATCCGCAAACCTGTCACATCGCCGTCGATCCGCAACCGCTCGCGGGCGGCCGGCAGTTGCTCGCGATCGTCGACCGCGGCTGGTTCCGCTTCATCTGCGAGGGTTTCGCCGCAGCCGGCCACCGCAGCTTGCGCGCCGTGCCGGTCACGCGTTGTCTGCCGCAAACCGCCACGCTCGACACCCCCGCCGAAGTCGCGGAAATGGTCAACGCGGGCGAGCCGGCGATGGCGGGCTCCGCTAGCGTGGCGACCTCGCTGCCGGGCGTGGCGCCGGTGGTGGCGCCGGGCGTCGCGCCGGTGCTGCCAATGGTGGCGGCCGTACTCGGCGCTGTTGTTCAGACTGCACCGGCATTCTTACTTGAAGGCGCGGTCGAAAGCGCGGCGGTCAACGGCGCGCCACGCGTCGAGCTGGCCATCGCGCGCGGCGTCCAGGGTGAGGGGCTGGCGGTGCCGGCTAACGCCGTGAACGCGACCCTCAGCGCGCTCGCCGGCGCTGCGCCGGTCTCGCTGTATATGCTGACGGAGGTGCCCGGCAACGAGCCGGGCCTCGCCGCAACCAGCCCGGCGAAGCTTGCCGCTTACGTGCACGGCGCCAGCCCGTTGCCGTTCGAGCAACTCGCCCGCCGCGCGCTGGCGTGCCGCTTCGACCTGTGTCAGTTCGAGTTTGCCTCGCAGCCGTGGCGGCTCGACCGCGCGACGCTGTGGCGTCTGCGCCTGCCGGTCGTGCTGGCGGTCGGCGCGCTGGTGATCGCGATTGTCGGCGCGAACGTGCAGTGGCTGATGCTCGCGCGCCAGCGCGACGCGATCAACACGCAGATGACCGAGCTGCTCCTCAACACCTTCCCCAAGACGACGGTCGTGCTCGATGCGCCCGGTCAGATGTCGCGCCAGCTGCAGCAGTTGCGGGTGGCGGCGGGTGAACTGTCGCCGGACGATTTTCTGTCGCTCGCCGATGGTCTCGCGCGTTCGTTGGCGCCGGTGCCGGTCAACGGCATCGCGGCGCTCGACTATCACGACCGGCGGCTCGATGTGACCTTCAAGCCCGAGGTGAAACCCGATGCCGATCTCGCCAAACGCCTCGCGCGCAACGGCCTCACCGGCGCGATCGACAGCGACACCGGCAAGTGGACCATCAGGAACGGACAATGAAAGCTGAACTCGCCCAAAGCTGGGCTGGATTCTGGGACCAGCGCACCGAGCGCGAAAAAACGCTGCTGGCATGGGGCGGCGGAGTGCTGGCCGTGGTGATCGCATGGTCGGTGCTGTGGGCTCCGGCGCACGATGGCCGCGCGCATCTGCGCGAATCGCTGCCCTCCTTGCAGCGGCAGTTGGCGCAGATGACCGCGCAGTCGAATGAAGCGCGCCAGCTTTCCGCCGCGGCTCAAGGGGTCGCGCCGACCGGCGCTGCGCTGAAGGATGCGCTCACTGCCTCGCTCAGCGATCACGGCCTGGCTGCGACGCAGGTGCAGGTGATCGGCAACGCGGTGCAGATCCAGATGAAGAATGCGTCGTTCCCCGCGTGGACGAGCTGGGTCGACGACGCGCGCAAGCAGTTCAAGGTGCAGGTCGCCGAGGCGCACGTGACCGCCCTCACGGAAGACGGCCAGGTGGATCTGACGGCGTCGTTGCAGCCATCTACCGCGAAATGACCGCGCCGTTACAGGATATCGCATGACTTACTGGATGCGGCGCCTGCGTGTCGCACTACCCTGGCTGGCGGTCGCGGTGCTGGCCAGCGCGGCCGTGATGCTGACGTTGTTGCCGGCCGCCTGGATTACGCCGCAGTTCGCCAAACAGGCCCGTGGTCACGTCAATCTCGTCGACCCGGCCGGCTCGCTGTGGCGCGGTTCGGCCACGCTGATGCTCACCGCCGGTTCCGACATGAGTGCGGCGACTCTGCTGCCGGGGCGGATCGAATGGCGCACGGCGTTCTGGCCGCTCTTCACCGGCCGTGTGCGGATGATCATGCGGCACAGCGAAGCGATGCCTGACCCGATCACCGTGGACATCACCCCGCGCAGCGCCACCGTCACGCCGGGCGCGATGGCGGTGCCGGCTTCGCTGCTAAGCGGCCTCGGCGCACCGTTCAACACGCTCGATCTGCAAGGCGACGTGCGCCTCGCATGGTCCGATTGGCGCAGCTTCAATCAGGAGGCGTTCGGCCTGATGACCGTGACCCTGAACGACGTCAGTTCGCGCGTCTCGCTGGTCAAGCCGCTGGGCTCTTACCGGCTGCTGTTCCAGGCGCAGGGGGCGTCGTCCACGCTGGATCTGACAACGCTCAAGGGACCGCTGATGCTGACCGGCAATGGGACGGTGTCGGCAGTCTCTACATCGTTTCATGGGACGGCCAGCGCCGCCCCGGAAGCGCACGATAACCTCGCGGGACTGCTGAATCTGTTGGGCCGGCCAAGCGGGCCGGATACGGTCGCGTTGACGTTCGTGCACTGAGGCGCGGGTCGTAAAAAAGAGGCATGGCTGCATTTCGCGGCCATGCCTCTTTTGCTTTTACTTTGACTTTACGAGTCGCGCGCCTAGTTGCTCTGCGCCGGTTGCGACGTGGCTCCGCTTTGCGCCACCGGCGTCGCCGGCGCTGCCGGCACTGCCGGCACTGGCGCGGGCGCCGCTACATCGCCCGTCTCGCGGTTCATTTGCGACACATCCCAGCCACCGCCGAGCGCCTTCACCAGACCCACCGACGACACCATCCGCTGCCCTGCGATGGTCTCCAGCTTCTGCTCGGCCAGGAAGGCCGTGGTCTGCGCGGTCAGCACGTTGACGTAGCCGACCGTGCCGGCCTTGTACTCGTTGGTGACGATGGCGAGCGCCTGGCGAGCTGAATCCACCGCTTGCCGCTGCACGACGATTTCCTGTTCGAGGATGCGCTGTGAGGCGAGATTGTCCTCGACGTCCTGGAATGCGGCCAGAATCGTTTGACGGTATGTGGCGACGTTCTGATCGTAAGCGGCGCGAGCGGCTTCGGTCTTTGCCTCACGCAAGCCGGCGTCGAAGACCGTGGAGGCGAGTTGCGGGCCGAGCGTCCAGAACCGCGACGGCGCGGTCAGTAATTGCGAGAACACTGAATTTTCGAAGCCGCCGGTGGCCGACAGTGTCAGCGAGGGGAAGAACGCGGCAATCGCAACGCCGATCTGTTCGTTCGCCGCCGCGGCCTTGCGTTCGGCCGATGCGATATCCGGGCGCCGCTCGAGCAGCGCCGACGGCATCTGCGCGGGCACGGCGGGCGGCGTGGCGGTGAGCGGCATCGGCGCAATCGAGAAGGTCGAGGCTGGCTCGCCGATGAGTACGGCGATCGCGTGCTCGTCCAGCGCGCGCTGCACACCATTGTCGATCGCGGCCGCTTGCGCCGATTGCAACTGCGTTTGCGCCTGAATCACGTCCGAGCGTGCGGCGACGCCTGCTGCGTACTGGTTCTGCGTGAGCTGCAGCGAGCGTTGATAGGCTGCCACGGTGTCGTCGAGCAGCTTCTGGGTGGAGTCGAGCGAACGCAGCGAGAAATAGGTTTGCGCGAGTGTGGCCTGGGCGGACAGCCGGGCATTCGCCAGATCGGCGGCGGCGCCTTGCTGGCCGGCTTTCTGCGAATTAACCGAGCGGGTGACCGAACCCCACAGGTCCAGCTCCCAGCTTGCGTCGAGTTGCAGGTTGAAGCTGTTGCTGACGCGGGAGCGGCTCGAGGCGGTGGTCGAGTTGCCACTGGACGATGAACCGTTGCCGGAGCGCGTGGCGCCTGCCGAGGCACCGATGGTCGGGAAATACGCCGCGCGCGCTTCACCAACCAGCGCTCGCGCCTGGCGATAGGCGGCGGCAAATTGGGCGATGGTCTGGTTCGACGCGTTCAGCTTGTCTTCGAGCGCGTTGAGTTGCGGGTCTTCGTAGATGCTCCACCAGTCGCCGCGGTCTTGCCGATCGGCCGGCTGAGCGACTTTCCAGCCGGGCGCCGCTTCCTTGTAGGAAGCGGGGATCTCGGCCGCGGGCCGCTTGTAGTCCGGGCCGACCGCGCAACCGGCCAGCAGGGCGGCGAGGGCCGCCGCTACCGCGATAGTCAGGGCGCGCGGCGCAAGTGTCCGCGCGCGCGCGGTTCGATCAAACTGCATGCAATGGATTCCTTCTGGACGCCGCAGTGCGGCCGATGGCGGCACTGCTGGCCGGGCGAGATCATGGCTCTGCCGGAATGTTAGCGTATGGGGCCACTTGGGCGCGGGAAACTGAAAGGGTAATGCGGGGGGAGGCGGAGGTGTGTTACTTAGGGTGTCGGGATGGTTACGTGCTGTTACCGGGCTGGTTGGCTTTGGCGGCGGAAAGCGCCGCACAGGCAACCAGGACCGGTTCTGCGAGAAGAGAATTAGACCCGTGAATCCGCAGACGTAGTCTGCCGGGCGAGCTTGCCAGCCGCAGCCCGACACGGCGCGCCGGAGCGTGCCGCGCAAGCACCTGCCGGGCTGGCAGCAGCGGCCGTCGCGACACTCCCCGCCGCAATGGCGAACCGCACCGGTTCCGCTGGGGCAGCGTTGGCTTCCTTCTGCCCCCGCCGATGCCCCATCCACGCAAACACCGCGACCCCCACCGATCCGCCGGGCAGCACGAACAGCACGGCGAACAACGCCAGTTTCCACCAGCGATGCGGCCCTTGAAAGCTGCTTAGCGCGGAATCGGTCAGGGAGCGGCTCAAGCCGCCAAGGGTGTTTTTGAGGTACAGCATGGGGGAAATCCTTTTCGCACGGCGCCTTTGCGGCGTGCAGACAATCGATCAGAACATGGTCTCGGGTGGCGCGGGTCGCGCGTAACTCGTTGCCTGCAATAATATTGACTATGCAATTAAATTTCAAGATACTTTGCTTCGCCCGCAAGGGCAGTGTTGTTTTTTGCGCTGTTCGCGCTACGCGAAATCACGTTTGACTTGTCTGCTTAGGCAGCTAGAATTCGTTCTGCTTGCCGATGTTCAAATGTTCCCGGATACACGATGACTGACGGCCCCTACAAAGCGGATGAGATTCACCTCGAATCGAGTCTTGGCTATTACCTGACGAAAGCGCGAAACGTGCTTGTCGAACGAATGGACCGCGCGGTCAAACCGTTAGGACTGACTGCCCAGCAGATCGGCGTGATTCTGGTGTTGTCCGCGCAACGCGCGAGCACGCCGTTCGAGTTGTCGCGCGTCATGTCTTACGACAGCGGATCGATGACGCGTCTGCTCGATCGCCTTGAAAAGAAAGGCTTTATCGTGCGCACGCGCAGCGACGCCGACCGCCGGATGGTCAAGCTGGAGTTGACAGCGCAGGGCCACGAAGCCGCGCGGCAATTGCCCGGTCTGGGCGCCGCCGTGCTGAACGAGCAGTTGCGCGGATTTTCCGCCGCGGACCACGCCGCCCTCCTCGACCTGCTCGGCCGGTTCATCGCGAACGGCATCGGCGAGGGAGCAAGCGCCTGCTGCGGAATCGGACCGTCGCAGGAATCGGAGGAAGCATCACCCGCAGAGCCGCTGCCCGATCACGACGGGCAGTAACCAAGAGGCGTTTTTGAAAGCGCCATCGTTTGAAGATATCTGTCTGGGCAGAGGGTGTTCCGGCATATAAGCGCACCGTTTGGAGGGCGCAATAAAGCTGTCGCGACAAGCTTTCCCAGCTGAGGAGAAACACATATGGCCGCTACGGCTCCCGCCGAAGCCCTACCCGCCGCCGAACCCGCTCCGCTCAAAGGGGGTGCGCTGGCGTTGCTCACGGTCGGTCTCGCGCTCGGCACGTTCATGGAAGTGCTCGACACGTCGATCGCGAACGTCGCGGTGCCGACCATTTCCGGCAGTCTCGGCGTGGCGACCAGTCAGGGCACCTGGGTCATCTCATCGTATTCCGTGGCCTCGGCGATCGCGGTGCCGTTGACCGGCTGGCTTGCGCGGCGCGTCGGCGAGGTGCGGCTGTTCACGCTGTCAGTTCTGCTTTTCACGATCGCCTCGGCGCTGTGCGGCTTTGCGCACAACTTCGAGTCGCTGATTGCGTTCCGGCTCCTGCAAGGGCTCGTCTCCGGCCCGATGGTGCCGCTCTCGCAGACGATTCTGATGCGCTCATACCCACCGGAAAGGCGCGGGCTCGCGCTCGGCCTCTGGGCGATGACCGTGATCTGCGCGCCGATTTTCGGGCCCGTGATGGGCGGCTATATCACCGACAACTACACGTGGCCGTGGATCTTCTATATCAACGTGCCGATCGGCTTGTTCTCGGCGGTGTGCGCGTTCCTGCTGCTGCGCGGCCGCGAGACCAAGGTCACCAAACAGAGGATCGATGCGATCGGCCTCGCATTGCTCGTGATCGGTGTGTCGTGCCTGCAGATGGTGCTCGATCTGGGCAAGGATCGCGACTGGTTCAACTCGACGTTCATCATCACGCTGGCGATTATCGCGGTGGTGTCGATTGCGTTCCTGCTGGTGTGGGAGATGACGGACAAGGAACCTGTCGTCGATCTTTCCTTATTCAAGGATCGCAACTTCGCGCTCGGCGTGGTGATTATTTCGTTCGGGTTTATGGCGTTCTTCGGGTCGGTGGTGATTTTCCCGCTCTGGCTGCAGACGGTGATGGGGTACACCGCGGGGATTGCCGGTTTGGCGACGGCGCCGGTCGGCATTCTGGCGCTGTTTTTATCGCCGATGATCGGCAAGAATATGCATCGGCTGAACCTGCGCGTGGTAGCGAGTTTTGCGTTCATCGTGTTTGCGTTCGTGTCGTTCTGGAACTCGACCTTTACGCTCGATGTGCCGTTCAATCATGTGATCTGGCCGCGGTTGGTGCAGGGTATTGGGGTTGCCTGCTTCTTTGTGCCGATGACTACCATTACGCTGTCCAGCGTGTCGGATGATCGGCTCGCCAGTGCTTCTGGGTTGTCGAACTTTTTTCGGACTCTGTCCGGGGCGATCGGGACGGCTATTAGTACGACTTACTGGGAAAATGACACGATCTATCATCATGCGATGTTGACCGATTCGGTAAATGTCTATGCGGCTAATACCAATGCTTATACCAATGCGTTGGCCGGGCTCGGGCTTTCTGGGGATGGCCTCACGGCTCAGTTGAATCAGGTCGTTACGGCGCAGGCTTATATGATGGCCACTAATGATTTTTTCCGCATTTCTTGTGCGGCATTTCTTGTTCTGGCTTTGCTTGTCTGGGTTACCAAGCCACGGAAGGGGGTGGGCGCTTCTATGGGGCATTGAGGTTTTTTCTGCGCGCGCCGAAGCGTACTTCTTAAAACCATTCGCCGCGCTTTTGCGCGGCGGGTTACCCAGCGCCACACTCGCGTTTCATGCGTGAGCGCTTTCTCCTCGCTGAATGCGTTACCGTTTCCTCCCCTTCTTCACTGCGTTACCGCTTCCCCACTCGTGCCGGGCATCGATTGTCCCGATGCCTCCGGGTGCATCGCCGTCGGCGCCGGTTGCAACTGTTTTTCGCCGCTCTGCGGCGCGCCCGCCGCACTGCCTCGTACGTATTCCTTGAAGTCGGCGCCCGCCTCCCATGGGTTCGGTTTGCACCCCATCGATCCATCGCAATGCGCCGCGAAACCAATCGTTGCCGTGCCGTCCGGGTTCGCGGTGCGCGTAATCTGGTACGCCAGCGCGCGCTTGCCGCCGTCCGGGCCCGCCGCCTGGATCAGCGTGTCAGTCGCAGATTCAATTTTGTACTTCGAATGGCCCGCAACCCACGTCTGTGCACGCTGCCACCAGATATCGCACTCGGCTTTGGTCGAACACGTCAACGGCGTGGTCGCGATCTGCATGATGTCCGGATCGATCTGCCCCTGCGTCGAACAGCCCGCCGCCGACACCAGGCACAATACGGCCAACAGACCTTTTTTCATCACGTTGAAGCCTCCCTCTCCGGGACCTGTCATCCAAGTTGGACCGCATCCCCGGCACGGTGTTTCATAGCATCAGCGAATCGTCAAAACGAGTGCGAGTGGAGATTTTGCCGGTATGGTCAGGCGTCCAGCGTCGCTTGGCATAGACGTTACCTGTACAGAATAAAAAGCGGCCCTCGGTGCCGATTCTTGCTCCGCAAAAAATAATGCCGTTCAGTGTTGGCTGAACGGCATTAGCCCTCTGGGCCGCTTTTTCCGGCGCTGCCTGTGTTTCGTCGTTTAGACGCTAAACCGGTTCAGTGTGTACGCCCGGTATGCCGCGACAAATGCGTCGAATGAACCCACCTCTTCCCGTTCGAGTTTGGCCTGCTCTGCAAGCGATTGCGCAGCAAGGTCGGCGAATTCTTTGGCCTGCGCAGCATCCAGCGGACGCGAGCGGAAATAGGCGGCGTGCGCTTCGCTTTGCTCGAGGCCGAACGCAAGGAAGCTCTGCTGCTTGTCGCGCATCGTCTGCAACACGCGCGCGGACGGTGTCAGCGATACATCCGCCAGCTTCGCGCGCTGAACCGCCACGGCGCGTGCGTGTGCGTCGCCGCCGTGCAATGCGTCAAGCGTTGCCGCGGCTGTGTCTATCTTGACGAGCAATTCGTTCGACCAATCCATCATCGCGATCGGGCTGCCGTCGCGTGTCAGTTCGAGCCCCGGCTTGCGGCCCTCCATCGTCACGCGGCCAAAGTTCTCATTTGCCTCGGCGGACGCGTCCGGCGGCAGCGGCGCGCTGTCGTCGAGCGCACAGACCAGCAGATAAGCATCAAGGAAGCGCGACGTCTCCAGCGAAATGCCGGTCGGCTCAAACGGATCGATGTCCATGCAGCGCACTTCGACATACTGCACGCCACGCGCAGCCAGCGCATGCAGCGGACGCTCGCCCGGATGCGTGACGCGCTTCGGACGGATCGTCGAATAGAACTCGTTTTCGATCTGCAGCACGTTCGTGTTGATCTGCACCCACTCCCCGTCGCGCTGTGTGCCGATCGCCTCGTACGCGGGATACGGCTGGCTCACAGCCTTCGCGAGCGCGTCGAGGTAGCCCGGCAGCGTGTCGTAGTCGGCGCACAGCGCGGCTTGCGCGGTGGTGTTCGAGTAGCCGAGGTCGCTCATGCGCAAGCTGGTCGCGTAGGGGCGATACAGCGTGTCGGCGTCGAAGGTTTCGAGCGTGTGTTGGCGATCGCGCAGGAATCGGCGATCCAGCGCCGGCGATGCGCCGAACAGGTACATCAGCAGCCAGTTGGTGCGGCGGAAATTGCGGATCAGCGCGAGGTAGCGATCGGACTGGAAATCGACGGCGTTCGCCGTGGATTGCTGGTCGGCATGCAATGCCCGCCACACTTCTTCGTTCAGCGAATAGTTGTAGTGAACGCCCGCAATGCACTGCATCGTGCGGCCGTAACGGAGCGCGAGGCCAATGCGGTACACGTACTTCAGTTTGCCGATATTCGACGTGCCGTAATGCGCGATCGGAATGCCCTCGTCCGTTTCAGGCAGCCGGCCCGGCATCGAGTTGTTCCACAGGATCTCGTCGCCGAGTTCGGCGTAGACGAAACGATGCAGCGTATCGAGCTTCTCTAGCGTGATCGCGACGTCGTGCTCGGCCGGCGTAATCAGTTCGATCAACGCTTCGGAATAGTCGGTGGTGAGCGACGGATGCGTGAGCGCCGAACCGAGCGCGCGCGGATGCGGCGTCATGGCAAGCTTGCCGTCGTGCGTCACGCGCAGGCTCTCCTTTTCGATGCCGCGCAGGCCGCGTATCAGCGCGTCGCGCTGCGGGCCTGAGGTCAGCACGGACAGGCGGTGAGATAACGCGTCGTTCGTACGAGAAGGTGTCGTGTTTGGCATTGATGCGAGTCGGGCGTTGTCGGCCGCCATGTGCCGCTTCGCTGCTTAGGTGCAGCACTGCGCGGTTGACAACGTTCGGCGGAATTTTTGGGTAGCGGGCACTTTAACATCTCGCCACGAGGCCTGCTTGAGGCCGCTTCGGCCGGCCCTCGGACGACACAACCTGGCCTGAATCCACTACCTCAGCCGCCGCGCGCGGCGCCTGCCCGATCCGCTACCTCGTTCCACAGATGCATCGCCGCATACGCGCGCCACGGCCGCCACGCGTCGGTGCGAGTGCGTTGCTGCGTGGGCCGTGCGAGCGACGGGTCGCGCGCGCAGATCGACTGCATCAGCACGAGGTCCGAGGCGGGCCAGGCGTCCGCGTCACGCCATGCGCGCATCGCCACATACTCGACTGTCCATGGACCGATGCCAGGCAGTGCGAGCAACGCCGCGCGCAGGCTGTTGGCATCGGCGACACTGCTGTCGAGCGGTACGTCGCCTGAAGCGACCGCCTGCGCAAAGCCCTGCAATGCGGCTACGCGTTTACCCGGCATGCCGATCTTTTCCAGATCCACAGCCGCGAGCGCGGCGGGCGTCGGAAAGCGCCAGGCGGTGTTCTCATGCGGATGACCTTCGATGCGCACGCCGGCACGCTGCACCAATCGCCCGATGATCGTGGTCGCCGCCTTCACGCTGACCTGCTGCCCGACAATGGCGCGCACCACCAGTTCGAAGCCCGACCACGCGCCCGGCACGCGCAAGCCCGGCACGGCTTCGATCAGCGGCGCGAGCCATGGGTCCGCGGCCAGTTCGTTGCCGATCTTCTTCGGGTCGGCGTGCAGGTCGAACATCCTCGCGATCGGCGCGGCGAGCGCGTCGGCATGACGGCTCGCGGGGCCTTCGATGTTCGCGACGATGCAGCGCCTGCGCGGATGCAGGCGCACGCTCAGTGTGCCGCTGTCGCCGGCCCAATCGATCGCGCGGCGATAGGCGCCGGCTTCGACCGCTTCGACGCCCGGCGTCGCGCGTCCGCCGAAAAAGCGCAGCAGGCGCGGCCAGTCGAAGGGGGCTTTGAACGGCAGTTCGAGTATTGCGACGTCGTCAAGCGTGCTCACGCGGCGTGGTCCAGGTTGGTGGTGGCAGCAATGGCCGCGTGCTCGCGGCGATCAGGTTCATCGAGCGGAACGACAGGTGCGTGCTGCGCTTCGTTATCGAGCAGCGTGGCCTTGCGCGGCAGGCCCCAGCGATACCCCGCCAGCGCTCCACCCTTCTGCACGACGCGATGGCATGGAATCGCCAACGCGACCGGATTGGTCGCGCATGCGCTCGCCACCGCGCGCACGGCGCGGGGTGAGCCGACCGCTTCCGCGATCTGGGAATAGCTGCGCGTCTCACCGTAGGGAATGCGCCGCAGCGCGTCCCATACACGTTGCCGGAACGCGGTGGCGGCAATATCCAAAGGCAGATCGAAGTCCTGACGCGTGCCGCGCAGATAGGCGTCGATCTGGGCGATGAACGGTGCGAGCCGCGCTGCGTCCTCGACCAGCTCGGCGTTGGCGAACTCGCCGCGCAGTTCGTCGGCGAGTAGGACGGCATCGTCGCCGAAACCGATCTTGCAGATGCCTTTGTCGGTTGCGGCGACCAGCACGAAGCCGAGCGAGGTCGGTGCGCTGGCGTAACGCACGGTGAGCCCCGCGCCTTTGCGGCGGAACGCGGATGGCGCCATCCCCAATTCCGCCGAGGCGCTGTCGTACATCCGCGATGGCGAGCCGAAGCCGGCGTCGAGCGTAGCGCGCGTCACGTCCGACCCGCTCTGCAGCGCATCGCGCAGCGCGGCGCCGCGTTGCGCGGCCTGATACTGACGCGGCGACACACCCACCACGCGTTTGAACAGGCGCTGCAGGTGGAATGGGCTGACGTGCACCGCGTCGCTCAATTGCGCTAGCGTGAGGCGTTGTTGCGGATCGGCATCCAGCGCGGCACAAGCGCGATTGACGATTTCCAGCTCGCGCGGCAGGCCGCCGGGCTGGCAACGCTTGCAATCGCGATAGCCCGCGGCGCGCGCGGCGTTGGCGTCGGTGAAGAAAACGACATTCTCGCGGCGTGGCTGGCGCGACGCGCATGACGGGCGGCAGAACACGCCCGTCGTTTTGACGGCGTAGAAGAACGCGCCGTCGGCCTGCGGCTCGCGGCAGGTGACGGCTTTCCAACGCTCGGCGTCGGTGGCCCAGCTCGGAGTGCTGACGGCGGCTTCGTTGCTGGTCTCGGTACGGTCGCTGCGGTTCATGATGGTCCCGGAAAGGCGGTGTCGATGCTCACCAATGTAGGCCGCATGCCAACACACTACGCCCCGGTTCTTGCTCTGTCATTTCGCTCCCTCGTAGGCATCGAGCCCCGCAGGCGCTCGGTTAGCCTCAAACTGCGACAATTTGGCCCGATATCGGGTTTTCCCTTAAAAAGTTATTGCGTCGCATCGGCCCGATGTGTATATTAGTACCTGTCTCCTCCATGTCTCCTCCTGATATGGATTCAGCCCGCTCCACATAGAGCGGGCTTTTTTTCGTCTGAACATTTCATATCTGTCCCTCGGAGCCGGTTCATCACCCGCTCTCGCTACCCTTTCCTTTCTTCTACACTGGTGGCTGTTCATCCATTTCTGCGAACCAGCCAAGGGGCGTTCGACATGAAAATCCACATTCGCGAGATCGATCACATCGTCATTCGGGCGTCGAACGTTGCGGAGATGACGCGTTTTTATTGCGAAGTGCTCGGTTGCAGCGTTGAGAAGGAGCAGGCCGATCTGGGCCTGACGCAATTGCGCGCGGGGCGCTCGCTGATCGACCTGTTAAAGGTCGGTGCGGAGCTCGATCACCCCGAAAACGGTGTGCCGGGCGCGGGGCGGAATATGGACCACGTGTGTTTGCGCGTCGACCCGTTCGACGCCGAGGCGCTCACGGCTCATCTGGCCCAACACGGCGCGCGGCCTGGCGAGGCGGCTTTGCGCTATGGCGCGGACGGGTTTGGGCAGTCGCTGTATCTGTTCGACCCGGAAGGCAATATGGTCGAGCTCAAAGGGCCACCCGAAGCGGCGCGTGCGACGTCGTTGTAACTATCAAGCGTCGGCGGGCGCCTTCAACACCGTCCACTCGATCTTCACCGCATCGGCCTCGGCGCTGCCGAGCCATGCTTCGCCGTCCTGCACGGTGCATTGCAGACGCATGGTCCGTTCGGCGAGCGACCCAAGCGCGGCGGCGACGTCTTCGCCCAGCGTCCAGACCGTCACATTGCGCATGCGTTCGACCTTGCTGCGCACCCCTTGCCACCAGATATCCGACGTGCGGCCGCCATAGGCGATCACGATCACTTCGTTCGAGCGTCCGCTTGCCTTGGCAATGCGCCGTTCGTCCGGCTGGCCGACCTCGATCCAGGTTTCGATCGCGCCGGTGAGGTCCTTCTGCCAGAGGTCCGGTTCGTCGACGTCCGACAAACCCTTACAGAATTCGAGGCGCTCCTGTGCGAACAGCGCGAACGCGGCGACGCGGACCATCATCCGGTCGTCGGTTTCCGAGGGATGGCGGGCGATCGTCAGCGAATGGTCGGCGTAGTAGTGCCGGTCCATGTTGGCGATCTGGAGTTCTGCCTTGTAAATCGTCGATTTGAGAGCCATGCCGTTAATAAACCAGGCGCTCGCTCCACCGGAGCGAACAGAAAAAGAGTCGTCGACGGCGCGTTGCCGTGTTCGGTGTTTGTTGTACATCGCGTGTCCCTCCCGAGCCGAAGCCGGCTGCAACTGCGACTATCGCAACGGGAGAAGCATTTATCGCGCCACTGCCGGCTCGAAAGCGCTGCCGTAGACCTCGCCCGCGGCTTCCCGCAAGGCTTCGAGCACGATGGAGGCCGCAAGCGAAAGCAGGTGCGACTGGCCGCGTGATGATACCGAATGTATCCATTTTGCACGGTAAATCGATCGGTACCTGCTTGAGAACACCGTACTGTTGGTACTGGCGCGCCACTTCATCGGGTAAAACCGCCAACATGTCGCTTTGGAGCAATAAGCTCGAAATCGCCAGAAAATTGTTGGTATTGACTACGTTTTGCGGCGGATTCAGTCCGATCTGCGAAAACATCAGATCAAAGCGATGGCGCAAGACGCTACCAGGCGGGTGCAAAACCCAGCTCGCGTTGACGATTCCGCGCAGTGTCAAACCTGTTTCATTTTCGAAAGGATGGCCGGGACGCGCCACCACGCACGGCGGCTCGTCGACGAGCGGTTCGTAGCGGACCTCGGTCCTGAACGGGTTTTGCCGCTCCAATACCCGGCCGATCATGATGTCCAGTTCGCCTTCGGCGAGCTTCGGCAGCATCATGTCTGACGTTTCGACTTCCGCCCAGATTTGTAACTGGGGATAACATTTTTTCACGCTGGCGATCGCCATGGTCGCATATCGAAATTGATATCTGGATGGCCGAAAAAGGGATTGGAAAGTTATCGGGGCGGCTCATACCATTCGGGGACTTTCTGAGCTTCCTGATACATCTGCAATACATGGTCCGAACTGACGCCTTGCAACGCGCATTTTCGCGAACTCGCCGAGCCGTTCAAGCCGAAGGCCGGCATTGCCGGTGCTCAAGGGCAACCTGGCGCCGAACGGCGCGGTGATCAAGCCTTCGGCGGCGACACCGCATCTGCTGAAGCATCGCGGACGTGCTGTGGTATTCGAGAACATCGAGGAATTGCACGCGAAGATCGACGACGAATCGCTCGACATCGACGAGCACTGCATCATGGTGCTCAAGGGTGCGGGGCCGAAGGGTTATCCGGGCTTCGCGGAAGTCGGCAACATGCCGTTGCCGAAGAAGGTGCTGCAAAAAGGCATTACGGACATGGTGCGTATTTCCGATGGCCGCGCCGCGTGGCAGCCGCCTGCGCCGCCTGCGCGCGGTTACTACAAGCTCTACGTCGAACACGTGCTGCAAGCGGACCAGGGCGCGGATCTCGACTTTCTGGTTGGATCGAGCGGCGCGCCGGTGCCGCGCGACTCGCATTGATCGCCGTTTGAACGGCGGGACGTTTTCTGCGCTTTGCGAGAAGGCGTATTGCCGATGGGGATCGAAAGCCCGCATCGGCTTTATTTATCTGCTTCGCATCATGGAAAAAGCGAGCGGAAATAAAAGCGGCCGGGCGCGTAAAGCCCAGCCGTTTTATAACTCGCAGGTTCACAGCCTCTGGCTTCAAGTCAGAGGATTGATGGCGTAAATCAAAACCCGTCAAACCCCGGTGTTCCACCGGAGCGTTGGCGTACAGCTTATTGCTTGATGAATCGATCGTTTGCCCAGAGGCCTTGCGTATCGCTATTCGCGGCGTTCACGAATTCGACATCGTGTCCGACCACGCGCACAACGCGGAAACTCGAGTTCTCCGGCGTTGAGACACACTGATATCCGGAGAAGAATTCCTGCATCTTTTGCTGCTCACCGGCTAGCGCATGCAGATCGGCGGCGTCGAGTTTATCCTTCGACAGGCAGCCGTACGCATTGGCCTTGAACTGGATGGTTTGCTGCGGCTTGACCATGGAGTCTTGCGCCTGAACAGAAGCGGCAGCCAAACCCGCAATGGCGAAAAGAAGGGCGATTCGCATTTTCATATTTTCCTCCGGTGCGGGTTAATACTCAGGTTAGCTATGTATTTAACTTTAACGTCGAACCCGCATCTCGCACTCTAGGAGAATGCGAGAGAACGACAAGCACATCTTGTGTGCGGTCGCAACAGCGGCGAATTGTCGCACCATCTGCCGCACCCGCTTAAACCTTGGGCAGCAGCTTAAACAGGGCGGATTGAAACGGATAACTAAAAGACACGCGGGCCGCATCGCTTTAACCAGTAAAGCTTTGCGGTGCGTATTGGCGTAAACGAGAGGCACAAATTAAGTGAATTAATACAATGCACGGATGCATTTGGTGCAATGCACACAAAGTCATTCGCCCGACTAATCAGAAATCACGAAATAACGGTATACGTGCAGAAGATAAACGGTGCCAGGTGCGCCAGGCGACGCTGCATGGCGTCCCTGGACGACACGACATGACTTGAGGTCACTCTGCCGTGCTGATTGCCCTCGAAGAACTCGGACTGGAACATGCACATGCGCAACGCATTGTGACAGCGGCCATTGCCGAAAAACTTCCTGCGGGTCCAGCGAGGGCGAGGCCTCGCATTGTCGCAGACCGGCGATCGCAAATTTGTGAGAGGCACTGCACCGTGTGGGCACAAGCGGTGCTCTACAATGAAATCATGCTCTTGCGATGGAGGCTACCGTGATCGAGCAATTGATATTAGGCGCCTTTCTGGTCATCCCGCTGCTAATCGTCGCGTTCCTTTTTTCTGACGAATTATGGCAGGAGCATCGGCATCTGCATGAGATCGATCTTGAACCTGGGAAACCTCGCCGTATCGACTGGCGGCATCCGCTGCGCCGCTCGCGGCATCGGGTTTGAGTCGTTCGAGTCGCGTTGGCCGGCCGCATGCGTCATAGCGCTGCAAGCGTCGTTGCGAGGCAAGGGCGGTTCGCGAATTGGATCCGCAAAAGAGCCACAAATAAAAAAGCCTGCCGTTTCGGGCAGGCCAAAAAGAAATCCACACTCAATGCCTTGTGGGTACAAGGCAGACGCCAGTCTAGCCGCACAGCGCGTGGGGTTGATTTCACCGGCCTTTACACATATTACGGGGCGTGACCAGTTGCGCCGCATCCGGTGTCAATGGGCGCGCCAATGGTCTCGAATGCGCTTGGCCAGCGCTTCGAGCGTGGCCGCATCGGCGACCTCGCGCGCATGCATGCGCAGCGGCTGTCCTTCCCAGCGTGGGATCACATGAAAATGCACATGCGGTACCGTTTGTCCCGCCGCGGCGCCGTTGAATTGTCCGATGAAGACGCCGTCGGGGCGCAAGGCCGCGCGAACGGCGATGGCGAGCTTCTGCGTCATGCGCATGCAGGCCACCGTCGATTCATCTGATAAATCGAAAATCTCGATCGCGGCTTCCTTCGGAACGACCAGCACGTGCCCATCGGCTTGGGGCATCAGATCCATGAAGGCCAGCGCCGCATCGCTTTCCGCCACTTTGATGCAGGGTAGTTCCCCACGCAGAATCTTCGCGAAGGGATTGCTGTCGTCGTAGTTCATCACGCGTCCTCTAAGTTGCCGTACGGTTCAAAGTCGAGATGCTGTCGGCGATATTGTCCACTACCTCTGTTACAACGCGCGCGCGGCGCGTTTGATCGCTGCGGAGAAACGTCGATGCAATGGATTTGCTGATCGATTCTGACGTGGATCAACTCAAAAGCATGATCGACCCGAACGCGACGGCGCTGACGCGCCTGACGGCGGCGGTAGTTGCCGGGTTTATAGGGTGCCGGCCGGGTGTTATACACGCGGATCAGCCGCGGCTTGGTGCGCGCTGGTGGCCGCCTGGTGCGCGTTTAGCATCAGGCGGCCCGGAAATCGTGGCGAAGCGGACTTGGGTGCCGCCGTTTGACAACGCTTCAGCCGCTCATCGCCACCTGATTCTTGCCATCCCGCTTCGCCCGATACAGTCCGACATCGGCGGCTTCGATCACCGTCGTCACCGGTTCGGCTGCGGACGGCACGATCGTCGCCGCGCCGATGCTGATCGTCACGACACCGCTCGTCGAACCTGCATGTGGGATGGCGAGCGCTTCGATTGCAAGGCGCATCTTTTCGGCGAGCAAGCGCAAGCCACCCGCCGACGCGCCCGGCAACACCACCGCAAACTCTTCACCGCCAAACCGTGCCGCGAGATCCGGCGAACGCCCCAGGCACGACTCGATGGTGTGCGCGACGCGTTTCAGCACTTCGTCGCCGGCGACGTGCCCGTAGGTGTCGTTGTAAGCCTTGAAGTTATCCACATCGATCATCAGAAAGCCGAGGCCGGTCTTGTCGCGCGTGCCGCGACGCCATTCGGCGGCCAGGTACTGATCGAGGTAACGGCGATTCGACAAACCCGTCAAACCGTCCGAATGGGTGAGCCGCTGCAGTTCCAGATTGGTCGCGAGCAACTGTTGTTGCGACTGGCGCAAGGCCTGATAGGCCTCGTCGCGCTGCAGCAGGTTCAGATACGAGCGCGAGTGATAGCGAATCCGCGCGATCAGTTCGATGCGATCCGGCAGCTTCACGAGGTAGTCGTTGGCGCCCGCAGCGAAGGCCGCGCTTTTCACCAGCGGCTCTTCCTTGGTCGACAGCACGATGATCGGAATATCGCGCGTCGCCGGATTCTGCCGGTATTGCCGCACGAGGGTGAGGCCGTCGGTGCCCGGCATCACGAGGTCTTGCAGGATTACCGTCGCGCGGGTTTCCTCCGCGCAGCGCACCGCCTCCTCAGGGGACGCGCAGTAGTGAAAGTCGACGCTCCCTTCGCCGGCCAGCGCCTGGAGGATCGCCTCGGCGATGATCGCCTGATCGTCGACCAGCAACACCATGATCGGGCACTCGGCTGCGGGCGGATTGCCGAGGATGCGCGCCAATGCGTCGTCGATGGCGCTGTTGGGCGCGTCCTCCGCGTACGCCTGCGCGTTCGCGTCGTGTTCTGCGAGGTCCGGCGCGGTGGCGTTCTGATGCGGTTTGGAAGTGTCCATGTTGGTCAGCCAGAATGAATGTCAATAAATCGTAGCGGGCTAGTGTGCGCCTGCCTGGCCTCAACGTGTGTCGACGGCGGCGGCGAGCGCAGCGGCAATACGGGGCAGAGGCAGGATCGCGGCGGCGGCGTCGAGCGCCGCGGCCGCCTTCGGCATGCCGTACACGGCGCACGTCGCCTCGTCCTGCGCGATCGTGTGGTATCCCTTGGTGCGCATCGCCTTGAGTCCGATCGCGCCGTCGCGGCCCATGCCGGTCAGCAGCACGCCGATCGCCCGCGCCGGCCAGCGTGCCACGATACTGTGAAAAAACACGTCGACGGAAGGCCGGTAGGGCGTTTCGGCCGGCACCTTCGTGTAGCCGAGCACGTTGGGCAATTTCAGGTGCAGATGATCGTCGGTGGCGGCGAGCAGGACGATGCCTGCTTGCGGCCGGTCGCCTTCGCCGGCGATCCGCACCGGCAGCGCCGACTGCTGGTTCAGCCAGTCGGCCATGCCGGCAGCGAAAGCCGCGTCGACGTGCTGGACGATGACGATGGCCGCCGCGAAATCCTTCGGCAAGCCGGCGAGCAGGGTGGCAAGCGCTGCCGGGCCGCCCGCCGAAGCGCCGATCGCCACCAGCGGCGTGTCGCGATTCGTCGCGCTTTTCGGTCCCGCCGCCGCCGCTGCGCCCGGCGCACTGCGCTCCGTGACGAGTGCGGCGATGCGGTCGATCTTCGCGATCAGGGTGGCGATGCTCTTGTGCGCGTCCGGACCGCTCAGCGAGGGCGTGTCCACCGCATCGAGCGCGCCCGCGCCCATCGCTTCGTAGACGCGCCACGCGTTCGCGCCCACGTCGACGGTGACGATCAGAATCGCGCACGGCGCCTTCGCCATGATGCGGCGTGTGGCTTCGATGCCGTCGACGTTCGGCATCACGAGGTCCATCAGCACGATGTCGGGCCGCTGCGCAGTGCAGAAATCGACCGCTTGCTGGCCGTCCTGCGCGACCCACAGCACCTCGTAGTCGTGACGCGCGGCAAGCGCGCGGCGCAGTGCTTCGACGGCAAGCGGCAGGTCATTGACGATTCCGATTTTCATCCGTTTTACCCGTGGGTTTAACCGTAAGCTTCGCCGATCAGATCGCGCACTGCATCGAGCAATGCTTCGTCATGGAAACTGCCTTTCGCCAGATAGTAATCCGCCCCCGCGTTCAGGCCGGCGCGGCGATCTTCTTCACGATCCTTGTACGAGACGATCATCACCGGCAGCGACTGCAGTTGCGGATCGCGTTTGATGAGTGTGACGAGCTCGATGCCGTCCATGCGCGGCATATCGATGTCGGTAATCACGAGGTCGAAGCGCTCGCCGCGCACCGCGTTCCAGCCGTCCATGCCGTCGACGGCGATCGTCACGTCGTAGCCGCGCGTCGCCAGCAGTTTGCGTTCGAGCTCGCGCACGGTGAGCGAATCGTCGACCACCAGCACGCGCCGCGTGACGCGCCGGGCAGCGAGGGCAGTGCCGTGCTGGGTGTGTTTCAGATCGCCGCCCGCCACGAGCCGTTCGACCGAGCGCAGCCAGTCGTCGACATCCGCGATCAGCACGGGGTCGCCGTTTTCCATCAGCGCGCCCGCGGTGATGTTCCGGATCTTGCCGAGCCGCGGGTCGAGCGGCTGCACGACCAGCATCCGCTCGCCGAGAAAGCGATCGACCACCACGCCGTAGGTTTCTTCGCCGTCGCCGATCACGATCATGCTGACGGTATCGCCTTCGTTGGCGGGCGGCGCGGTGTCGAGAATCTGATGCGCGGTGACGACGCCGATGCGGTGGCCGTCGAAGGCGATGTGCTGATGGCCTTCGAGCAATTCGATCTCCGCGCGGCTCACGTGCAGCGTGCGGTTCACATGCGCGAGCGGCACCGCGTACGGCTCGCCCGCGACTTCGACGAGCAGGCTGCGGATCACCGAGAGCGTGAGCGGCAGCTGCAACTGCACACGCGTGCCGACGCCGGGGTCGTTCGTGATGCGCACCGTGCCGCGTACCCGCTTGACGACGTCGTATACCGCGTCGAGTCCGATACCGCGGCCCGAGACCTCGGTGACCTGATCGCGCAGCGAGAAGCCGGGCAGGAACAGGAATTCGAGCAGTTCGGCCTCGGACAGGCGCGCGGCCGTTTCAGCGCTCGCCAGTTTTTTGCGGACGATCGACGCGCGCAATGCGTCGAGGTCGATGCCGGCGCCGTCGTCGGTGACGGTGATGAGCAGCGCGCCGGCGGTGTGGCGCGCGTCGAGCGTAAGTGTGCCTTCTTCGGACTTGCCGTGCGCGAGACGGACCGCAGGCGCTTCGATGCCGTGGTCGATCGCGTTGCGCAGCAGGTGGCCGAGCGGCGCTTCGAGCAGATCGAGGATGTCGCGGTCCACCTGAGTCGATTCGCCGACCAGTTGCCAGCGCACCTTCTTGCCGAGCGCGCGCGCGACGTCGCGCACCATGCGCGCGAGACCGCTGGTGCCGTCGCCGAAGGGGCGCATCCGGCATTGCAGCGCGGCGTCGTAGAGCTGCTGCGACAGATGCGTCGAGCGGCGGTCGAAGCTCTCCAGATCGGCCAGACGCTCGGCGAGCAGATGCTGCGATTCCGCGGCGAGGCGGCGCAATTCTTCGAGCGCGGCGTGCGCGCGCGGGTCGAGCTTCAGGTCGGCGAGCGTTTCGTGCAACTGATCGAGCGCGCGCGAACCGTCACGTTGAACGCGCTTGACGCGCAGCATCGACTGCGCGAAGGGTTTGAGCCAGCGCGATTCGACCAGCGACTCGCCGGATAAGGAGAGCAGCCGGTCGAGGTTGTCGGCGCGTACGCGCAGCATGCGGCCGGGGTCTGTTGCTTGGCGGCTTGTTTCGGTCGAGGTGGATGCGGTTGCGGCCGACGACGCAGAGGCACTTGCAGGAGCCGGTGGGGTTGCAGAGTCGGACGCCGAGGCGCTTGCAGAAGCAGATTGAATTGCAGAGGCGGACTTGGACCCACCCGCAGTCGTGCTGGCCGGTGCGGCTGAGGCGGGCGTCGCTTCGGCGCGCAGGGCGTGGGCTAGCAGATTGAATGCGGCGTCATGGTCAGCGTCGGCGGATGCGGTGCGCGGTTTGGCGGCCACGCTGGATGCAGATGCAGGCCCGGCAACGCGCGCAAGACTCGCGGCAGGCATAGCAGCAGCCTGCGGCACTGCCGCCCCATGCGGCACGACACGCGCCATACGCGCTTGCAACGACGCCACGCACGCGCTGACCGCGTCACGCGCCGACTCGTCCTCGTCATTGCCGATGCGCGCAACGATATCGACACCGCGCAGCAACTCATCGATCCAGGCGGCGTCGAGCGACGCGCGCCCTTCCTGCGCTGCGACGAAGCAATCTTCCATCGCGTGGGCGAGTTCGACACCGACCTGCACACCAACGATACGCGCCGCGCCCTTCAGCGAATGAGCGGCGCGCATGCAGGCTTCGAGTGCGGCGGCGTCGCGTGGTGCGCGGTCGAGGGTGAGCAGGCCGTCGTTGAGCACGCGGGCCTGGGTCCGCGCTTCTTCGCGGAAGAGATCGATCAGCGACGGGCGGCGCGGGTCGTCCGTCATCCGAGACTCCGGTTCAAGGTATCGAACAATGCGTCGGCGTCGAGCAGGCCGACCGTCATGCCGCGCCACGGGGCCACGGCGCGCGTATGCGCAGCGGCCGCGTGCGAGAGCGTCGCGGGCGGCGGGCGAAAGGTGGAGAGCGCGATCCGATGCACGCCGTCGACCTGATCGACGGGCAACACCGCGTGCTCTTCGGCGCGCGAAACCACCAGCAAACGCGGCAGTTCGTGACGCGTTTGATCATTGTCCGCGCTGGTGTCGGCCTCGAAACCCAGCAGATGCGCAAGCGACAGGCATACCAGCAAGTCGCCCTGCACATTCACCACGCCCAGCACCGCGCGATGCTGCCGGTGCGGCAACGTATGAATCGGCCGCGTCTGCACGATTCGCTTGAAGATCGGCGTCGGCAGGGCGAGCCATTCGCCGCCGATACGGAAGATGAGGAACGACTCACTCGCTCCTTGCGGATCATGTCGTCGCTGTAGCGCCGGCGTGTCGGCGTCATGCTGCGAGAGATCCACGAGCGTAATCGGACGCTCCAGCAATTTGGCCGCGGCCGTTTCGAACACCGGGCAATTCAGGCAGCGCACGTATTCGGCCAGCCGTTCGCACGACGAATCGCCGCGTACGCCGATGCGGTTCCAGCAATCGTCGAAGGTCACCGTGCGGTCCTCAACCACGTTGCGCTCCCTGTGCGCGCAATGCGCGCTCCATCAACAGACGCGCGCCGTGGCGATCGCCTTCGAGTTCCAGCAGCGTCGCCAGATGCGCGAGCGCTTCGCCGTGCTGCGGGTCGAGATAGAGCGCTTTGCGATACTGGCTGCGTGCGAGGTTCGTATCGCCGCTGGCGTCGGCTAGCACACCGAGCAGATAGAACGCCTCGGCGTGCGGTGCGTGTTGTTCCAGATAGACGTTGATCGCGTTCGCGGCTTCCGTCAGTCGGCCCGCATCGGCCAGCGCATGCGCGGCTTGCAGCGTGTTGCGTGCGGTGTTGGTCGGCGAGGTGATCTGCGGCTTCGTCAGGTCGTGCAGCTGCGGAACGGTCCCGGACGGTTTCGGCGTGCGCTGCGAAATACCGTTCAATGGCTTGTGCTGCGAAACGTCATTCGACCGCGTGTGCTGCGAAATACCATCCGACGGCGTGCGCGGAGAAATTCCGTTCAACGGCGAGTGCGTTGAGCCAGCGCTGAACGACGTGCGCGCCACCGGATCGGGCCACGCGAAAGGCTCCGCTGAGAACACTTGCGGCGGCGCGAGCGCGGGCACCGGCGAATGCGTCATTGCGAGTGCGGCGGCGCTGGCGAGCGGCGCGGTGTGCCCGCCGCCAAGCTGCGCTTCAGCGGGCGCGGCGCGGTGGAACGCGAACGCCAGGGGAATCTTCGCCGACTGCATGCCATGACGCATCAGCAGCCCCGTTTCCGCAGGTCCGACGAACAGTGTGCCGTTTTCGGCCAGCACGTCGTTGAGCGCATGCAAGGCTGCCTGTTGTGCGTCGCGGCCGAAGTAAATCAGCACGTTGCGGCAGAACACGAAGTCGTAGACGCCGAGCGCCGTGGCATCGAGTTGCATCAGGTTGGCGCGCGAAAACCGGACCGCGTCGACGATGCGCGGCGCGAGGCGCCAGCCGTCTTCTGTACGCGTGAAGTGGGCGTCGCGAAACGGAAACGCATTGCCGCGAAACGAGTTGCGGCTGTACACGGCGCGCTGCGCGACGGCCAGCGAGCGTTCGCTGATATCCATTGCGTCGATGCGCATGTGCGCGGCGCCGATGCCGGCGTCGAGCAGCGTCATCGCGATTGTGTACGGTTCTTCGCCGGTCGAGCAGGGCAGGCTCAGAATCCGCAACGGCAGCGCGGTGCCGCGCTCGTCAAGGCGTTCGTGCGCGAGACGCGCGAGCGCTCTGAACGCATCGGCGTCGCGATAAAACCAGGTCTCCGGCACCACCACCGTTTCCACCAGCGCCTGCACGATGGCGGGCGATGCCTGCGCTGCGTCCCAGTAGTCGGCGAGCGTGGCGCCGGCGTGACCGTTCGCGCACCAGGCGGCAGCGCGCTGATCGATTGCTCGCTCGATCGCGTTATGACCGAGCGAGGCTGCATCGAGCCCGATGGTTCGATGCAGCAGATCGACGAAGCGTCGATAGAGCGGCGCGTTGTCGTGATGCGCGTTCATGCGTGCGCCTCGGGAAACAGCAGCGCTTTGACAGCGTCGGGCAGCAGATGCTCGACGCGAATCCATTGCACCAGACCGCCTGCTTCGCTCGCGACCGGGCCCAGATAGCGCGCGTGCGGCGTGTCGATGCCGGCATCGTGAAACGCGTCGACGCGCAGGCGGATGGTGCGCGTTGCGCCTTCGAGCAGGAGCGCGAGCAAGCGCACGGTGCCCGCATGGGGATAGCGCACCAGCACGACGCGCGTCGACATCAACTGCGCGGCGGGGCGGCCGAGCGCGAGCGCGGGCAGATCGATCACCGGCAACGGCGCCCCTTCGTGGTCGAGCACGCCCGCGACCCACGACGGCGCGCCGGGAATCGTCTTGGGCGGCGACTGCGGCGCGAGCGGCATCAGACGCTCCACCTGCGTCGCGTCGATCACGTAGCGTTCGCTATCGAGCGTGAAGAGGATGAAGAGCATCGGCGTGAGCTTGGGTGGAGTGGATGGTGTGGCGTGCGGGCGGTTTGCTTCAACGTGCGTGTCTGAACGAGCCCGCCGCGGCGCGTCAGGCCACCACCTTGAAGCGCGACACGCCGGTGCGCAGATTATTGGCGACGTGGGTCAGATCGTCGATGGCCTGGGTCGACTGGCGCAGCGATTCCGCTGTCTGCTGCGCGGCCTCCGAGAGCTGCGTCAGTGCCTGGGTAATCTGCTCGGCGCCGGTAGCCTGCGTCTGCATGCCCTCGTTGACCATCGAGAAGCGCGGCGCGAGCGCCTGCACCTGCTGGATGATCTGTGTGAGATGGCCGCCCACGTTCTGCACGTCGAGCATGCCGCGCCGCACTTCTTCGGAGAACTTGTCCATGCCCATCACGCCCGCGGCTACCGCCGACTGGATCTCCTTGACCATCTGTTCGATGTCGTAGGTCGCCACGGCGGTTTGATCGGCGAGGCGGCGAATTTCGGTTGCCACGACCGCGAAGCCGCGGCCGTATTCGCCTGCCTTTTCTGCTTCGATCGCCGCGTTCAGCGAGAGCAGGTTGGTTTGATCCGCGACCTTGGTGATGGTGGCAACGACCTGGTTAATGTTGCTGGCTTTCTCGTTGAGGATCGCGAGCTTCGCATTGACCGAGCCGGCCGCTTCCATCACGAGGCGCATGGTGTCTTCCATGCGGGCGAGACCGGCGTGGCCGGTGCCGGCGAGCGCCGCCGATTGGCCGGCCACTTCGGAGACCTCGTTCATCGTGCGCAGCAGATCGCGCGAGGTCGCGAAGATTTCGCGCGACGTGGCGCCGATCTCGGTGGTGGTCGCCGCGGTTTCGTTCGCGGTGGCTTGCTGCTCGCGCGAGGTCGCGGCGATTTCCGTCACCGACGTGGTGACCTGGACCGCCGACTTCTGCGCCTGGCCGACCAGCGCGGTGAGTTCGTCGGTCATGCGGTTAAAACCCGCTTCGAGCGCGCCGATTTCGTCCGCGCGGTTCAGTTGCAGACGTTGCGTGAGATCGCCCGTGCGCATGATGTCGACGACTTGCAGCACCTTCGCCATCGGCGTGGTGACCGCGCGCAGCAGCCAGTAACCGGCCAGCAAGGCGGCGACGGCGGCGATCAGCAGCATCACGAGCAGCACGATACGGGTCGTCTCCACCGAGTTGCGGATGCTTTCGGCGGACTGGTCAGCGTAGGTCTTGTTTTCGTCCACCAGCTTGCGCAGGGAGAGCCGGCCGGTTTCCCAGATCGGCGTGAGCTGCGTGTTGAAGATGCGCACGGCGTTCTCTTTCGAGGTCGGCAGGGCGGCCATCAGCGACGCCTGGATCGGCAGGTATTGCGTGTGTTGCTGCCGGAAGTCGTTGAAGATGTCACGGTCGTCCTGACGGAAGAGGGTCCCGCTGTAATCGTTGAGCAGCGTTTGCTCCGTTTGCTGTGTCTCTACGAGGCGCGCGGTGTCGCGCTTGACGGAATCGGGGTCCGCGTCGACATAGATGAGACGTTGCGTGACGGTGTAGTTCTCGAGCCAGGCCCCGCGCATGGCGGTCGCGTAGTAGAGGCCGGGCATCGAGTCCTGCTGCTGGCTCTTCGCGTCGCGGTCAATGCCGCCGAGTTGCTCGAAAGTGACGGTTGCCATTGCCAGCATCACGATCAGCACGATCCCGAAGCTGCACAGAATCCGTTGCCGGATGGTCCATTGTTTCACGCGCACGCCCCTTAACTTTTTGGTTTGGTCTCGACGCCCGATGTCGACTTGTAGGTCTCGGGGTCGATGGATCGGAAAGCTTTGCGGGTCGTCGGATTTGTCCGACGGGTCATGCGGCGAATTTTACATTGATCGTGGGAATGGATGGCGTTCGATGTGGCGCCTGCCCACACCCGGCGTTACACCCGTAATGCCCGGTTACCAACTGCAGCATCTATTTCCGCACGGGCCCTACACAATCTGCTCCATGCCTGAACGGCGGGAGCGAAACATGAAAAAGATTGCGGTGGCGTTGTTGATGGTTGGGAGCCTGAGCGTAGCGGGTCAGGCGTCGGCTCATGGCAATGGCGGGGATGTGGTCGGTGCGCTGATCGGTGGTGCCGTGCTGGGCGCGGTGGTGACGTCCGCGTTGAATCCGGCGCCGGTGGTTGCTTACCAGCAGCCGGTCTATGCGCAGCCGGTGTATCAGCCGGCCCCCGTGTATGCGGGGCCGCCGCCGGGATACTGCTATGACCAGTACCAGCGCGCATACGTCGCGTGCGGTGCGCCGCCGCCCGGACAATATGAGTATCCGCAGCAGCCTCAACCGGGCTGGTAAATCTGGCCAGTGACGTGCGCTGGCGCGCGCAGCCTGGATGCTCGCGCGCACCATCGAAAAAGGCCGTCGCAGGTGCGACGGCCTTGTCTTGTTGGGTGTCTCTAATCAGTGCTTATGGTGCAACCACTCCGCATAGTGCGTGTCGAGCCAGCGCTCGAGGCGCTCCGGCTTCGTCTTCTGGCGATAGTGGGACGCGGCCCAGATAGCCACACCGACTACCAGCATTACCAAAGGTCCCAACAAATAAGCCATTAATGATTCAGACATGCGAGCCTCCGTCCCGACGTGCATGGATGCTTTAGTTTAGGCGATGAACGGCGGGAAAAAAGGACGCTTTGGTGGGGTGGCTGGCCGCACGGCGGGATCGATGTGAATGGGCTGGCGGGGCGCGACGCAGGGCGACTGAGAACCTAGTGAATAAGTTGGTTTTCTTTTTCTAGACAGGTGTTTGTGGATGACGTTTATTTAACTGTGTACCATCAAACGTACCGCTGGCCGATGCCGAAGCGCACTGAGGCTACGGGCAAGATACCTGCCCCTGCAGCGTTTGCGACACCTGCCGCACTTCCCGTACTTAGGCGAACACGTGTTGTCGGCTGCTCTCGATCTGGGCGTCGACAAAATCCGCCCACAGTTGCAAGGTTCGACGCCGTTCCGCGGCATGCTCAGTGTGGCCGTCTCCGCCCGGGATGTCTTTGACGGTATGCGCCAGCGCATTTTCAATCGCGTCCGAAGGCTGCCCCATTTCGCGCAAGTGGGTCGCGGCGGTACGTCGAAAGTCATGTAGGACGAAATGCTCCACGTCGAGTCCGAGCGATTTGACGGCCTGGTTGAGTGTACTTTTGGCGATCGGCCGATCGTCGCCCCTCACGCTCGGGAATACGAAATTCCGGCTGGTCTTCGTGTCCTGAAGCTCGCGGAGCAGGGCGACCGCCTGATGCGAGAGATACACCACATGCTCGCGGCCCTTGTTCATCCGCGCGGCGGGGATCGTCCAGCGCGCTGCGTTGAGGTTGAATTCGGACCAGGCGGCCTCGACGATGTCCGATTTCCGCACCATCGTCAGCACGAGCAGGTGCAAAGCCAATTTCAATGGACGTCGAATGTTCGATGCATAGATCGCCCGCAGCATGGTGCCCATTTCGTCTGGCGCGAGCACGCGGGTGCGGCTGTCCGGCGTCGCGATGAAGCGGGCCGGGATGAGTTCCGCCGGATTGGCCGTAGCGAGTTGCCTGACGATCAGGTACTCATAGAGCCGCTTGACCGCGTTGCGCGTGTGCAGCGCCATTTTGGGCGAGCCGCGGCTTTTGATCTGATCGCATATCGCGCGGATGTCGTCGTCCGTTACGGCTTTGATCGGCTTCGCGCCAATGGCGGGGAGAACATCTTTTTCGAGCGCGCGCCGCGTGGTGCGTTGATACTCCGCCGACTTGCCGGCCATCTCCGTCGCGAGATAGAGCTCCGCGCCCTCGCGCAGCACCTCGACCTTGCTCTCCACACCGCGGTCGCGGCGCGCCGTCGCCACCGGCGAGGCGCCGCTCGCGACCATGTCGGCGTACTTCTGCGCCTTGGCGCGCGCGACCCGCAGCGAAATCATCCGGTAGTCGCCGATCGTGACGAGCGGTTGGCGCTTGCCGTTCAGTGAGTAGCGGAAGCGCCAGACCTTGGTGCCCGTCGTCATGATTTCGATGACGAGGCCGTTGCCGTCTGCGACGCAATACCGGGTGGCGCGCGGTTCGAGCGCGCGAATCTGCGATTCGGTGAGGGGGGCGGCTAGTTTGGGCATGGCGGATCGGTGATGCGCGGGCAGCGGTGATTTTAGACCGGCTGTCTTTTGTGTACCAAAGGAATGACTAGAGTTTCCGTGCGTACCGCGCTGGGTAACGCGCATCGCGGACTGGCGCTCAAGCGAAGCCGGGTTCGGCGGTTGGTTCGATGTGGGCGCGGTTTGATCGTCAGCCATCAAGGCCGGGTTTCATTTCTTCAGCTTCTTCTGCGCTTGCTCAACCTGCTTGATGCTTGTTTCCGGAGTCGGCAGATTTTCGGGCATGGTTCCGCCAAGCTCCTGGATCGTCTGGCGCACCTTGCTGCCAACCTCGAAGTGCGTCTGGTTAGCGTGCTGCTTACCCTTGACCGCCTCGCGCCGCAGCTTTTCTTCAGTCTGGGTTTGTGCACGGGAGCCGATCTCGACCATTTTGCGAATGTCCGCAAAATGGTATTCCACCTGTTGTTCACTTTGGCGACAGGCTTCACGCGCCCTCTCCAGCACCGGCACAAAGTTGCGCCACTGAGGGTAGTCAAGCAGAGGCGCAAGGTCTCGCGCGAACCAAAACTCTGCGCCGTCCTCGGTTACCTGTTTAATGCTCTCGAATGTGTGGTGGTGCAGCGCTGTGATGGGCTTGCTATTCAACATAGGCGGCTCCTGCCTCGTCATGCGATATGTTGGGTTGCCATAGCTTGGCGACAGTTGCGGGTCATTGTAGACTCATATACTGTGTTTTTGTACAGGGGTTGGCTGCGGATCAGGGTTGTCTGTGGCACACGCGATTTCGGGGAGTCCGCTTTTGTGTGCCAAGAGCTCGTTGCTGTTTATTACGGAAGCTTGGTGAAAGTTGGAGGAAAACTCAGATGGTATAAGTCTTTTAGACGGCCTGACTTGTGGAGCTTTGGCGTCGCTTGGCAACAGGTTATTTGCCGATACAAAACCTGCTGAAAATCACTCCGAGCAGATCGTCCGAGCTGAATTCCCCGGTGATCGAGTTCAGTTGGTCCTGCGCGAGCCGCAGCTCCTCGGCGAACAGATCCAGCGCTTGAGCATTCTGATCGGCGTGCGCCGCAGCCGTCGCCAGATGTTCCTGGGCCGCGCGCAGCGCAATCAGATGCCGCTCGCGCGCGAGGTAGACGCTCTCCGCGCCGGCCTGCCAACCGGCGATGCGCAGCAATTCCTCGCGCAGCAACGCAACACCATCGCCCTGTTTCGCCGACAGCCGTACTTCGCTGAGATCCAGATCCGCGTCCAGCGGTATCACGGTCGGCGCGAGCCCGGTCAGATCCGTCTTGTTCAGCACGCGCACCACCGGCACACCGCTCGGGAAACGGCCAGCGATCGTTCCGTCTTCGGCGGTCATGCCGGTTCGCGCATCGAGCAGATGCAGCACGACGTCCGCGCGTTCGATCTCGCTCCACGTGCGCGCAATGCCGATCTTTTCCACTTCATCTTCCGTATCGCGCAGGCCGGCCGTGTCGATCACATGCAGCGGAATGCCTTCGATCTGGATCGTTTGCGCGACCTTGTCGCGCGTCGTGCCGGCGATCGGCGTGACGATGGCCAGCTCCGCGCCGGCGAGCGCGTTCAGCAGCGACGACTTGCCGACGTTCGGCTGTCCCGCCAGCACCACCGACAAACCCTCGCGCAGCAACGCGCCCTGGCGCGCTTCGCTCAGCACGTGCGCGAGGCGCTCGCGGATCCGCGCGAGCTTGCCGCGGGCGTCGGCGGCTTCGAGAAAGTCGATTTCTTCCTCCGGGAAATCGAGCGTCGCTTCGACCAGCATCCGCAGCGTGATGACTTCTTCGACCAACGCGTGGATGTCGCGCGAAAACGCGCCGTCGAGCGAGCGGCCCGCCGAGCGTGCGGCGGCCTCGGTGCTGGCCTCGATCAGATCGGCGACGGCTTCCGCTTGCGCCAGATCCAGCTTGTCGTTGAGAAACGCGCGCCGCGTGAATTCGCCCGGCTCGGCCAGACGCAGACCGAACGCACGGCCGGCGTCGATGCACCGCTGCAGCACAAGTTGCAGCACGACCGGACCGCCGTGGCCTTGCAGCTCGACCACATGCTCGCCGGTGTAAGAGTGCGGCGCGGGGAAGTACAGCGCGATGCCGCGGTCGAGCGCGTTGCCGGCGTCGTCGAGGAACGGCACATAGCTCGCGTGACGCGGCGCCAGCGCCTGGCCCGTGAGGGCTTGCATCAGCGGTTGTGCGGCGGCTTCCCCGGCACGGCCACACGAAATCCGCACGACCCCGATTCCGCCTCGGCCGGGTGCGGTGGCAATGGCGACGATCGGATCGGAATCGGTGGAGAGCATGGGAGCGAGGCTATCAGAAGGGATTGAATGCGCAGGAGCGGGCGCCGGGCATTGTAACGCGGAGCATTCTCTGGCTCTGGATCAGGGCCTGATTCCTGGTGCGGCCCGAGTTTCATAAGACAAATAAGGATTTATCTCGCACAAGCTAAGATAGCCTAAGATGAATTTGCGACTAATCGACGCAGCAGAATGCCTAAAACGCGCTCTGCACAAGGAAAAGATGGTAATCGAAGAAATCGCGAAACGCGTTATTAGGTGGCGATTTCAGGCTAAAAATAGCTTATTAGAGCTATAAAGTTGCGTGTTTGGTTGTCCACTGATTATGCGCCGAATTGCACAATCGGGCCCATGCCGACCTCCAAAGAAAAAGCAGCTTTCGCCAAACGGCTGAAAGACTCACTCCCCAAAGATATTAAGGGTGGGACTGATTTGGCCAGGGAATTCAATCTGCTTTATAGCAGTGGCCCTGCCGTCTCACCGCAAACCGCGCACAAATGGCTCGCGGGTACGACGATTCCAAAGCGCGATAAGTTGCAGGTTTTAGCGACGTGGCTGCAAAAGGACGTTCACTGGCTGCACTATGGGCCCGCGCCGTCCGGCAAGACTAAACCGCTTGCCCGTGGCGAGAAATATCCGATGACGCCAGAAACGATCGAGCTGGTTACGCAGATGGCTAACCGGTTCGCGGGTTTGTCGCCGAAGCAGCGCAATCTGGTGGAAGAACTGATCACTGAATTTGACGGCGGCACGCAACAGGAAGCCGGCGCCGCGCCTGAAGACGCATCGAAAGATAAGGGCCCATCGGCCGAGTCATAAAAAAAGCCGCCCGGCGCAAACCGGGCGGCTTCTTTACAGCCAGCTTCTGCTTCTGCCTGTCAGCCAGCGGGCGCTACCGCCGCCCGCCGCAGGCAAGACATCAATCAGGCCGCTTTCGTCTTCGACTGACCCATCATCCGCGTGATGTAGTACTGCTGGGCGATCGACAGCACGTTGTTCACCACGTAATACAGCACCAGACCGGCCGGGAAGAAGAAGAACATCACCGAGAACGCGATCGGCATGAACATCATCATCTTGGCTTGAACCGGGTCCGGCGGCGTCGGGTTCAGCTTGGTCTGCAGGAACATCGAGACGGCCATCAGCACCGGCAGGATGAAGAACGGATCCTGTTGCGACAGATCGTGAATCCAGAGAATCCACGGCGCGCCGCGCATTTCAACCGACGACAGCAGCACCCAGTACAGCGAGATGAACACCGGAATCTGAATCACGACCGGCAGACAGCCGCCGAACGGATTGACCTTCTCGGTCTTGTACAGCTCCATCAGCGCCGAGTTCATCTTCTGCGGATCGCCCTTGAAGCGTTCGCGCAGGGCTTGCATGCGTGGCGTGATCGCCTTCATGCGCGCCATCGACTTGTAGCTTGCGGCCGACAGCGGGAAGAACACGGCCTTGATCAGCAGCGTTAGCAGCATGATCGACCAGCCCCAGTTGCCGACATAGCTGTGGATCTTTTCGAGCAGCCAGAACAGCGGCTTCGCGATGATCGTCACATAGCCATAGTCCTTGACCAGTTCCAGACCCGGGGCGACGCCTTCGAGCATGCGCTCTTCTTCCGGACCGGCGAACAGGCGCGCGGACACATCGACCGATTGGCCCGGGGCGATGGTCGCCACCGGTTGCTTGACGCCGACGCGATAGAGCGTCGGATCGATCTTCTCGACATAGATGTCGCGCTTCGCACCCTGCTGCGGAATCCACGCCGACGCGAAGTAATGCTGCACCATCGCGATCCAGCCGTTGTCGGCCGAATTGACGAAGTCTTCCTTGTTCTTGTCGATGTCGCTGAACGTCATCTTCTGGAAGTGGTGCTGGTCGGTGTAGACAGCCGGTCCGATGAACGTGTGCGAGAAGCGCGGCGTTTCCACCGGCGTGTCGTCGCGCACCAGTTCCATATAGACCGACGGCGTGACCGGTGCGGTCCCGACGTTCTCGATCTTCGTGTCGACGCCGATCACATAGCTGCCGCGCGTGAACGTGTAGGTCTTGATGACCTTCACGCCGCCCTTGACCGGCGACTCGAGGCTGAGCTGGAACGACTTGGCGTCGCCCGTCAGATCGTGTGGCTGGTTCGCCACCGGCGTGAAGATGTCGGTGTGGTTCGGGAAATCGCCGCCGAGCAGACCGGTGCGCGCCAGATACGTATGGTTCGCGGTACGGTCGAACAGCGTGATGACCAGATCGGGCTGCTTGCCGTTGCCTTGCTTGACAAGCGACAGCTTCGACAGCGTGCCGCCTCGGGTGTCGATCTCGCCGTTATAGACGTCGGTGCTGAAGCTGATCAACTGGCCCTGGGCCGCGGCAGCCGGCGCATTGCCCGGCGCTGCGTTGGTGGCCGGCAGATCGGCGGATTGGGTTCCCGGCGTCGTGGTTCCCGGAGCGGCGCTGCCGACGGTCTTGGTCGGGTTGGCGCTCGGGAAGAACATCGACGGGCGTCCGTGGTCGCGTTGCCAGTTGTCGAACAGCATGACCGCTGACATGAAAAAGATGACCCATAGGACGGTGCGTTTGATATCCATGCGTTGTCTCAGTGTCGATGGAACGGCGCGTCAGCGCTTTTCAGAAGTAGGAGGCGGGACGAGATCGATGCCGCCCGCGGAAAACGGGTGGCAGCGGCAAATACGCCTGGCGGCGAGATAAGTCCCGCGCGCGGCGCCATGATACTGGATTGCTTCGCGCGCGTAATCAGAACAGGAAGGGTAAAAACGGCACCGGTTGCCGAGCATGGGGCTGACGGCAACCTTATAGAAACGCAATAAAGCGATGAGTACCGTTTGCATGACTGGTGCGGCCTAACAGCGCCGCGCAACGTGGAGTACCGGGCGACGCCCGCGCAGCATGGCTGCCGGAGCGGCCTGTACTGCAAAGCGGGCAGTCACGTGAGCGTCATTCCGTCTTGGGCGCTTCCGCGGGCGGCGACTCGCGACGGACAATTTCGCGCGCTGCTTTATCGAGCAGCGCCTCTATTTCGCTGCGGCACAGCGCCCTTAACGGCGGCGACGAGGCGCTCGGCAAAGCCTTCTTGTCGAAGCGCGTGTGCAGACGCAACAGCACATCCCAACCGCCGAACTCCGCGCGACGCAGCCGGAAGGCTTCGCGCGCAAGTCGACGCACCAGATTACGCGTGGCCGCGCGCGGCGCATACTTCTTGCCGATCACGAGACCTAAGCGAGCGTCATTGCCGGTGGGCCGGCCGTACACCACGAAGTGCGCGGTGCGGCGCCACGGGCGCAAACGAAAAACGGATGAAAATTCATCCGTTTTCAGTAGCCTTGCGGCTTTGGGGAAGGCGGCTTGCGCTCGCAACGGAACCGAGCCCTGTTGCGGCGCCCCAGCAGCTCCCGCTTCACCGCGGGCTTCGCCTGGCATAGACGGAGCGCGCAATCCGCTCGCCTGCCTTAGATGGCGAGGCGCTTGCGGCCCTTCGCGCGACGTGCGTTGATGACCTTGCGGCCACCTGCGGTCTTCATGCGAACGCGGAAGCCGTGGGTGCGCTTGCGACGGGTAACGGAAGGTTGGTAAGTACGTTTCATGTTGCTCTCACTTGATCGACTGATCGAAAATTAACCGCACGATCATCGCTGAAGCGGCAATGGCCGGAGGTTTACAGAATTGGTTTTCGCGGAACCCGCTATTTAAACCGGTTTTCTTTTGGCCGTCAATAGTTTAGCCTGGTTTGGCCCCACCCCAGGAAGACTTCGCCGGATGATCGGTCCCTGTGGATAACTCCCTTTCGCCGACGT